>CAYXHP010000028.1:0-66011 GCA_964465015.1 uncultured Gemmatimonadota bacterium
CGGCACGGCCATGCTCTGCTACGTGACCCCCAAGGAGCACCTGGGTCTCCCCGACCGGGAGGACGTCAAGCAGGGCGTGATGGCCTACAGGATCGCCGCGCACGCCGCCGACCTGGCCAAGGGCCACCCCGGGGCGCGCGAGTGGGACGACGCGCTCAGCAAGGCGAGGTTCGAGTTCCGGTGGGAGGACCAGTTCCACCTGGCGCTCGACCCCGTGACGGCGCAGGCGTATCACGATGAGACCCTCTCGGGGGCCGGAGCGCTCACGGCAAAATTCTGCTCCATGTGCGGGCCGAGCTTCTGCAGCCTCCGCATCACGCAGGATCTGAGAGACGAGAAGCGGCGGCGGGAGGCTCAGCCGGTCTGAGGCGGCCTGGACCGACTCCGCCGGACCGCGCGCTCTCGCCCCCGCTCTTCGTGCCACCGGGAGGAAGGCGGCGTCTTCCTGCAGTCAGCGGGGTGTCCCGGACCCACACAGCCGTGCGGACGTTCCGTCACCGGCACTCCGGTCCGGCGCCTACACGTGGATCGGCAGCTTCCGGATCGGCTTGCCGGTCAGCGCGCGGAGCGCGTTGCACACGGCGGGTGCGATCGGGGGCAGCCCGGGCTCTCCCATGCCTCCCTGCTCGGCGTCGCTGTCCATCACGACGTGCACCTCGACCTCCGGCATCTCGTCGATTCGCAGCATGAGGTAGTCGTTGAAGTTCCCCTGCTGGCAGCGACCGTTCTCGATGGTGATGTCGCCGTAGAGCGCGGCCGTGAGGCCGTAGACAATGGCGCTCTGGACCTGGGCCTCGATGATCGAGGGGTTCACCACGGGGCCGCAGTCCACGGCCGCCATCACGCGGTGCACGCGGGGCTTGCCCTTTTCGATCGAGACCTCGGCCACCTGGGCCACGTGAGAGTTGAAGGATTCGAACACGGCGATCCCGTGCGCGCGGCCCGCGGGGAGGCGCCTACCCCAGCCCGCCTTGTCGGCCGCCAGGTCCAGGACCCGGCGGTGCACGGGCTTGTCGGCCAGGAGGTCGTGCCGGTACCGATACGGATCCTTGCCCGCCAGGTGGGCGAGCTCATCGATCATGCACTCGACCACCATGCCGTTGAAGCTGTTGTTGACCGAGCGCCAGAACCACACCGGGACGCCCACCTCGGCGTCGTGGTAGTCCACTTGCACGTTGGGGATGGCGTAGGGCATGCCCACGGCCCCCTCCACGGCTTCGCTGTCCAGCCCGTTCTTGAGCGGCTGGCCAGAGAAGACGCGCGTGATGGACGGCGCCACCACCCGGTGGCTCCAGGCCACCGGGTGGCCGCTCCCGTCCAGGGCGGCGCGCAGGACGTGGTGGTTGGCGGGGCGATAGCCATCGTGGCGGGTGGCATCCTCCCGGGACCAGACGGCCTTGACCGGGGCGCCGGCCGCCTTCGACAGGAGGACGGCGTCCGCGATGAAGTCCTGCATGGCGCGTCGCCCGAAGCCGCCGCCCAGGTAGGTGGTATGGACCCGGACCTTCGACGGATCTACGCCGGCCAGCTTGCCGGCGGTCTGCTGGGTGGCGGTCTGGAACTGGGTCGGCGCCCACACGTCGCAACCGTCCGCACGTACGTGGGCCGTGGCGTTCATCGGCTCCATGCACGCGTGCGCCAGGTAGGGGAGGTCGAAGGTGGCCTCGTGGACGCGCGATCCGGCCTTCCGAAGCGCCGCGTCGGTGTCGCCATCATTCCTCGCGACCGCCCCCGGTTTCTGCCCGAGCCGCCGGAGCGTGGCCGCGATCTTCTCGCTCGACTGGTCGGCCCACGGCCCCTCATCCCACTCGACCTGGAGCGCCTCGCGACCCTTCGCGGCCGCCCAGTAGTGCTCGGCCACGACGCCGACCCGGTCGCCCAGGTTCACGACCTTGTGGACACCGGGCACCTGCATCGCCTTCGACTCGTCCAGGCTCTTCACCTTGCCGCCGTATACGGGCGAGCGCTCCACGCCGCCGATGAGAACGCCATCGGGGCGGACGTCGATGCCGAACACGGCCGAGCCGTTCGTCTTGAAGGGCGTGTCGAGCCGCGGGTGCCGCTTGCCCAGGATCGTGAAGTCTTTCGGGTCCTTGAGCGGCGGATCCTCGGGCGGAGTCTCGTTCGCGGCGGCTTCCGCCAGCTCCCCGTAGGTGGCGCTGTGCCCGGCCCCGTCGGATACCTTCCCGTTCGCCGCGGTGCAGGTCGAGGCATCCACGTTCCACTTCCTCGCGGCGGCCGAGACCAGCATCATCCGGGCGGCGGCCCCGGCCTTGCGGAGCGGCTTCCATGCGGCTCGCACGCTGGTCGAGCCGCCGGTACCCTGCGACCCGAAGATCCGGTTGAAGTACTCCTTCGCGGCCGGCGCGAACTCGAAGTGGACGTCATCGAGCGGCACCTCCAGCTCCTCCGCCAGCATCATCGGAAGCGCGGTCGTGACGCCCTGGCCCATCTCGGAGCGGTCGACCACGAAGGTGACCTCGCCGTCGGTGCCGATGCGGATCCAGGCGTTCGGGGCGAAGGCGCCCTTCGCCCCGCCGCCGGGCCCTCCCCCGGTCCGGTCCGCCGGCGAACAGCCCGGGATCGACACGGCGAGCACGAGGCCGGCGCCCGCCGCGCCGGCCACCCGGACGAAGTCACGGCGACTCAGGCCGTCGGAGGCCCGCACTCCGGGACCGTCCGCCAGATGGGCCAGATCCCCGGAGACCAGGTTGGCCCACACGCTGTCCGCGCCCTCCTCGGTCCAGGCCATCTCAGGCCTCCTTCCCCGCCAGATCGGCCGCGGTGTGGATGGCCTTCCGGATGCGCTGGTAGGTGCCGCAGCGGCAGATGTTGCCCTTCATGGCCCGGTCGATGTCCGCGTCGGAGGGAGTCGCGGTCCCGGCCAGGAGCGCCGCGGCGCTCATGATCTGCCCCGACTGGCAATAGCCGCACTGAGGCACGTCCTCCTGGATCCAGGCGCGCTGGACCGGATGGCTGTTGTCGTCGGAGAGACCCTCGATGGTCGTGATCTTTCCCGAGCCCACCGTCGAGACCGGCGTCAGGCACGCGCGTACCGCCTGTCCGTCCAGGTGCACGGTGCAGGCGCCGCACTGGCCGATGCCGCACCCGAACTTGGTCCCCGTGAGGCCGATCACGTCCCTCAGCACCCAGAGGAGGGGCATATCGTCGGGGACGTCGACCTGGTGAGAACTGCCGTTCACCGAGAGAGTGATGGACATGGGAGAGCCTCCGACGCCAGGGTACGAGTAGGTCGCGCACGCTCCGCGTGCGTCGGCAAGGTGAGCCGAGGGAGTCCGGTTCGTCAACGGAGGAGGGAGTGCGGCCGTGCCGGAGCCCGGCGGCCGGCGACCGGGCCCGGCCGTCGAGGTCCGGGCCCGATGCTCGCCGTGCGTCGCGGTCACTCGACGCGCGGCCCGAACGAGCCGATCTTGCCGGGCATGAAGCCGGTCAAGCGGTCCATCGCCCTGTTGATCGAGCCCGTGGAGGAGAGGTCGGGGGACGCGGAGGGCTCCGTGGCGGAGGCGCCGCGGTCCGTGGCGGGGCCGGCGAGGAACGGCCGCGCGGGCGGCTTCCTCCTCGTGCGGCGTCCCCCCGACGACGAGGACCTCCCCGATGCCTGGGGGCTCCCCGCCGGATCGTTGCGGGAGGGAGAGAGCTGGGAGGACGCCGTCCGGAGGGCGGGGCGCGAGAAGCTCGGGGTGTCGCTTCGGCCCGGCCCGCTGCTCCGCGAGGGCGAGATCGAGCGCGCGGGCTACCGGCTCCGCATGCGTCTCTACGCGGCCGAGGTGGAGCAGGGTGAGCCACGCGTACCGCAGGCCGTGGCCGGAGTCACGCAATACGTCGCCCTGACCCGGGGTCCGCTGGCGAAGCTCGAGCCCGCCGCCCGGGCGGGCTCCCTGTGCTCGACATTGGCGCTCGCGTGGGCCGACGGGGCGTAGCGCCGGGTGGCCGCTTCCGGGCGGCCGGGTGGTGCTAACGCCTCGCCGCTCGGGCTCCTGCTCGACCGCCGCCCCTTCGTCTCGAGCCGCGCCCTTCCGGCCACCGCGCGCCGCATCTACGTTGCATCACCGGCCGCGACCGACGTCCGCTCTCGTTCCCACCGACGGCGTCCGGAGGCCCGCTTGATCGAGCTCTTTCGCTCCCTGTCGTGGCGCTTCCAGATCGGGCTGATGGCGGGCCTGGCGGCCGCGCTATGGATGGCGGGGGGGCTCCTCCGTCTTCCGGCGGCGCGCGGCGTGGCGGTGGCTTCCGCCGGTGCCGGCCTCGCTCTCCTGACCTGGATCGTCCTCGTACCGTGGGTGCACGATCTCCTGGGTGTGCTGGCGCCCGGGTCCAGGGGTGCCGAGGACCCCGTGGCGCCGGTCGCCAGGTCCAGGTCGGTGGCGGGCCGTTCGGCGGCGGAGGAGGGGAGCGACCGGGCCTCGGCCGGTGTCTTCGAGCGCCCGAGCGCGCCGCGGACCGGTGATGGGTCCCGCGGGTTGGCCCGCTTCGTGGCCCAGGACCGGGCCCCTCCCGAGGTGGACGACACCGAGCTGCGCATCGGGATCGTCCTGTCGGGCGGCGGGGCGCGGGGGGTCTACCAGGCGGGTGCGCTGCTGGCGCTCTGGGACTTCCTCGAGCGGGAGGGTGCGCACCGCTACGTGCGCGCCGTGGCCGCCACCTCCATCGGTGCCTGGAACGCGATGTTCTGGCTCACGCGGCGGGTGGCCGACGGCGCCCTGGAGCGCTGGTGGAGGACGGCGGCTCCCGCACGGCTCGTAGAGCCGGCCCACTGGTTTCCCGGACTGAGGAACTACCTCCTGCGAGACCGGGCCTGGCGCCGCTCCTTCCTCCCGCTGTTCGGGCACGGGCTGTCGCGCGTCCTGCCCGGCGGCCCTCCGTGGGCCTACTTCACACGCACCAACGTGGACCTGGCCCGGCTCGAGGTGGCCACCAACCGCAGCCCCTCCTACCGCTACTACCGGGTGGCTCCCTCCGGACGCGGCTACGAACCGGTGGCATCGGTGGTCGACCCGGCCGCGGGCCGGTTCCGGGTGACCTCCCCGGAGGAGGTGCTCGAGGCCGTGTTCACCTCGATGGACATTCCGCCCCTCTTCCCCAGGGCGCGCGGCCCGCTCGGCATGGCCTACGAGGACGGGGGCGTGATCGACAACCTCCCGATCCGCTACACGACGCGCTACGAGGGGTGCAACCTGCTGTTCATCTTCCCGCTGCACGCCTCCTTCGAGAGCCGGCACTCCGACCGGTCCATCCTGCGGCGCCTGGCGCGCGTGATGGACGTTCGCCAGGGGACGCTGGAGAGGGACGCGCTGCGCGACGTGAGCCTGTACAACGAGCTCATCGCCCTCGGCGCGCCGAGGACCCGGTCCGACATCCACATCAAGCCCGTCACCAGCTTCGTGCTCGCCCCGGCGCCGGAGATGGAGATCGGAACGTTCGACTTCTGGAAGCTGCGGCGCCTGGGGGCCGGCGCCCTGGAGCGGATGCGAGACGCCACGGCCGAGGTCCTCCGGACGTTCGACTTCGATCCGGCCGATCGATCGGTGCGCATGACCGTCGTGCCTCCCTCGGCGCGCGAGCGGCCGGAGGTGCGGGACTTCACTCTCCGGTGAGAGAGCCCGGCCGGGGGGGCGCGGTCACGGCGACGCCCCGAGCGGGCGAGGCCCGAAGTCGCGCGGCGGCGCTCGGAGCGAGGCTCCGCGCTCCGGAGCACGCCCTCTCGGCCTGGGTCTTCGGTCGGCTCCTGGGCGTGGTGTATGTGGCCGCCTTCCTCTCGCTCCTCCCGCAGGTGAGGGGTCTCGTGGGGAGGGGCGGCATCCTCCCGGTCGCCCGCTACCTTCCCGCGCTCCGGTCCGCGTTCGGTATTCGGGCCTACCGGCTGGCGCCCACCTTTGTGTGGCTGGGGCAGGGAGACCGGTGGCTGGTGGCGCTGGCCGCCAGCGGCGCCCTCGCGGGCGCTCTCCTCGCGGGCGACGTGGCTCCGCTGGTGGCGGGTGCGTGGGCGTGGGCGGCCTATCTCTCCCTCACCGTGGCTGGACAGACCTTCCTGGGATACCAATGGGACGTGCTCCTGGTGGAGGCGGGCTTCGCGGCCCTGTTCCTGCTTCCGCTCCGGGGGGCCGCGTGGGGAGGAACGCTGCCTCGACCGCCGCGCCTGGCGGTGTGGCTCGTGTGGTGGCTTCTGTTCCGGCTCGTGTTCGAGTCCGGCGTCGTCAAGCTCGCCAGCGGCGACCCGACCTGGCGGCATCTCACCGCGCTTGGCTATCACTTCCACACCCAGCCGCTCCCGAACCCGGTGTCCCTCTGGGCGGATGCCGCGCCCGGGTGGGTCACGAGGCCGGCCACCGCGCTCGCCCTGGCGTCCGAGCTGCTGGGACCGCTTCTCCTCCTCGTGCCCGGGCGTCCGCGGCGGGTGGGGGCGTGGAGCATCATCGGCCTCCAGCTCCTCATCATGGTCACCGGCAACTATGGCTTCTTCAACCTCCTCACCGTCGTGCTGGCTCTCCTCCTGTTCGACGATACGGCGTGGCGCTCCATCGCGGTGCGTGTGCCGCCGTTACACGGCCTACTGGAGAGACTGGGCCCACCGGCGCGCCACCTGGCCGGGAGAGTGCGGGGGTCGGTCCTCATCGTCTACGCCCTCGTGGCCGCCGTCGCGGGTACGGGAGAGGTGGCCGGCGCTTGCCGGCCCGGTATCGTTCCGAAACCGATCGTCCGTCTGGAGACGGCGATCGCTCCCTTCGACCTCGTGAACGGCTACGGGCTCTTCGCCGTCATGACCACCACACGCCCGGAGATCGTACTCGAGGGTCGCAGGAGGGGTGGGCTGTGGAGGGAGTACGTCTTCCGCGACCAGCCGGGACCGCTCGGCCGGCCCCCGCCCCAGGTGACGCCGCACATGCCGCGACTGGACTGGCAGATGTGGTTCGCCGCCCTCACCGCCGAGCGCGCGCTCTCGGTCGGCGCTCCGCTCTCGGCCCGCTACGATCCCTGGCTGCTGGCGTTCGTCTCCCGGCTCCTGGCGGGAAGCGCCCCGGTCACCGCGCTCCTGGATCGACACAGCCCCTTTCTCGCGACGCCGCCGGACGAGCTCCGCGCCCGTCTGTTTGAGTACCGGTTCGTCACGCCGGCCGAGCATCGCCGCACGGGGCTGTGGTGGAGCCGCCGGGAGGTGGGCACGTACCTGCCGCCGGTGCGCGAGGGGTCGGGTGGTCTCGAGCTCGCGGGGCCCGGGGAGACGCGTTGACGCTCGGAGACGACGACGCCTAGGTTGCCACGACGGCAAGTGGCCGGGGCGGGTCGAAGGGATCCGCGGACCGGCCGGTTCCCGATCGATAGGACCGAGCCATGCTCCATCGCCGGTCCCGCACCGAGCTCGCCCGCCGCGCATCCGGTGGACTCCGGAAGCGCGGACACCCGGTCGGGGGACGGGTGTCGTCCCGCGACGACCGCGATCTGCGCAGGCTGTGGTCGCGCGCCCTGCCAGCCGCCTTCGTGCTGTCGGTGGTCGCGCACGGTCTCCTCCTCGCACTGGGCTCCCTTCCGTCCCGGACGCGCCGGCCGTTGGCCCGACGTGGAGGCGTCTTCGTGGTCGTGGCCCTCCCGCCCCAGGTGCGCGTTCCGCCGGCTCCCGGCGCCGTCCGTCGCCCCGACCCTCCGCTCGTCCGTGCCGTGGAGCCGGCTCCGCCCGCGGTCGACCCGGAGCGCCGGCTCGCGCCCCCCGCGCCGGTCCCGCTCCCTCCGCCACCGAGCCTGAGCTGGGACGGAGGCTTCCGCTCCGCTGTGGGCCGGGCGGAGGTGCCGCCCCTCCTGCGGGACGACTGGCGGCTGGCCCGGGCGCGGGCCCGCTTCTATCCGGAGGAGCTGCGGCGGGCGGGAATCGGCGGCGAGGTGGGATTGCGGCTGTTCGTCGAGCCCAGCGGCGAGGTGGACCGGGTGAGCGTGTCCCGTCCGAGCGGCCATCCGGCACTGGACCGCGCCGCCGTTCAGATCGGCGAGCGCATGCGGTTCATGCCGGCCCTGGCGCGGGACCGGACCGTGGGCGTGTGGGTGGACCAGGACATCTGCTTCGTGGTGCGCAGGGCCGGGGAGCGCGCGGATCCCACCGGGTGCGTGCGGTTGCGACGGCGCTGAAGGGCCTACGACCGGATCGCGGCGGCCCTCGGCGCGCCCGTTGTCGACGGGCGGCGCGCCGAGCGCTCAGCCCGAGAGCAGGTTCCGGAGCACGAACGTGACGTTGGCCGGCCGCTCGGCCAGGCGCCGCATGTACCAGGCGAACCATTCGCTCCCGTAGCTCACCAGCACGCGGACGTGCTCGCCCTCGGCGGCCAGCCTCTTCTGCGCCTCGGGCTGGATTCCATACAGCATCTGGATCTCGTACGCGTGCGGCGGAACGCCCGCCGCCCGGGCCGCCGTGCGCACGCGCTCCAGGAGACCCACGTCGTGCGTGGCCAGCCCCTGCCGTCCTCCCTCCTCCCGGATGTGCTCCAGGAGCCGGACGGCGAGGGAGAAGTAGTTCTCGTCGACGTCGGCCTTGTCGGGGAAGGCCACGTCGGCCGGCTCGTCGTACGCTCCCTTGACCAGCCGCACGGTCCCGTGCACGCCGAGCACCGTCTCGAGGTCCGCGGCGGTCCGCCGCAGGTAGGCCTGGAGGCACAGGCCCACGTTGTCGTGCTCGGCTCGCGCGCCCCGGTACACCTCGAGCGTCTGGTCCACGTACGAGCTGTCCTCCATGTCGACCCACACGAAGTTGTCCCGGTGGGCCGCCTCGGCACACAGGTGACGCAGATTCCGCAGCGCCATCGCCGTGGACTGCTCGAGTCCGAGCTGGGTGAGCTTCACGGAGATCTCGGCCGCGCGGCCCGTCGCCTCCTCCTGCTCGAGCACGTGTACGTAGTGGGCGGCCACCGCCGCGGCCTCTTCCTCGCTGTGGACGTGCTCTCCGAGCCGGGTCAGCACCGAGGACAGGCCCGCCTCCCCGAGCCGGTCGACGGCGCCGAGGGCGTCGTCGAGCTTCTCTCCCGGGACGAAGCGTTGCACGGACCGCCGCACGAACGGCATCTGCGGTAGCTGACGGGCCAGCCACCCGCTCTCGGAGCACCATAGGAAGAATCGGCGCAGCATGTCGTTCCGTCCTCGCAGGTTCTGTTGTGGGGCGAGCGCGTGGCCATCGTACCGAGCGGGACGTGTCACGGAAAGTGGGACGTGGGCTCCGAGGCGCGCTGGCCGGCATGCGGCGCCCTCCCTACCTTCGCGGCGATGAGCGCCGATCCTTCCCACGCCGGCGGTGCACCGGAGGCGGTGGTGCGTGGTCGCGGGGCCGCCCGTTGGGCCGCCGGGCACCCGTGGATCTACCGGAGCGACGTGCGGGTCGAACCGTCCGATCGGCGGCCGGGCATCGTGGCGGTGCGCGACGTCTCGGGCTCCTTCCTGGGCCGGGCGCTCTACTCGCCGGCCTCCGAGATCCGGCTCCGCCTCCTCGATAGCACCGACGTCGCCATCGACGCGGCGTGGTGGCGGCGCAGGCTGGAGCGCGCCGCGGCGCTCCGCTCCGGGATCCGGGCCACGGCGCTCCGGCTCGTGCACGCCGAGGGCGACGGACTTCCGTCCCTGGTGCTGGACCGGTACGGCCCCTACCTGGTGGCCGAGATGCTCTCGGCCGGACTCGAGGCCTGCCGTGGCACGATCGTGGACGCGATGGAGGAGGCGTTCCGCCCGAGAGGCATCCTCCTCCGCAACGACTCGCCGGTCCGGCGGCACGAGCGACTCCCCCTCGGGGTGGAGCTCGTCCGGGGCGAGGTGCCCGAGGACGTCGAGGTGGAGGAAGACGGAGTGCGGTATCTGGCCGCGCCGTGGAGCGGCCAGAAGACGGGGGCCTTCCTGGACCAGCGGGAGAACCGGGTCCTGGCGGGACGGCTGGCCGCGGAGATGGGGATGTCCGCCCCCGGGGGAGCGATCCGGGCGCTCGACGTCTTCACCTACCACGGCTCCTTCGCGCTCCACCTGGGGGCGGCGGGCGCCCGCGTGGTGGCCGTGGACCAGTCCGCTGCGGCGCTGGACCGCGGGCGACGGAACGCGGCCCTGTCCGGCCTCCCGACCATCGAGTGGGTCGAGGCGAACGCCTTCGACTACCTGCGCGAGCGGTCCGGCGCGGGAGAGCGCTTCGACCTCGTGGTGCTCGACCCTCCGGCCTTCGCTCGCAGCAAGCGCGCCGTCGCGGGCGCGCTGCGCGGATACAGAGAGATCAACCTGCGCGCCATGTCGCTGCTCGCGCCCGGCGGCCGGCTCCTCACCTTCTCGTGCAGCTACCACGTGGGGCGCGAGGCCTTCCTCGACATGCTGGCCGAGGCGGCGTCCGATGTGGGCCGTCCTCTGGTGCTGGAGCGGATCCTGGGACAGGCATCCGACCATCCCGAGCTCCTCTCCGTTCCCGAGACGGGCTACCTGAAGGGGGCGGTTCTCCGGGCACGAGACGGACGCGGGGGGCCCCGGGCACACCCGGCCGGGCCGAGCGTAGAATCGTGATCCTGCCGGAGCCCTCGACCCCAGCCCGGGAGCCCACGCGTGGAGATGAGCTCACCTCCCCGAGACCGTTCGGCCCTCGCCCGGCCCATGGCCGCCGCGCTCGTCCTGGCAGCGGGCATGGCGGGCGCCGCCCTGGTCTTCGGGCTGTTCTTCTACGGGGCCCGGCACCAGCGTGATGCCATCGATGTCACCGGTCTGGCGAGCCAGCCGTTCGAGGCGGACCAGGTGAAGTGGAGCCTGCAGCTGGCGCGCAGGACTTCTGAATCGGGGCTCGCCGAGGGCTATGCTCGCACGCACCAGGACGTCGAGGCGGTGGTGCATCGCCTGGAGCAGGCCGGCGTCCCCGATTCGGCCATCACACTGCAGCCGATCACGACCCAGCCCGTGTACGGTCCCCAGGGTCCGCAGGGCTACCAGGTGATGCAGTCCCTGTTCGTCCTCTCCTCCGACCTCTCGGCGGTCGAGGGCCTGGCGCTGAACCCGGCCGGGATGGTGCCTGCGGGCACGGTGCTCCAGGAGTCCCGCCTCGAGTACTTCTACTCGGGGCTGGCCGACGTGAAGCGGAGCCTCCTGGCCCGGGCCACCGAGGATGCGCGCAAGCGGGCCGCCGAGATCGCCGGGAGCGTGGGGGAGAAGGTGGGTGGCGTCCTCTCGGCCCAGGCGGGGGTGTTCCAGATCACCGAGCCGTACTCGACCGAGACCGCGGCCTATGGTGTGTACAACACCTCGTCCCGCAAGAAGGAGATCCGGGTCACCGTCCACGCCCGCTTCGCGATCGACTGACGGGGCAGCCGGCCGCGCTGACCTGCGGCCGGCACGGAACGGATCGAGGTCTGTCCGGCCGCCACGTAGTCGCGGCTTCGTTCACCACGGGCCCG
Organism: uncultured Gemmatimonadota bacterium; assembly: GCA_964465015.1. GTDB lineage: Bacteria > Gemmatimonadota > Gemmatimonadetes > Palauibacterales > Palauibacteraceae > Humimonas. The sequence goes on from CAYXHP010000028.1 coordinate 11,406, forward strand.
GTTCAGCCGACCGGTGCCCCCGTCTTCGCGGCCAGGCGGGTCGACGCAGCGGCCAGCCCGGCCGCCACGTCCACCGCGCCGCCCTCGTCGGCCACCACGCTTCCAAGCGCGGACAGGAGGGCCAGCACGTTGCCGGGTCGGGCCGAATGGCCCATGCAGCCGATACGCCACACCACCCCGGCCAGGCTCCCGAGGCCACCCGCGATCTCGATGCCGTGCTCGGTCAGCAGGCGGCGTGCCACCCGCTTCCCGTCCACGGCAGGCGGGATGCGGACGGTGGTGAGGCTTGGTAGCCAGAACGCCATGTCCGCGTGCGGAATGAGTCCCATTGTCTCTAGTCCTGCGCGAAGTGCGCCGGCCACCCGCAGATGGCGCGCCCAGCGGGCCTCGATACCCTCCTCCGCCACGAGGCGGAGCGCCTCGCGGAGGGCGTAGATGCTGGTGATCGGAGCGGTGTGGTGGTAGGAGCGTTCGTCCCCCCAGTAGTGCTCCAGGAGCGAGAGGTCCAGGTACCAGCTTCGAACGGCCTGCTCGCGACCTCGAATTCGCTCCATGGCGCTCTCGGCGAGCGTGAGCGGGCTCGCCCCGGGTGGGCACGACAGGCACTTCTGTCCGCCGGAGTAGACCGCGTCCAGTCCCCAGTCGTCCACCCGCAGCTCGACGCCGCCCAGCGAGGTCACCGCGTCCGCGAGACACAGCGCACCGTGCTCGTGGGCCAGCTCCGCCAGCGCCGGAACCTCCGGCTGGAGAACCCCCGTGCTGGTCTCGGCATGCACGAAGGCGAACAGGGAAGGGCGGTGCCGTGCGAGCGCGTCCCGTACGTCGTCCGGATCCAGCGGCCGGCCCCATGGCGCCTCGACCTCCACCGGGCTCCCACCGGCGCGTCGCACCATCTCGGCCATGCGAAGGCCGAAGTATCCGTTGGAGGGGACGAGCACGGCGTCGCCCGGCCGCACGAGGTTGGAGAACGCGGCCTCCATGGCGGCCGAGCCCGTCCCGCTCACGGGGATCGTCCAGCGGTTGCGCGTGCGCAGCGCGTAGCGCAGGAGGTCCTGTACCTCGTCCATGATCCGGAGGAACGCCGGGTCCAGGTGCCCGATGAGCGGCGTGGTCATGGCGCGAAGCACGCGCGGGTGCACATCGCTCGGACCGGGGCCCATGAGGATCCGGTCGGGGGGCGAGAGTTCAGCGTAGCGCGGCGCTTCGATCATCGTCGATCCTCTGGCTTCGGGCGACATCTCGTGCCTCGGGGCGGAGCGTGGCGTCCATCCGGGGCTACCGCCATCCTGACGATGCGGCCGGGCGCCCCCTGGCGCGAGCCTCCTCGCGCCAGGGGCGAGTTGCCGGCCCCCCCGGCCGCTTCGATCTTGAACGGAGTGGAAGCCGCGATCCCGTGAACACCTCGCAGCGCGGAAGTCATGGATGTTGGAGGTCTGATCGCGGCCGCGGGCGCTATCGCCGCCGCGGTCGCCGCCAGGAAGAAGAAATCGCGGCGGCGGAAGTCCGCCGGGCCGGGACCGAGTCCCCTCCCTCTGGGGAGACTCTCGATGCCCGTATCCGATCTGTTCGCTGGAATCGGAGGGAACCTGACTCGCGCGTCCTCGACGTGGAGCTCGAGCGCGTCCCGGGGGGCTTCGTCGACCGCCCGCGGGTCTCGGCGGGGACCGCCCGCCGACCGAGGGGCCAGCCGCCCGCCGCGCGGAGTCGGGAGCCGCCACGCGAATCCCGACTGGCTGCGCCGTCGGCCGAACCGGTCGGAGATGGAACGCGAGGGAGTGCCGCATCCCCTCATCGTACGACGGAGGCGGAGTCGCCGGCGGGAGCTCCTGCGGGAGGTGGTCAACGTGGGGATGGGCTCGGCGGCGATCGGCGTGTCGACGGCCGGCCTCCTGTTCGGGACCGGCACCCTGCCCGAGCAGAGCCTGCTCGGCGGTCTCCTGGCGGCCGTGGCGTTCGGCTGGGTGTTCGGACGCGACGTCCTCTCCGACCTCCTCCACCTGGGTCCCTGAGGGTGGAGCGCCGGGTCCCTAACCGCTCATGGGAGCCCCCGGCGGAAAGAGCGACATCTGCGGGGCCATGGGGTCTCCCGCGTCGGGTCGCGGCTCGGGCGGACGGGGCCGGCGGAACGCGGCCACCGACAGTGGCTCGCCAGGGCCGTCCAGCCCGGCACGGAGCGCCGCGACCCGGAACATCGAGGCCACCTGGTTCGCCAGTGGTCCCTCCCCGCGCATGCGGCTCCGGAATCGGGGGTCGTTGAGCCTGCCGCCCCGCATCTCCCTCACCCGCCCCAGGATCTTCTTCTTCCGGTCGGGGAAATGGGTGTCCAGCCACGCCTCGAACAGCTCCTTCACCCCGTGCGGCAGCCGGAGCATCACCCAGCCCGCACTGCGGGCGCCCGCACGCGCAGCCGCCTCGAGGATGGACGGCAGCTCGTGCTCCGTGAGGCCCGGGATCACGGGGGCGACCAGGACGCCGACCGGCACGCCCGCCGCCGCCAGCCTCTCGATCGCGTCGAGTCGGCGAGGGGGCGCCGGAGCCCGGGGCTCGAGCACCCGTCGGAGGTCTTCGTCCAGGCTCGTGATCGAGACCATCACCCGGGCCGCGCGGTGCGACGCCAGCTCCCCCAGGAGATCCGCGTCGCGGGCCACCAGGCGACTCTTCGTCACGACGATGACGGGGTTGCGCGCCTCGGCCAGCACCTCCAGGCAGCCGCGCGTGACGCGGAGGCGGCGCTCGGCCGGCTGGTAGGGGTCGGTGACCCCGCTCATCGCCACCACCTTCGGCGTCCAGCGAGGGGAAGAGAGCTCGGCCCGCAGCAGCCTGGGCGCGTCCTCCTTCACCAGGATCCGGGACTCGAAGTCGAGTCCGGCCGAGAACCCCAGGTACTCGTGGGTGGGCCGGGCGTAGCAGTTGTGGCTCACCACCCCCGCGGCTATGAAGTCCCCGGTTCCCGTCGTCAGATCGAAGAGCTCGCGGTCGCCCCGGAGACCCACGATGCGCACGACGGCGAGCTCGTCGCGGAAGTCGACGCTCCGGTCGCTGGTCGGGGCCGGCGCTCCCGCTGCGCCCCAGCCCGCCAGCCGGTCTCCCGGGGTCAGCGTCGGGCCGCGCCGCCCCTCCTCGCCCTCCGCCACCCGCTTCCAGCCGCCCTCGGTCAGGAAGCGGTGATCGGCGCTGGCCACCAGCTGCGTTCCGTCGGTGAGGAGGAGGCGGAAGGCGGGCCTCCGGGTGCTCCAGTGCGCCCGGATCTCGGTGCGCACCAGGCGCCGCCTCCGTCCCTCCCGCCTCGTCCCGCACACGCGATCCCCGGTGCGCAGCTCGGCGAGCGGTCGCGCGACCCCATCGGCCATCAGGATCGGCGTCTCGCCGTCCAGGCAGTAGACGCATCCGTGCTCGCAGCCGCGGTACGGGTTCACGCTGGCCTCAAAGCCAACGTCGGGGCTGTCGTTGCGCGCGATGATGGAGCGGCTCCGGTCGCGCAGGAGCCGCGTCTCGGGGCCGGGATCCTCGGCGGTCCACGCCTCCCGGTCCACGTCGATGCCATCGAAGCGGTTGGCGGGGTTGCCGTGAGCCCCCCGCCCGCGGACGGGCAGGGCCTTCACGGGACCGGGGCCGGCAGCCGGGATGCGGAGCGCGAAGTCATGGGCCCAAGCTAGACTTTCGGGTTTTGTTCGGCAAGTACGGACCGAGGCCGTCCGTCGCGACCGGTACCGGCGACCGTCCCGGCGGCCGCCCCACCTTCTTCACCTACAGGTTCAGGAAGTAGCTCGCCTTGATGATGAACGTATTGCTGGGCGGCGCGTTCAGAAGGCCGCTGAAGTCCCGGCCGAAGCGGAAGCTTCCGAAGCTCTCGTCCTGGCGGCGGCTCTGCTGCCACACCAGGTAGAGAATCGAGCCCGGCCGGAATTCCCAGCGCAGGACGGCGTTCCCCCGCAGCGAGCGCACGTTGAAGTCGCCCGCGTCGAAGGAGAAGTCGGGCACTCCGTTCCCATTGTAGTCGAGGTATACCGTGCCGTCGGCCGAGCAGCGGCTTCCGCCCGAGCAGGTGATGCCCCCGCCCGGTTCGCGCACGGCCGAGCCGGCCGGGAAGGAGAGGAACGAGAAGCTCTCCGGTCGGGCGAGCTGCTTGTAGGTGGTGAACCGGCCCGAGGCGAGGAGCGGCTGGGCGAAGATCTGCAGGCTCAGGGTGGGGGAGAAGGCGACGTTGAGACGCGTGCGCATCGAGAGCTGGTGCTGCTCCAGGTCCCCGAAGATGTAGCGCCAACCGTAGGTCGGTGCGTAGCTCGCCTCCTCGTCGGCGGTCACGTACTGGTCGCCCGAGGTCCGCGTCTGCCAGTTCGGCTCCAGCTGGATCTCCACGTTCGAGCTCGGCCGGATCGAGACCTGAAGGCCGGCGTGGAAGGATCGGCCGTTCCCGAGGGCGTCGACGGAGAAGTCGAGGTTGGGCTGGAGGCTCACGACCCTGCGGGAGTCGGTCCCCAGGCCGAAGCCCACGTGGAAGTGAGTGGGCCGGACCATGAGGGGGCCGCCGCGCGTCCGCGTGTCGCTGAGCGTCCGGGGCTTGTAGTCGAGACCGAGGTAGGCCGACCAGTTGTTCTGCAGGTCGAAATGGCTGTTCAGCGAGATGTCGGCGTCCTTGTAAGCGCGGCGAAGGTGGTCCAGCGACAGGGGGCCGTCGAACACCGACTGCCGGAAGTTGTGATAGGTGAACAGCCCCACGTCCCAGCTCCGGAAGATCGGCCCGGGATCGATGTCCTGGTAGTCGACGCGGCCGCCGATGTCCCAGCGCTCGCCGTCCTGATTGAATCCGAGGTCGTTGGCGGAGAAGCCCGGGCTGATCGCCCCGAGCCAGGTGGACCAGGTCCAGTGCTCGGCGTTCTGCCGGTCCAGGGAGAGCCGCCAGTTGACGCCGGTCATGCTCGTAGCGGTGGAGTCGACCGAGAGATGGGAGGCGTCGGGTCGCTGGAAGTAGTGCTGGGGGTTCTCCTGGACGTCCAGCAGCGCCTGCGAATCTCCGCGCACGAGCGTGCTCGCCACGTAGCCGCGCAGGGACCAGTCGCGGCTTCGCCGGCCGCCCCAATCGTGCTGAAAGTCCAGTCCCCCGGAGAATGCGCTCGAGGGGAGCCAGTCCAGGGTGCCGTCTCCGGGCAGGTCCCGGTGCATGGCGGTCACGATGCCGCCCACGTGGCTGGCTCCGTCGTGGAAATCCTGCTGCACGCGGCCCACGCCGTACTCGGCGCGCGGCTGGGCCACGAATCGCATGGTCCGGCCGTCGGCGACGAAGTAAGCGGTGCCGGTCTCCTTCTGCGTGGCCGCGCCCAGGACTCCGACCGACAGCCCGCCCGAGGTGCGCCCGGTGAGCTTGGCGGCGCCCAGGATCGAGGTCTGCGACGGCACGTCCGTGAAGTCGGCGCTGTCGGGTCCCGAGTTCCGCGGCTGGCGCCCGATGCGTCGGCTGAAGAACAGGGAGTTCCGACGGCCGGAGAGCTGGAAGTCGAACACGCGCGCGTCCTGCACGAAGAACGGGCGCTTCTCCGGGAAGAAGGTCTCGAAGGCCGTGAGATTGATGACCGCCGGATCGACCTCCACCTGTCCGAAGTCGGGATGGACCGTGGCGTCCAGGCTGAAGGCGGATCCGAGGCCGTAGCTCAGGTTGACGCCCGCCCGTGGGGTTAGCGTCGAGCCGTCGAAGAGCGGGTCGGCGGCGTCGTGCGGTGCCCGATCGAGTTGACTGGCGACGTACGGCTCCACCTGGAAGCGCGTGCCGCTGGAGGAGAGCTGGATGCCCGTCAGATGTCCGAACTGGCTCACCCGTCCCTGGCTGGTGCGAGAGATGAGAGCGAAGTAGCTGCGACTGTTCGAGGCCACGCGGTCCCGGACGAAGTCCACGCCCCAGACCTGCGGCCCCTTCCTCGACTCGTACCGGATCTGCGAGAGCGGGATGCGCATCTCGACCGTCCAGCCGGTGGAGTCGCGGCTCACCGCGGAGCTCCACACCGCGTCCCAGTTCCGGTCCCGGTGCGAGTCGTTGTAGAGGTACTCGTCGAACTGGACGCCGGAGGCGCTCACCCTGAACACGTAGCCGGTCTGCCGATCGAGGTTGGGGTCCAGGGCCACCTCGAAGTAGTCGTACTGGCCCTGCTGGTCCCGCCGCACCAGCTGGGCGGCGATGTCGGAGGGGTCCGGCTCGGTCATGTGGGCGCCCACGTAGATCGCCGCGTCGTCGTACAGCACGCGGACCTGCGTGGGCTCGGCGGGCTCGGCGCCCTCGGCGGGTGTCCCCTGGACGAAGTGGTGGGTGGCCGGCGCCCTACGCCACGCGGCCTCGTCCAGCCGGCCGTCGATCGTCACCGTCCCCTGCCGGCGCACCGCCTTCAGGGTCGGGACCGCGGCGGTCGCCGGATGGGCCGCCTCGGCGGTGTCGCTGGCCGCCTGGCCCCTCAGGGGGATGGTCAGGCAGGGGAGCAGCACGGCAGCCAGCATCCACGCGCACCACGCCCTCGCCGCGCCGGTGCGCGGCCGCATCCCCTCCCTGGCTCCTGCCCCGTCCGCGATCGCCCGTACCCGTCCCTCTCGCTTTCTTCATCGCCCGAGCCGATGGGGGCCGGAAGAGGAGGCCTCCGGGCCGCACCGGCGCGTCGCTCGGAGCCCGACTATGTGGCTCCGCGCTCCGATCCCACAAGTAACACGCGCCGTCGGAGCCCTGTGTAGTGAGATGGCCGCCGGGGCACGCCGCGCGGCGCTCGACCGTCGGCGGGGTGCGAGGCGCGATCGAGCTCAGATCGTGCCGAAACGGGCGAGGCGGAAGGGCGAGAGGTCGAAGCCCGGCTCCCTCCCCGTCACGAGCTCGGCCGTCACTTCACCGAGGGCGCTCGCGAACTTGAACCCGTGGCCCGAGAAGCCGGCCGCGATGACCACGCGGGGATCCTCGGGATGGCGGTCCACCACGAAGTCGCGGTCCGGGGTGAGGGTGTAGAGGCACACCTCCGAGCGCAGCGGAACCCAGGTCGCGCCCGGAAAGTGACGCCCGAGCGCCGCGCGGACCTCCTCGATCTCCCCCGGGGCGACGGTGCGCTCGACCGCATCGGGATGAGAGGGATGGCCACCGTGGTGGAAGGCCGCCTTCACGCCCGTGCCGACGTCCGGGAAGCCGTACAGGTAGCGCTCGGGCTCGAACTCGAGGAGGAACACGGGAAGCCGCTTCGCGTCGAAGTCGGCCTCCCGGGCGTCGAACCAGTGCTGGACCATGCGCACGGGCTGTAACCGAAGGGGCGGAGCCTCGCGGAGGGAAGCCGTCCACGCCCCGGCAGCGAGGAGAAGCGCGGCACAGCGCACCGGGCCGCTGGAAGTGTCGACGCGGAGGGCGGCGCCCTCGGAGGACCACCCGACCACGGAGGTACCGGTGCGCAGGTCCGCCCCGGCGGCCCGCGCCTCGGCGAGAAGCGCGCAGATGCAGTCCTCGACGCGCAGGTGGCCCGCGCGCGGATCCACGAGCACGCGGTGCCCCGGATCGACGCGCAGCCACGGGAAGTCCCGGGTGGTCGCGTCCGGACCGGGGCGATCGAGCGGCAGTCCGTGGCGCTCGGCGCTCGCGGAGGCCCCCTGGAGGAGCGCCCCGTCCGGAGCCCCGGCCAGGAGTCCGCCCGTCTCGACCAGGAGGCGGCGGCCCGAGCGCTCCTCCAGCTCCCTCCAGGCCGCGTAGGCGCGTCGGACCAGGGGAACGTACGCCGCGCCCTCCGAGTAGGCCTGCCGGATCATCCGGGTCTCGCCGTGCGAAGAGCCGAGCCGGTGCGGGGGCTCGTGGGGATCGAGCCCGATCACGTGCAGGCCCCGCCGGGCGAGCGCGGCCGCCGAGGCGCTTCCCACGGCACCGAGTCCGGCCACCACGACGTCGGCGGGCCGGACCCCCTCCGGGCTCACAGGGCGGCGCCGGGTCCGGCCGCCACCAGGTCCCGGGTGACTTCGGACGGCGAGGTGCAGCCGCACAGGGCCAGCGCCAGGTCGAGCTCGTCCCGCAGGATTTCGAGCACCCGGACCACTCCGGCGGCACCATCGACCGCGAGTCCCCACAGCGCCGGCCGCCCCACGGCCACCGCCGCCGCTCCCAGCGCGAGGGCCTTCACGACGTCCGTTCCGCGCCGCACGCCGCCGTCCAGGAGGATCGGAAGGCGTCCGTCCACGGCTTCGGCGATCCCGGGGAGCGCCTCGATCGTGGCCGGGGCCGTGTCGAGCTGCCGCCCCCCGTGGTTGGAGACGACGATGCCGGAGGCGCCGTGCTCGACCGCCAGACGGGCATCCTCGGGGTGGACGATGCCCTTGACCAGCACCGGGATCCCGGCCAGGCCGCGGAGCCACTCGAGGTCCTCCCATGTGAGGCCGGCATCGATCAGGTCGGCCGCGTAGGCCGTGAGGCCCGAGCCGCCCGCTGCGGCCGGGACGCCCCGCAATCCCTCGGCCGTGAGGTTCTCGAGCGCGAGTCCCTCCGGAAGGTGGAAGCGGTTGCGGACATCCCGTTCCCGGGTCCCGAGGAAGGGAGCGTCCACCGTGACCACGAGCGCCTCGCACCCGGCCTCGCGTGCGCGGTGCACGAGGTCCTCGGTGGCCGCGCGGTCGCGGTACACGTAGAGCTGGAACCAGACGGGACCGGTCGCGGCCCCGGTGACGTCTTCCATGCGGGTGGTCGAGAGGGTGCTCAGGATCATGGCCGTGCCCAGCTCACCGCAGGCCCGGGCCATGGCCAGCTCGCCCTCGGGATGGGCCAGCTTCTGGAACGCGGTGGGGGCCACCAGGATCGGCATCGACAGCTTTCGGTCCAGCAGCCGCACGGAGACGTCTCGCCGGGTCACGTCCCGCAGCACCCGGTAGCGCAGGCGCAGACGGTCGAAGGCGGCGTGATTGTCGCACAGGGTGATCTCGTCGTGCGCCCCGCTGGCGTAGTAGTCGAAGGTCATCGGGTCGAGGCGCTCGCGGGCCGCCTCCTCGAAGTCGAACACGTTGATCAGGTCCATGCCGCTGCCCCTTCCTGCCGAGTCAGGTGCCGAGAAGCCCGGGGAGCCCCGCGACCGAGTCCAGGATCGCGTCCGGATGCGTACGGGCGCGCTCCAGCTCCTCCTCACGGAACTTGCCGGTGCGCACCAGGATGCCGATCGCCCCGACGTCACGGGCCCCCGTCACGTCGGCCTCGAGGTCGTCGCCCACCATGGCCACCTCGCGGGGCGCCAGCCCGAGCGAGCGCGCGGCTTCCTCGAAGAACGGGGGGCTGGGCTTCCCCGTGATCACCGCCGTCTGGCCGCTGGCGTATTCGAGAGCCGCCACGAAGGGCCCGGCGTCCAGGTGCAGCTGTCCGCCCGTCCTCCAGTAGCGGTTGCGCTGGATGGCCACGAGCCTGGCTCCCTCCAGGAGCCAGGAGAAGGCTCGATCGAGGAGCTCGTAGCTCCACCTCCTACCCAGGTCCCCCACCACCACGGCGTCGGGAGCGGGCAGGAGGGGGCGTTCGGCCCGGGAAGCGGCGACGCCGGGCTCCGGCCCCATGCGCTCGAAGTCCGCGAAGTCCTCGTGCGCCGGCTCGGCCACGAAGAGCGCCACCCGGCGCGCGCCCCGGGCGGCGAGCCAGGAGGCGCAGGCCACCGGAGCCGTGAGGACCTCCTCCGGCTCGACCGGGAGGCCGACGCTGCGCAGCGCTTCGACGACCTCGCGCCGGGGACGCCGGCTGGTGTTGGTGACGAACCGGACGCCCAAACCCGCTGCGCGTACGGCGCGCACGGCGTCGCAGGCGCCCGGCAAGAGCCGGCCGTCCTCGAGAAGGGTGCCGTCCACGTCGAACAGGAAGCCGCGCGCCGAGCCGAGCCGGGGGTCCATGTACTGCAACATAGGAGCGCGCGGCGCCCCCCGGAACCGCTCGACCTCCTCGACGTTGAAGTCCCGGCTCCGGAGGACTATTATACCGGGCTGACGCCGCGTTCCGGCGCGCTGCCGGAGACTCGCTCCCGGAGCGCCTCGTCCCCGGACGCAACCGGCGCCTCCCGGCAGGGTAGGAGGCGGCCGACGAACCCGATTCGACCCTCGAGCCGACCGAGATCCATGAAGACCGACATTCATCCCGAGTACGTGGACGCGCGGATCGTGTGCGCGTGCGGACGCGTGACCGAGACGCGCGCCACCGTGCCCGAGCTCCACGTCGAGATCTGCTCGCATTGCCACCCCTTCTTCACGGGCAAGCAGAAGCTGGTGGACACGGCCGGGCGGGTGGAGCGCTTCCTGTCCAAGTACGGCCGCCAGGACGAGGCCCGCGAAGCGGTGGCGGAGGCCGCCGAGCGCGAGGCCGAGTCCGAGAAGCAGAGCTTCGAGCAGCCCGGCGAGTCCCACGAGGCCGGGTCCGAGGAGGCGGGCGAGGCGGCCTCCGAGGCCGCCGCCGAGCCCACCGACGAGGAGGCCGCGGCCGCCGCCGAATGACGGCGGCCGGCCCCCGCGGCCCATCGGCCGCCTCGCGGCGGCTCCCGCGGCCGGCGGTCCCACGTACGTTTCCCGCATGATGGACACCGACCCCCGCCAGCTCCTCGCCCGGCGTGCGCACGAGCTCGTGGAGCGCGACCGGGAGCTCACGCGGGCGATGGCCGATCCCCGCGTTCTCGAGGACTCCGACCGGCTCACGACGCTGGCCCAGGAGCACGCCGCCATGGCGCCTGCCGTGGAGGCGGGGGGCGTGTACCTGCGTCTGCTGGACCAGCTGGCCCAGGCGGAGGAGCTGGCCGGGGGAGAGGACGAGCTGGCCGACGTGGCGGCCGTCGAGGCCGCCGAGCTCCGCGAGCGCCTCGAGGCGATCGAGCCCCGGCTCCGGTGGCTGTTCGTACCGCGCGATCCTCTGGATGACCGCCCGGCCGTGATGGAGGTCCGGGCCGGCACGGGCGGCGACGAGGCCGCCCTGTTCGCCGGCGACCTGCACCGCATGTACACCCGCTACGCCGCAGGCCGCGGCTGGGCCGTCGAGCCGGTCTCGTTCAGCGAGGGTGGGGCGGGGGGCTTCAAGGAGGTCATCTTCGTGGTGCGGGGCAAGGACGCGTACGGGAGGCTGCGCTACGAGTCCGGCGTGCATCGGGTCCAGCGCGTTCCGGAGACGGAGAGCGGCGGCCGGATCCACACGTCGGCCGCCACGGTGGCCGTCCTCCCGGAGGCGGAGGAGGTCGACGTCGAGATCGACCCCGGCGACCTCAAGATCGACGTGTACCGATCCTCGGGTCCCGGGGGCCAGTCGGTGAACACCACCGACTCGGCCGTCCGCATCACCCACCTCCCGACGGGCCTCGTCGTGACCTGTCAGGACGAGAAATCGCAGCACAAGAACAAGGCGAAGGCGCTCAAGGTGCTTCGGAGCCGTCTGCTGGACCGGAAGATCGCCGAGCAGGAGGCAGCCCGGGCGCGCGAGCGCCGCTCGCAGGTCGGGACGGGGGACCGGTCGGCCAAGATCCGGACCGACAACTACCCGCAGAGTCGCATCACCGACCACCGGATCGGCTTCACGACCCACGACCTCCAGGGTGTGCTGGACGGCGACCTGGACGGCCTCATCGACGCGCTTCGCGTGGCCGGAATGGAGGAGCGGCTGGAGGCGGCCACGGGGTGAGGGGTGGGCCGGGACCGTCCCCGGCGGCGCGCGTCGTGACGGGGGAGGTCAGCCGGCGCGGTTGGTCACGCTGATCATCCACTCGGCGTAGTCGGCATCCTGGCGCCGCAGTGCGGCCAGGACCCGGCGCCTCGCCGCCTCCTCCACCACGACCTGCTGGCCCGGCCACAACCGGAGGCTGCTCCGCAGGTACTTCCAGTCTCCCGGCTCGGCGTCGCGCACGCCGAGGACTTCCGGCTCCGAGAGCACGATGGCGCCGAACTGCCTGCGCAGCCCCTTGAGGATGTTCTCCACCGTACGGGTGACCGCGGCCTCCTCCATGCCGGACGGCACCTGAACGTCCAGGTACATGCGGACGCGTCCGTGGCGGTATCGACTCACCGACCCGATCGTCCGATTGGGCAGATAGACGGTCTGACCCACGAAGTTGGACACGACCGTGAAGCGAAGGCCGATCCGCTCGACGCGACCCGCCTGGCCGGAGGCGTACTCGATCATGTCGCCCACGTCGAAGGCGTCCGAGAACAGCAGGGTCAGGCCGATGACGATGTCCTGGACCATCCCCTGGGAGCCGAAGGCGAGCGCCAGTCCGACCACCGAGGCCGAGGCGAGGTAGGTGGTGAGCTTGAGCCCGAACTCCTCCGCCACCAGCCCCAGCGCCACGAAGTAGACGACGAACGTGAAGGCGCTGGTCAGGAGGCTCGTGACGCTGGCGAACTTGGGGTAGCGGTGGGCCAGGGTCGCCTCGGTCGAGGCGCGGGAGCCGCTGCGCGGCGCCGCCAGCAGGCGGCCCACGCCGGCGCGCGCCAGGCGGACCGCCAGGTGGGCGAGGACGGCCAGGGCCACGATCAGGGCGACCCGGACCCAGGGGGACAGGTTCGCCAGGCGGGGCGGCAGGTGCATGCGGGGCTCCGTTCGACGCATCCCGGCACGGGGCGGGAGCGCGACCCGGCGCGCGCGCCGCGCCCTCACGAACGCGCGGAAACGTAGGGTCGAGGCGAGCCGCGTGACAGCGCCGGGCGCACCGGCCCCGGCGCGCGGGTTCCGGCCGGCGCGAGGTGACCGGACCGTCCCCGTCTCCCCCGGCCGCCGGGGGAACGTCCCGGCCCGGGGCCGGTGTACTCGGCACCCGAACACGGCGGCGGGGAGGAGCACATGCGGAGCGAGGAGACGGGTCCGGGGGCCGGGCCACCGCGGAGGCCGACGGGCCCGACGCGACGCGAGAGCGTCCGCGGGCTCGAACGCGAGCTGGCGTCGGTAGGGGAGGCCCTGGGGATCGGGGACCCTCGTCTCGAGGCGGAGCGGCTGGTGGCGCACGTGCTGGGGGTGACCCGAGCCGAACTCGCGCGCACCGGCTCCGAGCGGATCGGTCCCTCCGAGGCTCGGCGCCTGGCCCGGGCCGCCCGGCGCCGGCTCGAGGGGGAGCCTCTGCAGCACATCGAGGGCACGGTCCACTTCCGAGACCTCGTGCTGACGGCCGATGGACGCGCGCTCATCCCCCGTCCGGAGACCGAGCAGCTCGTGGACCGGATCGAGGCGTGGACGCGCCGCCGCGGTTCGGCGGGGCGGGACGTCGACGCGTCGCCAGGTCGGGTGCGGACCGTGGCGCGGCGCCGGCCCTCGGTGGACTCCGCCTCGCCGGCAAGCGGCGCCCGGTCCGAAGCAGCCCGGAGCCCCGGCCCCGCGAACCGGCCCGTGATCGCGTCGGCGCTGGACATCGGAACCGGCTCGGGCGCGATCGCGCTCTCCCTCGTCCGCGAGGGGCTGGCCGAGCGAGTGCTGGCCATCGACGTGGACCGGGATGCGCTGGAGCAGGCCGCCGACAACCGGGACAGGGCGGGGGTCGATCCCGCGCGCGTCGAGCTCCGCCTCACCGGACCCGGCACCTGGAGCTCGGTGAATCCCGGAGAGCGCTTCGACCTCATCGTCTCCAATCCACCCTACGTCCGGGACGAGGAGGTCCGCCGCCTGCCCGTGCACATCCGCGAGCACGAGCCCCATCGCGCCCTGGCCGGCGGCGCCGACGGCCTGGACGTCATCCGGGAGATCGTGGCCGGTGCGTCCGATCACCTCCGTCCGGGCGGCGCCCTGTTCCTGGAGATCGGGGAGGAGCAGGGCCCTGCGGTGCTGGAGCTCCTCGGCGCCTCGGGGGCCTGGGGGAGGGCCGAGGTCCTCCGAGACCTGTCGGGGCGGGACCGCTTCGTGATCGCCGAGGCCGTCGTCACGGGAGGTGCACGTTGAGGAAGGGCAGCATCCGGAACGGCGAGGCGTTGTTCCGGGCACGGTTGAGGAGGCCGATCTGGACGCCGTGGAGGTCGTCGGTGTCGTTGTAGAGACCGATCACCAGGCCCGTCTGCCTTCCCTCGACCCGGTTCCAAGCCGCGACGCCGACCCCGGTGAGGCTGTAGCTTCGGGTGCGTCCGAGGGCGGCCGCCACGCCCGTGATGGCGTCGGCCCGGACCTCCCACCCGGCCACGCCGACACCGTCCAGGCGCCCGCTGGTGACCACGGCGCCGACGCCGCTGGCGAGGCCGTCGATCCCGTCCTCGGCCACCACGGCCAGGCCGCCGACGCCGACGCCGAACAGGCGGCCCTCCACCACCGTGGCCAGCCCGCCGAGTCCGAGCCCGCGTACGTCTCCCTGCACGACGGTGGCCAGGCCGCCCACCGCCGCGCCGGTCCACGACCCCTCGACCACCATGCCCAGTCCTCCGAGTCCGATGCCCCCCGCGTCGCCCTCGACGACGCTCCCGAGCCCGCCGACCATGAGCCCCACGGCATCGCCTTGGACCACGCTGCCGAGGCCGCCCGCCAGGAGGCCGGCGGCATCGCCTTGCACCACCGCGCCCAGGCCTCCCAGCAGCGCTCCGTCGGCGTCGCCCTCGACCACCGACCCCAGGCCTCCCAGGGCGATGCCGCGCATCGTGCCCTGCGAGACCACGCCGAGGCCCCCGGCCATGAGCCCGGTCGCCGACCGTCCGGTCACCACGCCCCCCAGTCCCACTCCGATACCGGCCAGGTCGTCGGCGGCGGGACCGAAGAACCCGATCGCGAGCCCGTTGATGCGGCCGCCGACCCGGTCCTCGGCCGGAGCCCACACGCTCACCGCGATGCCGTCCACGTGCCGGAGACGACGATCCCGGAAGTTGAGCCGCAGGCCGTGGAGGACCGGCACGTCTCCGAGGCCGATGCCCACGTGATCGGGACCGAGGATGATGCCGCCGCCGGAGGAGGTGTCGGCGGGAGATGCAGGGGACGGGGCCGCCCGGACGGCGCCGGGAGAGAGCGAGGCGGCGGCCAGGGCGATGGCCGCGGCGAGCCGCGCGGCGCCGTGGCGGGAGCGCACCGGAAGCCGGGCCGGCGCCGTCGGTACGGGGACGCGGGAGCTCGTGGTCATCCTCCTATCGGGTCGATCCTCCGGTCGGCCGGCGGGGACCGCCGGAGCCTCCGCTCTTCTCCACGAGTGGACGGCGCCGTGGGTTTCGCTTCCCGTACGTGGACCGGCGGGTTACCCTGTAGCCGCGACGGCCGGGCTCCGGCGGGCGACGCCGGCGGCTCGGCTACCGCGGCGCGGGGCCCGTGGGGCCCCGTTTCGAGTCACCCCGGCGAGGAGGACGGATGAGACGGGAAGGGCGGACCGACAGCTTCACCCGCTTCGCGTGCCTGTGCCTCGGCCTGGCCCTGGTCTCGGCCGGGTGCCGCAGCCCGGGCTCGGACCGCACGCAGTGGGCCGCTCCGTCGTCCTACCCCTTCCCCTCCGGGTGGCGGTATCCGAACGACGCCAGGGCCGTCACGGCCACCCACGGCATGGTGGCCTCGTCGGACTCCCTGGCCAGCGCCGCCGGCGTCGACATCCTCCGGGCGGGTGGCAACGCCATGGACGCCGCCGTGGCGGTGCAGTTCGCCCTCGAGGTCGTCCATCCCTACGCCGGAAACCTCGGGGGCGGCGGTTTCGCCATGGTGCGGAAGGCCGATGGGACCACGGGCGCGCTGGACTTCCGGGAGAAGGCCCCGCTGGCGGCGACCCACGACATGTACGTCGACTCCGCCGGACACGTCACCGACCAGAGCTGGACCGGTCCGCTGGCAGCGGGAGTTCCCGGCTCCGTGGCGGGCATGCAGGCGCTGCACGAGAAATTCGGCTCTCTTCCGTGGGCCCGTCTCGTGGAGCCGGCCATCCGGCTCGCGCGCGACGGCTTCACCGTGAGCCAGGGTCTCCACGACGCGATCGGACGGGCGGCGGATCGACTGGGCCGTTTCCCGGCCAGCGCGGCCATCTATCTGCCGGGCGGACAGCCGCCCGCGGTGGGATCGACCTGGAGGCAGCCGGACCTGGCCCGGACGCTCCAGACGATCGCGGACAGTGGGGCGGCGTCCTTCTATCACGGCTGGATCGCGGATTCGCTGGTGGCCGAGCAGAGTCGGGACGGCGGGATCATCACTCAGAAGGACCTGGACCAGTACGGGGCCATGTGGCGCGACCCCATCGTGGCCCACTACCGCGGCCGTACGGTGATCTCCATGCCGCCCCCGTCCTCGGGCGGTGTCACGCTGGCCGAGATGCTGAATATCCTGTCCGGCTTCGACCTGTCCAAGATGGGATGGCACTCGCCCGATGCGGTACACGTGATGGTGGAGGCGATGCGGCGCGCCTACGGGGACCGGAACTACTACCTGGGTGACCCGGACTTCGTGAAAATGCCCATCGCGCAGCTCACGAGCGCCGAGCACGCCGACTCCCTGCGGGCGTCCATCGACATGCAGCGCGCCTCGCCCTCGAGCGAGTTCAACAAGGTGCCGATCGAGTCGACCCAGACCACGCACTTCTCGGTCGTGGACTCGGCGGGGGACGCGGTGGCCATCACGACCACCCTGAACGGCGGGTTCGGCTCGGCCGTCACGGTCCGGGGCGCGGGGTTCCTGCTCAACGACGAGATGGACGACTTCGCCGCCCAGCCGGGCACCCCGAACGCCTACGGGCTCGTCCAGGGGGAGGCGAACGCCATTGCACCCGGCAAGCGGATGCTCTCCTCGATGACCCCAACCCTCCTCGTGGACGAGAGTGGTCACCTGGAGCTGGTGACCGGCTCGCCGGGCGGTTCGACCATCATCACCTCGGTGTTGCAGGTGATCACCGACCAGGTCGATTTCGGGCTTCCTCCCCAGGCGGCGGTGAACGCACCGCGGTTCCACCACCAGAACCTCCCGGACGAGATCTTCTGGGAGCACGGCGGTCTCGACTCGACCCTCGTCGACGAGCTCCGGAGGCGCGGCCACGAGCTGCGCGAGAGGGACGGCACGTGGGGCGACGTGGAGTCGATCTACGTGGCGCCCGATGGCACGCTTTACGGGGCCTCGGATCCGCGCGGGCGGGGCAAGCCCGTGGGCTACTGAGGGACCCCGGCCGAGGGAGTCCGACGAGGCGGCTCCGCGGTCGACCCGGAAGCGTGTTCGGGGGCGGCGCGGGGGGCGGGGCGCTACCCCCGCGGCGTACCGGCACGACGTTCGCGCGCGCCCGGCGCACCGGTTATACTGGGCGGATCCACAAGGCAGGCATCTGCCGCGATCCGAACCCGCAGCCGATGGCGAAGACATGCTCGAGCAGCCCGAGACGGACCCGGACCGCCGCGAGCGCATCACCGAGAAAGCCGAGGAGTTGGGCCGCCTGATCAGCCAGACGGCCGAGTATCGATATCTGCAGGCGGCCAACCGCGAGCTCTCCGACGACAGGGATGCGACCGAGCTCCTCAACCGGGCCCGGGACCTCCAGGAGAGAGTCCTCACCCACCTGGAGCGCGGAGAGCGGCCCCCCGAGGAGGTTCGCGAGCAGCTGGACGAGGTGCGAGGCGAGATCCAGGGAAAGACCCAGTACCAGTCCCTGGTGGCGGCGCAGTCCAACTTCGACAAGCTCATGGACCGGGTGAACTCGGCGATCGGGCGCGGGATGAAGAAAGGCGAGGAGAGCCGGATCATCCTTCCTTCATGACGGCCATCCGCGAGACCGTCGAGCGCGGGCTGCGCGCTGTCGTGGAGCCCGTGGTCGCCGCGCTCACCCGGTGGCGCGTCCATCCCAACATCCTGAGCACCGCCGGCTTCCTGGTGACCTGCTCGTCCGGTTTCTTCTTCCACGAGCACCACGTGCGCACGGCCGGCGCGCTCATCCTCCTGGGCGGCGTGTTCGACCTGTTTGACGGCACCGTGGCGCGACGCACCGGGCTGGCCTCCGCCTTCGGCGCCTTCTACGATTCCACGCTCGACCGGCTGTCGGAGATCATCGTGTACCTGGGACTCCTGTCCCTGTACAACGACTATCGGCTGGCGCTGGGCGACGTCGGCATGATCTACGCCGTCATGCTCGCGATGGCGGGGTCCGTGATGATCAGCTACACGCGGGCCCGGGCCGAAGGGCTGGGGATCCCGTGCACGGTCGGGCTCATGCAGCGAGCCGAGCGCGTGATTCTGATCGGCGTGGCCGCGCTGGCCTTCGGCGAGCGCGGCCAGGGCCTGGTGCTCAAGGGTGTCATCATCATGCTGGCGATCCTGACGAACTTCACGTCCCTGCAGCGGATCGTCTGGGTGTGGCGGTATACCCGGCAGCACCAGGTGGCGGGTGGGGAACGCGGGGCATCGAACTGAGAGAAGACCACGGACTATGAACGATACGAAGGCAGGCAAGAACCGGAGCGGACGGGACATCGAGCCGCCCGCCGGCAAGCTCGGCATCCTCCTGGTGGGACTGGGAGCCGTGGCCACCACCTTCATCGCGGGGGTGGAGTCGGTCCGCCGGGGGCGGAGCCAGCCCTACGGCTCGCTGACGCAGATGAACACGATCCGGCTCGGGAAGCGAACCGAGGAGAGGGCTCCCCTCATCAAGGACTTCGTCCCGCTGGCCGGGCTCGGGGACCTGGTGTTCGGGGCCTGGGACCCGATCCCCGATGATGCCTACGCCTCGGCCAAGCTGGCGGGCGTACTGGGCCACGAGGACCTCGAGGCCGTGGCCGACTTCCTGGGCACCATCGAGCCGATGTCGGCGGTGTTCGACAAGAACTACGTCAAGCGCCTGGACGGGACGAACGTCAAGACCGGCGACAACAAGATGGAGCTGGCCGAGCAGCTCCGGCAGGACATCCGGAGCTTCAAGGCGGACAACGGCTGCGACCGGCTGGTGATGGTCTGGTGCGCCTCCACCGAGATCTACCTGCAGCCCCAGGACGTGCACGCCGACCTGGAGCGGTTCGAGGAGGGGCTCCGCGCTGGGCACGAGGCGATCGCGCCGTCGATGATCTACGCCTACGCGGCGCTCAAGGAGGGCGTCCCGTTCGCCAACGGCGCGCCGAACCTGACGGTGGACGTTCCGGCCCTCACGGACCTTGCCCGCGACCAGGGGCTGCCTATCGCAGGGAAGGACTTCAAGACCGGTCAGACCCTGATGAAGACGATCATCGCCCCGGGTCTCAAGGCGCGCATGCTGGGCCTGCGGGGCTGGTTCTCGACCAACATCCTCGGGAATCGGGACGGGGCCGTGCTGGACGACCCGCAGAGCTTCAAGACCAAGGAAGAGTCGAAGCTCGGAGTGCTGGACTACATCCTCCAGCCCGACATGTACCCCGAGCTGTACGGCGACTTCTACCACAAGGTGCGCATCAACTACTATCCGCCCCGAGGTGATGACAAGGAGGGCTGGGACAACATCGACATCTTCGGGTGGCTGGGCTACCCGATGCAGATCAAGGTCGATTTCCTCTGCAAGGATTCGATCCTGGCCGCGCCCATCGTCCTGGACCTGGCGCTCTTCCTGGACCTGGCGGCGCGCGCCGGGCTGACGGGGATCCAGGAGTGGCTCTCCTTCTATTTCAAGAGCCCCCAGGTGGCCGAGGGGCTCTACCCCGAGCACGACCTCTTCATCCAGCACTGGAAGCTCAAGAACACGCTGCGCTGGCTGATGGGCGAGGAGCAGATCACCCACCTGGGCATGGAGTACTACGGCGAGCAGGAGTGAGCGGCGCCGGTGAGCTCGGCGGGCGGCGCGCCGTTCATCGTCTTCGAGGGCATCGAGGGAGCCGGTAAGTCCACCCAGCTCGCCGGCGTAGCCCGGGCCCTGAGCACGGCCGGCGTTCCCCACCTGGCCGTGCGCGAGCCGGGGGGCACGCCGGTCGGTGAGCGCATCCGGTCGGTGGTCCTCGACCCGGAGCTCGATCCCGCGCCCGAGACCGAGCTCCTCCTCATGCTGGCGGCCCGGGCCGAGTTCGTGCGGCGGATCGTGGGGCCCGCGCTGGAGCGCGGACAGATCGTCCTGGCCGACCGCTACGAGCTCTCGACCTTCGCCTACCAGGGAATGGCCAGGGGTCTCGGGCTGGAACGGACCCGCGCCCTGAACCGTTTTGCCACGGGCGGGCTCGAGCCCGACCTGACGCTCCTGTTCGTCCTCGACCCGGCGGTCGCGCGCGGCCGGGTCGACCCGGAGCGCGCCGACCGGATGGAGCGCGCGGGCGACACGTTCCACCGTGCCGTGGAGAGCGCTTATCGCCAGCTGGCCCGGGATCTGCCGGGCGTGGTGGAGGTGCCCGCCGACGGGCCACCGGAGGAGGTCGGGCAGCGGGTGTGGGGCTTGCTGGCAGGGCTCTGGCCCGAGCGTTTCCCACCGGCCGGCGGACCGACGGCGGAAACTTTCAAGTCCGGGACGGGTCTCAGTGCGGAGCCCGAATCCGGCCCGATGGACCCAGCGGAGGACGCATGAAGCTCAAGCGATCGTGGATCCCACCCCTCGTCGTCACGCTCGTGGCCCTCACGAGCGGGGGCTGGCTCCTCCAGCAGGGGGTGCACGACCAGGACAGCGTGTTCTTCGAGGCCAAGCTCCTCGAGCAGGTCCACCACCTGGTGGCGGAGCGCTACGTCGACAAGGTCGACCCGGCCAAGCTCTACGAGATGGCCATCCGGGGCATGCTGGACCAGCTGCACGACCCTTACAGCGTCCTCCTCGACTCGGCGGACTGGAGCGATCTCCAGCTCAGCACGACCGGGAATTACGGCGGGCTCGGCATTCGCATCGACAAACAGGGTGACTGGATCACGGTGGTCGACGTGTTGCCCGGCACACCGGCCGAGCAGGAGGGGCTGCAGACCGGGGACCGGATCCTGACGGTCGAGGGCTCCTCGGCCCGAGGCTGGAGCACGACGAAGGCGGTCAACACGCTGCGTGGTCCCCAGGGAACCAAGGTCGCCATCACGGTCGGCCGCGTGGGCGTGGACCGACCCCTCGCTTTCTCGATCGAGCGCAAGGAGGTGCACGTCGTCTCGGTGCAGTCCTTCATGATGAAGGACCACGTGGGCTACGTGCGGCTGGACCAGTTCAGCCGCGACGCCCGGCGCGAGATGCAGTCGGCCATCGACAGCCTGCGCTCGCAGGGTGCCAAGCGCCTGGTCCTCGACCTGCGCTACAATCCGGGCGGCCTCCTCGAGGAAGGCGTTTCGGTGGCCGACCTGTTCCTCCCCAAGGACGCGACCGTGGTGAGCACCAAGGGTCGCGTGGAGGAGGAGAACGAGACCTACTCGGCTTCCGAGCCCGATCAGTACACGGGTCTCCCCGTGGTCGTGCTCGTGAACGGCTACACGGCCAGCGCGGCCGAGATCGTCTCGGGCGCGCTCCAGGACCACGACCGGGCGCTGCTCGTCGGGACGACCACCTTTGGCAAGGGGCTCGTGCAGTCGCTCTACAACCTGCCGGGGGACAACCACCTCAAGCTCACCACGGGGCGCTGGTACACGCCCAATGGCCGCTCCATCCAGAGGGACCGCAGCGAACAGGCGCAGGCGCAGGACGTGGAGGCCAGCGCCGTGTCGATGACGGGCGAGCCCGTCCAGGTCTCCGTGGACACGGCCAACCGGCAGACCTACCACACGGATGCGGGCCGCCTGGTGTACGGCGGAGGCGGCATTACGCCTGACCTCATCGTGACGCCCGACACGCTCTCCAGCCGGGAGCAGCTCCTGCGCTCGAGCCTCGCCAAGCAGGGGGTCACGCTCAGCATCGCCGCCTTCCAGTTCGGCGTGAAATGGGCCAAGGACCATCCCTCTCTGCCGCGAGACTTCCAGGTGACGTCGGCCATGCGGGAGGCGTTCTACAAGTCGCTCAAGGAGAAGGCGGGGAGCGCCCTGGACCGGGGCATGTTCGAGGACTCGAAGAGCTACGTCGACTGGCTGCTCGGATACCAGGTGGCCAATGCGGCCTTCGGCGAGGTGGCTCAGCTCCAGCGACAGTTCACCCTGGACGACCAGCTCGAGCGCGCCGTGGAGCTGCTGGCCAAGGCCTCGACTCCGGACCAGCTCTTCGCCCTGGCCAGGCAGCAGCAGGACCGGGCCGGGCAGCAGGCGGCCACGCCGGGCACTTCGGGGCACTGACGACCGGGGGGGTCCCCGCCGCGGCGCGCCGGCCGCGGCCGGGCGTCGCTCGGCGCTTCCTCCGCGCTTGACGGGTCCGTCCACGGGGGAAGCAGCCCGGCCGGAGGACCTCCTGCGGGCCGCTCCGGCGCTCGCTCTCGGTCTGTTCGGTCTCTCGTGGTCGGCGGTCCTCATCCGTCTCGCGGCCCTGCCGGCACCGACGGCCGTCCTGTGGCGCATCCTGTTCTCGCTTCTCCTGGTCGTCCCGCTCGCGGCGCGCCCGAGCTCCCGTCGTGCCCTCGCCGCGCTCTCGCCGAGGCTATGGATCGCGCTCGGGGCGGCCGGCATCTGCCTCGGGATCCACCTCGTCCTGTGGTTCGCGGCGGTCGGCCGAACGAGCGTTGCCAGCGCCACGGCGCTCGTGGCGCTGACCCCCGTGTTCGTGGCCTTCCTGTCGGCCGGCTGGCTCCGCGAGGGTCCCGCGCCGCTGGAGTGGATGGGGATCGGGCTCGCGGTGGCGGGCTCTGCGGCGGTCGGCTGGGGTGATTTCGCCACCGGCGTGCGCGCCCTCCGCGGCGATGGGCTCGCGCTGGCCGCCGCCGTGATGGCCTCCCTCTATCTGGTGGCGGGGCGGCGACTGCGGCGCAGGCTCGACGTGTGGAGCTACGTGGCCCCGGTCTACGGGGCGGCCGCGATGCTCAGCCTGGTCGCCGCGGCCGGGGTACGGGCGCCCCTGGTCGGCTTCACGCCTCTGGCGTGGGCGTATCTGGTAGCGATGGCCGCGGGCCCGATGCTGCTGGGACACACGAGCTTCAACTGGGCGCTCGAGCACGTGAGGGCCTATGTTGTGAGCCTCGTGATGCTGCTCGAGCCCGTCACCGCCACGCTCCTCGCCATCCTGGTCCTCGGACCGGGAGAGCGACCGTCCATCGTCGTCGGAGCCGGCGCCGCGTCCATCCTGGCGGGCGTCGGGGTGGTGCTGGTCGCGCGCGCCTCGGGGGGAGCGGCGGCTTGACCGGAACGCCGGGTCGTGTCCTCGTCACGCGCGGTGGAGAGACCGAGTCGGTGCACCTCGTGGATGCGGTCGTGGTCGGGCTGCGGTCCGGCGAGGAGGCGCGCTTCGGAGATCCGGAGCGGACCGCGTTCTGGCGCTCGTCCTTCAAGCCCTTCCAGGCGCTACCGATCGCGGCGGACGGCGTCGCGCGGGCCCTCGGCTGGGGACCCCGGCAGCTGGCTCTGGCGGCGGCCTCCCACGCGGGCACGTCCGTGCACGTCCAGTTGGCCGTCTCGATGCTGGCCGACGCCGGCCTCGGACCGGCCGACCTGGAGTGCGGGACCCACCCGCCCTACGACCGGGAGGCGGCGGAGGAGGTGCTCCGGGACGGGAGGAGCTACAGCCCGCTCCACAACAACTGCTCGGGGAAGCACGCCGGCATGCTCGCCCTGGCCGTGCATCACGGGTGGCCGACCGCCGGATACATCGAGTGGGATCACCCCGTGCAGGAGCGCATCCGCCGGGGGTTGGACCGCTGGTTGGGCGTGGACCCCCTGGCGCTGGTGTGGGGCCGGGACGGATGCGGCGTGCCGACCGCCTGCCTCAGCCTGCGCCGGATGGCGGTAGCGTACGCCCGGCTGGGCCGGGCCGCGGCGGCGGGAGAGGAGGCGCCGGCGGCGATTGTCGACGCGATGAGAGCGCATCCCGAGCTTGTCTCCGGCCCGGACCGGCCGGGGACGCGGATCATGGAGGTGACCGGCGGTCGGCTCCTCGCCAAGGGCGGCGCCGAGGGCGTGTTCTGCGCCGCCGGCCCCACCGAGGGCTGGGGGCTGGCCCTCAAGGTCCGCGATGG
Organism: uncultured Gemmatimonadota bacterium; assembly: GCA_964465015.1. Taxonomy (GTDB): domain Bacteria; phylum Gemmatimonadota; class Gemmatimonadetes; order Palauibacterales; family Palauibacteraceae; genus Humimonas. The sequence continues at coordinate 35,250 of CAYXHP010000028.1, forward strand.
CGCGAGTCGGGCGGCGGGACCTGCGCTGGTGGCGACTCTCGAGGCGCTGGCGCTCCTGTCGGGGGAGGAGGTGGAGCGGCTGGCCGGGATCGCGCGGCCCCCGGTGCTCAACGTGGCCGGCGCGGAGGTGGGAGCCATCGAGGCGGAGCTCCGGCCCGTCACCGGACCGGCGACCGGCCAGCCGTGACGGCGGAAGGGGAGCGCGCCCTCGCCGAGCTGTCGGCGGCGATCGGCGCGGGGGGCGGGACGCCGCTCGCCGAAGCGCTCGACGGCGCGAGGGAGGCCGCCGTCCGCGGAAGCCTCACGGCGGCCGAGGTCGAGGAGACCATGCTCCAGGCCTACCTGTTCGTCGGCTTCCCCGGGGTGCTTGCGGCCTTCACGGCGTGGCGCGAGCGGGTGCCGGGCGGCGCGGCCACCGGAGCCCCGGAGGACCCGCTGGCATGGCTCGGACGGGAGGGCGACCGCGAGGCGCGCGGCGAGGACGTGTGCCGGCGCGTCTACGGACCGGCCTACGAAAGGCTGCGTGAGAACGTGCGACAGCTCCACCCCGACCTGGACCGGTGGATGATCCGTGAGGGGTACGGGAAGGTGCTCGGGCGCCCGGGGCTCGATCTCGAGGTGCGCGAACTGTGCATCGTGGCCCTCCTCGCCGCGGCCGGGCGCGCACCGCAGCTCCACTCGCACCTGCGGGGCGCGCTCCGGAGCGGGGCGGGGGAGGGGCGAATCCGCGCGGCGCTGGAGGCGGGGCTCTCGCGGCTGCCCGGGGAGGACGAGCGCAGACGGCTCGAGGAGCTGTGGGAGCGGGTGGTCCGCTCGCCCCGGGGCACACAGGTCTCCGGCTCCCCAGCGCGAGATATATGATTCGTTACATGATATAAGCGGTCTTATCATGTTGTACTACAATCGTCTATACGTGTACTTCCAGGGCTCCATCATCTGCACTGAAGCCGGGGGAGGGGGCGCTTCGTGACCTTCGTCGACCGGGCGGAAATCGTCGTGGAGGCGGGGGCGGGCGGCTCCGGGGCCCTGGCGTTCCGGCGGGAGAAGGGGGTGCCGCGCGGCGGTCCGGCCGGGGGCGACGGCGGGCGGGGCGGCGACGTGGTCCTGGTCGCCGACTCCAACCTCGACACGCTGCTCGACTACCGCTACCGGAGCGTCTACAGGGCCGAGCGCGGCGGTCACGGCGGAGGAGATCGGAAGACCGGGGCCGATGGGGCCGACCTGGTGCTGCCCGTGCCGCCCGGCACCGTGGCCCTGGATGCCGCCACGGGCGCCCGGATCGGCGAGCTCCTCGCCGATGGCCAGCGGCTCGTCATCGCGCGGGGCGGGCGGGGAGGGCGGGGCAACGCGGCGTTCGCGACCGCGACCCGGCAGGCGCCTCGCCGGCACGAGGAAGGCGAGCCCGGGCAGTCCGGGCGGGTGATCCTCGAGCTCAAGCTCATCGCCGACGTCGGACTGGTGGGGCAGCCCAACGCGGGCAAGTCTACGCTCCTCTCGCGCCTCACCGCGGCGCGGCCCAAGGTGGCCGCCTACCCGTTCACCACGCTGACGCCGGGACTCGGCGTGGTGGGGCTCTCGGACGAGCGGTCCTTCGTGATGGCCGACATACCGGGGCTCATCGAGGGTGCGCACGAGGGAAGAGGGCTGGGGGCCCGCTTCCTCCGACACGTGGAGCGGACCCGGTCCCTGGCGGTGCTGATCCCCGTCGACGATCCGGATCCTGCGGCCACCTACAGACTGCTGCGGGAGGAGCTCCGGGGACACGATCCGGCGCTCGAGCGTATCCCGCACTGCGTGGTGCTCACCAAGACGGACCTCCTCGCTCCGGGAACGCGTCCGCCGGAGCTCGAGGTCGCTGACGCGTGGGGGACGTTCACGGTCTCCGCGGTGGCCGGTCAGGGCCTCCCGGAGCTGGCCGAGGCCCTGTGGAGCCGCGTCCGGGTCGAGAAGGAGCGCACGGCGCGGGCCGAGGGAGAAGAGCCGTTCGCGGAGCTGGAGGAGTGGAAGCCCTAGCGCGGAGACTCGGTGAGCGAACCCCGTCCTACGGGGCTCCGGACACCGACGAGGAGGCGCAGCTCGCGGCAGCGCTGGCCCTTGCGGCGGTCCCGCATCTGGGTCCCGCCGGGGCGCGACGCCTCGTGGATCTGTACGGCTCGCCGGCCGAGGTGCTGGCGCGAGCCCGGGGGCCGGGCGGCGTGGAAGCCCGTCCCGATCCGGCTCATCCGCCTCTGCACCCCAAGGCCGTGTCGAGGCTGGCCACGGTCCGCCCGGCTCCGACCTCGCGGCTCCGGGATCTGGCCGCCGCGGGCATCCGGCTCGTCCGCTACGGCGGTCGCGGCTATCCGGCGGGACTGCTCGACCTGCACCACCCGCCGGTGGTCCTGTACCTTACGGGGTCGCGGTCTCTGCCCGAGGACCGGGCCGTGGCCCTGGTGGGCACCCGGCGTGCGACCGAGTACGGGCGCCGGTTGGCCAGAGACCTGGCCCGCGATCTCGCCATTCGCGGATGGTGGATCGTGAGCGGGATGGCGCGCGGCATCGACGGAGCGGCCCACCGAGCCGCGCTCGAAGCGGGCGGCGAAAGCGCCGGGATCCTGGCCGGCGGGGTGGATATCGAGTACCCGGCCGTCCATCGTCGCCTGTTCGGAGCCATGCGGCGGAACGGCGTGCTGGCGAGCGAGTTTCCGCCGGGCACTCCGCCCGACGCGGGGCTGTTTCCGCGCCGCAACCGGATCATCGCGGCTCTCGCGCGGGCCGTGATCGTCGTGCAGGCCGGCCGGCGAAGCGGGGCTCTCATCACGGCCGCCCACGGGCTCGAGCTCGGGCGTGAGGTGGGGGCGGTGCCCGGCCCGGTGGGTCCGGAGGCGAGCGTGGGCGTCCACGAGCTCCTCCGGGACGGCGCCGCGGTGGTCACCCGAGCGGAGGACGTGCTGGAGCTCGTCGCGGCGCCGCCGGCCGCCGGGCGGCGCGAGTCCGGGTCCGGTCCCGGCGACGATCCGGACGGTCCGGCGGCGCTCGGCCGACTGCCGGCCCAGCTTCGCGGACCCTCGGCGCGCGCGTGGCACGCTCTCGCCGAGGGGCCCGCTCGCGCGGACCGCCTCGCCGCGGCGACGGGGTTGCCGCTCGGGCCGGCCCGCGAGCTGCTCGACCTGATGGAGCTCGAGGGGCTTCTGGGAGCGCTCCCGGGCGATCGCTACGAGCGCGCCGCGCCGTCGGGAGCGTGAGTCCGTCTGGCGCCCTCCGGCCCGCGAGGCCATCGAGCCGCTCGCTGCCACCGATCCGCGGCCTCGCTCCGCCTCGTTCCCTCTACGTCCACGTGCCCTTCTGTCGGCATCGGTGCGGGTATTGCCCCTTCTCCGTAGCGCGCGCCAAGGCGCCGCCCGTACGCGAGTGGTTGGAGGCGATCGGCCGAGACCTCGACTCCTGGTTCGACGCGGCGGGCTGGAGGGGCCGACCGTGGCTCGACTCGCTGTACGTAGGAGGGGGCACCCCGTCGCTGCTGGGCGGCGGGGGGATGGAGGGCCTCGTACGCCTCCTCGAAGAGAGGTACCGGTGGAGCTCCGTAGATCTGGAATTCACCGCCGAGGCGAATCCCACGTCGGCCGACCGCGAGACCCTGGTGCGATGGCGAGATCTCGGCGTGAGCCGCGTGAGTCTCGGCATCCAGGCGCTCGACGACGGGGCGCTGGCCTGGCTGGGTCGGGAGCATGACGCCGAGGGCGCGCGCGCGGCCGTGCGCCGCTGCCTGAACGCCGGCTTTCGCCGGATCAACCTGGATCTGATCTTCGGGCTCCCCGCCGAGGTGCCGCGTAGCTGGCGTCGCGAGGTGGAGGAGGCACGTGATCTCGACATCGGCCATCTGAGCCTGTACGGCCTCACGGCGGAGAAGGAGACTCCGCTGGGCCGCCGGGTGGAGCTGGGCCGCACCCGGATGGCGGGAGACGAGCGGTACGCGGACGAGTACCTCCGGGCCGCCGATGTGCTGGCCGCGGCGGGCTTCGAGCACTACGAGGTGTCCAATTTCGCGCGGCCCGGACAGGAGTCCCGGCACAACTGGTGCTACTGGAAGGGCCTCCCGTACCTTGGGGTCGGGCCATCGGCCCATAGCTACCTGCCGCCCTACCGTGTCTGGAACGTGTTTCGCTGGGACGCGTATCGAGATGTGGCGAGGAACGTGGCCGCGACCGAGGCCGACCCGGACGGGATCGGCGGAGGCGCGGCCTCGCTGCGCGAGGGCTGGGAGGAGATTCGCGGAGACTCGCTGCATCTCGAGCGCCTGTGGCTCGGGCTTCGAACCCGCCGCGGTGTGGCCCTGGGAGCGGCCGCCGCCCCGAGCCCGATCGAGGATTGGGTCCGGCAGGGATGGGCCCGTCCGGCCGAGGCGCGGCGCGACCGGATTCGACTCACCGCGGCGGGATGGCTGCGCATGGACGAGCTCGTGGTTCAGCTGGCCGGAGGGCGACACGCGAGATGACGGACGACAAGCTCACCGACCGGGAGCGCGCCGTGCTTCTGGCCGTGATCCAGTCCTATATCCTGACCGCCCAGCCCACGGGCTCGCGCGTGCTGGCCCGGGATTTCGGCCTCAACGTCTCACCCGCCACGGTCCGCAACACCATGTCCGACCTCGAGGCGAAGGGACTGCTCACGCACCCCCATCCCTCGGCTGGCCGACTGCCGACCGACCGCGCCTACCGATTCTACGTCGACGCGCTCATGGAGCGCCGCGCCCTGACGAGCCGGGAGCGGGACCGGATTCGGCGCGAGCTCACCGATGGGACCCTGGGCCCGATCGATGCCCTGGTGGGGCGCGCCGCCAGGGTGCTCAGCCTCCTGACGGGAGAGCTGGGCCTGGCCGTTGGACCGGCGCTGGCCTCGGCCGTGCTGCGCCGCCTGGAGCTCGTGCCGGTGGACTCGGAGAAGGCCCTCCTGGTCCTCACGCTCGAGTCCGGTGTGGTGCGCACCGTCTACGTGGATCTTCCGACCAGCCTCCCGAGGGAGAGCCTGGCCTCGGTGGCGATGGCGCTCAACGAGCGGTTGTCAGGCTCGACGCTCGAGGAGATTCGAGATGGATTGACGGATCGCCTCCGAGACCTACCGATCGACAGCGCGGCGGTGCGTCAGCTGGTCAACATCTTCGTGGGATCGGGACCGGAGATCTTCGACTGGGCGGTCGAGGGTCGGGACGTGCACCTGGGGAGCGCCGCGGCGCTGGCCGAGCAGCCCGAGTTCACGACCGGTGAGCGACTCCGCTCCCTGATCGAGCTCACCGAGCGGCGCGAGCTGCTGGCCTCGGTGCTGGGGGAGCGTCTGTCGGCTGGAGAGCCCCAGGTGACCATCGGCGCGGAGCACGGCTCCCCCGAGCTCTCGGAGCTCACGATCGTCACGGCCACGTATTCGGTCGGCTCGCTGCACGGGGTGGTGGGGGTCATCGGACCCACCCGGATGGCGTACGACAAGATCGTGGCGGTCGTGGACACCACGTCCACACTCGTCTCCAGTCTGGCGAGGCGTTGAGGATGGCCAGGGACTACTACCAGCTCCTGGGCGTGTCCCGGGACGCGGATGACCAGGAGATCAAGAAGGCCTACCGCAAACTGGCCATGCGGTACCATCCGGACCGCAACGACGACCCGGGCGCGGAGGAGCGCTTCAAGGAGGTCACGGAGGCGTACGAGATCCTGCGGGATCCGGAGCAGCGAGCCCGCTACGACCGCTTCGGCGAGGCGGGAGTGGGACGGGGCGCGCGCGCGGGCGCCGGGGGCTTCGGAGGAGCGTTCGACCTCAGCGACGCGTTCGAGCTGTTCATGCGCGAGTTCGGCGGGATGGGCGGCGGCTTTGGTGAGATGTTCGGGGGAGGGCGCCGTCGAGGCCGGAAGGGCCCGCGTCGCGGCAGCGACGTCAAGGTCAGACTCAGCCTGGAGTTGACCGAAGCGGCGACGGGAGTGGAGAAGACCGTGCGCGTCAAGCTCCTGGAGCCCTGCGAGCGCTGCGGCGGCTCGGGGGCGGAGCCGGGAACCTCCCGGGAGACGTGCCCCACCTGCGGTGGAGTGGGCGAGGTGCGCCAGGTGCAGCGCTCCATCCTGGGTCAGCTGGTCAGCGTCCGCCCCTGTCCCGAGTGCGGGGGGGAAGGCGAGCGGATCTCGAGCCCCTGCCAGGAGTGCCGCGGTGAGGGCCGGACCCGCCACGAGCGCACGATCAAGGTGGATGTGCCGGCCGGCGTTTCATCGGACGACGTCCTCAAGCTGAGCGGGCGCGGGAACGCCGGCCCGCGCGGCGGAGGCCGCGGGGACGTTCTGGTCGTGGTCGAGGTGACCACCGATCCGCGCTTCCAGCGCCGGGGGGACGACCTGCTCATGGATCTTCCCGTGACCTTCAGCCAGGCGGCGCTCGGCGCCGAGCTCGACGTGGAGACGATCGATGGCTCGGAGAGGGTCTCGATCCCGGCCGGCATCCAGAGCGGGCAGGCGATTCGGATGCGAGACCGCGGCATGCCCCGTCTGCGGGCCTCCGGCCGCGGCGACCAGATCATCCGGGTCCGAGTCTGGACACCCACCGACCTCAGCCGCGAGCAGCGCGAGGCGCTCGAGAAGCTGGCCGAGACCGAGGGTCAGCCGCCCGCTCCGGATCACAAGGAGCCCGGCTTCTGGGAGCGGGTCAAGCAGGCCTTCACGGCGTAGCCTGACCGCCGGGGCCCTCTCGGCGGCTCCGCTATGGCAGGTCGAACCCGAGACCCGGGGGGGCGGAGGGGGTCCTTGTCCGTCTCCGGCTGCGCTGCGCGCCCGCCGAGCCTCCTGGTCGGAGCCGGCCGGCCGGGGAAAGCGCCGCCCGCCTGTGGCGGGCCAGCGGGCCCGGGACCGAGGGGAGTCCGCCGTCCCGCATGCCCGGCCCGCCGGTGGCCTCCGGCGGGGCCCGACGCGCCACCGCCCCGATCCGCTACAACAGTCCCCGCCGAATGAGCATCTCCGCCGGTCTCCTCCAGTCCTCCGGCGTGCCCTCGGCCGCCCAGTCCGGCGGCAGGAGCGAGTGCCGGGAGGACCACAGGCGCCGGGTGCGCCACGCCCGCTCCACGAACGCCTTCAGCGTTCGCAGACCCGGACCGGTACCGACCACCGTGTGCCGGGCCCGGTCGGCCTTCACCCCCTCGAGGCCGTGCCGTCCCTCCCGCTCGTAGAGCTCCAGGTACACGGCCGCCCGGACCAGGGCCAGGTGCGTGAACGCCTGGGGGAAATTCCCCAGGAATGCGTGCGAGCCGGGGTCGATCTCCTCGGAGTAGAGCCCGACATCGTTGGCGTGCCCGAGGAGGTTCTCGAACAGTTCCCGGGCCTCGGTCTCCCGTTCGGTGAACAGGAGGGCCTCCACGAGCCAGAAGCTGCAGATGAGGAACGCACCCTCCTCGCCCTCCATTCCGTCGTCCGTGTCGTATCGGCGTACGAAGTCGCCCTCGCGCAGGCTCTCCTCGATCCAGCGCACGGTGGCGTCGAGGACCTCGTCGCCCGCCGGGAAGCCGACCTCTAGAGCCAGGAGGAGAGCCGCGTCGGTGGCGTGCGCGTTGTACGTCTGTCGGAGACCGCCGGTCTCCGGGTCGACGCCGCGCTGGAGCACCTGTTCGCGAATGCGGTCGCGCAGCTTCGCGGCCTCCAGGTCCCCGAACATCCGGTGGACCCGGTCGGCCGCGACCCAGCTCATGATCTTGCTGTACACGTGCTGCCGGGGCCCCGATCGCATCTCCCAGATTCCCCTATCCGGACGGTCCCAGCGTTCCCGCACGCGGTCGAGGAGCGAGTGGAGGAAGTCCTCGCCGTCCTCCGAGAAGCGACCCCCCAGGGTCTCGTACAGGTGCGCCCAGTCGAGTACCTCGCCGAACACATCGAGCTGCTCCTGCCCGTAGGCCCCGTTGCCGGTGCGCACGGGGCGGCTCCCCCTCCAGCCCTCCAGGGGATCGACGGTCTCCTCGTCGAGTGCCGTCTCGCCCAGGATGCCGTACATGATCCGGAGGTCGGGCCGGGTGGCCTGCGCGGCACGCATCAGAAAGGTCGAGAAGTCGTGTGCGGCGCCGGTGTAACCGATCGCCGACAGCGCGTGGAGCGTGAGCGTCGAGTCCCGCAGCCAGCAGTACCGGTAGTCCCAGTTTCTCTGACCCCCGGGCCACTCGGGCAGTGAGCTGGTGGGGGCGGCCACGATCGCCCCGCTCGGCGCGAAGGTGAGGAGCTTGAGCACCAGAGCGCTGCGCAGCACCTCTTCCTCGAACGGTCCCTGATATCGGCAGTAGGAGCTCCATTCCCGCCACAGAGACCGGCTGATCTCGTACATGCGCTCCAGGCGTCGGCCCGGATCGTCCATGTCCACGGGCTCGGACGCCAGCACGAGGTGGTGACGCTCGCCGGGGCACGCGGTGAAGTCGGCCTGCACGGCTCGCGGCACTCCGCACGGGCCGAACTCAAGGTCGGACCATAACTCCGGCCCCTCCTGGTCCCGGCACACGACGCGGCCGCGGTGGATCTCCAGATCGGGGAGGTGGCGCCCGAAGTCCAGGGAAGGCCGATAACGAATGCGCATGGGGACCAGGCCCTCGAGCCCGTCCACCATGCGGCCCAGCCACGACGGCGTTCGTAGCGTCGTGTAGTCGTGCGCGCCGCACCCCACCGCTCGACCCACCGGCATGAGGTCGGTGACCGAAACGCGTCCGGTCGAGGTACGGAACTCGGTGCGCAGGACGTTGGTCCCGGGCTCGTAGTCCCGGTGCACCTGGAACTCCTCCCGAGGCCGGACCGAGAGGAAGCCGCCACGGTCCCAGTCCAGGATGCGGCACAGGATCGGGTCGCCGTCGAAGCGTCCGAGGCAGCACCAGTCCACGCTGCCGGCCCGGGATACGAGGGCGGAGCCGTGACAGTCGCCGATGAGGGCGTAGGCCCGGATCGGAGGATAGGGTCCGACCTCGGCGGCGGAAAAGAATGGGGGGGAGTCTCTGCCCGCTGTGGGCCGTCTCTTCCCGGGCTCGGCCCGGTCGCTCAAGCTCGGCCGCCCCGCTCCGAGACCTCCCGGAGCGCGACCGACGCGGCTCCGCGGATACCCACGTCCTCGTCGAGGATCACGTGGATGGGGATTGCCTCCATGTAGTCGCGCAGGCGCCCCTTATCCCGGAAGGCGTCCAGGAACGGCCCTTCCCGGAGGGCCGACAGGATCTTGGGCGCGATCCCTCCTGCGACGAGAAGGCCGCCGCGGGCCCCGATATCGAGGGCCACATCGCCGGCGATCGCGCCGTAGCTGCGGACGAACCTCGTGAGGGCGCGCTCGCACAGCGGATCGTCGCCCTCGAGGCCGTGGCGGGAGATGACGGCGGCGGGCTCGTCCGTCTCCTCGAGGCTCCGCTTCAGCTCGGCGTCCTCTTCCTCGGCGCCCTCGGCTGCCAGGTGGTGGTACAGGTCCACCAGTCCCTCGCCCGACAGGACGCGCTCCCGAGAGGCCCGGCCGTAGCGGTTGGTGAGCGTTCCGGCCAGCGCCCAGTCCGCTTCGTCCCGCGGCGCGAAGTCGGCGTGCCCACCCTCGGAGGAGAAGACCCGGGGGGGATCGACGGATGGGTCCAGGTAGCCGATCCCGAGGCCGGTTCCGGCTCCGACGAGGGCCATGGGCGCGCCGACCGACGGGTCGCCGTCCTGGAGCGCCTCGAGCTCGTCTTTCCGCAGCAGCGGGGCCCCGTGGCCGATGGCGTCGAAGTCGTTCAGCAGATGGACTCGCTGGAGGCCGAGCGCCTCCTCGAGCTCCGAGGCCCGGATGTCCCAATCGAGGTTGGAGAGTCGACAGCGGCCGTCGTGCACCGGGCCGGCGAGGCCGAGGCACGCGCCCCGGATCGGCCCGTCCCGGTCCTCGACCTCCTCCTCGAGGAAGGCCCGCACGATGGGCGTCAGGGCGTCGAAGTCGGCGCTCGGCCACACGTGCTCCCGGACCTTCTCCGGACGCTCCCCGCCCCGACGGAAGGTGGCCAGCCGGGCGTGGGTGCCCCCGATGTCGCCGGCCAGGACCTTCATCCGCCCGTGGCCGGGCGGCGGGCCTCTCCTTGCCCCTCGCCGCCGGGACGGGAGAGGTGCGCCGCGGCCGCGGGGTCCAGGAGCCAGGTGCCGCGTCGCGCCAGCTGCGCAGGGCACACTTCCGGCGCCCAGGGAGCCTCGAGCGCGCGCGCCGCCGCATCCGCCTTCTCCTCTCCCCGGGCGAGCACGAACAGGTGGACCGCCTCCTCGATCACGAGCGGCGTGATCGTGAGCCGCTCGGGCGGGGTGGCGGGGACCCAGACGGGCACCACCTTGCGGCTGCGCTCGCCCAGAGCCCACGAGCCGGGAAAGAGCGAGGCGGTGTGTCCCTCACGACCCAGGCCGAGGAGCAGCACCGTGAGGTGCGGCGGGAGGAGAGCCGCGTAGTCGTCGGCGGCGGCTCGCCGGTCGGGCCGATCGGCCTCCATGCGGTGCACGCGGGCGTCGAGTCCGAGGGGCCCGAGCAGCATCTCACGCGCCATTGCGTAATTGCTGTCGGGGCTCCCCGGCGGCACGCAGCGCTCGTCGCCGAAGAAGAATTCCACCTCGGACCAGGGGAGGTCGCTCAGGGTGGCCAGCCGGGCGTAGACGGGCCGCGGGGTGGAGCCGCCCGAGAGCGCGAGCGAGGGCCGGGTGCCCGAGGCCACGGCGTGGCGAAGCGCGTCGGCGATCCGGTCGGCGGCCGTCCGGACCCACTCCTCGCCGTCCCGGACCACGACGGGGCCGGGCAACGGGCGACCCCGTCGGCCACGGAGGGCGGCCGGGCCGCCACGGTCCGGCCCGAGCACCGGGCGACCGCCGGGATCGGGGCCGGTCACAGGGTCCGCCAGCTGCGCCCGCTTCGGCCCAGGAGCTCGGCGGCCTCGGCGGGTCCCCAGGTCCCGGCCGCGTAGTTCGGGAAGTCCGACGGCTTGTCGGCGTCCCAGTGCTCGATCAGGGGGTCGACCACCGACCACGCCTCGTAGATCCAGTCGGCGCGCGCGAACAGGCGCTGGTCTCCCTCCATGACGTCCAGGATGAGCCACGCGTAGGCCCTGGGCGGCTCCTCGACGCCGAAGGCCGTGGCGTAGCCGAAGTCCATGGTGACGGGCCGAAGCCGGATGGTGGGGCCGGGCTGCTTGGCCACGAACTCCTGGAGGATGCCCTCCTCGGGCTGGAGCCGGAACGCCAGGACGTTGCCCGCCAGCTGTTCACCATCGGCGACCGGGAACATCAGGTGTGGCGTGCGCCGGAACTGGATCGCGACCTCGGTGAGCTTGCGTTCCATGCGCTTGCCGGTGCGCAGGTAGAAGGGCACGCCCGCCCAGCGCCAGTTGTCCAGGGTCAGCTCGAGTGCGGCGAAGGTCGCGGTGGTCGATTCGGGATCCACGTCCCTCTCGCCGCGGTAGCCGGCGACCTCGCGGCCCTCCTCGGTGCCCGGGCCGTACTGGCCGCGCACCGCGTCCCGCTCCGGGTCGAAGGGGGTGACTCCTGCGGCCTGGAGCACCTTGACGGTCTCGTCGCGCAGCGAGGAGGCGTCGAACGTCACCGGCGGCTCGATGGCCGTCATGCACAGGAGCTGGAGCAGGTGGTTCTGGACCATGTCCCGGACCACGCCCGTCTCCTCGTAGAACGCGGCGCGGGTGCCGATGCCGAGGTCTTCGGCCACGGTGATCTGCACGTGGTCGACGAAGTTCCGGTTCCAGATCGGCTCGAAGCTCGGGTTGGCGAACCGGAACACCAGCATGTTCTGGACGGTCTCCTTCCCGAGGAAGTGGTCGATCCGGTAGATCTGCTCCTCCTCGAAGACCTTGCGAATACGTGCATTCAGCTCCCGCGCGGACTGTCGGTCCTCGCCGAACGGCTTCTCGATCACGAGCCTGCGCCACCCGTCCTCGCTTCGAGCCAGGCCGCTGGCGTCCAGGTGATCGACGATGGGACCGAAGAAGGGCGGGGGGGCGGCGAGGTGGAAGAAGACGTTGTCCGGGATGCCCCGGGCGTTGCGGACCTTTCCGAGCATCTCGGCGAGGGCCGCGTAGCCGTCCTCGGACTCGAAGTCTCCGGCCACGAAGTGCAGGCCCTCGGCGAGGCTCCGCCAGGTGCTATCCCGGAACGAGCACTGCTCCTGCACCGAGTCCCGCATGGCATCGCGGAAGGAATCGTCGTCGTAGTCTCCCAGCGAGTAACCCACCACCGCGAACGGATCGGGCAGGAGCCCCTTCGAGGCCAGCTCGTACAGCGACGGGATGAGCTCCCGGTGGGTCAGGTCTCCGGCGGCGCCGAAGATCACCATCACGCACGGCTCGGGTGAACTCACCTCTCCGATCCCGTCCCGAGCGGCCTCGAGGCCGCTCGGCCGCAGTCGTCGGTCGCCGGGCACCGCGCTACTCCTTCCTCACCGCATGCCCTCCGAACTGGTTCCGGAGGGCCGCGATGGTGCGATAGGCGAAGCGCTCTTCGATCCGCGAATCGAAGCGCTCGAACAGGGCCTGGGCGATGGCCGGGACCGGCACGGCCTTGTCGAGCGCGTAATCCACGGTCCAGCGGCCCGTGCCGGAATCGTCCACGTAGGGAGCGATGTCGGCGAGATCGTTGCCGTCCGCCTCGAACGCTTTCTCCAGCAGCTCGAGGAGCCAGCACCGGATCACCGAGCCGTGACGCCACACCGAAGCGATCTGCTTCAGGTCCAGGTCCCAGTCCGAGGCGTCCAGGCATTCGAATCCCTCGCCGATCGCCTGCAGCATCGCGTACTCGATGGCGTTGTGCACCATCTTCACGAAGTGGCCCGACCCGCTCGGACCCACGTGGGCGTAGCCTTCTTCCGGCGCGAGCGTGGTCAGGAGCGGCTCGACGCGCGCGAACGCGTCATCGGGGCCGCCGATCATCATGCAGTAGCCGATCTCCAGGCCCCACACCCCGCCGCTGACGCCGATGTCGAGGAAGTGGACCTCGTGCTTCCTGCACGACTCCGCGTGGGCCAGCGACTCGGTGTAGTGCGAGTTGCCGCCGTCGATGAGCACGTCGTCGGCCGCCAGCAGGGGGAGGAGGGACTCGATCGTCTTCCGGGTCGGGTCGCCGTGGGGCACCATCACCCACACCACCCGCGGCGGAGACAGCGCCTGGACCAGCTCCTCGAGAGATCCGGCGCCGGTGGCCCCCGCCTCCTCGGCCTCGCGAACATGCTCCTCCGAAAGGTCGTATCCCACGACCTGGTGTCCTCCCTCGACCAGGCGCCGGACCATGTTCCCGCCCATGCGTCCCAGTCCGATCAGTCCCATCTTCATAGCGTACCTCTATCCTCTCGCTCTGTCCTCGATCTCCGCGGGTACCTCGACTCCCGAGGCCCGGAGGCCCAGGGTCACCGACTCCGCGCCCCGGGCCAGGACCGTGCGTAGCCCCACGCGGCCGGCGACGATCAGGTTCTCCTCGCGGTCGTCCACGAACACCACCTGGCGCGGCTCCAGCCGCGCCACGTCCAGGGCCATGCGGAAGATGCGCTCGGCGGGCTTACGCACGCCCATGTAGCACGAGCTGAAGAAGTCCTCGAACAGGCGGTCCAGCTCGAAGTGCTCGATCCGGTACTCGTTGAGCTCACGCGACTCGTTGTTGAGCGTGGCGAGACGGACGCGGCCAGCGTCGCGGAGCGCGCCCACCAGGCGCAGCATCTCCGGGTGGGGCCGGGAGCGCTCCCGCATGAACTGTGTGAAATCCCTGCGGGAGAAGGGGCGCTCGCGCCAGAACACGACGTGATCGAGGTATTCCTCCAGCCCCACCTCACCCCGTTCGAACTCGGCGTACAGAGCGTCGTGGCGGCGCTCCAGCTCGTCGTAGTCCAGCTGGAAGCGCTCGGAGGCCTCGCGGCGGCCGCCGTGGTCCCACCCGTTCGTCAGGCACACGCCGCCCACGTCGAAGAACACCGCGTGCGGGGCGGGGCGACAGGAGGTCGGCGCCATGCGGGGCGGTCGGCCTAGGCTTCCACCGGAGAGGTGGGGACTTCGGCCCTCAGCGAACGGGCCAGGTGATCGAGGGCTTCCGTCACATCGCCCTTCAGGTGCAGCCGGACCACCCGGCGCCCCGCGTCCCGCAGCGCGCGGAGGTCTCCCAGCGACTGGGCGCGGTGCAGAGTGGCGAAGCCGTAGGGCGCCTCCGGGATCCGGATGTCCTTCGCCTCGTCGGCGGTCACGAGGACGAAGAAGCCCGTATCGGGCCCCCCCTTGTGCAGCTGCCCGGTAGAGTGGAGGTAGCGCGGGCCGAAGCCGAGCGTGGTCGCCACGTGGAGCTCGTCCCGGAGCGAGGTCCGCAGCGCCTCGAGGCGCTCCTCCCTCGCCGGCGTCCGGTGCAGATAGACCAGGAGGGCCAGGTAGTCCCCGGGCTCCGCGGATCCGAGGAAGGTCCGCAGACGCTCGGCGGGCGTCCCGCCGAGCCCCGTGCCGCCGTCGTAGAGCGCCAGGCGCTCGTCCTCCGCGTCGGGGTCTCCACCCCCCAGGGAGCCGCTGTCCTGCCACTCGGACAGGATCTCCCGGGTGCGGCGCTTGGCGGCCTCCACATTGGGCTGGTCGAAAGCGTCGATGCCGAGCACGATCCCCGCCGTGGCTACGGCCATCTCCCAGCGGTAGAACTCGGACCCGAGGCCCAGGCGGTCCCTGAGGACGATCCGCGCCACCGGGTGGCCGGCCGCCTCGAGCGCGCGCAGGCTCTCCTCCGTGTCGCTGTCGTCCTCCCCGGTCGTACGGAGATCGATGAAGACCCGGTCCTCCCCGTACACCTCCGGCGGACCGAGCGGCTCGCCATCCACCGGCACGAGACCCGTGCCCTCCTTGCCGGTGCTCTCGGCCAGGAGCTGCTCGGCCCAGGCTCCGAACGCCGACAGCGCCTCGGAGGGCACGAAGGTCACCTTGTCACGTCCCGCGCGAGCCAGCGCCCCGAGCGCCGCTCCGAGCTCGATGCCCGGGTTGGAGCCTGGCGGCACCTCGGCGGAGCAGCTCCCGCGCATCCGGTCCGCCCGGTCCAGGAGCGTCTCGATGTCGATCCCCTGCACGGCCATCGGCACGAGACCGAAGTAGGAGAGCGCCGAGTAGCGACCGCCGAAGTCGGTCGGATTCTCGAACACGCGCCGGAAGCCGCGCTCGCGGGCCTCGGTGGCCAGCGGCGAGCCCGGATCGGTGATGGCGGCGAAGTGAGTGCCGGCGTCCCCACCCACCGCCTCCTCCATCCAGGCGTAGAAGGTTCGGCACAGGCTCAGGGTCTCGGTGGTCGTACCGGACTTGCTGGACACGATGAACAGCGTCCGCTCGAGATCGACCTCCGCCCGCACGGCGCGAACGGCGTCCGGGTCGGTGTCGTCGAGTACCGCGAGTTCTGGCCATCCCTCCGCCGCGCCGAAGGTCGCGCGCGAGACGTCCGGGGCCAGGCTACTCCCACCCATGCCCAGAAGGACGACGCGCTCGTAGCCGGCGTCCCGCACCTCTTCGGCGAAGTCCCGGATCTCCCCGACCCGGTCCCGGAAGTCGCCGGGCGCCGTGAGCCACCCGAGCCGGTCGCGCACTTCCGTCGCCTTGGCCGGGACCTCCGTCCACAACGAGGCGTCCTTCGCGAACATCCGGCGGCCCGCCTGCCGCGCGCCGAGTGCCTCGAGCACGCCGCCCACGGGCTTGGCCCGCTTCCCGAGGGCCAGCTCCTGGCTCTCCCCGTGCCGGTGCAGGCAGCGCGCCCGCTCGCCCGCGATCGTGGCCATGAGCTCATCGAAGGGGGCGATGAACTTCTCGACCCCCTCGTTCATGAGCTGCCAGGTCACGGCGTCGAAGTCCACGCCCACCTCGCCCAGCCGCCGCATCGTCCCCCGCGCTTCGTCCATCCCGTCGGTCACCGTGTCCGCCACCGTGCCGTGGTCGGAGAAGGCCGCGATGGTCGCGTCCGGGAGCGTGTTCACGGTGTGGGGGCCGATGAGGGGCTCGACGTAGCGCACGTCGCTGTAGAGCGGGTCCTTGGTGCTGGTGGATGCCCACAGCATGCGCTGCGGACGGGCCCCGGCGGCCTCGAGGCGCTGCCAGCGGTCGCCGTCCCGGATGCGGAGGAAGCTCTCGTAGGCCAGCTTGGCGTTGGCGATCCCCGCCCGGCCCAGGAGCTCCTCGGGGCGCGGACCATCGGGAATCTCGCCGGGCCGGATGTGATGGCCCAGGATCTGGTCCACCAGGACGTCGATGCGGCTGATGAAGAAGCTTGCCACGGAGGCCACGTCGCGGACCGACTTCCCCTCCTCCAGGCGCCGCTCCAGGGCGCGCAGGTAGGCCTCGGCCACCGCCTCGTACGCCTCGATCGAGAACAGGAGCGTGATGTTCACGTTCACGCCCTCGTAGAGCATCTCCTCGATGGCGGGCGTCCCCGCGGGCGTGCCGGGGATCTTGATGAGCAGGTTGGGGCGGTCGACGGCCGCGAACAGCCGGCGAGCGTCCCGCATCGAGCCCGCGGTGTCGTGGGCCAGGTAGGGCGACAGCTCCAGGCTCACGAAGCCGTCGGCGCCCTCCGACTCGTCGTACACGGGGCGCAGGATGTCGCAGGCGTCGCGAATGTCCGTGAGGACCAGCTGCTCGTAGATCGCGTAAGGATCCAGCCCTTGGCGGGCCAGCTCGTCGATTTGCTCGGCGTACTCCTCGCCTCCCGAGATCGCCTTGTGGAAGATCGAGGGGTTGGAGGTGAGGCCGCGCAGGCCCTCCTTCGAGACGCGGCGCTCGAGCTCGCCGTCCCGGATCTTCCCGCGCGTGAGGTTGTCCAGCCAGTAGGACTGGCCGTGGTCGAGGAGCTGCAGCAATGGACTCTTTCGATCAACCATGTCGCGCCTTTTCTCGCCGTTCAGGACTCCGGCCGGCGACCGATCCGGTCCGTACGGCGCCGCGACCCGGCATGCCGGTCAGGAGTCTCCCATTCGTGTGTGCATGGTCTCGTGTTCGATCGCCTCGATCTCGGACAGCCGACGCCGGTGCCGCTCGGCGCCGTCGAAGCGCGCGCCCATGAACGCCGTCAGCACTTCCCGGGCAAGTTCGATTCCAATCACGCGCTCACCCAGGCAGAGCACGTTCATGTCGTCGTGCTCGACTCCCTGGTGAGCCGAGTACGTGTCGTGGCAGACCCCGGCCCGCACCCCCGGGAACTTGTTGGCGGCGATGCTCACGCCGACCGCGCTCCCGCACACCAGGAGACCGCGCTCGACCTCTCCGGCCACCAACGCCCGCGCCACCGCGGCGGCGAAGTCGGGGAAGTCCACTGGCTCGGGCCCGTCCGTGCCCATGTCCAGGACCTCGTGTCCGGCCTCACGAAGCTGGGCGGCCAGCCGGTCCTTGTAGCTATAGCCGGCGTGGTCGGCTCCGACAGCGATTCTCACCCGCCGCGCCCCACCAGCGCCAGTGCCCGCAGCGCCACGTTCTCGGCCGTGAGGCCGTAGTGCTCGTAGATCGTCTTCCACGGCGCGCTCGCTCCGAACCGGTTCACTCCCACTACATCCCCGGCCTCGCCCACCCACTCGCTCCACCCGAACGGGGAGGCGGCCTCTACCGCCAGCCGGGCCGAGACGCCCGGGGGAAGGACCGCGTCACGATAGGCGGTCGGCTGGGACCGGAAGATCTCCCAGCAGGGGAGGCTCACCACCCGCGCGTCCACGTCGTCTCGGGCGAGACGGCGCCGGGCCTCGAGCGCGATCCACACTTCCGATCCCGTGGACAGCAGGACGACGTCCGGCCGCTCGCCCAGCTCGGCGGCCAGCACGTAGCCGCCCCGACGCAGGCCCTCGGCCGCCGCGAGCTCCTCGCGGTCCAGGATGGGCACTTTCTGACGGGTGAGCACCAGCATCGTCGGCCCCCCGGTGTGCTCCACGGCCACTCGCCAGGCCACGGCCGTCTCGTTGGCGTCGGCCGGGCGGATCACCCGCAGGTTGGGCATGGCCCGCAGCGAGGCCAGATGCTCGACCGGCTGGTGCGTGGGACCGTCCTCCCCGAGTCCGATCGAGTCGTGCGTCATGACATAGATGGTGGGGAGCTTCATGAGAGCGGACAACCGGATGGCGGGCCGCGCGTAGTCGGTGAACACGAAGAAGGTGGCGGCATACGGCCGCAGCCCGCCGTGGAGCGCCATGCCCGAGGACGCCGCGGCCATGACGTGCTCGCGGATCCCCCAGTGGAGGTTTCGCTCGCCCCACGAGCCCCGCTCCAGGTCGCCAGAGTCGTCGATCAGCGACTTGTTGGACCCGGCCAGGTCGGCGCTTCCCCCGAGGAGCCACGGCAGACGGCCGGCGACCGCGTTCAGGACCTTTCCCGAGGCGGCCCGCGTGGCCATGGGTCCCTGATCGGGCGCGAAGGCCGGGATGTCCGCATCCCAGCCCGACGGGAGCTCGCCGCGCACCGCCACCTCGAACCGCGCGGCCAGGTCGGGATGGGCCTCCCGGTAAGCATCCATCCGAGACTCCCACCCCTCGCGCAGCTCCCGGCCGCGATCCACCGCCCGCCGCATGTGCTCCAGGGCCCGCTCGGGGACGAGGAAGCGGGCGTCCTCGGGCCACCCGTAGAAGCGCTTCGTCTCCCGGACCTCCTCTTCACCCAACGGGGAGCCGTGCGCCGCGGCCGTGTCCTGCTTGTGGGGCGCGCCCCAGGCGATGTGGGATCGGACGACGATCAGCGAGGGGCGCTCCGTCTCGTCCCGCGCCGCTTCCAGCGCGCCGGTGAGGGCGTCCACGTCGTTCGCCTCCTCGCCCAGGTCCTGCACGTGCCAGCCGTAGGCGCGGAAGCGGGCCGGGACGTCGTCCGAGTACGCGAGGCGTGTATCGCCTTCGATCGTGATGTGGTTGTTGTCGTAGACCCACACGAGCTTCCCGAGCCCCAGGTGGCCGGCCAGGGAGGCCGCTTCGTGCGAGGCCCCCTCCATGAGGTCGCCATCGCTGCAGAAGGCGTAGGTGTGGTGGTCGACGATCTCGTGACCGGGTCGGTTGAACAGGGAGGCCAGGTGCACCTCCGCGATGGCCATGCCCACCGAGTTCATGATCCCCTGGCCGAGCGGACCCGTGGTGGTCTCCACGCCCGGGGTGTGGTCCACTTCGGGGTGCCCCGGGGTGGGGCTGTCCCACTGGCGGAAGCGCTCCAGGTCCCCCAGGGTCAGGTCGTAGCCGGTGA
The DNA here is from genome assembly GCA_964465015.1 of uncultured Gemmatimonadota bacterium. Lineage (GTDB taxonomy): Bacteria > Gemmatimonadota > Gemmatimonadetes > Palauibacterales > Palauibacteraceae > Humimonas. Next base: position 54,412 of record CAYXHP010000028.1, read on the forward strand.
GGTAGAGCACGGCGTACTGCAGCATGGATGCGTGGCCGCACGACAGGATGAACCGATCGCGGTCGAACCAGTCCGGCGTACGCGGGTCGTACCGCAGCACCCGGTCCCAGAGCGCGAAGGCCAGCGGCGCCAGTGCCATCGGCGTCCCCGGGTGTCCCGAGTCCGCCTTCTGGACCGCGTCCATGGCCAGGGTCCGGATGGTGGTGATGCAGAGGTCCTCGATGGGCCACTCGTCGAAGCGGGTGGCCGCCGGTCCGCCGCCGGCGCCCGTCGCTTCCGCGGTGGTCGTGCTCTCCGTGTCGCTCAAGAGTGATTCTCCTCGCAGGCTCACGTCACGCGTCCCGGCCCGGGCCACGCATCGCCCGCGTGCTCTCGACCGGCGCCCCGGTCCTCGACGGAGGCGATCCCTCCTTCGATACCGGTGCTCCCCATCCCGCGCAAGAACGCGGCCGCCGATCGGGCCTCGTCGAGCCGCTCATTCCGGCTCGGATTCCGCCACCTCGACCTCGAAATCGCGCCCCTCCCAGCGGTCTGCGTCCGTCCAGTGAAACGTGAAGTCGAAGGGTGCCTGGCCGGCGACCGCGGGGCCGAGGTCCACGTGATGGATGCCGACGGGCGTCGATTCTGCGGTGGTGTCCCGGACGTTCTCCCAGCCGTCGTCGCTCCATCGGAGCCGAAACGGGGCCTGCGCCTGGATCCGCAGCGTCCAGCCGGCCGGAACCGCCCGGGGCTGACGGCCGAACTTCCAGATCTCCAACCGTCGTACGGCCTTACGCTCAAGATAGCGCTCGCGGACCGCCGGGATCACATCGAACACCCGGTCGTCGGCGACGGAGCGCAGGAGCTTCATGTACTCGGCGTGCGGCCACGCGAGCGGCATGGCCGAGCCCGTCGGTCGCCCGCGCCACAGGAGCTCCGTGGGGATGTCGTCGGCATCCCAGATCTGCTCGGGCAGGAGCCCCGAATCGTTGGCGAACGCCTCCATGGCTCGCAGGTGGGGCTCCGGATCGCGGCCGGCCGCCAGCTCGTAGTGCCCGCGCTCGCCGGTGAGGAGAGGCCATGGCCGCCCCCGTCCCCATCCCAGGAAGGGCCCGCCGTCGTCACGCTGACCATAGCCGTCGTGGTTGTAGCGCCTCCAGCACGGTCCGAAGGGCGTTTCGACACGCAGCACCTCGTCCACGACCCGCAGCGAGTCTTCGAACAGAGCGGTGCCGGCCGGGAAGACACCGTAGCGCACCAGCTCGAGGAAGCCGGCATCCACGACGCGGTCGGCCGGGAAGAGGTCGGCCCTCCCGGGCTCGCGGTTCCGTATGCGCAGCACCTGTCCGTCCGGAATCTCCGGCGGGTGAGGATCGTCCGGGTCGGCCGGATTGATGCGCACGAAGTGGCGGGGGACCTCCGGGACGAGGGTCCCGTGGCTCGTCACCGTCCAGCGCTTCACGTGGCAGCGCAGGAAGTCGGCGAAGGTCTCGAACAGCTCGGCGGTGGCCTCCTCGCCCCGATCCCGGCCCATGCGGGCCGCACACACGAGGGCCGCGATGTTCGAGGCCAGAGTGGAGGGGGAGAGACCCGAGGCTTCCTCCCAGCGCTCCTGGGGCGTGACCGGACCCCGGCGAACCAGGTAGGCGGCCGCGTCCCGCACCAGGGGCCACGGATCGAAGCCCTCCAGCATTCCCTCGTCCGCCAGGCGCCAGGCCAGGAGGATCGGGAACGCGGTCTCGTCGAGCTGCACCCCCTTCCAGTACGGCGTTCCATCCAGCCAGAAGTTCTGGTGGAAGCCTCCATCCGGCCGCTGAACGCCCGCCAGGTACACGAGGGCCCGCAGGGGCGTCGCCCGGTTCCCCGACGCGAGCAGCGCGGTGGCCGACTGCACCATGTCGCGCGTCCACACCAGGTGGTATCCCCCCAGGTCGTCGTCGCCCATGTGATCGCCCCACGGGATGCTGAGCGAGGCGATGAGGGCGCCGGGGAAGGTCTTGTCCTCGTGGGCCAGGAGGAGGCTGTGGCTGCGGGCGTACAGTCGGCCTCCGTCGCCCGACGCTTCGCCGAGCGGCGCCATGCCGTGGCAGGCGCGGCGCCACTGCTCGCCGAAGCGCTCGCGGTGGGCCTCGAACGGGAGGGCCAGCGACTCGAGGAGCGCGGTGACGGCAGCCTGGAGGCTGGCGCCGAACGACAGGCCCAGGGTGAAGGGCTGGCCGTGCGTCACGTCGAGACGGCCGGTGAGGGCGATGTTTCCATTCACGGCGGAGTCCCAGCGCTCCTCGAGCTGCCGGTCGTCCGCCAGGTCGGTCCATCCGTCGGAGGTTCCCACGAAGCCGCAGGAGGTCTCCAGGAACGGGATCGTGGCTCCCAGGGCCAGCCAGTGCCCGTCATGATGGGCGGTCAGGAGAGTACGTCCGGAGACCCGGACCACGTTGCCGGTGTTGTCTCGACCGCCCACGCCCAGATGCGGGGCGAGGAGCGCGTACAACCGCGCTCCCGGCGCGCGCTCCGGGTCCGGCTCGAACGAGGTGCGAATCAGCACGCACGGGGCATGCGGGTCGGTGATCACTTCCTTCGCGATCCGGTAGCGGCCGTCCCGGTCCACGTTGATCACGCGGTAGCCCAGGGAGTGGCGCTCCAGGGGATCGGTGGTCGTGTCCGTGTCGCGCCGCTCGTCGTGGAAGAAGCTCTCGCCGTCGGTGACCAGGTACTGGAGATCCCGCACCTGCGGGTGGTCGATCGTCGGGTAGTAGACCTCGTTCAGGATGCCCGCCGAGAGGGTGAACCAGATTCGGCTCGAGGCGGCGTAGGCCGTGCCCACCCCCTCCTTGGCGCTGCGCGTCCAGCGTGGATCGATGCCCGGCCCGCCCGGAGCCGGATTCTCCTGCTTGAGTTCCGCCATGCGCTCTCCCTATGCTTCTCGCGCCCACGGCCCGCGGGCTGTGCCGGGCTGGAGGATAGGCCCCGGACGAGTCGGCGCAAATCCTGCGCCCCCGGGGCGGTGGACCTCTCGCGCCCGTGCGCTCCCGGCTCCTCGCGGGTCGGGCCACCACATCATTGGACAAGGAGGCGACGCGAACCGATGCCCCGAGTTTCCGAGGACGGCCGGCGACGGGTCGTGATCGAGCATCTCGAGCCGCAGGTCGATGCCGGCCGCCACCCGGTCAAGCGAATCGTGGGCGAGCAGGTGGTGGTTCGCGTCGACCTGTTCGCCGACGGTCACGATCACGTGGCTGGCGAGCTGCTGCACCGCCCGCCCGGCGACCGGTGGCGCACGCTGCCCCTGCGGCCGCTCGGCAACGACCGCTGGGAGGCCGCCTTCCGGGCTCGGGAGGTGGGCCTCCATACGTTCACGGTGCGGGGCTGGGTGGACCACTTCGGCACGTGGCGGGCCGATTTCCAGAAGCGAGTCGAGGCGGGCCAGGACCTGGCGGCCGAGCTCGAGATCGGCCGGCGCCTGGTGAGCGCGGCGGCCGATCGGGCGCGCGAGACGGAGGAGGCCCACGACGCCGAGTGGCTCGACCGCCTCGCCCGGCGGCTCGCCCGTGGGGGCGCGCAGCCCGGACCGGTGGCGGCCGCCGTGGAGATCGCGCTCGGAACCGAGCTCGCCGACCTCGTGGCGTCGTACCCGGACCGGTCCCACGCGGCGACCTTCGAGCCGGAGGCCGTGGTGGCAGTCGAACGCGAGCGAGCGGGGTTCAGCGCCTGGTACGAGCTGTTCCCCCGCTCGTGGGCCGCCGAGCCCGGGCGCCACGGCACCTTCGGCGACGTGGCGGAGCACCTGGATTACGTGGCGGAGCTGGGCTTCGACGTCCTCTACCTCCCGCCCATCCACCCCATCGGCCGCGCCCACCGGAAGGGGAGAAACAACGACCCGGTGGCGGGCCCCGCGGACCCGGGGAGCCCGTGGGCCATCGGCTCGGTGGAAGGCGGGCACAAGGCGATCCACCCCGGGCTCGGCACGCTGGAAGACTTCCGGGCCCTGCTAGTGGCCGCCGTGGAGCGCGGCATGGAGGTGGCTCTCGACCTCGCCTTCCAGTGCTCGCCGGACCACCCTTACGTGCGCGACCACCCGGAATGGTTCCGACACCTTCCGGACGGCAGCATTCGACACGCGGAGAACCCGCCCAAGAAGTACGAGGACATCGTTCCGTTCGACTTCGAGACCGAGGCGTGGCAGTCGCTGTGGGAGGAGCTCCTCTCGGTGGTCCGCTTCTGGATGGAGCAGGGGGTCCGGATCTTCCGCGTCGACAACCCTCACACCAAGCCGTTCCCGTTCTGGGAGTGGCTGCTGGGTCGCGTGAGGGCCACGGACCCGGACGTGGTCTTCCTGGCGGAGGCGTTCACGCGACCCAAGGTCATGTATCGGCTGGCCAAGATCGGGATGACCCAATCCTATACTTACTTCACCTGGCGCAACGAGAAACGCGAGCTGGCGGAGTACCTCACGGAGATCACACGCCCGCCCCTGAGCGAGTTCTTCCGCCCCAACCTGTGGCCCAACACGCCCGATATCCTGCACGAGTACCTTCAGTCGGGCGGGCCACCCGCCTTCCGGGTGCGCGCCTTCCTGGCGGCCACCCTCTCGGCCAACTGGGGCGTCTACGGCCCGGCGTTCGAGCAGGCCTGGCATCGGCCGCGGGAGCAGGGGAGCGAGGAGTACGAGGGCTCGGAGAAGTACGAGATCCGAGAGCCGCCCGAAGGCGACCCCCACGGGCTGGTGGAGCTGATCTCCCGGCTGAACCGGGCGCGCCGGGAGAGCCCTGCGCTGCAGGCGGACCGGCACCTGGTGTTCCACCCCATCGGTGATGACCAGCTGCTCGCCTACAGCAAACGAGCTCGCGACGGGACGCCTCCAGTGCTGGCGGTCGTCAACCTGGACCCGTTCCACGCCCACACCGGGTGGACGCAGCTGGACCTGGGTGAGCTGGGGCTCGAAGCGGACGAGGCGTTCGAGGTGGTCGACCTGCTGACCGGCGAGCGTCACGCGTGGCGGGGCGCCAGGAACTACGTGGAGCTGGACCCCGGACGGGGTCCCGGCCACCTCTTTCGCGTGGAGGCCTAGGTGGCCGGCCGCCCCGACTGGTATCGTGACGCGGTGCTCTACGAAGTGCCGGTTCGCGCCTTTCGCGACTCCGACGGTGACGGGATCGGCGACTTTCGGGGCCTCACCTCGCGACTGGGCTACCTGGAGGACCTCGGCGCGACGGCCCTGTGGATCCTCCCCTTCTACCCGTCGCCGCTCCGGGACGATGGCTACGACATCGCCGACTACCGCGGCGTGCACCCCGACTACGGCACCCTGGACGACTTCCGCCGATTCGTGGAGGAGGCGCACCGGCGCGGGCTGCGGGTGGTGACCGAGCTCGTCCTCAACCACACCTCCGATCGCCACGAGTGGTTCGAGCGGGCCCGCTATGCCCCCCGGGGGAGCCCCGAGCGCGAGTTCTACGTGTGGAGCGACACACCGGACCGCTATGCCGAGGCCCGGATCATCTTCCAGGACTTCGAGGACTCGAACTGGAGCTGGGACCCGGTGGCGGGCGCCTACTACTGGCACCGCTTCTACTCCCACCAGCCCGACCTCAACTTCGACAATCCCCGGGTGCGCGAGGAACTCCTGGACGTGGTGGACTACTGGTTCGAGATGGGCGTGGACGGGATGCGGCTGGACGCGGTCCCCTACCTGTTCGAGCGCGAGGGTACCAACTGCGAGAACCTCCCGGAGACGCACGCCTTCCTGCGCGATCTTCGCCGCCACGTGGACGGGACCTTCCCGGGTCGCATGCTCCTGGCCGAGGCCAACCAGTGGCCCGAGGACGCGGTGGCGTACTTCGGGGACGGGGACGAGTGCCACATGGCCTTCCACTTTCCCCTCATGCCCCGGCTGTTCATGGGGATTCGGATGGAGGACCGGTTCCCGATCGAAGACATCCTCGAGCAGACGCCCGCGCTCCCCGAGGGAGCGCAGTGGGCCATCTTCCTGCGCAACCACGACGAGCTCACGCTGGAGATGGTGACCGACGAGGAGCGGGACTACATGTATCGCGTGTACGCCAGTCAGCGCCGCGCCCGCATCAACCTGGGCATCCGCCGCCGTCTGGCTCCGCTCCTCAGCAAGGACCGCCGCAAGATCGAGCTCATGTACGGCCTTCTCCTGTCCCTCCCGGGCAGCCCCGTCCTGTACTATGGGGACGAGATCGGGATGGGGGACAACATCTACCTGGGCGACCGAAACGGCGTCCGGACCCCGATGCAGTGGAGCGGTAACCGGAACGCCGGCTTCTCCGATGCCAACCCGCAGCGGCTCTACCTCCCGGTGGTGTCCGATCCCGAGTATCGCTACGAGGCCGTGAACGTTGAGGCGCAGGAGCACAATCCGAGCTCGCTCCTGTGGTGGATCCGGCGCCTCGTGCACCTTCGCCGCCGCTATCCGGCGTTCGGGCGGGGCCGGCTCGTACCGGTCGAGTCGGGAAACTCCAAGATCCTCGCCTTCCTGCGCGAGCTGGACGGTGAGAGGATCCTGGTCGCAGCCAACCTGTCGCGCTTCGTGCAGCAGGCCGAGGTGGACCTAACCGGGCTGGAAGGGTCGATGCCGGTGGAGCTGTTCGGCCACTCGGAGTTCCCGGCGGTGGGGCGGGCGCCGTACCCCGTCACGCTGGGTCCTCACGCCTTCTACTGGTTCGTCCTCCGGCCGGCCGGGGCCGAGGAGGGCCGCGAACTCGGCTCCGAGGACTCGGGGAAGCCCGAGGCCGGAGCCATCCGGCCGCCGGATACCTTGATCACCCTCGCGGCCCCCGACTGGGGAACGCTCCTGGCCGGGGGAGGGACCCCCGGGCTGAGGCGAGCCCTGGGGGCGTTCCTGGAGCGTCAGCGGTGGTTCGGTCACGGGGAGAGCCGTATTCGCGGGGTAGAGCTCGCGGAAGTCATCCCCCTGCAGGATGGAGACGTGGCGCCGGTCCTGGCCGTGGCCGACGTGGAGTTCGACCTGGCCGATCGGGAGCGCTACGTCCTCCCACTCGCCTTCGCTTCGGGAGAGGAGGCTGTCCAGCTCCGTGAGACCCGGCCAGAGGCGATCGTGGCGGAGGCGCGGCTGGGAGACGCCGGGGGGATCGTGATCGACGCGCTGGGCTCGGGCGCGGTGTGCGATCGACTCCTGCGACTCATCGAGACGGAGGGGCGCCGGTCGGGACGCGCCGGTGTCCTGGCCGGGGTGCGGCTCCCCGCCTACGAGGAGCTCCGCGACGGAGGACCGCCGCCGGAGGGACGGCCCCTCGGAGCCGAGCAGAGCAATACGTCGATCCGCTACGGGGATGCCTTCCTCCTCAAGCTCTTCCGCCGCCTGGAGGACGGGGTGAACCCGGACCTCGAGATGTCACGGTTCCTGTCGGCGCACGGCTTCCGGCACGCCCCGCCCGCCGCCGGCGCCCTGGCCTACCGCCTCCGGGAGGGCGAGGAGGCCACGGTGGGCTTCCTGTCCGGGTTCGTCGCCAGCAGGGGCGACGGGTGGACCCTGAGCCTCGAGGCGCTCGGGCGCTTCTTCGAGCGTGTGCTGGCCGATGGCCGCGTGGAGCCCGAGGCGGCGCCCTATCGTGCCGCTTCGCTGCTCGAGCTCGCGGCCAGCGAGCCACCCGTGCGTACGCAGGAGTGGATCGGTGCCTATCTCGAGTCCGCGCGGCTCCTGGGGCGCCGGACGGCCGAGATGCACGCGGTGCTCGCCTCGGATCCCGCCGATCCCGCCTTCGTCCCGGAGGCGTTCTCGGTCCTCTACCAGCGTTCCCTGTACCAGTCGGCGCGCAACCTCGTGGGCCGGACTTTTCGGGCGCTCGACCGGCGGGCGACCCGGCTGCCCGCCGAGGCCGGGCGCCAGGCTCTGCGGCTCCGTGGCAAGCGGGACGTGCTGCTCGAGCGCTTCCGCCGCATCATGGAACGGCGGGTCGACGCCGAGCGCATCCGCTGCCACGGCGACTATCACCTGGGCCAGATCCTCACGACCGGAAAGGACTTCTTCATCCTGGACTTCGAAGGGGAGCCGGCCCGCCCGGTCGGCACCCGCCGCACGAAGCGCTCGGCGCTCACGGACGTGGCCGGCATGCTCCGTTCCTTCCACTACGCAGGTCATGCCGCGCTCCGGAAGGCGAGCGTGACGGGGCTCGGTCGCGGTACGTCCAGCCGGCTCCGCCCCTGGGCCCGGTTGTGGACCGCGCGCGTGGGGGCCGAATTTCTGGGATCCTACCTGGCGGCGGCGGGAGAGGCCGTCTTTCTGCCCCGGAAGACGGAGGACACGGCCTGGCTCCTGGATCTCTTCCTGCTCGAAAAGGCGGTCTACGAGCTGGGTTACGAGGTCTCCCGCCGTCCCGACTGGGTGCCGATTCCCGTCGAGGGGATCCTCGATCTGCTCGAGACCCACGATGCGTCCTCGGGGCCGGGAGCGTCGGCGTGAGGTTCTCCGGGTCGAGGTGAGCCGGTCCGGAGAGGGGAAGGGGCTGGAGGAGCTGTGCCTCCTGTACGGGGTGGTCGCACGCTACGCCGGCTCCGCCGGGGGTCCGGTGCGGAGCGGACGCGAGTCGCTCCTGGCCGTGCTCCGGGGCCTGGGCGCGCCCCTGCCGCCGGGGCGGGATCCATCGGAAGGAGATCTCCGCGGAGCGGCGCGGTCCCGACGGATGGAGCTGGCGGCCCGCGTGCTACCCCGCATCGTCGTGGCCTGGGACGGGCGGCTTCCCGCGCTCCGCGCGCGACTGCCCGAAGCGCTCGCTCGCGTCGAGCTCCGCCTCCGCGTCGAGGTCGAGGAGGAGCCGTGGCTCGAGCGGCCGATCGGACCTCCCTTCCGGGAGCACAGGATCGAGGCCCGGCGGTTCGCCGTCCGCCCGGTCGGCCCCCCGGCCGCGCCGGAGAGAGTCCTTCCGCCGGGGATGCACGAGCTGTCGGTCGGGGCCGCGGGAGGAGGTCCGGCGCTGGCCCGGGCCACGGTTGTCAGCGCACCGCGCCGGCTGTGGACCGACCCCGGAGGCGAGCCCGGATGGGGTGTCTTCCTACCGCTCTACGCGCTCCGTTCCGGTCGTACGTCGGGCGTCGGCGACTACGGCGAGCTCGCGCGGCTCGGCGCCTGGGCGGCGGGCTCGGGCGCGAGCCACCTGGGCACGCTCCCGCTCCTGCCACTGTTCCTCGGGGAGCCCTTCGACCCCAGCCCCTACGCCCCGGTGAGCCGGCTGTTCTGGAGCGAGCTCTACCTGGATCTGGGGGACGTGGTCAGCCGCACGGACTCGGAGGCGGGCCGGGCGTACCTCGCCTCGCGGACCGCCGGGACCCTGCGGCGGACGGCCGAAGCCGCCGACGAGGTCGAGTACCGGACGGCCGGAGCGCTGCGCCGGGAGCTCCTGGACCGCATCGTGGAGGAGGCCGGCGCGGGCGAGGCGCTCGCCGGACGGTGGCCGGGCCTCGCGGCCTTCCGGGAGCGCCGGCCCGAGGCGGAGTCGTTCGCGCGATTCATGGCCGCCTGCGAGCTCCGCCGCCGTCCGTGGCCCGCGTGGGAGCCCGAGGCTCGCGACGCGCCGGCGCGGGGCACGGAGCTCCATCCGGGGCGGGACTTCGACCCGGCCGCGCGCGACCGGCACCTCGTGGCGCAGTGGTTGGCCGCGGAGCAGGTGGCGGCCGTGGCCGGCCGGGGAGAGTGCCAGGGCTTCGGGCTCTATCTCGACCTCCCACTCTCGGCGCACCGAGCCGGCTTCGATGTGTGGCGAGAGCGCGGGCGCTTCGCGACGGGCATGTCGGTGGGAGCTCCACCCGATGCGTTCTTCGACGACGGACAGGACTGGGGCTTTCCGCCGCCCCTCCCGCACGCCATGCGCGCCGCGGTGTATTCCTACTGGCGCGCCAGCCTGGAGCACTCGATGCGGCACGCGTCGGTGCTCAGAGTGGATCATGTGATGGGCCTGCACCGGCTGTTCTGGATCCCGGAGGGCGCCCAGCCCACGGAGGGCGTGTATGTGCGCTATGCGGCGCGCGAGCTCTACGCTGTGCTGTCCCTGGTCTCGCACCGCAGCCGGACCGAGGTGGTGGGCGAGGACCTGGGGACCGTGCCGTGCGCCGTGCGCCGGGCGATGGACGCGCATGGTGCGGCCCGCCTGTTCGTGGTCCCATTCGAGATCGACCCGGATGCGGTCCAAGGTCCGCCGCTCCACGATCCGCCCGCCGGGTCGGTGGCCGCGCTCGACACCCACGACACGTGGCCGTTTGCCGGCTGGTGGCGGGCCGCCGACATCGAGGGACGCCTCGAGCTGGGCATGCTGGCGCCGGACCGGGCCGCCGCCGAGCGTGAGCGCCGCACGCGCGAGCGCGAGGCGCTGGTGGGGGAGCTGGTGGCGCGCGGTCTGCTGGCCGGGGAGGAGCGAGCGGAGCCCGGGGCGGTACTTCGGGCCTGCCTCGAAGCGCTGGGGGAAAGCCCGGCCGGCACGGTCCTCGTGAACCTGGAGGACCTGTGGCTCGAGACCCGTCCCCAGAACGTCCCGGGCGCGCCGGGAGCGGCCGGGAGCTGGCGGCGCAGGGCCCGCCTCCGGCTGGAGGAGCTCGGGCGGCCCGGCACGGTGGCCGCGCTGCGCCGACTGGAGGCAGCGAGGCGGCGGGCCGGTTCGGAGACTCATGCGACGCGGGAAGGAGCCAGCCCCGCCGAGGGGAGCGATCGATGACGGAAGTGGCGACGGGGAGCGGCCTCACCGAACAGGACCTGTACCTGTTCAACGAGGGGAGTCACCTGCGGTTGTGGGAGGCGCTCGGCGCCCACCCGGCCGGGGAGGGGAAGGGCGTGCGCTTCGCCGTGTGGGCCCCCGACGCGGTCCGGGTCTCGGTCATCGGCTCGTTCAACGGCTGGGACGAGGAGACCGATGTCCTGGAGCCGCGGGGCTCCTCCGGCATCTGGGAGGGCTTCGTGCCGGGGGCCGAGCGCGGCGATCTGTACAAGTACCGTATCCGGTCCCGCGAAGCGGGCTACGTGGTGGACAAGGCCGATCCGGTGGGCTTCCGTCACGAGGAGCCACCCCGCACCGGGTCCGTCGTGTGGGCCCTGGACTACGAGTGGAACGACGATGCGTGGATGGGGGCGCGCGGCGAGAAGAGCGCGCGCGGAGCTCCCGTCTCGGTGTACGAAGTGCACCTCGGCTCGTGGCGCCGCGTGCCCGAGGAGGGGAATCGGAGCCTGGGCTACCGCGAGATCGCGCCGCTGCTGGCCGACCACGTCGAGCGCCTGGGGTTCACCCACGTCGAGCTCCTGCCGGTGATGGAACACCCGTTCTATGGCTCCTGGGGCTACCAGACCACGGGGTATTACGCTCCCACCTCGCGCTACGGCTCGCCCCAGGACCTGATGGCCTTCATCGACCACCTGCACGGCCGGGGCATCGGCGTGCTCCTCGACTGGGTGCCCTCCCACTTTCCGAGCGATGAGCACGGGCTCGGGTTCTTCGATGGGACGTACCTGTACGAGCACTCGAATCCGCGTCGGCGGATCCACCCCGACTGGCATAGCCTCGTGTTCAACTACGGACGCCACGAGGTGCGCAGCTTCCTCCTCTCGAGCGCGATGTTCTGGCTTGACGTCTACCATGCCGACGGACTGCGCGTCG
>CAYXHP010000029.1:0-5776 GCA_964465015.1 uncultured Gemmatimonadota bacterium
GGCTCCTGTTCGGCGACCGGGACTTCCTGGACATGTGGAGCTCCAGCGCGTCGGCCGCCGACCGCTACCTGGCCGACCGCGGACCGACCGGCGCCTGGTATGGCCACGCCGACATGCGGACCGGGAAGCGCGGCGCCGCCCACTTCGGGGCCCTGGACGCCTTCTTCCCGGGCGCCCTGACCCTGGGCTCGGAGGCGCTCCGGTCCGACTCGATGCCGGTCCTCGCCGACACCCTCCTCGGCCGCGCCGTGCCGCTCATGGCCTCGGTCGACACGATGTGGGAGCGGTGGGGGATCGAGCCCGAGGTCATGGACTACCGCGCCATGAAGATCGTGAGCCCCGGCTACGAGCTCCGGCCCGAGGCCCTCGAGTCCGCCTTCTACCTGTGGCGCGCTACCGGCGACGTCCGCTACCGGGAGATGGGCCGCCAGATGTTCGAGGCCATCGTCGAGCACTGCCGCACCGACGCCGGCTTCGCCGCCCTGAAGGATGTCCGCACCGGCGAGCGCGCCGACCGCATGCCCTCCTACTTCCTGGCCGAGACCCTCAAGTACGCGTGGCTGCTGTTCTCGCCGGACTCGGCGCTGAGGCTGAGGACGTGGGCGACGCGGCCGGGGCCGGCGGCGGGGGCGGGCGCGACCGCGGCGACGCGAGCGGACGCCGCCGCCGGCGATACGCTCGCCGTCGTCTTCAACACCGAGGCGCACCCGCTGCGGAGGACGTGGCGGTAGCGCGCTTGCGGACGCCCGCTCGATCGCGGTGCTGCCGTTCGAGAACCTGTCCACCGACAAGCAGCAGGAGTTCTTCGCCGACGGAATCTCGGAGGACCTGCTCGACCTCCTGACAAAGATCCCGGCGCTGCGCGTGGCGGCGCGCACGTCCTCCTTCTCGTTCGAGGGCAAGGACGTCGCGATCGACTCGATCGCGCGGGCGCTGCGGGTCGCCAACGTGCTGCAGGGCTCGGTCCAGCGCGCGGGCGACCAGGTCCGAGTCTCGGTGCAGCTCGTGCACGCGGCGGACGGCTACCAGGTGTGGTCGCAGACGTGGGACCGGAAGCTGGACGACGTCTTCAAGATCCAGGACGAGATCGCGCGTGACGTGGCCGACAAGCTCCGGGTCAAGCTGCTCGGCGAAGCCCCGAAGGCGAGACAGACGGACCCGAAGGCGTACGCGCTGTACCTACAGGCACGGGAGCTGGCGCGGCAACAGACGCCGGAGTCGCTGACGCGCTCGGATTCGCTGCTCTGGTCGCTCGAGCGAGCCCAGGAGGCCGTCCCGCTCATCGAGTACGCCGTCGCGCGCTGGCGGACCTTGCAGAACCTGAGTCCGGGCGCTGCCGTGCACAACAACATCGCCACGGCCCTGCTGCTGAAGGGCGACGCGCCGGCGGCGCTGACCGAGATCCAGCAGAGCTCGAGCAAGGTCTGGCGCATGATCGACCTGCCGATGATCTACCTCGCGCTCGGCCGCGAGGCGGAGTCGGACTCGGCACTCGCGGCGCTCATCCGCACCTACCCGAAGGACGCACCGTACAACATCGCCTACATCTACGCCCTCCGGGGCCAGGCGGACAGCGCGTTCGCGTGGCTGGGCCGGGCCGTCGAGTACGCCGATCCCGGGCTCGCCGATATTGCGGTCGATCCGTTCTTCGACAAGGTCCACTCCGACCCGCGCTGGCTGCCGTTCCTGCGGAAGATCGGCAAGGCGCCCGAGCAGCTCGAGAAGATCGAGTTCCACGTCGAGCTTCCCGCGAGCGACACGACGGACAGCCGCACGCCGGCCGCTGCCGCCAGCTGAGGAGCGATCCCTCCGGCCTACCGCGTCGCGGCCGGATCGACGCCGGAAACCACGCCTGATCAGAACCTGAGCAGGTACTGCACCTTCGCGAAGAACTGGCGCGCGTTCGGGTGGAGACCCGCCTCGTCCGGGGAGGCCAGGAGCCGGGGCCCGTAGTCGTGGTAGCCCAGGCTCGAGCCCACGTAGAACAGCGTGAAGGGGTTGACGCGGTAGGTGAGGAGCGGCTCCACGTCCATCTGCTTCGCGAAGTCGTCGTACTGGACGATGAGCCTGAGGAACAGTCGGCGGCTGAACTGCAGGTTGTTCCGGGCCCGGAAGATCCAGCCGCTGAAGAGCTTGTCGCCCGACTTCCGATGCAGCGTCGAGTACTCGAAGGTGGGCTCGAGGACCAGCCGTGAGACGGGCTTGAACGTCGCAAACAGCTGCACGTCCGAGCCGTTCCCGACCACCGGCGTGGCCAGGTTCCGGGCCGCGAACTCTCCCCACAGCAGGTTGGCTCCCAGGGAGACCTGCCGCACGGGGCTGGTCGACACGTCCGCCTCCCAGCGTCCGATCCCGGAGAGATCCGTGTCCCGAAAGCGCTCGCTCCCCCGGAAGTAGGAGAGCTTGACGCGCGTCTGCCCCGTGAGCTGGGCCTGCACGTAGGGCTGCGCGTACTCCTCCTTCCCCACGCCGGCGAAGTTCCACCTCTTCACCAGCGCCACGTCCGCGTCCACCTGGTTCAGCCAGCCGTTCAGGGGATAGGCGGTGACGTGCGGGCTCAGGAAGATCCGCCGCTGGTCGTTCTGGGCCACGAACCCGTTCTCGGCCCGGAAGGTGGGGCTGTAGGACTCGTACTGGAGGTGGAGTTGCCAGTAGCGCGAATCCTCGGCCAGCCGCGCGTACTGTGCGTAACCCCAGTAGGACTCCCCATCGAAGATGGCCGTGTGCGCGCCCCGGTCGAAGGTCTGGCCGGCCAGGGAGGCGGTGGGCCCGGCCGCGTCGGGCTCGCGCGTATGGCTGGCCAGGAGCTGGTACTGGAAGGTCTCGTGGGTCCCCAGGTGGAGCTGGAGGTCGGGGCCCACGACGGTGCTCGCCCCGGGCCCGCCTTCCAGCCGCCGGTCCGTCACCGTGGCGCCCACGTGCGAGTCCTTCGCGAAATCCTCCTGGACCCGGAGGATGTTCGAGAAGCTCCGGCCCGCCTGGCCCACGAAGCTCCCCTCCTCGAACGGGAGGAGGAGAGGCGAGTGGTCGTCCCGGGCGCCCAGGTAGGAGATGCTCGTCCCGCCCTCGCGCAAGGTGAGCTTGGCGGCGCCCTGGGGGTCGTTGATGCTCCGGGTGTAGATGGCCTGAATGGGCGTCTGGTAGAGGTCCGAGCCCTCCTGGAAGAAGGGCCGCTTCTCGGGGAAGAACAGCGCGAAGGTGGTGTCCACCGAGATCTGCGCGGCGTCGGACTCCACCTGGCTGAAATCGGGGTTGATCGTGAGCTGCGCCGTGAGTCCGGCCGCGAAGGCGTACTGAAGGCCCAGCCCGACGCTCCCGTTCAGCCCGCCGCCGGCGAAGCCCGAGCCCGGATCGGAGGGATCCCTCAGGTGCGAGGCGCTGGAGCCCACCACCGAGGGCAGGGCCTCGAGGGCGCCCCCGGCGTGGACGTCCCGGATCCCGGTCAGGTTCCCGTCCTGACACAGGAGGCACGGATCCGCGATGTCCAGGCGCGCCCAGCCGTACTCCTCGTAGCTCCCCCGCGGGCGCTTCCGCACGAAGGTCGCGCGCCAGTGCTGCTCCGGGCTGCCCGGGAAGCGCAGGCTCGCGAACGGGACCGCCATCTCGACCTGGTAGCCGTACCGGGTGATCCGCCCCGAGGTGTGGTAGACCACGTCGAACGTGCTGTCCTTCACCGATCCGACCCGCCGCCAGTCGGCCTGCACGCCGAGCGGGTTCACGTACAGCTCGTAGGCCCAGCTGTCGTTCCCGTACGTGTCCAGGATGAGACCGAACAGGTCGTCGCCCGTCACGTGGTCCCGGTCGGTCAGCGTCGCCCGGATCGTGGAGGGATCATCGCAGGCGATGAAGGCGACGTAGAGGTCCTTCTCGTCGTACGTCACGAGGGCGAGGCTGCGCCGGGGCGGCGGGGAGTCCCGGTCGGGAAGGAACTCGGTGAAGTGCGTGGCGCGGGCGGCATCCGCCCAGCCCGGATCGTCGAGTGCGCCGTCCACGTGAATCGGCCCCGGCGCGCGGTGGATGCGGAGCGTGGGCTCCCGCTGCGGCTGGAAGGAGGAGGCGGCCTCCGGGGTGGCGGCGTCGCAGAAGGCGGCCGCGGGCGCGGAGGCACCGGGCCCCTCCGCGGCGGGCGTGCCCGCCCCCGCGGCCTGGGCCCGCGCGGACGCCGGCACCGCCGCCCCGAGCACCAGGGCGGCCACCAGGGCGGCGGCGGGGAGTCGGGCGGTCGACGGCCGCCCGGCCGGGACTCCCGTGGCGCCGGAGCTCGCGGCCCTCAGCGTCCTCCCTCCGCCGCGTCCCCACCCGAGACGAACACCGGACCGATCCCGGCCTGGCTCAGCCTCTGGTTGAGGGCCGGGATCTCCCCGGTCTTCATCTGCTTCCACTCGGACAGGATCCCGTCCAGGCGCCCCCGCAGCATCTGGTACACCTCCTTCTGCTGCGCGGTCGGCGCCGCGTCCGCCCCGTCCACCGAGCCCTGCAGGGAGGCCAGCTTCACGTTCAGCGTGGCCGGGTGGTTCATGAACAGCTCCTTGGGGACGCGGGCCCGGTACTGGAACAGGCTCGTCGCCACCGAGTCGGCGTGCTCGTCCATGGCGCGGATGGCCTGCACCAGGTCGGCGTGGCCGCCCCCGCTCCCGAGCTGCCGCGCCAGGACGCCGAGCTGCTCCCTCACCCCGGCGATCTGGTTGAAGGCGGTGTGGTCGTCCGTCATCGCCTGGCGGAGCTTCAGCATGAGGTCGAGCTGGGCCTGGAGGTCCTGCTGCGAGGTGTGGACGCGCGGGTCCAGCGCCACCTGGAGGGGCGCCGACACCGTGCGGCCGTCCACCGTCAGGCGGATCGTGTAGTCGCCGGGGACGGCGCGGGGCGCCGCCGGCCCGCCGGCCTCGAAGATGGCCCCGCCCGGGACCTGCAGCGGCGGGGCGCCCTCGTAGCGGAGGTTCCACACGAAGCGGTTGACGCCGGCGTGGGCCGGGAGGGAGCCGTCGCTCGCACGGGACTCCGTCGCCGCGCCGCCCAGGTGCCGCGCGTAGCTCCGGACCACCTTCCCGCTCCCGTCCACCACCTGCAGCGCCACCGAGTCGGAGGGCGCCGAGGGAAGGTACCAGTCCAGGATCGCGCCCGCGGGCGGGTTCTGGCCCACCCCGTCGGCCGGCGAGACGTGGTAGCCGCCCGCGGCCTCGGTCCGATACGCCGTGTCCGGCCGGAACAGGTGCGGCCCGCCGGCGGTCACGCTGTCGGCCCACTGCCGGAGCGGCGCGAGGCCGTCCAGGATCCAGAAGCCGCGCCCGTGCGTGGCGATGGCCAGGTCGCCGCGGCGGATGACCAGGTCGCGCACCGAGGTCGTCGGGAGGTTGAGCTGCAGCGGCCGCCAGTGGTCCCCGTCGTCGAAGGAGACGTACACGCCGAGCTCGGTGGCCGCGTACAGGAGCCCCTTCCGCTCCGGGTCCTCGCGGATGCCGCGCGCGAAGGAGGGCGCCTGGATCCCGGTGGTGATCAGGGTCCAGTGCTGCCCATAGTCGTGCGTGCGGTAGAAGTAGGGCGTGAAGTCATCGCCCTTGTGCGCGTCCACGGCGGCGTAGGCGGTGGCCGGGTCGTAGGGCGAGGCCTCGATGAGGCTCACCTTGGCCCAGGTGGGCATGCCCTTGGGCGTCACGTCCGTCCAGTGCGCGCCCCCGTCCCGGGTGAGGTGGATGAGCCCGTCATCGGAGCCGACCCAGATCTCGCTGTCCGCCTTCGGCGACAGGGCGATGGTGTAGATCACGTCGTAGTACTCGGC
>CAYXHP010000030.1:0-13100 GCA_964465015.1 uncultured Gemmatimonadota bacterium
CCCTCCTCGTACATGAAGTACTCGGCGATGGCACAACCCGAGTAGGGGGCGATGTACTGCATGGTGGCCGGCTCGGACGCGTTGGCCGCCACGATGACCGTGTACTCCATCGCACCCTCGCGCTCCAGCCGCTCGACCACCGAGGCGATCGTGGAGGCCTTCTGGCCAATGGCGACGTACACGCAGATGACGTCGGTGTCGCGCTGGTTGATGATCGTGTCGATGGCGATGGCGGTCTTCCCGGTGCGCCGGTCGCCGATGATCAGCTCACGCTGACCCCGACCGATGGGGATCATCGAGTCGATCGCCTTGAGCCCCGTCTGCAGCGGCTCCTTGACGGGCTGCCGGAACACGATCCCGGGAGCCTTGCGGTCCACCTTCATGCTGCGCGCGGCCTGGATCGGGCCCTTTCCGTCGCGCGGCTCGCCCAGGGCGCTCACCACCCTGCCCAGATACGCCGGTCCCGCCGGCACCTCGAGCACGCGACCGGTGCGCCGGACCTGGTCCCCTTCCTTCAGCACCAGGTAGTCGCCCAGCACGACGGCGCCGATGTTGTCCTCCTCGAGGTTGAGGGCGAGGGCCGTCACCGCCTCGCCGGTCTCGGAGGACTCGATGTCGAGCATCTCGTTGGCCACGGCGGACGAGAGGCCCCAGATGCGGGCCACGCCGTCCTTGACCTCGAGGACCTCGCCGATCTCCTCCATGTGGAGATCTTCCTCGTAGTGGTCGATCTGCTCGATCAGCGCCTTCTTGATCTCGCTCGCGCGCAGCGAGCCTTCGGTCGTGCTCATGCCATACCCGTGGTGTCTGCGTTCATGACCAGGTCCTGCCTCATGTCCTCCAGGCGCCGCCGGATCGAACCGTCCATCACGCGGTCGCCCACGCGGACCACCAGCCCGCCGATGAGCCGTGGATCGGCGTGGAAGTGCGCCACGACCTCGCGCTCGAAAGCCACAGCGAGCCGGCTCCGGATCTCCTCGCGCAACGCCTCGTCCGTCTCGCGCGACAGGGTCACCTCGGCGTGCACCCTCCCCTCCCGCTCGTCCAGGAGCTCGCGGTAGGCGGCCTCGATGTCCGGCAGCCGGCGCTGGCGCCCCTTCTCGAGGACCACGAGCAGGAAGCGCAGGAAGGGCTCCGGCACCCGCTCCGAGAGCGCCTCCCGGAGCGCCCGCTTCTTCTCCGACAGGTCGATGCGCGGCGTGTCGAGGAAGCGCCGCACGTCCGGCTCGGAGTCCATCAGCGCCACGATCTCGGCCAGGTGGCGGCCGAATTCCTCCGCCTGCCCGCCGCGGACGCCCAACTCGAGCAGCGTACTCGCGTAGGTCGCCACGACCGGAGAGCGGTTCACGCGGCCGCCCCGCTCAAGCGACCGAGCCCAGGCGGGACACGTACTCCTCGACCAGGCGCCGGTCGTCCTCGGCGTCCAGGCGCTCGCGCAGGAGCCGCTCGGCGGCCGCCAGCGCCACGTCGACCGCCTCACGGCGCACGTCGGCCGCCAGCCGCGCGTGCTCGCGCTCGATCTCGCGCCGCGTGCGCTCGAGGAGCTTGGCCTGCTCCTGCCGCGCCTCCTCGAGGATCTCCTCGCGAAGGCGCTCGCCGGCCTCGCGGCCCTCGGCCAGGATGGCCTGGGCCTCCTTCCGCGCCTCCGCCAGCTCGCGGCGGTGACGCTCCAGGAGGCGGCGCGCCTCCTCCCGGTCCTCGGCCGCCTCGTCGATGGAGTCCTGGATCTTGCGCTGCCGCTCCTCCAGGCCCCCCGCGATGGCCGGGAAAACCTTCCACGCCAGGATGAACAGCGTGAGGCCGAACAGGACCCAGGTCCACACGGCGAGCCCGATGTCGACCGAGAAGATGGGGGACCCGCCCGAATGACCCGCTTCCTGGGCCCGGAGGGCCGCGGGCAGCGTGAGCGCGGCGGCCGCCACCAGGACGGCCTTCGGCGATCTCACTTGATGAAGCCCGCGATCACCAGCGCGAAGAACGCCACGCCCTCGACCAGGGCCGCGAGGATGATCGCCGCGGTCTGGATCTGGGTGTAGGACTCCGGCTGCCGCGCGATCGCCTCGGTCATCCGGCCACCGATCAGGCCGATACCGATGCCGGCCCCGATCACGGCCAGTCCTCCGCCGATCACCGAGAGCCCGGGCCCGACGGACGAGCCGGCGGCGGCTCCCTGTAACAACGCGAGAATGTGCAGCATCCTTTCTCTCCCTCTGCTTCGGTTGGCTCCTTGGGGTCGGTCCTTGCGCCGTGCGGCCCGGCTTCCGCCGGGATCACGCCCGGTTCCTCCACGGTGGACGCGCGCGGCGTCCCGTCGTGACGTCTCAGGCCATCAGTGCGCGTGCCGGATCAGGCCGACGAACACCGCCGTCAGCGTCGCGAAGATGTAGGCCTGCAGGAACGCCACGAAGATCTCAACGAACGTCACGAACAGGCTCAGCACCAGCGGGCCCACGATGGCCGTGAGGCCGGCCGGCGCATGGAAGCTGCCGTAGGTCAGGATGAGGCCCAGCAACGCGAAGATCACGAAGTGGCCCGAGACCATGTTGGCGAAGAGTCGCACCGCGAGCGCGAAGGGCTTGGTGAGCTTGCTCAGCAGCTCCACCGGCGGCATGACCACGAACATCACCGCGGTCATGACCGGGTTCAGTCCCTCCGGGATGGCGAAGATGGTCCTCAGGTAGCCCCGCGCCCCCAGCGATCGGTAGCCCGTGATCTCGATCACCAGGAAGGCCGTGACGGCCAGCGCCCCAGTCACCGAGATGTTGGCAGTCGCGCTCGCCCCCCCGGGCAGCAGGCCCAGGAGGTTCGCATACAGGATGAAGAAGAACAACGTGACGACATACGGAACGTAGGGTTCGCCGCCCCGCCCGATGTTGGCCATGGCCACCTCGTCCCGGAGGAAGAGGTACAACGCCTCGATGGCGTTGAGGAGCCCGCCGGGCGCCCGCTTCCCCTGCTCGAGCCGCCGCGCCTCCGTGGCCGACAGCCACATCGTCACGATGGTGAGGATGGTGGCGATGAACAGGAAGAGGACGTGGCGAGTCACCGAGAGATCCACCGTGAGCCCGAAGACGTGGAAGGCCGGGATCGACAGGCCGTTCAGGGGAACGCTGCCGAAGCCGAAATCCAGGCTGCGGCCGTTGGCCACGTGATGGATGAGCTCGGACGTGGTCAGCTTGGACCCGTGCGCGGCCGCCGAGGCGGCCGTGTCCGACACGCTCGCCCGCGCCGCCTGCCGGGCCGCTCCGGCCACGGCCGCGATCGACCCCCACCCTCCGCTCGCCAGCTGTGTCATGGCCACCGAGTGCCAGTCTCCACCAATCTATGCAGTCTCATCCGACGCCCACCACAGCCACGCCGCTTCGGCGAGCAAGAACACCACCATCGCTCCGCCGTACGCCACGATCGCCGGACCGCGGCTCACGTCCAGGGACGGTGCGAGCACCCCCAGCACGGCCACCCCGGCCACGCGCAGGGCCAGCCCCGCCGCCCATCGTCCGGTCACGCCCCGGCCCCGGGACAGCGCCGCCGCCAGCCACCACGTCGCCGGTGCCTGCAGCGCCCAGGCCAGGCTCGCACCGACCGCGGCCCCCCGCGCCGGACCGCCCAGCAGCGCCGTCATCGCCACGCCGGCCGCCACGATCCCTGCCGTCACGCCCGCGTAGCCGACTCGGGCGGCGGGACTCACGGGGGAGGGCCTCCGTCCGGCTCCTCTTCCCGGCCGGGCGTCCCGCCGCCGCTCCGGTCCGGGCCGCGGCGCGTGTCCGGGGTGCCGCGGAGGCCAGCGGGCAGGAGCTCGCGGAGCATGTGGTACATGCCCGCCGTAAAGCCGAGGAACGCGCCCAGGATGACGAACAGGGGCGCCGTCGAGAGGCGAGTGTCCACCCACCGTCCAAGCCATGCGAAAAGAGCGGTGGCGGCCGCCAGGGTCAGGCCGTGACCGGCGTAGCGCGCCACCTCCGTCATCGGACGGAACGGCGCCTCCCGATCCGGCTTCCTCCCGCGTGGCGCGGGATTCCCGGGTGGCTGGTCGGGCATCCGCACCTCCTGTCCGGCCGTGAGCCGCCGCGATGATACCCGCTTGTGAAAAATTACGCAAGCCCGTTCCGCCTTGACCGCTCGGCCGCGTGGAATCTAGCTTGCATGGGTTCTGGCCTCGCCCGACGCCCGCGTGCGCGGGCGGGCCGGACCGCGGGTCCGCGACACCCTTCTGACTCCGGCAGCCGGGAGCAGCCGAGCGATGGGCGAGTCCACCGCCGCATCGCCCGAGGCGGACGGAAACGAAGACGTTCCGAGACGAGGTTCGGGCGGCCGCCGGCCTTCCCTCGCCTCCGGGGGCCCGCCGTGATCGAGCTCGCCCTCCTCGTGATGCTCCTGCTCCTGTCCGCCTTCTTCTCGGGATCCGAGATCGCCCTGTTCTCGGTCCCGCAGGCCAGGGCCCGCGCCCTGGCCGACGAGGGCCGCCGCGGCTCGGCGGCGCTGGCGGAGCTACGCGCGAATCCCGACCGCCTCCTCATCACGATCCTCATCGGCAACAACGTGGCCAACATAGCGGCCGCCTCCATCGCCACCTTCGAGGCCACCCGGGCGCTGGGCTCGGCCGGCGTCGGTCTCGCCACGGGAGCCGTGACCCTCCTGGTGCTCTTCTTCGGGGAGATCACGCCCAAGAGCTTCGCCTCCTCGCGCGCGGTGCCCTTCTCCCTGTTCGCCGCCCCCATCCTGCGGACACTCTCGAGGGCGCTCTTCTTCCTCGTCGTGCCCCTCGAGGCCGTGACGCGTCTGCTGGTGCCGCGCGGAGCCGGGCGGAATCCTGGCGTGACCGAGATGGAGATCCGCCGACTCACGCAGATGGGGCACCTGGCCGGCGCCATCGAGGAGCACGAGCGCCAGCTCATCGAGCGGGCCTTCCTCATGGACACCACGCGGGCGTGGGAGGTCATGACGCCTCGGGTCGACATCTTCGCGTGGCCGGGGGATCGGACGGTCGCCGCGGTGGAGGCCGAGCTCGAGGGCGTTCCCTACAGCCGCATCCCCGTCTACGACCAGTCGCTGGACGATGTCACCGGCGTCGTCTACCTCCGGGACGTGTTCGAGGCCCTCGTGGAAGGGCGCGGTGACGCGTCCCTGGGCGAGCTCTCTCGCGAGGCGTTCTTCGTCCCCTCCACCGTGACGCTGGTCGAGCTCCTGCGCGAGTTCCAGGCGCGGCGCGTGCACATGGGGGTCGTGGTGGACGAGTACGGGGGTACGGACGGACTGGTGACCATGGAGGACATCCTCGAGGAGCTGGTGGGCGAGATCGTGGACGAGGTGGACATCCCCGAGGAGACGATCGTGCGGATCAACCCGGACGAGGCGCTGGTCGAGGGGTCCGCCGATCTGAGGGACATCAACGACGTGTTCGGGACGGACCTCCCGGTGGCGGAGCACCGCTCGCTGAACGGCTACCTGCTCGAGGAGCTGGGCAGGGTCCCGCGCCCGCAGGAGCTCATCGAGCGCCGGGGCCTGCGGATGGAGATCCTGGGGAGCACCGACACCCAGGTCACCCGGGTGCGCCTGGTACGGTCGGAGGCCGCGGGACGGAGCGGCGGCCGCTCCACGCTGGACCGCGTCCCCGGGTCGCGCCAGGTCGGAGAACGCCGCGGGCCGACCGGGCGGGGACCGTCCGGCGCGTCCGGAGACGCCGCCGAAGAACCCGATCGCGCGGGGTGACCGGGCGGATCCTGGTCATCGGCGCGGGCGTGTCGGGTGCCGCGGTGGCTCTCGCGCTCCTCGAGCGCGATCTCCCGGTCCTGGTGGTCGAGGCGCGGCCCGCCGACCGGGCCGAGCCGGCGGAGGTGGCCACGGCCGCCTCGGCCGGGATGCTGGCCCCCCAGTACGAGAGCTCCGGAGACGAGGCCCTGCTGCGGCTGGCGCTGGCCAGCCGCGAGCGCCATCCCGCCTTCCTGGAGAAGGTGGAGCGACTCGCGGACGTGGAGCTGGACCTCCGCCCCGACGGGATGCTGGTGGGAGCGTTCGGCGAGGCGGAGCGGGACGAGCTCTCGCGCATGGCCGGGCGTCAGCGGGGGCTCGGGCTCGCCGCCGAGCTCATCGACCCCGGCGCCGCAGTCCGCCTGCAGCCGGGCCTGGGCGAGGCCCTCGTCTGGCTGTGGCTCCCGGACGAGAGCCGGCTCGACACGCAGCGACTCGCGGCCGCGCTGCCCACCGCGCTCGAGGCCGCCGGGGCGGAGCTCCGTTACGGCGCCCGGGTGGAGCGTCTGGTGACCGGGGACGGCTCCGTCCGCGGGGTGACGCTGGAGGGCGGCGAGAGGCTGGCCGCGGACCGAGTGGTGCTCTCGGCCGGCGCCTGGTCGAACGGGATCGAAGGATTGCCGCGTCCCGTGCCGGTACGCCCCGTCCGTGGCCAGATGCTGCGCTACGAGCCCGGGGTCGCGCCGCCCCTCGAGCGCCTCGTAGCTCGCCGCGACGGCTCGTACCTGGTGCCGCGGCCCGATGGCGCCGTGCTGGCCGGGAGCACGATGGAGGAGGCGGGCTTCGAGGCCACCGTGACGGCCGCGGGCCAGGCAGGGATCCGGGCCGCGGCAGCTCGACTCGTTCCCACCGTCGCGGCGATCGAGCCCTCGGAGCGATGGGCCGGCCTTCGACCCGTGTCGAAAGATGGCGCCCCCATCCTCGGTCCGGACCCGGAGCTGGACGGCCTCCACTACGCCACCGGGTACGGCCGCAACGGCATCCTCCTCTCGCCCACCGCCGCCGAGATCGTGGCGGCTCGCCTGGCCGGCGAGACGGGCGGCGCCGAGGCGGATCCCTTCTCCATCGGACGTTTCTCCGCCCGCGCGGGCTGAACGGGGCGCTCGCGGACGCTCTCCGACCGGTGGCGGAACGTCGGTCGGACCCGGCGGGCTCGCGGCGTCAGGCCAGCCCGACCAGCCTCAAGTACGCGTGGAGGAGGCTCTCGCCCGCCACGAACGTGACCGCGGCCCCGAGCGCGAGAAAGACCCCGAACGGTACCAGGCGCTTGGTCTTGAGGCTGATGGGTCCGAAGATGATCGAGCCCAGGAGGGCCCCGAGGAAGATCGTGAGGAGCGCCCCGGCCGGTCCGAGGAACGCCCCTACCATGCCCATCATCTTGACGTCTCCAGCTCCCATCGCGGGCCGGCGCAGCGCCTTCTCGCCCAGCCACCCGACCACGAACAGGGCCACGAAACCGGTCGCGGCGCCGGCCAGGGACATGAGTGGCCCGATCCGGCCCGGGAGCAGCGACAGAGCCAGGCCGGCTCCCAAGCCGCCCAGGCTGAGCACGTCTGGAATCAGATAGTGCCGCGCGTCGATCAGCGCGATGGCCAGGAGCAGGCTCCCGAACACCGCCGCCCGGAGCGCGGTCCACTCGGGCCCGTACAGCAGCGCTGCTCCGGCCCACAGCAGTCCCCCCGCGACCTCGATCCCCGGGTAGAGCGGCGAGATGCGCTCCCCGCAGTCCCGGCAGCGGCCGCGCAGCCACACGTAGCTGAGCACCGGAATGTTGTCGAACCAGCGAATCTGCGAGGCACACGTCGGGCAGCGAGAGCGCGGGGACACGACCGACTCGCCGGCAGGGAGACGCGCCACGCACACGTTGAGGAACGAGCCGACCGCGAGGCCGATCAGGGTCGCGTAGGCCACGAACAATGCGTTCAAGGGCTCGGCTTCCTGGAGGAGAAGATCCGGTCCATGAGGAGGGCGGCCGCCACGGCCACGTTGAGAGACTCGACCTCGTCGGCGAGGGGAATGGCCACGCGTCGCTCGGCGGCTTCCAGGAGCTCGCGCGACACGCCCGCGCCCTCGTTGCCCAGGACGAGAGCGACCCGCTCCGGGAGCGGGCCGCCGCGCGGGAGCGGCTCCCCGCCGGCGTCGGCCGCCCACAGCGGGCGGTCCTCCGAGCCGAGCTCGCGAACGGCCTCCGGCCGCCCCGCCCGCACCACGGGCATCCGGAACACCGAGCCCGCCGACGCCCGTACCGCCTTGGGGTTCCAGGGATCCACGGTCCCCTCGAGGGCGACCGCCCCTCCGACTCCGAGCGCCTCGGCCGTGCGGAGTAGAGTGCCGAGGTTCCCGGGATCCTGGACTCCGTCGAAGACCAGGAGGTCGCCATCGGGCAGGTCGCTCCAGTCGTATCGCGGCACCTCGAAGACCGTCAGCACGCCCTGCGGCCTCACCGTGTCGGCGAGCTCGACCAGCAGCCCTTCGCTCACGGTCTCGATCGGCACGCCGGCGCTCCGGGCGCGGTCCAGGAGCGGAGCCGTCTCCGGATCGGCGGCTTCCTCGTCTGTAGACAGCACCTGCCGGAGCCGGAGGCCCGAGTCGAGGAGCTCACGCAGGAGGCGAGGACCCTCGGCCAGGGCCAGCCCCTCCGCGTCGCGTCCCTTGCGGCGTGCGAGGGCGCGCCATCGTTTGAGCTGCGAGCGGCTGGGCATGCTACCGGGGTCGGCTCCCGCTGACGGCGGCTCCTGGGACGATCGGCCCGGCCTTTCCTTCTTCGTAGAGGGCACGAGCCACGATGAAGCGTCGACGCAAGTTGCCGCGGTCCGGCGGGGACGCGCCAGCCGGCCTTCCATGACCGGGCGGTCCGCTCCACCCGTCGCCCTCACGATCGCCGGGAGCGACTCGGGGGGAGGCGCCGGCATCGAGGCTGACCTCAAGACCTTCCAGGCGTTCGGTGTCTTCGGCACCGCGGCCGTCACGGCCGTCACGGCACAGAACACCCTCGGAGTTCGGGGCATCGAGGTCGTGGATCCGGCCATGGTCCGGCTCCAGATCGGGGCGGTCGTCGAGGACCTTCATCCGGCCGCCGCCAAGACCGGCATGCTGGCGGACGCTCCCACCGTAGAAGCGGTGGCCGGGGCGCTGGCGGAGTGGGAGATCCCGCACCTCGTGGTCGACCCGGTCATGGTCGCGGCCAACGGCGAGCCGCTCCTCGCGCCCGGGGGACGCGAGGCACTTCGCGACCGCATCCTGCCCCTGGCCACGATCATGACCCCCAACCTGGACGAGGCGGAGCTCCTGGTGGACGCCGAGGTCCGGGACGAGGCGGGCATGCGGCGAGCCGCCGAACGGCTCGCCGCCACCTCGGGAGCCGCGGTGCTCGTCAAGGGTGGCCACCTCGAGGGGAGCCTGGTCGTGGATGTCCTCCGGTCGGACGGGCGCTGGTGGGAGTGGCGGGCCCCACGGATCGAGACCCGGGCCGGTCACGGGACGGGCTGCACGCTGTCGGCCGCGATCGCGGCCGGGCTGGCGCTGGGATGGCCGCTCGTCGACGCCGTGGACCGGGCTATCCGGTACACGCGGGCCGCCCTCGCCGCGGGCCCCGCTCTCGGCTCGGGAACCGGGCCGCTGGAGCACCGTGTGGAGGTGCCCGCGAGAGCCCGCGACTTCGCGCCGGAGGGCGAGGAGGGCTAGCCGACGGGCCCCGGCTCCCGTGCGAGGGCGCCGAGGCTCCCCAGCACCAGGCGACCGAACGGCTCCGCCACGCGCCGGCCGGTCTGGAGGACCTCGTCGTGGCGGAGGGGACCGGGGCCGATCCCGGCGGCGAAGTTGGTGATACAGCTCACCCCCACACACCGGAGACCGGCCGCTCGCGCCGCCAGCACCTCCGGCACCGTGGACATCCCGACCGCGTCGGCCCCCATCCTCGCCAGCATGGCGATCTCGGCCGGCGTCTCGTACGCCGGCCCCAACATCCCGGCGTAGACACCCTCGGCGAGCGGGATCCCGGCCGCCCGGGCGGCCCGGCGCACCAGAGCCCGGAGCCCCGGATCGTACGCGCCCAGGAGGTCGGGCCAGCGCGCCTCCCCCGGGCGCGGCGGACCCGCCAGCGGGGAGGCTCCCATGAGGTTCAGGTGGTCGGCGATGAGCAGGAGCCGGCCGGGCGACAGGCGCGCGCGGACCGAGCCGGCCGCGTTGGTCACGAACAGGGTGTCGGCCCCGAGCCGGGCCGCCACCCGGACGGGCAACGCCACTCGAGCGGGCGAGTGGCCCTCGTACAGATGCGGCCGCCCGGCCAGCCCCAGCACGGGCACGCCCGCGAGCCGGCCCGCGACCACGAGCCCGGCGTGCCCCTCCACGGCCGGGACGGGCCACCCGGGAATCTCCCTGCAGGGGAGGCGGACTGCCGCCTCGCACCGATCGAGGAGCCCGCCGAGACCCGATCCGAGGACCAGCGCGACCCGGGGCCGGAATTCGTCCAGGCGATCGGCCAGGAACCGGACGGCCCTCTGCTCGTCCGCCAGGGGGGAAGCCCCGGGATCCGGCTCGCTCACGCCGAGCGGCTCTTCGGGGGCATCGCGTCCCGCGCCGGTGGCTCGCGGCATCCGGCCAGCTCGACCCCGCGCGAGGTTCCGAGCCGCGTCGCCCCGGCCGCCACGAGCCGGAAGGCGGCCTCGCACGTGCGGATCCCGCCCGAGGCCTTGATCCCCACGCCCGGGCCCGCCGCTCCCCGCAGGAGCGCCACGGCTTCCGGCGTGGCACCGCCCGCGGGATGGAACCCGGTCGAGGTCTTGAGGAAGTCGGCGCCCGAGCCGGCCGCCACCCGCGCGGCCCGGAGGATCTCCGGCTCCTCGAGCGCCGCCGTCTCGAGGATCACCTTCACCAGGGCCCGGCCATCCACCGCCCGGACGACGTCGCGGACCTCCCGCTCCAGCACCTCCCAGCGCCCCTCCTTCATCGCGCCGAGGTCCGCCACGACGTCCAGCTCGCGGGCCCCCAGCTCCAGCGCTTCGGCCGCTTCCCGCACCTTCTGCGGGGTCCGGAGCGCCCCGAGTGGGAAGGCGACGACCGTGCAGGGTGCGGGCGCTTCCCCTGCCAGGATCGCGGAGACGCGCTCGACGTGGACCGGGTTCACGCACACGGCCGCGAATCCGAGCCGGATGGCCTCGTGGCACAGGCGCTCCGCATCGGCGACCGTGGTCTCCGGACCCAGGGCGGTGTGGTCGATGAGGGCCGCGAGCGGGCCGCTTCCGCCGCTCAGAACAGGCCCCCTCCGAGATCGCCGGCGACGCGGCGCTTGGCCTCGAGCAGCTTCGAGCTCCGAAAGAGCGGGATGAGGGCGCCGCCCGAGACGAAACCGCCTACGTGCGCCCACACCGCCACGTTGCCGGCCGCGCCGGCGGCCCCGGTGAACAGCTGCAGTCCGAACCATTCCAGGAGGAGCAACCAGGCGGGGAGCGGGAAGATCCGGATGATGATGAAGATGATGAAGATCGTGTATACGCGGACGCGCGGGTACAGCACCAGGTAGGCGCCCATGACGCCGCTGATCGCTCCCGAGGCGCCGATGGTCGGCACCGGGCTCGAGGGCGCCGAGACCACCTGCGCGCCGGCGGCCAGGACTCCGCACAGGAGGTAGAAGACGGCGAACCGCACGTGCCCCATCGAGTCCTCGATGTTGTTCCCGAACACCCAGAAGAACCACATGTTCATGATCAGGTGGAGCCAGCCGCCGTGCATGAACATCGACGTGAAGACCGACCACCACGCGGGCCCGCCGAGCGTGCACTGCAGCGGGCCTTCGCGCAGGCGCGCTCCGGCCGGGATGGCCCCGGTCAACCGCCCCGGGATGAGCCCGTGCCGGCACAGGGACTGGAGGTAGCCGGTCCCGACCCCCGCGTGCTCGAAAGTGAGCCACACGGCCACGTTGACCGCGATGATGAAGACGGTCACGTAGGGAGTGAGGAGCGTGGGGTTGTCGTCCTTCAGCGGAAACATGCCGGGGAGCTTAGAGCGGCGGCTCCGCGCCGCGCAACGCATCCGGCCGGGGGCGTGGGCGGCTTCGCCCGGCACGTCGGGGCATCGTGGGCGGGGGGGCGGGGCGAGGGGGGAAAGGTCCCTCTGTCGCCTTCGCTTCGCACCCGCCGGGCGTGCCGGCGTGCGCGTGGACCGAGGCTCGCCCTGCCCCCGGAGCCAGCGTGCTCCCCTGGCTGCTCCGCTTCGGCTCTGTCGGGGACCTTTCCCCCTCGGCCACCCCCTCCCTGCAGCCAGGATGGACCCGTGTGAGGCGCGCCGTCCGACTCCGGTGCGTACGGCCCGTGGCGCCGCGCGAAGCCACCGCCGGGGGAGAGGCAGGGCGATGGCCTCACGGGCCGGGGCGGGGCCGGACGCCAGCTGTCTCCGAGCGAAGCAGCGGAAGAGGCTCGCTGGCGCGTGGTCCCGGGCGAGCGACGGCCACCGAGCACACGACCACGCCCGGCGGGTGCGAAGCGAAGGCGCAGCCGAGGAGACACCTGCCGCCCGGCCTCGCCCGCCCATCCCCCGCGCCTCCCTCTGCCGTAATGACACGAACCCGCCCCCTCAGTGTCAATATGTCGCAAATCCGGGCCGTTTCGGGGCCCGGGAACCGGCACATCGCTTGCACCCAGCCCTGTCGCGGCCGACGCCCGGCGAGGTTGCCCGGCGTGCGGACGTCCGACTTCGGAGAGCGGGCGGAGACCACACCTACACGCAAGCGCGAGGACGACTGTCATGGCGAAAGTGATCGGGATCGACCTTGGTACGACGAACTCCGTCGTCGCCGTCATGGAGGGTGGCGACCCGGTCGTCATTCCCAACGCGGAGGGCTCGCGGACGACCCCGTCCGTGGTGGCCTGGACCAAGGACGGCGAGCGGCTCGTCGGACAGGTCGCCAAGCGCCAGGCGGTGACGAACCCCGAGAACACCGTCTCGTCGATCAAGCGGTTCATGGGGCGGAAGTGCTCGGAGGTGGAATCCGAGCGGAAGCTCGTCCCCTACAAGACCGAATGCGACTCGGACGACCGCGTCCAGGTGAAGATCCCGAACGCGGACAAGAGCTTCCAGCCGCCCGAGATCTCGGCCATGATCCTCCAGAAGATGAAGGCCACGGCCGAGGACTACCTGGGCCAGGAGGTGGTCCAGGCCGTGGTCACCGTCCCGGCCTACTTCAACGACGCACAGCGCCAGGCCACCAAGGACGCCGGCAAGATCGCCGGCCTCGAGGTGCTCCGCATCATCAACGAGCCCACCGCGGCCTCCCTGGCCTACGGCCTCGACAAGAAGGAGGACGAGAAGATCGCGGTGTTCGACCTCGGTGGCGGCACCTACGACATCTCGGTCCT
>CAYXHP010000031.1:0-3310 GCA_964465015.1 uncultured Gemmatimonadota bacterium
GCGCTGTTCGCCGCCCGGACCGTTCCTGTGATGGTTCCCGTCCCCTGTGCACTCAGGGCCCGGGGGACCATCCACAGGCCGGCGACGAGCGCCAGCAAGGTCCCGACAAAGGAAAGACGTCTGGACATGCGTACCCTCCTGTGGCAGCGGAAGGCGATGTGAGCGTTACCCGCTCACGGGGCGAACACGAACACTAAAGCGCGTCCGGGCGATTCGGGCCACCCGGACGCAAAATCGGTCCGTCCCCCATGGGTCGGACCGAAAAATCCGCGAGATGAGGAAAACCGATGTATATACGCGCGTGGCCGCGCCGATCGACCCTCTCCCCAGCAAGCGGGAGCGGATGCGACGCGCGCGTCCGAACAGCGAGATAGCGCACGGGCTCTGCTCTTGAGGTCGTGAGTCAGCGAGTCTGCCTCCCTGACTGCCCACGGCGCCCCCCGGAGGGGACGGGCCGATCTCGTGGCGCCGGACCATCCATCCGGCTGCCGAGCTACGGGGCGATCACGCGCCCCACATCGAGCCTATCTATACGCCACACCGCGGCGTGCCGAATCCCTGCCGGGATCGGTCGTCGCTCACCTGACCGTTCAGCTTCCCATTGGTATACGGCGTCCCCGGCGGCAGCGCAAGGGCCGCGCTACTCCGGCATCGGATCAGGGTTCCGAGGTTCCCTCCCCCGGAACGGGCCGCACGCCGCCCGGGTCCGACGCCGCGAGCCACCGCCCCAGCTTCTCCATAGCCCGGGCGCGATGGCTCACCGTCTGCTTGACCTCGCGAGGAAGCTCGCCCAGCGTGAGCCCCCGGTCGGGCAGAACGAAGAGCGGATCGTATCCGAAGCCGTCTTCTCCGCGCAGCGCCTCGGCGATTCGGCCGCGCAGCTCCCCCTCGAACACGATCGCTCCGGACCGGTCCGCCACCGCGACTGCGCACCGGTAGGAGGCCCCGCGTTCCCCGGCAGGCACGCCGCGAAGCCGGTCCAGGAGCCACAGGTTGTTGCCGTGGTCCCGTCCGTGACGCCGGGCCCAGGCATCCGGCGCGAAGCGCCTGGTGCGCACGCCGGGTCCACCGCCGAGCGCCTCCACGCACAGACCCGAATCCTCCCCGAGCGTCGGGAGACCGGTCATCGCCTCGAAGTAGGAGGCCTTGGCGAGGGCGTTTCCGGCGAAGGTCTCCGCCCGCTCGATCTCCTCTTCCTCGGCCCGGGGCTCCGCGCCGACCTCGACCAGGGACACGAGCCGCACGGGGGACTCGCCGAGGAGCTCACGGATCTCGTCGAGCTTGTGCGGATTACGAGTGGCCACCAGGAGCGTCGACGGCCGCGACGGCGGGTCTCCACCCTGCCCGACCGCCGCGCCCCGGGCCTGGATGGCGCGCAGGAGCGAAGTCGTCGACCGGCCCGGCACGAGCGGAAGGATGCGCACTTCCCCTCCCCGCTCGCGGACCCAGGTCGCCCCCGCCACTTCGTCGGCACCGTAGTCGCCGCCCTTGGCGATCACGTCGGGAGACAGGGAGCGGACGAGAGGCTCGGGCGTGTCCTCCTCGAACGGCACGACAGCGTCGACCCACCGGACCGAGGCCAGCACGCGGGCCCGCTCGTCGACCGGGACCAGGGGGCGTCCCGGTCCCTTGAGACGCCGCACGGAGTCGTCGGAGTTGAGCCCCACGACCAGGCGGTCGCCGAGCCCCCGTGCCATCCGAAGCCCCTCGACGTGACCGACATGCAGGAGATCGAAGCAGCCGTTCGTGAACACCAGCCGGAAGTCCCGCGGCGGGGCGAAACGCCGCACCGCCTCCTCGCGCGACAGGATGCGCTCGTCCCTTTCTCCCGAATTGGAAGAGCCGCCGCCCATCGCGTCGCCACGCCGGCTCAAGCTTGGGCCGAGAGGAGGCGCCCCGCGCCCCGGGCGAGGAGGTCCCGACCCACCCGCACCCCGAGCTCACGGGCCTCGCCGGCGCGGGCGACCGCGCACGCGCGGATCGCGTCCCCGCCGTCGACCGACACCACCACGGCGTCCAACCGCAGGGTCTCACCGTTTTCGAGACGCGCCAGGGCGCCGATGGGCACCTGGCACCCCCCCTCCAGCGTCGCGAGGAGCGCGCGCTCGGCCGTGATGGCCGCGCGGGCCTCGGCCGACTCGAGCGGTTCGAGGAGCCCGCGGACGTGCTCGTCGGCGGTCCGGGCCTCCACGGCCAGCGCCCCTTGCCCGGGCGCGGGCAGCCAGTCGGGGGCCTCCAGACGCTGCGTGTCCTTCGGATCGAGGAGCCCCAATCGCCGGAGCCCGGCGGCGGCGAGGAGGAGGGCGTCGACCCGCCCCTCCCGCATCTTCCGGATGCGCGTGCCCACGTTGCCCCGAATCGCCCGCGTGGCGAGGTCCGGCCGGGCCGACAGCAGCAGGGCCCGGCGACGGGGCGAGGAGGTGCCGACCGTAGCCCCCTCGGCGAGATCGTCCAGGGCCAGCGGGCCGTCGGGACCCAGGAGCACGTCGCGGGGATCCTCGCGCGCGGGAACGCACGCGACCTCGAAACCGGGGGCCAGCTCCGTGGGGAGGTCCTTGAGGGAATGAACGGCCACGTCGATCTCGCCCGCGGCCAGCGCGGCCTCCAGCCGGGCCGTGAACAGCCCCTTCC
Source organism: uncultured Gemmatimonadota bacterium (assembly GCA_964465015.1). GTDB lineage: Bacteria > Gemmatimonadota > Gemmatimonadetes > Palauibacterales > Palauibacteraceae > Humimonas. The sequence continues at coordinate 2,632 of CAYXHP010000031.1, forward strand.
CGCCGATCTCGGGCAGCGGGCGGTCCTGGACCCGATCCCCCTCCGTCTCCATCCATGCGCACTCGACCTCGAGATCCGGGTGGACGCGCCGGAGGGCGTCGGCGACGGACTCGGCCTGTACGCGCGCCAGCCTGGACTTCCGCGCGCCGATGCGCATGCTCTCTCCCCTGTCGATCGGCTTCAGGTCACGTAGCGCAGATAGAGATACACGTGACTGACCGCGATCGACATGAGCATGGCGGGTACCGAGACCTTGAGAAACGGAACGAAGCGAATGGGGCGCTCCGCGCGCTCCGCGAAGCCGGCCACGACCACATTGGCGCTCGCCCCGATCAGGGATCCGTTGCCGCCCAGGCAGGCACCCAGCGACAGGGCCCACCACAGCGTGACCATCCGGTCCGGACTCCCCATGGCGGCGCCCATGTCCTTGATGACCGGGATCATCGCGGCCACGAACGGGATGTTGTCCACGATGGCCGAGGCCACCGCCGACACCCACAGGATGGCGTAGGTGGCCACGTCGAAGCTCCCCTGCGTCACGTCCAGGACGCCCTTCGCCAGCATGTCCAGGAGCCCCGCCTGCTCGATGCCTTTCACCAGGATGAACAGGCCGACGAAGAAGAACAGGGTGACCCACTCCGCCTCGGCGAACGCCTCGTGCACGGCCCTCGACTGGGCC
>CAYXHP010000032.1:0-6373 GCA_964465015.1 uncultured Gemmatimonadota bacterium
AGGCGAACCGCACGGGAACCCCCTTACGTAGAGGCGGGGCATTTCACCACGGGGCGAGACGAGACCGACCCGACCACCGCGGGCCCCGCGCGCCGCGTAACTTGAGAAGGACGATGGCGTGGGTCGTGACGGGCCCGTCGCGCCGGCCGGCGCGGCGACCGGTAATTCCTCCCCCGTGCGTGAGGCTGACACCATGACTTCGCATGCAGGTCCGCACTCCGTAGCCGCCCGGTTCGCCCTGGGCGCGCTGACCGCGGCCGTGGCGCTGGCCGTGACCGCACCCCGGCCTGCGACGGGCCAGGCCTTCGATCGGGTGATGGTCCGGACCCACGTCTCAGCGATCTTCCTCGACGCCAAGTCCTCGCCGCCCGCTGGCCTGGCCGGCCTCGATCTGGACGTCGGCAACACCGTCACCGTGGGCGCCGACCTCACGGTCTTCGCGACGCCGAACGTCGCATTCAACCTGCTCGCGGCCTTCATCTCGCCCGAAGTGAAGTCGGGAGCGGCAGGGCTCAACAAGAGCCTCGGCTCGGTGGACGCGCTCCCGCCCGCGCTGACGGTCCAGTACCACTTCCTGCCGGATGGGAAGTTCCGCCCCTACCTGGGTGCGGGCGGAAGCTGGGTGACCTTCTTCGACCAGTCGGGCGACCTCCAGAACCTGAACGTCGAGATCAGCGACGCCTTCGGCCTCGTCGGGCAGGGGGGCTTCAACGCCTATGTCACCGACCACCTGGCCGTGATGATGGACTTCCGCTGGGTCGAGATCCTGAACAAGCCGGACGTCAAGGTGGGCGGTGTGGTCGCCGACAGGCTCGACTTCCGTCACTTCATCCTGAGCGGCGGGGTCGGCTTCAGCTTCTGAGGCGATTCGACGTGACGGTCGTTCGCTGATCGAGCTTCGGCGTTCCCGGCGAGGCATCCCACGACGGATGGGATGCCTCGCGAGGAAGTTGAAGCGGACCGTGACCAGCGGCGGCTGACTGGCGGAGAGATGACGATCGGCACCGGGCTGGGGGGGTCGAAACTCCGATCTCCCGGCTCCCGTCCTGAGGAGTGTACGCCCCGTCTCGGATCGGGGCGTCCGTCACGTCACCGCGACCGGAGCCGGCCCCATGGATTGGAACCAGATCAAGGACCTCGTGGGTCTCAGCGCGCTCATCGTCATCGTGCTCGTTCCCGTGGTCGGTCTGACCGCCCGCTTCACGATCGGGCCCCTGACCGTTTCGCGCGCCTGCGCGGCCTCGCAGCGGAGGGGACGCAGCGGCGGCTGGAGCAGGTGGCTCGTGAGACCGCATCGTTGCGCGAACGCCTCGACGGCCTCGAGTCCGAACTGCATCGCGTGAACGAGGGCCGCGAATTCGATCGACAGCTGCGCTCATCGCCGATCGAAGAAGAGGCTTGAGTCGAGTCCTGGACCGGCGGACCGGGATCGCAGCCTCACCGTCCACTCGCCGGTCCAGCCTTCCTTCCCGGACCGGACGGCGGTCTCGAACTGGACTCCGTCCCGGGCGATGCGGGTCCAGCGCGTGCGCACCTGCCGGCCGGTCCATGGGCCCCTGGCGCTCTCCGGCGTCTCGATCAGCGCCGTGTCGCCCTCCACCGATCCCTCCAGCCTGTCGATGACCCCGTCCCGGCTGTCCAGGCGGTACTCCACCCACCGTCCCGGGTCGGGCTGGTACGTCCGCACCCGGTAGACCTGCACCGCGTCCTTCCCCTCGCCGAGCTGGAGCCGGTCCACCTGCCCGCATCCGTTCAGGATCTCGTAGACGCTGGCGCGGGCGGGCACGGTGTCGCCTGAGGCCAGGACCGCCTCGCCCTCCCACTCGCCGAGCCACGGGTCCATCTGGCGGGTCTCGGGGAAGGTGCAGCGGTCCCGGGCGCGGGTGGGGCCGTTCGGGAGGGGTGCGGCCGCCGAGTCCCTGCGGGTGAACTCCATGATCCAGGTCGAGGGCCAGCTCCGCCCGCCGTCCCGGGAGATACCGTCGCTCCACCGGAGGGACGTGGGCGTGATGGCGGAGAAGGTGAAGCGGACCCGGACCTCGTTCCCGGCCGTGTCTGCGACGGTGCGGAAGAACTCGCCGCGGCCGTCCCGGAAGCCGCCCTCCAGGGTGGAGAAGCGGGGCCGGTCGGGCCGGGGCCACAGGAGGACCAGGTCCCATTTCTGCCTGGCGGGGTTCCAGGCCCGGAGGCTGTAGCCCAGGACCTGGCCCATGGCCGTCGTCCCGCGCCAGTGCTCGACGATTCCGCACCCGCCGGCCACGGCGTGCACGCGGTCCGTGGCCCGTCCGGTGACCCCCCACCCGGTCCCCCGGGGGCGGCGCTGGCGGTTCACCACGTCCCAGTCGCCGAGCCAGAAGTCGAACTGGCGGCGCGCGGAGTCCCGGCAGGCGGCCGCGACGTACGGCGCGGGCTCGCGCCTCACCTCGTCTCCCGGCAAGGGATCCGGGCTCAGCGGTCGCCGGGGCGGAGCGTCCGGCCTCCCCCGGTCGCGCGGCGTGCCGCTCCCGTACACCCACTCGCGGAAGAAGCCGTCCAGGGAGCGGCCCGAGGCGCGCTCGGCCACCGTCTCGAAATCCCGCGTGGTCACGGTCCCATAAGCGAAGCCGGCGGCATAGCGGCGGAGCGACAGGAAGAAGGCGCGGTCCCCCACGACCTGCCGCAGCCGGTCCAGGACGAGCGGGCCCTTCCCGAACGTGCGTTCCGAGAACATCGACCGGATGTCTGTCGTGTCGGCGATCACGAGGGAGCCGGGGATGTCCCGCGACACCAGGCGGTCGACCGCGCTGTCGTAGGCGGCCCGGCCCCGCGTGTGCTCGAGCCACAGGAGCCAGGAGTACTGGGCCAGGCTCTCGTTCAGCCACACGTCCTTCCACGAGGCGGGCGTGAGCGAGTTCCCGAACCACTGGTGCGCCAGGTCGTGCGCCAGAATCCAGTCGTACCGGTGTGTCCCCGTGATCCGCGCAGCGCCCAGGCTCGGGACCGTCTGGTGCTCGCGGAAGCTCGGGAGGGTGAACTCGGCGAGCCCGTACTTCTCGTCCGCGAACGGGTAGGGCCCGTACAGCTCCTCGTAGAAGGCGAGGACGTCCGGGAGGATCGAGACGTCCTCCCGGGCCTTCGCCGAGTCCTCGCGGAACACGTAGAACCGGAGGGGCAGGGTGTCCCCGTCCGCCTCCACGTGCGAGAGCGAGAAGGTGGCGTACGGGGCGATGGCCACCGACACGACGTCCGGGTAGATCGGGTGGCGCTCGGTCCAGTGGAAGGTCGTCGTTCCGGCGGGACCCCGGGCGCGTCCCGCCAGCCGGCCGTTGGAGACGGCGACGAGCCCGCCGGGCACCGTGACCTCGATGTCGGCCGAGTCGGCCTTGTCCGACGGCACGTCGTGGCTGGGCCACCACTCGCGCGCGGCGTAGGGCATGCCGTAGCTGGCGATGCGGGGGCCGTCCGGGCCCCGCGCGAAGGTGAGGCCGTTCCCAGAGGGGTGGCCGCCGTAGTCGACCTCGAGGACCTCGGGGGTGCCGCCGGACGTCCCCGCGGAGACGGCCAGGATGCCGCCGTGGTGCGTGAAGGGGACGGATCGACCGTCGCGGCGGACCGCGGTCACTCGCATGGAGTCGGACAGATCGAGACGGAGACTGTCGGGCGCCTCTGTAGCGCTGTCGGGCACAAGAGTCCCGGTGCGGAGGGCGATGGTGACGCGGCCGCCAATGCGCTGGTGGGCCGGGTCCACCGAGAGCCGGATGCGATAGTAGGTGACGTCGAGGGGCGCCGGCCCGGTCGCCCGCGCCGGGGGAGTCCAGTTTCCGGCCGCAGCCGCCCCGGCCCACAGTGGCAGGAGAAGCATGGGGGCCCACGGGAGGCGCCGCGCCGCCTTTCGCACCGATCGCCTCATGACTCTTCGGGTTCGGGGAGCCCCGCGAGGTCCTGACGTGTTAGACTGGTCGCCGACCGGAGGAGACGGGGCCTGCGGGCTGGGCAGGTGCGCGCGCCGGGTCTCGGCCGGTCCGCCGACCCTTCATCAATCGATCCGTCCGGGGGAGAGTTCCGGCATGGCTGGGACCGGCAGCTCACGTCATTCGAGACCCTGGACGCCGGGGCGCCCTCGAATCAGCCGGTCTCACACCTATCCGGGCAGGCCATATGTTCTCGAGATCCGCCGACCTGTACGACCAGATCTACCGGCAGATCAAGAACTACGCGGACGAGAGCCGCCGGGTCGCCGAGCTGCTCTGGCGTCTCCATCCGGACGCCCGCACCGTGCTGGATGTGGGGTGCGGAACGGGTGAGCACGCCCGCCTCCTCGCGCGTGACCACGGCTATGAAGTCGACGGCCTCGATCTCGAGCCGGACTTCGTGCGCCTGGCGCGGAGGAAGCACCCGGACGGGACGTTCGTGTGCGGAGACATGACGGACTTCGACCTCGGCCGGAGGTACGACGCCGTGCTCTGCCTGTTCAGCGCCATCGGGTACGTGAAGACGCTCGAGAACGTGGAACGCGCGCTCCGGCGATTTCGCGGGCACCTGGCCGACGGCGGGGTGGTCGTCGTCGAGCCGTGGTTCGAGCCGGACGCGTGGCGGGCCGGCCGCGTCTACCTGCACACGGCCGAGTCCGAGGAGGTGACGGTGTGCCGAATGAGTCTGTCCGGCCAGCGCGGGCGGCTCTCGGTGATCGAGTTCCACTACCTGGTCGGACGCGGCGAGGGGATCGAGCACCTGACCGAGACGCACGAGCTCGGGCTGTTCACCCGGGGAGAGATGGAGCGCTGCTTCGTCGCGTCCGGTTATTCGGACGTCGAGTACGACCCGGAGGGACTCACCGGCCGCGGGCTGTACACGGCGCGGACGAGCCGGTAGGTGGGTCGGTGGTGCCCCGACTGCGACCGGGGCCGGGCACGATGCGCGCGGCGTGCCCGCTGTGCTGGCCGTCGGCGCTGTCGGGCTCGACGCCGTCCGCACCGGGCGCGGCCGAGACAGAGGCGGGCCGGGTGAGGGCGAGGGCGGGTCCGGCCGTGGCGGCAAGGGCCAGGCTCTGGATGAGCTGCCGGCGGCTCATGCGTCCGCGCTCGAACGACTCCAGCAGCCGGGCGAGCAGGCTCTCCATGCGGCTTCCTCCTGGTGGACGAGGGGGAACGGAACCGGGGCGGTCAGGCGCGTTCCCGCTTCCGCTCCTGCAGGACGCGAACGGCCATGAGCAGAGCGGCGTAGACGCAGCCGAGCCCCACCACTACGACCCCACCCCACACGGAGACGGGCGACAGGTAGGCGGCATTGCTGCCGTCAGTGGCGATGAGGTAGACCCACTCGTCCAGGGCCATGCCCAGGCCCGCTCCGAAACAGAGGAGGGCCACGTCCAGGCGACGCGTGGATCCCCGGAAGATGGCGAGAGGGATGCCGCCCGCGGCGATCAGCAGCAGGCCCGTGAACAGGTGGTGGATGTTGTAGCCGCCGACGATGAAGTCGGACTCCGGCGAGGCGTGCAGCGCCACGCGCAGGACCGAGAAGGTCACGCCGATGGATAGCACGAGGAGAAGGCCGTTTCGCCGCACCAGGACCCAGGGGGTCCCGTAGCGGGGCGCCTCCGCGCGCGGGGGCTCCGCGGGGACCGCTCCAGGGAGCGCTTTCGGCGTCATCGGCCTCTCCCGTGTGATCGGCTTTCGGGACTCGCGGCGGGGACTGCGTCTGGCACGACCTCGACGATCACCCCTGCGGACGTCGCCTTCACCAAGATGCGCGGCCCGGCGCTGCCAGCGACACTCCCCTCCGATGCCGCGAGGGCCTCACCTGCACCCTGAATCTGAATCCGAGGCTGCGTCCGGGCCGCTCGACCGTGGCATCGATTCTGGCCCAATCCACTGCCGCACTCTAGCTTGATCGCCATGTCCGACCTCCCCCCGCGCCTGGTCGCCGCCCTGGCGGACCGCTACCGCCTCGAGCGCGAGCTGGGGCAGGGCGGCATGGCCACGGTCTATCTGGCCGAGGACCTGAAGCACGACCGCAAGGTCGCGATCAAGGTCCTGAAGCCCGAACTGGCGGCCGTGCTGGGCGCCGACCGGTTCCTGGCCGAGATCAAGACCACCGCGGCGCTCCAGCACCCGCACATCCTGCCGCTGTTCGATTCGGGCCGGGCCGTGACAGCTGGCGATGGCGAAACGGGGGCCGGCGGCGAGGTCTTCCTCTACTACGTGATGCCGTACGTCGAGGGAGAGTCGCTCCGGGACCTGCTCGACCGCGAGACGCAGCTCGGAGTGGACGAGGCGGTCCGGATCACCGGGGAGGTGGCCGACGCGCTGGACTATGCGCACCGGCACGGGGTGATACACCGGGACATCAAACCCGAGAACATCCTGCTGCACGACGGACGTCCGATGGTGGCGGA
>CAYXHP010000033.1:0-5066 GCA_964465015.1 uncultured Gemmatimonadota bacterium
GCGAAACAGACATTTGCCGTGAAGGACCTCATACGGCGCATGAACACGTCCGACTACGACGTCGTGCAGTTCTACAGCCAGACGGGCATGGACGCCGGCGTGTGCGTGCAGTCGCGCCGACGCGATCCCCTCGATGCGGGGTGTGCCGCGGTGTTCCTGAACGACATCCAGCTCACTCAAGTGGAAGCCTCCCAGGAGCTCGAGTGGCTGAGCCCGGAGGAGCTGTGCGATGTCGAGCTCATCCCGTCCGTGGAGGCCGGGGCCCGGTTCGGCACTGGAGCCATGTACGGCGCCCTCCTCCTGTACACGAAGCCGTGCCAGTGAGGGCCCCCGTCGGCGCGGCGCGCCGGCGCCTCCATCCGTGGCCGGCGATCGCGCGGGCGACCCCGCTCCTCCTTGCGGCGCTCGCTTCCGCCCGCCCCCTCCTCGCCCAGTCGGTGCGCGGCCGCATGCTCGAAGCGGCCTCCGGCGCGCCGGTCCCGGGCGCGCTCGTCGAGCTCCGAACGTCCGCCGACAGCGTGGTCGGCGCCGTCCTCACCGACGAGGGCGGACGCTTCGCCCTCGAGGCTCCGGCCGCCGGCACCTACCGCCTGCACGCCGAGCGCATCGGCTACGCCGACTGGGACTCGCGGCCTTTCGACCTCGCCGCCGGAGAGTCCGCCTCGCGCACGATCCGCGTCCCGGCTCACCCCGTCAGCCTCTCCGAGCTGTCCGTGACGGCCGAGCGACAGTGCCGGCTGGCCCGGAACCAGGGGGAGGCGACGGCCCGGGTGTGGGCCGAGGTTCGAAAGGCGCTCCGCTTCACGCTCCTGAGCGAGCGGGAGGAGCGGGACGAGTACGTGAAGCGGCACTTCACCCGGAAGCTGGACGACCAGGCCAGCAGGGTGCTCCAGGAGCAGGCCTGGTCCGACACCACCCTCCGCTCGGTGCCCTACGTGAGCGAGTCGGCCGAGCGGCTGGCGCGCGAGGGCTTCGTCACCGGGACGATCCAGAAGGGCCGCCTGTTCGCGGCGCCGGGCGTGGAGACCCTCCTCTCGGATCCCTTCCTGGAGACGCACTGCATCGAGGTGCAGGGCGAGAGGAAGGTGGAGGGCGAGGAGTGGGTCGGCCTGGACTTCGAGCCGCTCGAGGGACGTACGCTGCCGGACGTGGCGGGCACCCTGTGGCTGGCGGCGAACGGCTCGGAGCTCCGGGAGATGGACTTCCACTACGTGAACGTCGAGGTGCCGAACGCGGGGGTCCACCGCAAGGACGAGGGGATCCCGGGCGGGCTGCTTCCGATTCGCGCGCCCGGAGTGGGCGGCCAGGTCACCTTCACGCGTCTCCCGTCCGGACGGTGGATCGTCCGCGACTGGGAGCTCACACTGCCCATCATCGGCCAGAGACGGCGGAGCTGGCGCTCGGACGAGCGCCAGGAGTACGTGCTCGCCGGCATGGTGCAGCATGGCGGGGAAGTGCTGCAGGTGAAGAGCCCGGACGGCCGCGTCCTGTTCCGACGCGACCGCGCCACCCTGGGGGGCGTGGTGGTGGACAGCACGCGGGCAGCCCGGATGGCGGGCGCCGTGGTGACCCTCGAGGGCACGGGACGCGTCGACACCACCAACGCCGACGGGCGCTTCTCCTTCGCCGACCTCGACGGGGGCCGCTTGACCCTCCGCGTGGAGGACCCGCGGCTCGACACGCTCGGACTGGACTCGCTCTCGGGCGCGGTGACCCTGCGCGAGGGCTCGGTGACGGAAGCCGTGTTCGGGGTGCCGAGCTGGCGCACGCTGCTGGCCAGCGGCTGCGCCGCGGGGGACGCGGGCGACTCGAGCGGGATCGTGGTCGGCGTGGTGCGCGACGCGGATTCGGGCCGGCCGCTGCCGGGGGCCCGCGTCGCCGTGCTGGCGGCGGACTCCAGCTCCGGCGGGGCGGGTGCGTCGGCGACGCCGCCCCGGACCACCGGGGCCACCGGCACCTTCGCCTTCTGCGGCCTGCCCGGGCCGTCCCGGGTCCGGATGGCGGTCAGGGCCCCGGGCCGCCCCCCGGTCGAGGCGATGGTCCGGGTGATGCCGGCCGACACCTTCCTGTGGACCGTGGACGTCCCCGCCTCGGCCGGCACCGGGATCGCCGGGCGGGTGCTGGACCGGGACACGGATCGGCCGGTGGCCATGGCCGGCGTCCGGGTCGGCATGCTGCCGGCCACCGGCGAGGCCCTGTACTCGACGGCGGCCGACTCGGCCGGCCGCTTCGCGCTATCCGACCTGCCGCCGGGCGACTACGCGGTGCGCATCGAGGCGCCCGGCTACGCGGCCGCGGCCGACACCCTGCGGGTGCGGGAAAGCTCCAGCCTGCGGCTGGACGTCCACCTGGGCACGCAGGTGACGGCGCTGGCGCCGATCCACGTGGAGGTGGTGGGGTCTCGGCCCGAGCGTGCGGCGTCGGCGTTCAGCCAGAAGGCGAACCACATCTACGGAATGAACCAGGAGCAGATCCAGAAGCTCCTGCCGCAGGCCCCGGCCATGAAGGACCTCATCCGCCGCATGAACGCCCCCGGCTTCGAGGTGACCTACGAGCAGCTCAGCCCGGGACAGATCAGCGACGTGGGCACGCTCCCCTGCGTCCGCTCCAACCGGGACGGCGTCTCCTACCGGCGGCAGGGACCCGCCCTCCAGGACTGTGCCCGGGTCTATCTGAACGACACGCAGCTCAACCCGCGCGAGGGCGCCCAGCTGCTGGAGACGATGAGTCCGGAGCAGGTCTGCAAGGTCGAGGTCATCCCCGCTTCGGAGGCCGGTGCGCGCTTCGGCACCGGCTCGACCAACGGCGTCGTCCTCATCTACACCAGGCCCTGCCGCTGACGGACCCGCAGGGCCCAGGCTTCGGGTCCGGCTGGTCCCGGCGCCCCGGCTCCGACGGGGACGCCGCGGACGGTCAGCTCCTCAGGAGCCGCCCGCCTTCCAGCCGTCGTTCGTCGTGTCCGCGTCCACCCAGATCTGGTGCTCCAGGTGCAGGGAGGAGAGCGTCCCCGACCCGGGCACGGTCACGGTGGCCCGGTCCGGGTCCGAAGCCCAGATGGCCGGCGTCTCGTGCAGCGTCTTCGACGTGCCGTCGCCGAAGCCCAGCACCAGGTCCACGGGCGCAGGCATGCCGCCGACGTTCCGCAGCGTCACCCGATAGCCGTCCGGGGTGCGGGCCACCGAGTCCACCGCCACGTCGATGTAGTCGTGGCTGAAGAACCACCGGCTCCAGAACCAGTCCAGGGGCCTGCCGGCCACGTCGTCGAAGGTGTAGAAGAAGTCCCACGGGCTCGGGTGCTTGCCGTGCCAGCGGGCGATGTAGGCCTGCAGGCACTTCCTGAACATCGCGTCGCCCAGGAGGTCCTTCATGGCCAGGTAGCCGATGGCGGCCTTTCCGTACTCGTTGTTGCCCAGCGCCGCGCCGCCCAGGATGTCGCCCGGCGTCGTGATCGGGAGGTCCTCGTCGGCCGACTTGTCGGCGGCCCACCGGTCCACCCTGAACTTCCGGAAGAACCCGGTCTCTCGCTCCACGCCCATGTCGAGGACGCCGAGCAGATACTCGAAGGTGGTGGCCCACCCCTCGTCCATGAAGCCGTAGCGGGTCTCGTCGATCCCCATGTAGAAGGGCATGTACGTGTGCGCGATCTCGTGCTCCGCTACGAAGCGCGAGAACGTCGAGTCCGCGTAAGCCTCGTCGTTGGCCATCATCGGGTACTCCATCCCCGCGCCGCCCTGGAACTCGGTCGTCTTCTCGTACGGGTAGGGGACGCCCGGCCACCGGTGGGAGAGGAGGTCCAGGGAGTGACGGCCGAACTGGACCATGTGGTGGAAGTCGGCGGCGGTGTCGTTGTAGGCCGCCTGCACGCTGGCCCGGCGCCCGGCGTCGTCGTCCACCAGCACGCTGGCCGCGTCCCAGTCGTAGTGGTCCGAGAGTCCGAAGGCCACGTCCGGCACGTATCGCGAGGTGAAGTGCCACGCGTTCGTCCCGCTCCCCTTCGTCACCTCCCCGGCGCGCATTTGGGACAGGGTCGCCACGTGGATCGTGGTGTCGGAGGCGAAGGAGGCCTCGTAGCGCGCCAGGGGCCCCGCCTGCAGCAGCTCGCCGGGGTTCTCCAGTGTCCCGGTGCCCCACACCACGTAGCCCGCCGGCACGCGCACGGTCACGTCGTAGTCGTTGAAGTCCGAGTAGAACTCGTGGCTGGGCGTGTGCTCCATCGTGTCCCAGCCCTGGTAGTCGTCGTAGACCGCCACGCGCGGATAGAAGTAGGCGATGTAGTAGGTGGTCGAGTCGATGACGCCCTCGCGGCTGGGGCGTTCGGCCAGGTCGTAGTGCCACACGAAGTGGAGGCGGACCGAGTCGCCGGGGGCGAGCGGGGCGTCCAGCTTCACGGGCTGCCACGTGAACGCGTACGGGCTGTCCTTCCACTCCGTGGCGCTCCCGTTCACGGCGAAGCTGTCGATGTGGACGCCCGAGGTCATGAAGTCCTTCGAGACGCCGCGGAAGCGAGGGGCTCCGGGCAGGTGGACGTTCATGAGCAGCTTGATCACCAGGTTCTTCAGCGTGTCGGGGCTCGCGCTCCGGTAGACGATGTCCTCGGAGCCGTGAATGGCGCGATCCGGCGGGGCGGCCGAGATCGTGATCCGGTAGCTGGCGTGGTTCTCCCAGTAGTTCGGACCCGGATTCCCGTCCCGCGAGCGGGTGCCGGCCGCATAGGCCGCCTTCACGTTGCGCGGCTCGTACAGGTGGCCGGACGCGTCCGGTGGCTGCTGGGCGCGGGCCGCCGCGGGGAGGGACAGGGCGGCCGCCAGCGCCACCGCGAGGGACCACGCCGGAACCGCGAGGGCCCGGCTCGAGCTCGGCAACCGTCGAGTGCTCATGTCTCGCTTCTCTCCTGGTCGGATTCGGGGCCGCGCCTGCGGCCGGTCCACAAGGTCGGCCGCGATCGTCTCGCCCGACAGGTCGTCGCCGCGGGCTCCTTCCTGTAACGCGTCCGGGGCCGCCGAAGGTTCGTCCGCCCTGTTGGCCGGTGGCTCTCGCCTGTAGGATGCCGACCGGATACCGTCCGA
>CAYXHP010000034.1:0-23543 GCA_964465015.1 uncultured Gemmatimonadota bacterium
GCACGAGGTGGTCGTGGATCTGCAGCGACAGCTGCATGATGTTGCGGATGGAGTTGGCGTTTTCGGGGATGCTGATCTTGAGTGCATCCTCGACGCAGCGCACCGAGGTGAGGGCGTGCGTGCCGGTGCACACCCCGCAGATACGCTGCGTGAACGCCCAGGCGTCGCGCGGGTCCCGCCCGTTCATGATGATCTCTATGCCCCGGAACTGCGTGGATGAGGCCCACGCGTCCGCGATCTTGCCGTTCTCGGCCTGCACCTCGATGCGCAGGTGGCCCTCGATCCGGGTGATCGGGTCGACGACGACCTTAGTCCTGGCCATGGCGATCCTCCTCGCGGCTCGGGCTGCCGCCTTCCGGCGCGCCGCCGCCCGTGTCCGGCGTGCCCTCCTTTCGTTGTCTGACCCGGTTCACGCCCGTCACCACCGCGTGCGTCAGCACCCCGGCCGTGGCCCCGACCGCGAGCGCCGCGCCGAGCGTGTCGGCCGTGCTCTCGATCCCGAAGCCCGAGACCTTGGCCATCCTCTGGTAGAAAGGCGTCATGGTGTCCCAGAAGTGCCGTTCCGTGCAGCCGAGGCACGGATGGCCGGCGCCGATCGGCCAGCTGGTGCCGCCGTTCCACTGGAAGATCGGGCACGGCGAGAAGGTCGCGGGTCCCTTGCAGCCGACCTCGTACAGGCACCACGCCTTGCGGGCCGCCTCGTCGTCGAACTCTCTGACGAACTGTCCGGCGTCGAAATTGGCGCGCCGGGAGCACTGGTCGTGGATCCGGGCGCCGTAAGCAAACAGGGGCCGGTGGTCGTAGTCGACGTCCGGCAGCCGCCCGAAAGTCAGGAAGTGGACCACCGTCGCCGTGATCGTGTCGGCGATCGGCGGACAGCCGGCGATGTTGACGACGGGCTTGTCCTTGATGATCTGGTCCACGCCCACGGCCCGCGTCGGGTTGGGCGAAGCCGACTGCACGCTTCCGAAGTGCGCGCAGGCCCCGACGGCCAGGATGGCCGCGGCGCCCGCCGCGCCTTCCTCCAGGACCTCGCGCGCCGTGCGCCCGCCGATGGTCGTGTAGATGCCGTTCTCGGCCAGGGGCACCGAGCCGGTCACGATGAGGACGTATTCGCCCTTGTGGTCCTCCATCGCGCTGTGGAGCGCCGCCTCGGCCGCCGAGCCCGCCGCGGCCTGGAGGTTCTCCTGGTAGTCCAGCGAGATGAGGTCTAGGACGAGGTCGCCGATGGTGGGGTGAGCCGTGCGGAGCGTGGATTCCGTGCAGCCGGTGCACTCCTGGAGGGACAGCCAGACCACGTTGGGGCGCTGAAGCGTCTCGAGCGCCTTCGCGATCTTCGGCGTGAGCATGCTGCTCAGGCCCAGGAGCGCTCCCATCTCACTGCAGAACTCCACGAACTCGCGGCGGCTGATGCCCTTGCGGCGAAGATGTTCGCCCAGGGGAATCCCCGGCTCCCAGGGGTCGGAAAGGGGATAGAACATCGCCACTCCTCCCGGATCGTGGGTGTACGCCGCGCCTACCGATCCTCGCGGATCGGCGGAGCGGTCGGCTCCGCAGGAAGAGCCGGCCACCCGGCCCGCGCGCATGAGGTCAGTATCGATGCTACGCGGGTCGCGGGAGAGTGTCTGTAAGGATGAATCCATACTTGCCTGTACGCAACGCGTACGCACACCCGTGGGGAATTCCCCCACGCCCTCCGGACCCACCGTGCGGCGGCCAGCGGTCGCGGGATCTCACCACAGCGGGGGGCGTGCAACTCCCGACAGACGCGTGCCCTGGCCGCCCGTATTGGTGGAGGTGCCGGAAGCCGTCCACGGCTCGCGGCCACCGCCGCTCCCGCGGCCAGCCACGGAGACCCCGTGACCTCTGGAATCGGCCCGAATTCGGAACGACCGGACGACGTGGAGCGTCCCGCCAGCGCCCTCGAACGACTGCTCGAGGTCGAGGCCGCCGCGGCCGAGGAGGTGGAGCGCGCCCGGAGCCGGGCCGCGCAGATCGAGGCCGCTTCCCGGACCCGGGCCCTCCGACTCGAGGAGCGATGGAGCCGTGAGCTCGCCGGAGCCGAGGCCGATCTGGCGCGGAACGTCGAGTCCTGGCGCGCGCGGGAGGAATCCAACATTCGGTCGGAAGCCGATGTCACCGTCTCGCGCTACGAGTCGGCCGACGAGACGAAGATCCGACGCCTCGCGGCCGCCGTCCTCGATGCGCTCCTCGACCGGTCCGAAGATTCGTCGTGATCGTCCAGATGGCGCGGGTGAGAATCCTCGGCCCGAGCGACCGGCTCGACGCCGTGCTGGACGAGCTCCAGGAGATGGAGGTCCTGCACCTGGCGCCGCAGGTCGACCTGGGCGGTCCTGCCGCCGAGGCGGAAGAGGCCGAGGCGGGGACCGGGCCAGTCGAGACCGAGCCGTTTCGCGCGGCACGCTTGCGGGTCGAGGCGATCGGCTGGCTCCTGGGCCACCTCCCGGCGAGCCGCCCCGGACCCGGGGCCGAGGCCGAACTCCCCGAGGAGGCCGCCGCCCTGGACCGGCTGCTGTCTCGGCTCCACCGGACGGCCTCGCATCTCGGGGAGGCGCTCGACTCCGCCGGCCGCGAACGAGCTCGCGTGCTCCGGATGCGGGAGCTGCTCGAGTCGTTCCGGGGCCTGCAGGGGCTCCCCGGCCGCTCCCGCGTCGCCCACCCCTATTTCCTGATCATCCAGGGGACGGACGGCCGGGCGGTCCAGGAGCTCCGGGAAGGCCTCGCCCGCCTCCTCGATGGCCGCTTCGAGCTCCTCGAGGGTCCGGCCCGTTCCGGAGAGACCCCGGCCGTGCTCCTGGTCCCTGCCGAGCACACCGAGGAGGTGGAGCGTCTCCTGGCGGGGGCCGGCATCGAGGAGTTGCCGCTGGCGACGGGCGGTGGCGCCTCTCTCTCGCCCGGAGAGAGCCTCCAGAGGCTGGACCGGAGGCTGGACACCCTCCGGGCGCGGATGGAACGCCTGGCCCGGTGCTTCCGTCCCGCGCTGGAGCGGCGCCTGGCCATCGAGCACGACGCTCTCCTCTCGCTGGAGGCCCGGGCCACCGCCGCCCGGAGCGCGCACGCGTTCGTCCTCCAGGGCTGGCTCCCGGACGACGCCGTACCGCGGCTCGAGCAACGGCTCCGCGACCACGTGGGACCGACGATCGTGGTGGAGCGCCAGGGACGGGAAGAATGGGAGGGAGAGCCGGCTCCCGTCGTGCTTCACAATCCGCGCCTGTTCCGCCCCTTCGAGGCCATCACCAGGACGCTTCCCCTTCCACGCTACGGCAGCATCGACCCCACGCCTTTCGTGGCCGTCTTCTTCCCGATGTTCTTCGGGGTCATCGTCGGCGACGTGGCCTACGGCGTCGCGATCGCGCTGCTGGCTCTTCTCCTGCGGCGCGGCTCGCGGGCCGACAGCCTGCGCCGGAGCGTGGCCGAGATCGCGGGCGCATGCGCCGCGTTCACGATCGTGTTCGGCTTCCTATACGGCGAGCTCGCCGGCGACCTCGGACGGAGGTGGCTGGGGCTCCGCCCGCTCCTCCTGGACCGCGAGGAGGCGCTGGTGCCGTTCCTGGCCCTGGCCGTGGCGCTGGGCTTCGTGCAGGTGGTGCTCGGCCTGACCCTGGGCGCCATCTCGTCCTTCCGCGGACACCGCCGCGAGTCGCTCGGACGCGGACTCTCGGCGCTGATGCTCGTGCTGGTCGCCCTGGCCCTGCTCGCCGCCGTCGAGGTGCTGCCGCACGGCTTCTTCACCCCGGTGATCATCGCCCTGCTGGTCGCCTTCCCCATCCTGGTGATCGTCGAGGGATTTCTGGCTCCGCTCGAGCTCCTCTCGACCCTGGGCAACGTCCTTTCCTACGCCCGCATCATGGCCCTGGGGACGGCCTCGGTCATGATGGCCGTGGTGGCCAACCGGCTGGCGGGCGCCATGGGCGGCATCCTCGTGGGCGTCCTGTTCGGGCTGCTCTTCCACCTGGTGAACTTCGGCCTCGCGCTGTTCGGACCCACCATCCACGGCCTGCGGCTCCACTACGTCGAGTTCTTCGGAAAGTTCTTCAGCCCCGGCGGCACGCAGTACCGGCCGTTCGGTCACTGGCGGCCGGAGTCGGAGCCGCCCGAAAACCCCAGCGCGGCCGAGGCCGCGAGGAGCGTCTAGACTCCATGGACATCTTCTGGCTCACCCTGAGTGCCGCCCTGGCCATCGCGCTTCCGGCCATGGCCACGGCCTGGGCCCAGTCGCGGATCGGCGCCTCGGCGGCGGCCACGCTCGCCGAGAAGCCCGAGCTCAGCACCACCGTGATCCTCATGATCGCGATCCCGGAGACGATGGTGATCCTGGGCTTCGTCGTCGCTCTCATGATCCTGTTGCAGGGCGGCGGTGGCTGAGACCCGGCCGTGAGCCTGGACGCCCTGCTGGACGCGGTCGAGCGCCGCGGACGAGAGGAGGCCGAGCGGGTCGAGGAGGAGGCTCGCGCTCGGGCGAAGGCCGTGGAGCGCGGAGCGGCGGAGCGCCTGCGCGGCCGGCGTGACGCCACGCTGCGCGACCGCGAGGCTGGTCTGCGCGCCGAGGCCGATGGGGCGCTGGCCTCCGCTCGACGCGAGGCACGCCTCCGAACGCTCACCGCGCGCGCCGCGCTCCTCGACCGGGTGTTCCGCTCGGTCGAGTCGGCCCTGCCCGAGGTCGCCCGCTCCCCGCGCTATCTCGCCGCGCTCCCGGGACTTCTCGCCGGGGCGCTCGAGTGCGTCCCGGACGGAGAGGTCACCATCGAATGCTCTCCGGGACTGGAGGCGAACGTGGAGGCGGCCCTGCGAGAAGCCGACGAGCCCGCGACCGGACGACGAGTCGAGGTTCGGCCCGACCCGGCGGTGGATTCGGGCCTTCGGGTGGCGGGGGGCTCCGTCACCGTGGACCTCACGCTCGCAGGACGTCTCGAGCGCGGCCGCGCGAGGCTCGCGATCACGGCCCTCGACGCCGAGCGTAGCGAGTCCGGGGGGGACCGATGAGCGCCTGGTGGGGCGACGTGAACGCCAGGGCCCGGGGTCTGGCGACCCGTCTCCCCGCCGCCGCCGACCTCCGGGCCCTGGCCGAGAGCCGGAGCCTGCCGGAGCTCGGGCGCGGACTCGCGGCCCGCGGGATCGAGCTGACGGGGATGCCGGTCACCGCCGGGGAGATGGACGCCTCCCTGCGGCGCTGGGTCGGAAACCAGCTCCGGCCGCTCCGGCGCCGCCTGGGCCACCGCCGATCGGAGGCCGCCCGCATCGTAGTCGAGGACGAGGATCGGCGGGCCGCGCGTCGTCTCGTGCGAGGCGCCGTAGAGGGCGCCCCGGCGGCGACCCGGCTCGCCGGGCTGGTGCCGTCGCCGCTCCTGCCGGCGCGCGCGCTCGAGCGCCTCGCGCGATCGTCGTCCCTCGCCGAGCTGGGAGACCGGCTCACGCGCCTGGGACATCCGGCGCGCGAGGCCATCGTGCGGGCGAGCGGGGTCCCCGTGCCCGACCTCTTCCGACTCGAGGCCGAGCTGGACCGCGTGTGGGCGGACCGCGCCCTCGCCGGCGTGCGCCGCGGAGGCGACCTCCTGGACTTCGTTCGCGAGAGCCTCGATCTCATGAACGCCGGAACCGTGCTGGTGCTGGCGGGCACTCGGCTTCCGTTGCCTACGGCGGACCTGTTCCTGACGGGCGGCCGGAGCCTCACCCGGACGCAGTTCGAGGCGGCGCTCGCCGGAGAGGCGGAGGAGAGCCGCCGGACTCTGCGGCGCGCATTCGCCGACGGTCCGCTCGAGGCCGCGTTCGAGGGCGACGGAGGGACCAGAGAGACCGGCGAGCTGGAGCGGCGCGTTCTCGGTCTGCGGTCGGCCGCGTGGGGACGTCGCGCCCTGACCGCTCCGATCGGCCCGGCACCGTTTCTGGCCTATGCTCTGCGGCTCCGTGCCTGTGCGATGGACCTCTCCCGCCTGGTCTGGGGCTGCGCCCTCCGGGCTCCTCCCGCCCGCCGCGTCGCCGGGGCCGGGAGGACGTCGTGAAACGCCACGTCCGCATCGTATGCCGACCGGCGCTGGCGCCCGGCTTCCGGCTCACGGGGATTCCGGTGCGCGAAGCCGTGACCGCCGCCGACGCGGGCCGGGAGCTCGATGCGATGCGCCGCGAGCCGGACACCGGCATCGTGCTCGTGGAGGAGGAGCTGTACACGGACCTCTCCGAGGAGGCCCGCGGCGAGCTGGAGCGCCAGGCGCTCCCCGTCGTGGTGCCCTTCCCCGGTCCGGCCTGGACCGCGATCGAGGAACCCGAGGCCTACGTGACCCGGCTGCTTCGCCGGGCCATCGGCTACCGCGTGAGGCTCCGGTGAGCGGACCCCGGGTGGTGAAGGCGGCCGGAGCGCTGGCCGTGCTCGCCCCGCTCGGCGACGCGTCGCTGAACGAGCTCGTGCACGTGGGTCGCGCCGGCCTCCTCGGAGAGGTGATCCGTCTGCAAGGCCACGAGGCCACGGTGCAGCTGTTCGAGGAGACGAGCGGCCTTCGGCTCGGAGACGCGGCTCGCCGGACCGGGGGACCGCTCATGGCCGAGTTGGGACCGGGGCTCACCGGCTCCGTCCTGGACGGCGTGGGTCGTCCACTGGCCGCGGTGGCCCGGAGCTCGGGCGCCTTCCTCCCTCCGGGCGCCGAGGCCGACACGCTGCCGCGGGAGCGGACCTGGGACTTCCGGCCCCTCCAGCGACCCGGCGCCGACGTGACGGGGGGGGATGTCCTCGGGACGGTAGCCGAGCCCTCCGGCTTCGAGCACCGCATCCTGGTCCCGCCCGGGATCCGGGGTCGCGTGCGGGCTCTGGAGAGCGGCAGCTACGCCGTCGACGCGGCCATCGGAGAGCTGGAGGACGGCACCGAGCTCCGCCTCGCCCACCGGTGGCCCGTGCGCGCGCCACGTCCCGTCGCCCGCCGCCTGCGCGGCGACCGGCCCCTCATCACGGGCCAGCGCGTGTTCGACCTCCTGTTTCCGGTCGCCGAGGGCGGCACGGTGGCCGTGCCCGGGGGGTTCGGCACCGGCAAGACGGTGATCGAGCAGACGCTGGCCCGCTACGCCGAGGCCGACGTGGTCGTCTACGTGGGGTGCGGCGAGCGCGGGAACGAGATGGCCGAGGTGCTCGAGGAGTTCCCCTCTCTCGAGGATCCGCGCACGGGCGGCTCGATCATGGACCGCACGGTCCTGGTGGTGAACACCTCCAACATGCCCGTGGCGGCCCGGGAAGCCTCCACGTACCTGGGCATGACGGTGGCCGAGTACTACCGCGACATGGGCTACCGGGTGGCGCTCCTCTCCGACAGCCTCTCGCGCTGGGCGGAGGCGCTCCGCGAGATCGCCTCGCGCCTCCAGGAGCTCCCGGGCGAGGAGGGTTACCCGACCTACCTCTCGAGCCGCCTCGGGGCCCTGTTCGAGCGGGCGGGCCGTTGCGTGCCGGCCGGAAGCCCCGAGCGCGAGGGGGCGCTGACCTTCATCGCGGCCGTCTCACCGCCGGGGGGCGATTTCTCGGAGCCGGTCACCCAGGCGTGCCTGCGCGCGACCGGCGCCCTGTGGGCCCTGGACCCGGCCCTCGCGCACCAGCGCCAGTTTCCGGCCGTCGACTGGGAGGTGAGCTACAGCCTGTACTCCGAACCGACGTCGGGGTGGTTCGCGAGCGAGGTGGGAGAGGACTGGCCCGCCCTGCGCCAGGAGGTGCTCACGCTGTTGGAGCGGGACCGCGAGCTTCGCGAGGTGGCCGGACTCGTGGGTCCCGACGCGCTCGAAGATTCCGACCGCCTCCTCCTCCGCGTCGCGCGCCTCGTGCGCGAGCTCCTCGTGGGGCAGAGCGCAGTGGACCCGGTCGACGCCTTCTCCCCGCTGGCCCGGACGCACGCGCTCGCCGCTCTCCTCGTGGGCCTGCTGCGGGCGGGGGAGCAGGCGCTGGACGCCGGAGCGGCGTTCGAGAGCCTCGATCTCTCGGGTGCGGTGAGCGCCCTCACGGCCGTGCGCAGGGCGACGCCGGGAGATCTCCCGGAGCGCACCGCAGAGGCACGGCGGAGGCTCGAGAGCCTGGCCGGCGCCGACGAGACCCGCGAGGCCCACGAGACTCACGAGGCCCACGAGGGCGCCGAGACCGACGCGGTCCACGAGGCCGACGAGGTCCCCGAGCATCCGGATGACCCCGGCGGCCGCGAGGCCGCGCCGTGAGCGCCTTCGCGCGGATCTACGCGGGGGCGTCCGGGGCCGGGGGCCCCCTGCTGTATCTGCCCGACGCCCGCGGGGCCGTTCTCGGAGAGTGGGTGACGCTCGAGGGCCCCGACCAGCCCGCGCGCCGCGGGCAGGTGATCGAGGTGGGCCGGGAGCTGACCGTGGTCCAGCTCCTCGAGGAGAGCCACGGCCTCGCGCCCGCGCGGGCGCGGATCACGCTCACCGGCGAGCTGGCCGGCACGCCGGTCGGCCGAGAGCTCCTGGGACGCATCCTGGACGGGGCGGGCCGTCCCCTCGACGCGCTCCCGGCCCCGGTCGGCGAGGCGTGGCGCCCGGTGTGGGGCGCTCCCCTCAACCCGGTCCGACGCGCCCGCCCGGCGGATGTGATCGAGACCGGAATCTCGGCCATCGACGGCCTCAACACGCTGGTGCGGGGCCAGAAATTGCCGGTGTTCTCGGGGCCGGGCCTCCCCGCTCTCGAGCTGGCCGCACGCATCGTGGAGAGCGCCCGGGTCCCCGGCGGCGATCCCTTCGCCGTGGTGTTCGTGGCCATCGGGATCACCGAGCGCGAGACCCGGGCCTTCCTGGACCGGTTCCGGGATCGCGACGCCCAGGAGCGCACCGTCGTATACCTGAACCGGACGAGCGACCCGACGCTCGAGCGCCTCCTCGCCCCGAGGCTCGCGCTGACGGTCGCCGAGCACCTGGCCTTCGAGGCGGGCCTCCACGTCCTGGTCGTCATGGCGGACATCACCCACTACTGCGAGGCACTGCGGGAGATCGCGGCCTACCGGGAGGAGATCCCGGGCCGGCGGGGCTATCCCGGCTACATGTACACGGACCTCGCCACGCTCTTCGAGCGGGCCGGCATTCTCCGGGACGGGACGGGCTCCCTCACGCAGCTCCCGGTCCTCACCATGCCGGACGACGACATTACGCACCCGATCCCGGACCTCACCGGCTACATCACGGAGGGCCAGATCGTCCTCGCGCGGGACCTCCACCGGCGCGGCATCTCGCCGCCGGTGGACGTGCTCCCCTCCCTGTCGAGGCTCATGAAGTCCGGGATCGGCCGGGACCGCACGGCCGACTTCCACCGGGCGTGGGCGGACCAGATCTACGCGCTCTACGCCCAGGGACGGGACGCGCGCCTGACCGCGGCCGTCGTCGGCGAGGCCGGACTCTCCGATGCCGATCGCCGGGCGGTCACGTTCGCCGATCGCTTCGAGTCCGAGTTCCTGGGACAGGGAGACCGGCGACGCTCGTTCGATGAGACCTTCGAGGTGGGCTGGCGGCTCCTGGAGTCCGTGCCGCGCGAGGAGCTCCTTCGCATCGACGACGAGACCTGGGCGGCCAGGCCGCGCGCGATCGACGCCGCGGAGGGTGGCTGATCATGCCCGGAGAGCGCGGCCCCGCTCCGACCCGGTGGAACCTGCTTCGGACGACGCGTCGCCTGGCGCGAGTCCACCGGGGCGCGGAGCTCCTGGCTCGCAAGCGCCGGGCTCTCGTGACCGAGCTGTTCGGCCTCGCGCGGCCCGCGCTCGCCGACCGCGAGCGGCTGGCGCGCCGGGCCGACTCGGCCTACCCCGCCCTGCTGGACGCGCTGGCCGCGCGCGGATCGGACGAGCTCCGGGCTCTGGGCTGGCCCACCCGGGACCCCGAAGCGGAGATCGAGCTCAGGGAGACGTGGGGAGTCCGCGTGGCGGAGATCGAGGAGATGCCCCGCATGCGCCGGGGTCCAGTCGAGCGCGGTGTCGCACCCGCCACAACGGGTCCGGCGGTGACCCGCGCGGCCGACGAGTTCGAGGACCTGGTCGCGCTCCTCGTCGACGCCGCCACGCGGGAGACTCAGATCCGCCGGCTCGCGCGGGCTCTGGCACGCACCTCGCGCCAGGTCAACACCCTGGAGCAGCGCGTCGGCCCGACCCTGGCCCGCCAGGCGGCCGCCATCCGGCGCACGCTCGAGGAGCGTGAGCGCGAAGACCATCTGCGGCTTCGGCGGCTGGGGCGTTCCAGGCTCCCGCGGTAGCCGCCAGCCGGGCGGCCCGACCGGATCAGGCCTTGGGACTCACGACGTATCCGACGATCGTCAGGGCGACCATGTACACGATCATCGCGACGCCGACCCACATGAACAGGCGGGTCCGCTCACCGCGGATCGCCGGCCGGTCCAGGACGGGCACCAGGACCAGCACGAGCCCCGCCAGCCCGAACCCCAGGATCCCCACCGCTTCGCCCTCGAATCCGAGGATGTAGGCCGGGAGAAGCTTCAGGGTCTGGAACATGAACATGAAGTACCACTCGGGCTTGATGCCGACCGGTGCCGACGCGAACGGGTCGGCCTTCTTCCCCAGCTCGGCGGGAAAGTACGCCGCGAGGGCGGCCAGGACCGCCAGGGCCGCGAGCCAACCGACCAGGTCCCGGAGGAGGAAGTCCGGGAGGAAGGGGATGCTCCGCCGCGGCCCCTCGTCGCGCTCCACCTCCGGCGGAACGCTCATTCCGTGCCGCTGCACGAGGTACACGTGAAGCCCGAGCACCAGGATCACGAGACCGGGTAGCACCGAGGTGTGGAGGGCATAGAACCGCGTGAGGGTCGCGCCCGTGACGTCCCTGCCTCCCCGAAGGACTCGCAGCAAGAACCCACCCACGCCGGGGACCACTCCGACGATCCGGGTCCCGACCGTGGTGGCGAAGTACGACAGCTCGTTCCACGGCAGGAGGTAACCCGTGAAGCCGAGCGTGAGACCGAGGCCGAGCAGCACCACTCCGGTGAACCAGGTCATCTCCCGAGGCGCACGGTACGCCCGCAGGAGCAGCACGCTGAACATGTGAATGAACAGCGTGAAGATCATCAGGTTCGCCGCCCAGTGATGGATGGAGCGGACCAACCAGCCGAAGTGCACGTCGGTCATGAGGAACTGGATCGACTCGTACGCCCCCTCCGCGTTGGGCCGGTAGTAGAACAGGAGGAGGACGCCCGTCACCACCTGGACGATGAACAGGAAGAGCGTCATCCCGCCCAGGTAGTACCAGATCGTATGGCGGTGGATCGGGACCTGCTTCTTCCGCCCGAGCCGCTCCGCCTCGCTGAGCAGACCCACGCGGTCGTCGAACCAGGCTCGAAGAGCCGTCAGGCGACGACGTCCGCCACTCACGCCGCCTGCCCCCGACTCACCACGATCCTGTCGCCCTGTACGTTCACGTCGAACTGGACCAGCGGCTTGGGAGGCGGTCCCGAGACGTTGATTCCCTGGAGGTCGTAGTGGCCGTTGTGGCAGGGACACCAGATCTGGCTCAGGTCCGGACGGTACTCGACGATGCAGCCGAGGTGCGTGCAGACCGCGGTGAAGGCGCGCAGGTCGCCGGCCGGAGTGCGAATGAGAATGGCTGGCTTGTTCCCGAACTTGAAGATCTGACCCGAGTTGGGCTTCACGTCGTCGGGCTTGACGGAGAGGGCCACGCTGTTCGCGGCCGACTGGGCCTCCTCGGGCGGGATGATGTAGCGGGCGATGGGGTAGAACACAGCCGCCGCGACTCCGCCGGCGCCGATGCCCAGAATCCAGTTGATGACCTCGCGTCGATTCGCACCCGAGCGTGGGGGTGGCTCGCCCTGTCGCCCCGCTGGCTCCCGATGCTCCTCACCGTCCATGAGTCCCCTCGCCTCCCTTCGGTCCGTGCTCTCGATCGCCGGGCGGCGCGGGCGCTCTGGCCTGCCGCATCTTCAGCACGATCATCGTGATGACCAGCAGGATCAGGGCCGCCGACACCGCCAGCCCGAGCCTACGGACCTGCAGCTCGTGCAGCGCGCTCCGCCCCCGCGTGGCGGACTCCTCGGCCACCTTGAGCCCCGGATCGACCTTCGCCTTGACCGAGTCCACGGCGAACGAGTGAATGGCCGCGCGAGCCTGGATGAGCGCGTTCCGGGCGTTGCCGAGATTCGCCTGCGCCTGGCTCACCTCCATCCCGGCGTCCGCCGCGCGATTCAGAATGGAATCCGCGACCTGCATCTGCCCCGCGAGAGAGTCGAGCAGGCTCCGCTCGCCGGCCGCCACCTGCGCCCCCTTGCTGTCGGCCGCGTGACAGCGCCGACACACCGCGCTGTCCCCCGCGCCCAGGAAGGAGTCCGTGGGAGCGTGCACCGCGTGGTTCCCGTGGCAGGTGACGCACCCGGGAGCACCGATCATGCTGAAGATCTCCGAATGGAAGCTCGCCTCGAAGCGGCCAGCCTGCACGGCGTGGCACTGACCGCACACGTTGGCCACGCTCGACACGCCGGGCGGCGTGGCTCCGTGACTCCCGTGACAGTCGTTGCAGGTCGGGGCCGACAGGTCTCCCTTCTGCGACATCGTCGCCCAGTGCACGCTCGTCTCGTACTTCTGCAGCTGGTCCGTCGGGATGCCGTACGGCTTCATGTAGGCCGAGTCGGCGTGACACCGGCCGCAGGTCTGGGCGACGTTCAGCGGATAGACGTTGGACTTGGGATCGGAGGGCGGACGGATCGAGTGGATGTGGTGACAGTCCGCGCAGGTGGCCACCAGCGTATCGCCGGCGGCAAGCCGCCGGCCGTGGACCGAAGTCCGGTACTCCGCCAGCTGGTCGACCCGCAGGGACGGATTGAACCGCTTCATGAACTGGGCGTCGGAGTGGCAGCGCCCGCACAGCTCGGGGATGTCCTTCCGGGAAGGTATCCCGATGAATCCCTTGGCCGGGTCCATGGCCTCGAAGCCCTGCTCCCTGTCGTCCCCGCCGTGACAGGCTACGCAGCCGAACCCTTTGCTTGCGTGGATGTCGTTCTTGAACTGCTTCGCCGGTGCCGAGAAGGGTTCGGAATCCAGGGCCTGGTGGCAGGTGACGCAGCTCTCCACCGGCTGTGCGGTGGTCCCCGGCCCCGCGGTGTCCGCCCTTGCCGGTCCCGCCGTGTCGACCCCCGCCGCCGTGTCCGACCCTGCGGCCGCGGCCGGACTCTCCTGGGCGCGGCCTGGAGCCGATGCGAGCACGGTCGTGATCAGGATCAGCGCGAGGCGGGTGGGGGATAGCGCGGTCTTCATCGGGGCGTCGTGCCCGCCAGGGACTGGAAGTAGGCCGACACGTCGGCCATCTCCTGGGCGGACAGCTCGGGCCACCGTCTCCCGGCCACCGTAGAGTCGGCGACCGAGAGGTGGCTCCACAGGGCGGCGAGAACCGCGGGGTAGGAGCGCAGGTCGCGGACCTGCGCCAGGTCCCCTCCCCTTCGACCGCCCGCACCGCGTAGCGCGTGACAGGCGAGACACCCCTTCGATCCAATGAGAGCGCGACCCTTCGCGGGCTCACCCGACGTGGAGAAGTAGCGTGCCGTGTACAGGTAGGCCACGAGATCGCTCATCTCATTGGGTTCCACTGACGGGACCTCCATCCCCCGTCGCTGCATCCCGGCGATCATCACCGGAGCCTCGTTCCACATGGCCGCGGCAAAATCGATCAGCGTCCTCCCCGCCCCTCGGCCCCCGAAGTCAGGGCTTCCCCCGCCGCTCCCCGTGGGACCGTGGCAGCGCGCACACCCCTTGCTCTGAAACAGCTGCCGTCCCATGTCCGCACTTCCGGGGAGGACGTAGTAGTCTCCTTCGCGGGGCGACCTGGCCCGCGACTCGAGGAAGGCGATGAGGTCGAGGAGCTCCTGGCCCGTGAAGGTCGGGCGGCGAATGCCCAGAGCGTGCATCCTCTGCATCATCTTGGGCCCGTGGTTCCACAGGGCGGCGGCCACCACGATGGGCGACCCGAACTGGCTCAGGAAGCCCAGATCGGGACCGACGACGCCCCCGGTTCCATCGACCTGATGACACCGAACGCACTGCTTCTCGGTGAACAGGCGTTCCCCTCGCTGCGGGTCTCCCTGGCGACCGAACGCGTTGACCGTGGAGAGGAACGCGGTGAGGTTGCCGGCCTCCTGCGCAGTGAGCCGGAAGGGAGTCACGCCTCGCTCGACCATCCGGTTGTGCATGCCGGGCAGGTGATTCCAGATGTCGGCGGCCAGGCCGAAGAAGGTCGGGGGGCCCTCGAGTCGCCCCAGGTCGGGTCCCACGTGGGCCCCGATGCCGTTGATCGCGTGACAGCCGGCGCATCCCTTGGAGCCGAATACGCGCGCCCCGTCCATGGCGTTCTCGGCCGTCGGTGTCGGCTCCTGCGCCGCCAGGCGAACGCCGAAGACGAGCATCGCCACCAGAAGGAGCCGACACGGCCCGGAGGCTCGCTCCAACCTCGAGCGCCTCCGTATACGCCGCGGCCTCACCGGCCGCTCCGGGTGACTGGAAGGAGGAGGGCTCTCACGATCCGCTCCCGGACTCCGCCCGAGCTCCCTACACTCCCCCCTTCTCCTCTTCTTCCGACTTCGCCGGCTTGTGGCACACGGGGCACATGGCAATCGTCCGGCCCGCGTGGCTCGCCGGTGCGTCCGGGACGTTCTTCATGGCGCCCGGCTTGTGGCACATCAGGCAGTTGCTGCGCCCCTCCAGCTCGTGCGGGATCGCCGGAGGCGCCGTCTTCTGCACCTCGGCATCCGCGGCATGGCACAGGAGGCACATGTCGTTCGTGCGGCCGGCGTGGTTCTCCGGAACGGCGGGCACGTTCTTCATCTTTCCGGAGTGGCACATCAGGCAGTTGCTGCGCCCCTCCAGAGAGTGTTTGACGACGGGTGGGGTCGTCCAGGCCGGGGCCTCGTGCTTCGACGGCTTCGCTTCCTTCTCCTGCGCCGCGGCAGGTGCCGCCAGGAGTACCGCGAGCACGAGGAGAACGGCTCCGACGGAAGGTAGACGCTTCATGGCCACTCGCTCCTTCGGAATTGAAGGCCCGACCCGACCGGTCGCTGAAGGACCCGACCGCCGGTAAGGACACCGCCAGCCGTGGCCCGGGGCTCGGCGCCCCACGCCACGCTTGCTCGACTCCGACCAGCACGACCGGATCTCACGCTAATGTCCCTCGCCGCTGCGAGCAACGATGCCTCAGTCATGTCCCGAATCCAGGCGGCGAACCCATGCCCGGCCGTCGAGTCGATCCAGGTGCCCGGCGAGACCACGAGCTCCTACGAACCGAGCCCGCACCCGCCGGACCCAGCTGCCCGCACCCGGATGACGAGCGACCCGACCGGCTCGCCACACTCCGAGTCACGCATACCAAGACTGAGGAACGGCGAGGGCGGTCTCTGTCGGGAAGAACCCCACTCCTGTCGTGGGGAGACGCCCGACCGCACCGCGGCGCCCCGGTGCCGGGAGAGCCCCCACCTCGATGTCTGTAGTCCGCGACACGCACACGGTCTCTTCCCCACGGGCCAGGTCGGGAACTTCCCGACAGCCCGCAGGTGGCGCCATGTGAATTATGGTACATGTACCAAGGCGACCTCCGGCGGGATGCGGAGCCCCGGTGAACCCGAGGCGGCGTTCGGAAGGCGCGAAGTGTTGCGAGGCGGCCCCCGGGACACTACAAGTTCAGTTGATCCCGGGAATGAAATTCGGTGACCCGGTGGACGCGACGGCTCCATCCAGTCGCGCGTGTCGAGCCTACAGAATCTGGGAGCGTTCTATGCGACCCGCTCGTTGGCTTTCACGATCCCTGGCTGCCCTGGTCCTGGTCGGCGGCGTCGTGGCCACCGGCTGCACGGACAGGGTCACGGTCTTCAAGGAAAAGCCCTTCTTCACGCAGCCCGCCACCGCGGCGGGAGACTTCCTCGGCTACAGCGACACGACGACCAAGACCACCGTGTGCGGCGACTGCCACGTCGGGGTCCAGGCGAGCTGGATCAAGACCAAGCACGCGAGCGCGTGGGCCGATCTCGAGGCGTCGGGTCACGCCAACGACACCTGCCGCTCGTGTCACACCGTGAACGAGCTCGGCAACTCGGTCACCGACTCGGCGGGCTGGGAGACCACCAAGGACGCGCGCTATCACGACGTCCAGTGCGAGAGCTGCCACGGACCGGGGCTCACGCACGTCAACAACCCGGACGCGACCCAGCCGATCCCGTCGCTCGCGGTGCAGACCGACACGACGAACCTCACGAACGGCTGCGCGGAGTGCCACAACGGCACGCACCATCCGTTCATCGAGCAGTGGGCGCTCTCCAAGCACGCGACGTTCATCAACGGCGGGCCCACCGGACACGCGGCGACGACCGCGGAGTGCCAGGGCTGTCATACCGGCCAGGGCGCGCTGAATCGCTGGGGTGTGACCGGACCGTACAAGGAGAAGGACGCGACGGATCCGCTCCCGATCGTGTGCGGCGTGTGCCACGATCCACACGGGAGCCCGAACCTGCACCAGCTACGCTTCCCGATCGAGACGAGCTCGATCGAGACGCACCTGTGCGCGCAGTGCCACAACTACGAGACGAGCCCCAACGGGGCGAGCCCGTACGGACTGAGCCCCATGGCGCCCGAAGCACAGCTCCTGATCGGGACGGCCGGCTACTTCCCGCCCAACCTCGACCTCACGCAGGCCGACTCGATCCATGGGACGCACGGCAGCACGGCCAACCCGACCCTGTGCACGACGTGTCACGTACACGCGTTCAGTACGGAGTTCAAGGACACGGGTGCGTCGTTCTCGGCGGTCGGTCACACGTTCAACGCTCTCCCGTGCCTCAAGAACGGCGTGCCGTCCGGGGAGCTGGATTGCCCGATCACGACCACGGCCCGCAGCTTCGACGCCTGCACGACCTCGGGGTGCCACGGCGACGCCTCCTCGACGCGCTCGGTGCTGATCTCGCGACTCATCCTCGTCCAGGAGCGCTCGGACACGGTCAAGGCGATGCTCGACCGGATCGATCCGAACGGCACCCAGGCCGGTGGCGCGATCGATCCGAACGACGGAGTCCTGACGCCGGCGGAGGGAGCACTGTTCAACTACAACC
Organism: uncultured Gemmatimonadota bacterium; assembly: GCA_964465015.1. Taxonomy (GTDB): domain Bacteria; phylum Gemmatimonadota; class Gemmatimonadetes; order Palauibacterales; family Palauibacteraceae; genus Humimonas. The sequence continues at coordinate 17,078 of CAYXHP010000034.1, forward strand.
TGGCCAACTGGCTGGAAGAGGTGAACGACCAGAACCAGACTGGCTACTACCCGAACGGGTTCACCAACAAGTACGTGCCCCTGCTGGCCTCGACGGTCCACAACCCGTTCCTGCTCACGGCGCTGCTGGACGGGAGCATCGCCCAGCTGGCGAGCACGTATCCGGCGGCCAGCGTGAGCCCCACGTACCTGCAGCAGATCAAGACCGAGATCACGGACATCAAGAGCAAGGGCAAGGTTCACTGAGGCCCGTCGTGCTAGAGTCCAGCGAGGCGGGCGGCTCCTTCGGGGCCGCCCGTCTCCTGGCTCCAGCCACCCCCCCGAGCTCCACCCCGCAGGGACCGTGACCGTAATGTGCGAGCGAACACCGCATGGGAGAGGGATGTCCTTGTGGCGGGTCGCCGGAGGAGGGATCGCGGCCCTTCTCCTCGGGGCCGTGCTGCCGGCGGCCGGCGCGGCACAGGGTTACACGGCGGATGTCCAGGCCGGCGTCGCTTCCGTCGAGCTCCGGCCGCTCGTCCGGGACAGCCTTCCGGAATCGAAGGTCCCGGGCGAGGGACTCCTCCGCCAGCTCGCCAACGGCACGGTGGCGACCTGCATCCCGAACGACTTCTGCCGCTGGTACGGATCCGGGGCCGTCCGCTCGCTCAGCACCGTGACGCAGGAGATCCGCCTGGCCGCCTGGCCCGGTATCCGCGGTCTGGCGCTGCACGCGCACCTTCGTGGCTGGTACGGCAGCGACGGAGAGTGGCCGCTCTCCAGTCACCGGCTCGAGGTGCTCACCGCCTTCCTCAGCTACGACGTGTCCCGGTTCCACCTCCAGGCGGGCCGTCAGGACCGGATCGACGGCCTGGGCTACCGGAACTACGATGGGCTCTCGGCCCGCTGGGACGGCCTCGAGCCCGTGAGCCTCGAGGCGTACGGAGGCTGGTACCTGGCTCCGAACCTGGATGCGCCCCTCACGAGCTCGCTGATCTCCGATGCCGAACCGTTCGCGGTGGACGACCGCGGCCTCGTGTTCGGCGCGGAGGCGAAGGCTCACGCGGGCCAACGGGTCTCGGGCAGCGCGGTGTATGAGCGCGTCGTCCGGATCGACCGCTACGCGCTGTATTCGGAGCGTGCGGCCGTGACCGGGCAGGCCTTTCTGGGACCGGCGAGCGTGGACGTCTCGGGTCGGTACGATTTCTCGTTCCAGCAGCTCGACCAGGTCCACGCGCGTGTGTCGCTGCCGGTCCGGCCCGGGGTGGCCGTGACGGCCGAATACCGCCACTACCGGCCCTTCTTCCCACTGTGGACGATCTGGGGAGCGTTCAGCCCCGTGGGCTACGATGGCGGAAGCGCCAGCATCGGGTGGCGCCTCCCGTCACTGGGCCTCGGCCTCCAGGCCGGCGGAGGCTACCGCTGGTACGAGAACTCCAACACCGCCGGTGGCAACCTGGCCGACTTCAAGGACACGGGCTGGCGCGCCTTCGGCGGTGCCGACTGGGCGGCGGGCCCCTGGTTCGTCAACGGTCGCTATCAGGCGGACATCGGTCCGGGGGCGGCCGACATGGGTGGAGACCTGTCGGCCGGCCGTCGCTTCGGCAGCGGAACCTGGGTCGCCCTGCAGGCCACCTCCACGCGAAGTTTCGGAGAGTACCGGCTGGGTGACCAGCGCCTCTCGGGCGGAGGGCTCATCGGATCCGTGGCACTCGGGCAGATGTCCCTCAACGGAAGCGCGGGCTTCTACCGGCTGGACTACACGGACCGGCCGGCGGTCTCGGACTGGACCCAGTTCCGCATGTTCCTCGGCGTGGGCTACCACTTCGGCACCGAGCCGAGCGTGGACTCGGTGCTCCGGGGCTACGGCCGGTGAGCGGCCGCGCGATGTCACGGTGGGCGCTCGCGACCGCCATCGTTCTGACGGTCGCCGCCCCCTGTACGGGATCCGCGCTCGCGGGTCAGGACACCACGATGGTCCAGCGGCCTTTCCCGCACGCCACGCACGTGGGCCTCTTCCCGACGTGCGACGGCTGCCATGCCGGGATCCTCAAGGGTGACTCGGCCACGTGGCTGTCCGTGGGACCGGAGTTCTGCTCGGTGTGCCACGACGGAACGACGGTGCACAAGATCGAATGGACGACGCCGGAGCACCCGCGGACCAACCTCCGCTTCACGCACGCCCGGCACGCCGCCGGCCTCGCGAAGCTCGGGGCGCCGCCCAACGACTGCACGACCTGCCACCAGGCCGAAGGCGGCACGAAGCGCATGCAGGTGGTCATGGCGCGACCGGCCCTGTGCAGCCAATGCCACGGCTTCGACCAGCCCGAGCATCACCAGTCGGGCAACGCGGACTGCGCCACCTGTCACGTGCCCGTCGCCCAGGCCACCGCGCTGAAGACGTCCGACATCGCCGATTTTCCCAAGCCCACCTGGCACGACTCGGCGGATTTCCTGTTCACCCACGGCACGAAGGCCAGCGCATCCGGCGCGTCCTGCTCCGTGTGCCACGCCCGCCAGAGCTGCACCCGGTGTCACCTGAACGCCTCGAGCGTCGCGCCGATCCAGGCGCTCGCTCCGGATGCCCGCATCGCGAGCCTCGAGGCCGGCCGGAAGGGCAAGTGGCCCGAGCCTCCGAGCCACCGGCACGGCAACTGGATCCTGGGGCATGCGAAGACGGCGAGGACCTCCCTGTCCACCTGCGCCAGCTGTCACGCCGCATCGAGCTGCGCCACATGCCACCAGGGACCGCGTGCGGGCTTCCTGTCGCAGATGCCGCAGGTGGTCGAGGGAGGTCCGACGGGCATCCGGATCCAGGGCACGCCGCCGGGTCACGGGCCTGGCTTCGCGCTCGCACACGGCGCGGCGGCCGCGGCCGGCGCCGTCACCTGTTCGTCATGTCACACGGAGGTCCAGTGCACGGCGTGCCACCAGGGCGGAGTACCCACCTCGCCCGCCCTCAAGGCACCCGGAACCGGTGGCTCTGGCGGTGGGCGGGATCAGGACGGTCCCACCAGCCTGCTGCCACGGGGAGATCGGCCGCACGGCGCCAGCCCGGCGACCGGACCTCGTCGCCCGAGCACCGGCCCCCGCCCGGTCGTGTTCCTGGCCTCCCTGCGTCGCGGCGCCCTGGAGAGCGACCGGGCGACACGGACCGAGAACCGGTTCGGCGCATCATCGCTCTCCCGGCTTGCGACGACCGCCGTCGGGGACACGGTTCCGCCGGTCACGGACTCGAGCGGATCCGGGGCGCCCGGGTCGGACCGCGGCGCCGGGTCCGGGGCCACCCGGAAGCCCGCGTCACCGCCGCGGACCGGGGGCTTCCACCCGCCCGACTACGTGCTGCAACACGGCGCGGATGCGTTCGCCCGCCGGGTCCAGTGCTCAGAGTGTCACTCGGCGCAGGCGTTCTGCCTGGCATGCCACGAGAAGATGGGAGTCGGTCGCGGGGGCACGGCGGGGAGCCCGGCGTTCCACGACGCCGAGCCCAACTGGCTCATCGTGCACGGCCGCGCTGCCCGACAGAACCTTGAGAGCTGCGTGGCCTGTCACCAGGAGAGCTCGTGTCTGCGCTGCCACAGCGCCAAGTTCGGATTCCGCATCAACCCCCACGGTCCAGGCTTCGACCCCAACCGTATCGCCGATCGCAGCACGATCTCCTGTGGGATCTGTCACTTCTCGCTTCCGACCGAGGGTGGCGGCTAGTCCGGATCCGTCGCGACCGACGTCGGTCCCGTCCGCCAAGCATCCGGGCCTGCATGGAGCGGAACCCCAACTCAATACGAGGTTTTGGCAGCCACGACGGGGTGCGGTGGCCTTGCCGAGAAGGTATACTGGGCCGAGAGAGTGCGGCCCTTCCCTGAACCGAAGAGAGGGCATGCCGAAGCCAGGAAGTGGTTGGGCGGTCCGGATCCGCACTCCGAACGACGAGGTGGGCTCGAGAGTGTGCCGCGTCCCCGGTGGCCAGTGGCTCCTCGGCGGGGCGGCGATGCCCTCCTTCCAGCCGCCGTCGTCCTGACGATGGATACCAACCCACAGGCCGGTGCACCGATCTGGAAACCGACGTTCGGCGAGTACGTCCTGGCCGGCAGCCTGGGTCTCCTGCTGGTCGGCGCCCTTTTCGCGGTGGTGCTGTACCTGATTCCCTCCGGGCCGCTGCAGCTGGAGGAGCTCCAGCCGGCGTACCAGGTCGCGCCGGAGACCAGCTTCCCGGTCAACAGCAGTCGCATCATCAACTGGGGCGACCAGGTCATCCTCGTAGTCCGCACGGGGGACCAGTCCTACTCCGCCTTGCAGGGCACGGCACCGACGGATGGCTGCATCTTGAGCTGGAACGAGACGTCGCTGCGGATCGTATCGCCCTGCACGCACCTCGTTTACGATCTCCGTGGCAACGTAGTGCGCGGGCTCTCTACCATTCCCCTCCAGCGCTATCCGGTGTTCATCCGTGATGGCATCGTATACGTGGCGAGGCCCTAGCATGGCACCCCGGGACCCGAAGGCTGCCAGGCAGTGGTTCGCACGACTGTGGGCCGACCTCAAGGCCAGCACCGACGCGAGCCTGCTGGTGATCCTCCGCTTCGTCGGGCTGTTGTACGGTCCGATCGACACGCGGCTATCGATCGGTGCAGCCTTCCGCAAGGCCTTGCGGCACCGGCTCTCCCCGGAGGCGGGGTGGCGTCAGGCGTTCGGCGGGATCGCCTACCTCCTGTTTATCATCCTCGTGGTGACGGGCGTGCTCCTGTCCTTCTACTACCGCCCGTCCGCACAGGAAGCCTATCAGAGCATCCAGCACATCGTGTCCGGCGTCTCCTTCGGATGGCTCATGCGCGACCTGCACGTGTGGGCGGCGAACCTGGTCGTTCTGGTGGCCCTCCTGCACATGGCCCGCGTGTTCTTCGGAGCCGCCTACAAGCCTCCGCGCGAGACCAACTGGATCGTGGGCGTGCTTCTGCTCTTCAGCGTGTTCGCGTTCGGCGCGACCGGCTACCTCCTGCCGTGGGACCAGTGGTCGTACTGGACGGTGACCGAGGGACTCGACATCCTCGGACGCACGCCCGTCGTGGGCGGGGGGCTCGTCCGGGTCCTGCGGGCCGACCCCATCGTCTCCGGCGCCACCCTGAGCCGGTTCTTCGCCATTCACGTCATCGTGCTCCCGTGGCTGGTGCTGGGCCTTCTGGCCCTGCACTTCGCCCTGGTACGGAAGCACGGCGTAGCGCCCCGCGTGCGCGCGCACCAGCCGAACGGGACGGGCGTTCCGTTCTTCCCGTATCACTTCCTGCGCATGGTGGTCGCCGGAACGCTCGTCGTGGCCGTGGCCCTGACGGCCGCCCTCCTGTTCCCCCGCCCGGTCGCCGCTCCGGCCAACCCCGCGCAGCCCCCGGGGATGCTGTTCTCGACCTGGATCCTGGCCGACGTCTCTCGAGCCCTGATCTACTACCTGGGCGGCTGGGGCTTCGGCGCGTTCCTGTTGCTCGGAGCCGGGATGGTGCTCCTGCCGATCTTCGACCGTTCTCCCGAGAGACGGCTTCGGCGCCGACCGATCGTGGCCGCCCTGGGCGTCCTGTTCTTCCTGACCTTCGCGGCCGCCTGGGGTGCCGGGCGGCGGCTTCGCTCCATTCCGACGGCCACCTCGGGTGAGCTGACGCCGTTCCAGCGGCAGCCCACCGGGGCTACGCCGGGCGCTCCCCTGCCCCACATCGCGCCCGCCCAACGGCCGGCGGAGACCGGATCCGACACGACGAATCCGGGAGGCGCGCCATGAGGACTGCGGCGCTGACGGCGGTGCTGACGGCCGTCCTCGCCGCCGCGCCCGCGGCGGGAGGACCGACTTCGGTTCGCCCTGCCGGGCGTGTCGTCGAGACACTCCGGGCCAGGGTCCCCGGAGCCGCGGCCGACACGGCCAACGGCTGCCTGGCCTGCCATGCGGCACAGCGAAGGGCTGCGACCGAGGGGGTCCATGCGGAGCACGGCGTCACCTGCGTGAGCTGCCACGGCGGTGACCCGGCCGCCGTGACGCTGCCCCAGGGACATAGCGGTCACTTCGTCGGCAAGCCGGACAAAGTGGCCACCGCCGAGCTGTGCGGCTCGTGCCACTCGGACCCCGACAAGATGCGCGAATACGACCTGCCCACCGGTCAGCTGGCCCAGTTCCGCTCCAGCCAGCACGGCCAGCTGCTGTTCGGACAGCACAACAAGGACGTGCCGACGTGCACGGACTGCCACGGCACGCACATCATCTACCCACCCTACGATGCCCGTAGCCGCGTCTATCCCACGAACATTCCCGGGACCTGCGCGAGCTGCCATTCGGACCCGAAGCTCATGGCGAAGTACCACATTCGCACGGACCAGTTCGCGCAGTTCCGCAACAGCGCCCACGGCGTGGCCCTCTTCCAGGATCAGAACTTCGCGGCGCCCACGTGCGTCGGGTGTCATGGCGCGCACTCCGAGCTGCCACCCACGGTGACCGAGATCGCCAAGAAGAT
>CAYXHP010000035.1:0-22987 GCA_964465015.1 uncultured Gemmatimonadota bacterium
GCGCCCAAGAACGAGATCGTCGCCGCAGCCCTCACCGACCCCTCTCCGGAACACTGGCGCGTGGTCGTTCCCGAGGGTGAGAACGTGATCAGCGGGAGCACGATCATCGGAGGCCGGGTCCTGGCGCAGTACCTGGTCGACGTGAAGAGCCAGGTGGACATCTACGCCCGTGACGGGACGAAGCAGGGAGAGCTGGAGCTGCCCGGAATCGGGACGGTGCGTGGCCTGGTCGGACACGAGGACAGCCCGGAGCTGTTCTACTCGTTCAGCTCCTTCCTGTATCCGACCACCACCTACCGCTACGACCTGGACACCGGGAAGCGGACCACCTTCTTCAAGCCCAAGGTGGCCTTCGACCCGTCCAGGTACGAGACCAAGCAGGTCTTCTACCGGTCGAAGGACGGTACGCGGATCCCGATGTTCATCACGGCGAGGAAGGGGATCGTGCTCGACGGCCAGAACCCCACCGTGCTGTATGGTTACGGCGGATTCGACATCAGCGTGACGCCCTCGTTCAGCCCCACGACGGCCATGTGGCTGGAGCTGGGCGGGGTGTACGCCGTGGCCACCCTGCGTGGCGGCGGCGAATACGGCCAGGCGTGGCACGAGGCCGGCATGCTGGGCCACAAGCAGAACGTGTTCGACGACTTCGCCTGGGCGGCCAAGTACCTGGAGAGCCACGGTTACGGAACGAAGGACCATCTGGCCATCGAGGGATACTCGAACGGAGGCCTGCTGGTGGGCGCGAGCGTCACGGAGCGCCCGAACCTGTTCGGGGCGGCCTACGCGGGCGCCGGCGTGATGGACATGCTGCGCTACCAGAAGTTCTCGGCCGGCATCGGCTGGGTGCCGGAGTACGGCTCGTCGGACGACTCGACGGCCTTCCAGTGGCTGTACACGTTCTCGCCGGTGCAGAACACGAAGGTGGGCACCTGCTACCCGCCCACGATCATTACCACGGCCGACCACGACGACCGGGTCGTGCCCAGTCATTCCTACAAGTTCGCGGCCGCCATGCAGCACGCGCAGGGCTGCGACAACCCGATCCTCATCCGCGTGGAGACCGAGACCAGCCACGGGTACATGCCCACCGACAAGCGGATCGCGCAGACGGCCGACATCTGGTCGTTCCTGGCCTACGAGCTGGGAGTGAAGTCAGCGCCGACGGGAGCGATGTAGCCTCCGGCGGCCGGGAGCGAGAGTCGATCCGACGATAGGCCAGAGAGCCGAAAGGAGAGCGCAGGCGTGCAAATCGAGCTGAACGAGCGGGAGGCGCGGATGCTGGAGCGGATCCTGAGCGCCTACCTGTCCGAGCTTCGCATGGAGATCGCCGACACCGACAGCAAGGACTTCCGAGACGAGCTCAAGGGTCGGGAGGCGTTCCTCAAGGAGATGTTGGGCCGCCTGGGGCACGGCTGGGAGGGGGGCGGGGCGGGAGCCGGCTGAGCGCGAGGCCGGCCCGTCCGGACGGATCCGGACGGGCCGGTTGGCGCAGGGCGAAAGCTCTCGCTCGCTCTTGCTCCCGGGACCGGAACGCCACGCCGGTCGCGGCCCGGGGTGGCGCGCAGGTCAGCCGCCCCGGCTCATTCCGCCGCCCGCCGAAGTCAGCCGCACGTCTCCCGATCCGGTGCGGATCACGAACTCGGGTCCGCCGCTGCCGAGCTTTCCGCGGAAATGCTGGTGGCTGTAGCGGGTCATCTGGATCGGAAGATCGCTCGTGATGTCGCCGCTCCCCGTGTCGATGGCCAGGTCGGCGTCGATGTCCGAGGGGATGCCCAGCTCCACGTCGCCCGATCCCGTGTCCACCCGCAGCGAGGTGGGAGCCCGGGAGAGCCGGGCGCGCACGCCGCCGCTCCCGGCGTGCAGCGACACATCGCGCGCCCGGGTGCTGCCGATGTCGATCTCGCCCGATCCCGTGCGGACGTCCAGCTGGTCTCCCGCTACGTCATCGGCGGTGACGTCACCGGATCCGGTGTGGGCCTGCAGGGAGCCTCCGACTTTGCCCGAGATGTGCACGTCGCCCGAGCCGGTGCCGATGTCGGCGTCTTTGGCCACGTCCTCCACCGTCACGTCACCCGATCCGGTGCGCACCTCGAGAGCGTCGCCCGACCGCGTCACGTTCACGTCGCCCGAGCCCGTGTGCGCGGTGAGCGCGCCACCGATCCCGTCGGCCGTCACGTCCCCGGACCCCGAGTGGAGGTCCAGCGCGGCGGCCACGTCCTTCGCGTCCAGCTTGCCGACCCCGAGGCCGATCCGGGTCACGGCGTGGCCCGAGGGCACCTGCACCGTGAGGTCGGCCCACGCCTCGGGCCCGGAGCCCGAGCCACGCACCCGGATGCGCCGTCCGCTGCCGAAGAAGCCGCCCTCGCCCACCCGCACGTCGGAGTTGGAGTGGCTCCCGAGGGCCGGATAGACCAGGCGGTCCCCCGGGACATCGATGGTCAGCGTCCCGGCGTCCTGGTCGGCATGCACCTCCAGCTGCGACGCGTCATGGCCGCTTCGCTGCACGAGGACCACGACGTGATCGCCCTGCCCGGGGACCACCCGGACGTGTCCGGCCAGGTCGAAGATCCGGACCGACGACCCGGAGAGCTCGTAGCGCTCTCCTTGCTGCGGCACCGCTGTGACGCCGGGGACCGGGGCCACCACCGCCGCCCGCGCGGCGGCAGCCGTCGGGGCCCCGACCAGGGTCAGGCCGGCGCCGCCCGCCAACATGACGACCGCGGCCAACGTCTTCGTCTCCTGCACCTTCATCGCTCAGCTCCCTTCAACTGTTGTGCAGCGTGGCGGTCTCGGCGCCATGCCGCCCAGGACGCGACGGCGCCCGATGCTCCCTACGAAGCGTCGGCGCCCATCGTTTCCGCTCGCAGTCTTGCGACACCACGCCGCGTCCCGTGGTTGGAACGCGCTGACGTCGCACGAACGACGTCGGGCGCGGCGCTTCGCATCCGTTGAGCGCGGGAGGCGGGGCATCGCATATTGGCGCGCCCTCCGCTCCGGCCGGCTCGCGTTCGGCCGCGGCGAAGGGCGTGGGGACACACCACAAGGAGACACATCGATGGACGACGAGCCGGTTCCGACGAGCGGAATACGCGGCACCAGGATTCACACCACCCTCGGCACCCTCCTCCTCACCGCCGTTCTCGCCCTCCCCTCCGCGGGGCACGCGCAATCCGGACGGACCCACGCCCCGCCCGACACGCTGGCCAGCATCTCGTTTCGCAACATCGGCCCGTCCGTGGCCGGTGGGCGGGTGAGCTCGGTGGTCGGCGTACCGGGGAAACCCGGGGTCTACTACGTCGGATCGGCGGGCGGCGGAGTGTGGAAGACCACCGACGCCGGGGACAGCTGGAAGGCCGTGTTCGCGCAGCAGCCGGTCTCGTCCATCGGAGCCGTGGCGCTGGCCCCCTCCAATCCGAGCCTCGTGTGGGTCGGTACCGGGGAGGCCAACATCCGCAATGACATCACGAACGGGCACGGCGTCTATTTCTCTCCCGACGCCGGGAAGACGTGGGAGCCCAGGGGACTCGAGGATGTCGGCCAGATCGAGCGCATCGTGGTGAGCCCCGACGATCCCGACGAGGTCTTCGTGGCCGCGGTCGGACATGCGTGGACGCCCAATCCCGAGCGCGGCGTGTTCAAGACCACCGACGGCGGCAAGACGTGGCGCAAGGTGCTGTTCGTCAACGACACGACGGGCGCCATCGATCTCGTCATGGACCCCGGTAATCCGCGCGTGCTGCTGGCGGCGATGTGGCAGATGCAGCGTCTCCCGTGGACGCTGAACGACGGCGGTGCCGGGAGCGGCATCTATCGCTCGACGGACGGAGGAGAGCACTGGACGAAGCTCTCCCAGGGGCTCCCCGACGGTCCGCTGGGTCGCATCGCGCTCGGCATCGCGCCCACGAACCCCGACCACGCCTACGCGCTCGTCGAGGCGAAGAAGGGCATGCTGTGGTCCTCCGAGGACCTGGGCGACCACTGGCACATGGTGAGCGACGACCACGCCCTGGACGTACGGCCCTTCTACTTCTCGCAGGTCAACGTGGCCCCGGACGATGAGAACCGGGTGTACTTCTCCGGATTCCAGCTCATGATGTCCAACGATGGCGGCCACACCGCCCACGCCATCGACCAGGGCGTGCACGTGGACCACCACGCCCTGTGGATCGACCCCAAGGACCCCGACCGGATGATCCAGGGCAACGACGGCGGTGCGTTCCTGACCCGGAACGGTGGGAAGAGCTGGACCTTCCTGAACAACCTGCCGATCGAGCAGTTCTACATGGTCTCGGCGGATGGCAACGACCCGTACACCCTGTGCGGAGGCCTCCAGGACAACAGCGCCTGGTGCGGTCCCTCCAGCGGTGGAAGCGGCCAGGACTGGTACACGGTCACCGGTGGGGACGGCGAGTACGCCGTGGCGGCGCCCAGCGACTCGAACATCATCTACACCGATTCACAGAATGGCTCCATCTCGCGCCTCGACAAGGCCACGGGCGTGCGAAAGTCCATTCAGCCCTACCTGCCGAGCGTGAGCGACATGGCTCCCTCGCAGCTCGAGTACCGGTTCAACTGGACGAGCCCCATCGCGGTCTCGCCGCACGACGCGAACACCGTGTACATCGGCGCCAACGTGCTCTTCGAGAGCACCGACGGCGGCGACCACTGGCAGCCGGTGAGTCCCGACCTCACGCGCAACGAGAAGGACAAGCAGGTCGTGCCGGGTGGTCCGATCCAGTACGACATCAGCGGGGCCGAGACCTACAACACGATCATCTCGGTCACCCTGGCCCCGACCGCGCCCGACAGTGTGATCTGGGTGGGCACCGACGACGGCCTGGTGCAGGTCACCCGCGACGGCGGAAAGACGTGGACCGAGGTGGGACACAACATGCCCGGGCGCCCGAGGATCGACGGCGGCCGGGTCTACCAGGTGGGGGTGTCGCCCTACGACGCCGGTACCGCGTACGTGGCGGTGGACTACCACATGTACGACGACAACCACCCTTACGTCTTCAGGACGAGCGACTACGGGAAGTCCTGGACGCCGATCGCGAAGGGCCTGCCGGCGTTCGGCTCGGCGCACGTCGTGCGCGAGTCACCGAACCGGAAGGGCTTCCTGGTGCTCGGCACCGACAACGCCCTCTACTACTCGCGCGACGACGGGGCGACCTGGAACCGCTTCCATGGTGGTTTCCCCACCGCGCCCGTGTGGGATGTCGGGTTCGTGAGGCGGGATCACGACCTGCTGGTCGCCACGCACGGCCGCGGACTCTTCGTGCTGAACGGTCTCACCCCGCTCGAAGACTACGATGCGGCGGCGGCGGACAGCTTCCAGCTCTTCCCGGTGGCCACGGCCACCTTCGACGCGGGCCGTCCGCTCCGGCATCCCGAGGCTTCCCGGTATCGGGTGGACTCGCCGCCGCGCGGCGCGATCATCGACTACTACCTGCCCGAGGACGTGGCCCGGAAGAGCGGCGGTCCGTCGGGTGGGGCCTCCGGTCGGGGCGTTCCGGGTGGATCGCGAGGCGGCCGCGCGGGCCGCGCTGGCGGGAGCGGCGCCGGCCAGGCGCAGGTGGCCGTGCTCGACGCCTCGGGCGACACGATCGCCACCGGCAAGGCACCCGGAAGCGCGGGTTTCGACCGGTACGAATGGAACCTCCACTACGACGGTCCCGCCCGGCTCGAGATGGCCGGCGGCGGCGGTGGTGGCTACATGTCGCGCTTCAACGTCGGGCCGCCGGTGGTGCCCGGTACCTACACCGTGGCCGTGACCGCCAACGGCGTGACCCGGAAGCAGACGGTGAAGGTGGCTCCCGATCCGGGCCATCCGGCCGACATGGCCGACTTCCGGGCCCAGACGAAGGCCGGACTCGAGCTCACGAACCGCATCTCGGCGCTCAACCGGATGCTGAACCGCATCGAGTCGCTGAAGGACCAGATCGGGCACGTGCACCAGGCCGTGAAGAGCGCCGACCGCGCGGACGACTCCGCCGTGAAGCCGGCGCTGGCGAAGGCGGACTCGGTGCGGAGGAGCCTCCAGGTCCTGGAGGACAGCCTGTACAACACGCAGGTACAGGAGCGCGCGTCCGAGGACGACATTCACTACCTGAGCCGCTTCCGGGACAGGCTGACCGGCCTGCGCTTCGCGCTGGCGTTCGGTTACGCGTCACCGCCGCGGCCCGCGGTGGAGGTTCAGATGCAGGCGCTCGGCGCGCAGGAGGACGCGTACATCCAGCAGTTCAACGGGATCCTGAGCGGCGGCGTGGCCACCTACGACCGGGCGGCCGGCCAGGCCGGGCTGCCCGTCCTGGTCACGGGAGGCCCGATCCGGGTGAGGGAGACGAAGCTGCCGTGAGGTGAGGGCGGGAGCGCGGGCCCCTGCCGCGGCCCGCCCCCGTCCTGTATGTGTGATCCGCGGCTCAGATGTAGGGCCCGTGCCGCGCGCGGAGCCGGCGGCGGACGTGCCGGGTGTGCCGGCGCAGGTCGCGCCGCTGCCAGCGCAGGGCCCTGTGGTCGCGGCGTAGCTCGCGGCGATCGGACCGGATGTGACGGGTCAGGCCGCGCCGGATTCCGGGGCGGATCGCGCGCGCCCGGATGCGGCGATCGCGGCGCAGGTCCCACCGTTCGCGACGGATATCGCGCCGGCGGACGCGGAGGCCGCGGACGTCGCGGCGGAGGTGCCGGGCGGCGCTCCGGGCGCCGGGCCGACGCGCGTGTACGCGGGGCGCCGCCCGCGCCCGGTCGGGCCGCGGGGCCGGCGCCTGCTGGGCGGCCGCCGTGGCGGGAAGGCCCAGCGACAGGGCCAGGATGCCGGCCATCCACATCGTCTTGCGCATGGTGTCCTCCTCGTCGTCGGGAGTGCGTATCGTCGGAAGTGGGTACAGTCCCCGGCCGGCCGCCGTTGGCGGCTCGGATCGTGGGTTCGCTACAGCCAGGGAGAGAGAAATGAGCGTGAGGCTCGCTTCGCTCGTGGTGATCGGACTCGTGGCGGCCGCCCCGGCGCCGACCTCGGCCCAGCAGGCGGGAGGAGGGGACCACGGAGGGTCCGCGCAGGGCGCGGCCGCGCTCGTCCGCCCGGGCCCGGTCCTGCCCGTGCCCTACCTGCGGGCGCTGAGGGCCGGGACCCGGAGCCGCACCGGGGCTCCGGGAGCGAAGTACTGGCAGAACGGGGCGGACTACGACATCCACGTGCGGATCTCGCCCCGCGACTCCCTCCTGGACGGGAGCGAGCGCGTGGTCTATCACAACCGCTCGCCGGACACCCTGGGGATCGTGGTCTTCCACCTGTACCAGAACCTCATGAGCCCGTGGCCGGCGAGGGAGAGCCCGGCCTCGCCCGAGGAGACCACCCACGGCCTGGTCATGGAGCGGCTGGTGGCCCAGGGCGAGCCGGTCGCGGTGCCCGGAGACCTGACGGGCCAGGCCGCCGGCGGCATGGCACCGGGACACCGCGGCGCGCGGATTCGGAGCACCCTGATGTACGTGCCCCTGCCGCATCCACTCGCCCCCGGGGACACCGCCGTCTTCGACGTGGACTGGCACTTCACGATCCCGGGCTCGTACGCGCCCCGCATGGGGATGCAGGACCCGGGCACGGCGCAGATCGCGCAGTGGTACCCGCAGATCGCCGTGTACGATGACGTGCACGGCTGGGACACCCAGCAGTACATGGGCACGGGCGAGTTCTATCTGGATTACGGGAACTTCCGGTACAGCGTCACGCTGCCGGCCGGCTACATCGTGGGGGGGACGGGGACCCTGCAGGACCCCGCGGACGTGTTGACGGCGAAGGAGCGGAGCGCGCTGGAGCGAGCCTCGAAGACGGACGGGGTGGTGCACGTCCTCACGGCGGGCGAGTTCGGGGCCGGGACGGCGACGCGGGGGTCGCCGGGCGAAGCGCTGACGTGGACGTTCGAGGCGGACAGCGTGCGGGACGTGGCTTTCTCGTTCGGGGACCACTACCAGTGGGATGCCACGCGGGCGCTGGTGGACTCGGCCCACGGCCGGTACGCGGCGGTGAACGTGTTCTACCGGCAGGGCGCGCCACGCTTCGACCAGGTGGCGGACATGGCGCGCTCGGCGCTCGAGAAGCACTCGAGCCTCATGGTGCCCTATCCCTACCCGCAGCTCACCGAGACCGAGGGCGGCTCGGGCGGCATGGAGTACCCGATGACCGTCTTCGTGGGCGCCTATTCGGGCCTGTACCGCGAGGACGAGGTCAGCGCCCACGAGATCGGTCACGAGTGGTTCCCGATGCTCGTGGGGTCGAACGAGACGCGCTACGGGTGGCAGGATGAAGGGCTCAACACGTTCGACACCTTCTTCGCCACCGACGCCTTCCTCCCCGACTCCATGCAGGGCGAGGGCCTCCGGGAGTCTCAGGACGGATACGTCCATTTCGTGACCCGGGCCGACGAGGACCTGCCGATGATGGCGCCGGCCAATTCGTTCGGGGTCGCCGACGCCGGCTACGGGGTCGAGGCGTACGACAAGCCTTCGGCGACCCTGTGGGCGCTGCGCTCGATCCTGGGGGATGCCACGTTCCGGAAGGCGTACCGGGCCTACATCCGGAGGTGGTCGTACCGACACCCGACGCCGTACGACTTCTTCGAGACGTTCGACGACGTGACGGGGCGGGACCTGGGGTGGTTCTGGGGGCCGTGGTTCTTCGGCCGGGGACGGCTGGACCAGGCGGTGACGAAGGTCGAGCAGGGCGGCGGCCAGGTCACCGTGACGGTGGAGAACCGGGGCGAGCTGTACGCGCCGGTGGACGTGACGGCCACGCTGGAGGGCGGGACGCAGGTGCACTGGCGCGAGCCGGCCTCGGTATGGTTCGGGGGGAAGGGAACCATGACGACGAGCCACTCGGCCGGGGGGAAGGTGACGAAGGTGGAGCTGGACGCCGCGCACGACTTCCCCGAAGTCGACCGCTCCGACGACGTGTGGACGGGGAGCTGACGCATGGAATCGACGCTCGGAACGGCCCCGCCTCCTCCCACGGGTGAAGCCCCGGATCACCGCCCGGCCGTCCTGGCCGGGTTCCTGGGCTGGACGCTCGACGCCTTCGACTTCTTTCTCGTCGTCTTCACCCTCACGGCGATCGGGAAGGAGTTCGGACGCTCGGATGCGGACATGGCGTTCGCGCTCCTCCTCACCCTCGCGTTCCGGCCCGTGGGCGCGTTCGTTTTCGGGCTCGTCGCCGACCGCTACGGCCGGCGTCTGCCGCTCATCCTGGACCTCGTCTTCTTCTCCATCATCGAGGTTCTCACCGGCCTGGCGCCCAGCTACGGCGTCTTCCTCGTGCTGCGGGCGCTGTTCGGGATCGGGATGGGAGCCGAGTGGGGCGTCGGAGCCTCGCTGGCGATGGAGAAGGCGCCGTCGGGGCGGCGCGGGATCCTCTCGGGGCTGCTGCAGGAGGGGTACGCGTTCGGCTATCTCCTGGCCGCGGCCTGCTACTTCCTCGTGTTCCCGCACGTGGGCTGGCGGCCGATGTTCTTCATCGGCGGCCTGCCGGCGCTCCTCGCCCTGTACGTGCGCTCCAAGGTGAAGGAGTCCGAGGTCTGGGAGCGGTCACGCCACACCACGTGGAGGTCCCTGTTCGGGGAGATCGGCGCCAACTGGAAGCTGTTCCTCTACATCACGCTCCTCATGACGTTGATGAACGCGATCTCCCACGGCACGCAGGACCTGTATCCCACCTTCCTGCAGCGCGACTGGGGCTTCACTCCGGAGGCGCGGGCCACGCTGACCGCGTTCACCATGGTGGGAGCGATCGCGGGGGGGATCGTGACCGGCTACATCTCGGACCGGATCGGCCGCCGGCGCGCCATCATCGGCGCGCTCGTGCTGGCCCTCGTGGCCATCCCGCTGTGGGCCTTCTCTCCGGCGCTGGTCCCGCTGTGGATCGGCGGGTTCGTGATGCAGTTCATGGTGCAGGGCGCGTGGGGCGTGATCCCGGCCCACATCACCGAGCTCTCGCCGGACGGCGTGCGGGGCTTCCTGCCCGGCTTCGCCTACCAGTGCGGGGCGGGCCTGGCCGGCTTCATGCCCTGGATCCAGTCCCGCGTGGCCGAGCACATGACCTACGCCCGCTCGATGGCGGTCTCCGCGGGAGTGGTCTTCGTGCTGGGCGCCATCGTGGCCGGGCTGGGCCGCGAGCGGCGGGGGATCAGGTTCGGGGGCTGAGCGGGCTCGGCCGGGGGCCCCGGCGCCCCGAGAGGCGCGCCCGCTCCGCTCAGCGGATCCCGAACACCACGCCCAGGTTCAGGGTCATCAGGTTGGCGCCGCTCTCGACCGGGGTCACCGTGACCGAGCCGTCCGGGTGGTACGAGATGCTCTCCTTGCGGAGGTAGCGCGCGCGCCCGTTGTGGACGTACGTGGCCTCCAGCGACAGGTCGATCGGGGTCCGATGGCCCCCCAGATGGATCCACAGGCCCGCGCCCCCTTCCAGCGCGAGCTTGGTGTCGTGCTCGTTCCGCGTCTGCGCGAAGGACGTGAAGTTGGAGGTCCCCTTGGCCGAGGTCGTGGTGACGAAGTAGGAGAGGCCGAGCCCGCCGCGCACGAACGGTCGCACCGGCCCGATCGGAAAGGTGAACTGGGGGCCCAGCGACCCGAACACGATCTGGTTGTCCGTGTTCACGCGGACGTCCAGGAGGGGCACGGTGGGGCTGAGCGGCACGACCCGGCTCCGGTGTCCGTAGACCACGAAGCTACCATCGAGCCTGAGACCCAGGATGCCGTACGGGTCCAGGGACAGGAGCCCGAATCCGCGCAGGCCGATACCGTTGGCCACGTAGTCGTGAAACTGGCCCACCGGCAGGGCCAGGTCCCCCGCGATCCCGAGCCGGCCCCGCGGGGCCGACCCGTAGTCGTGGCCCTGGGCGGCCACCGGCCGGGCGCCGCCGAGAGCGGCGAGGAAGACCAGGGCCGCGGCCCCGGTCACGAGCCGACCGCCTCGTTCGACCATGTCAGCCTCCCGTCTGCGCTCCGCTCCCGGTCACCCGAACCCACACGTCGTCGACGCCGTCCTGGTCGGGAATCGCGTGCTCCGGGTCCCCCTCCGGCCCCCCCACGGGCTCGGGCGTCCACGGGTGGTGGGCACGTATCGACGACGATTGTAGTGAGCCTTATACCACGGACCGGCCCGGCCGGGTCCTCAGCTCTCCCCGCCGCCCGATTCCGCGTGGTGGAGCGTGCGTCCGTCCTGGTCGAAGACCGACACTTCGACGTCGATTCCCCGGCGCACGCTCTGGGTGACGATGCAGAAGTCCTCGAAGGTCGAGAGGCACTTCTCCAGCCGCTTCGGGTCGCCGCCCTCGCCCATCGAGACGTGGATCTCCACCGAGGCGCCCCCGATCCGCAGCCGCCCCTGCTCGTTCCGCGTCACGGACGTGCTGACCGCGGTGCGCAGCCCCGCCGGACGGAGCTTCGACTTCTGGAGGCAGAAGAGGAGGCTGGCGCTCAGGCAGTTACCGATCGCGGCCGACAGCACCCGCGAGGCGCCGGGACCGGCCGCCCCTCCGAGCGGCTCGGGCTCGTCCATGACGAGATCCTCCCAGCCGTCACCGAACCGCACCAGGAACTCGAAGCCGTCCACCAGCTCGAGCTCGACCTGGAGCTTCCTCTCCTCGCTCATCGTATGCCTCCGTTCGGGTCGTTCGAGTCGTTCGAGTCGTTCGGGTCGTCTGGGTCGTTCGGGTCGTTTCGGGGGTCCGCGTGTTCCGGGTCGAGGACAGCCTGGGGGGCGTCCGGGCCGAGAAGCGCCAGCAGGTCGGCGGGCCGGTCCACGTCGGTGGTGCCCCGGAGTGCCTCCTCGCGGCCGACGAGGGCCGCCAGCTCCGCTTCGCCCAGGCGCCGCACGGCGAGCCGGTCCAGGAAGGCGCCCACGGCGGCCTCGCCCGCCTCGAGGCAATCCGCCGCCGCGGCGGCGGCGCGCGTCTCGTACGCCGCGCACAGCGGCTGGTCGCGGCCCTCGCGCACCGGGACGACGGCCCGTGGCCGCCCGTCCGCGGGCGTGGCCCGCGGACGGGACGCGGGTCCGCGTGCGCCGCCGGCCGTGCGCGAAGCCCGATCCGGGTCGCCCTCTCCGCGCGTGCCCTCGAGCGCTTCCACGAGCCCGCGGACGAACGCCGGCCCGAGCCACGGAAGGTCGCACGCGGCCACGAAGGAGGAGGGCTCCGAGGCGGCGTCGAGGCCGGCTTCCAGGCCTGCGACCGGCCCGAGGCCGGGGCTCCGGTCGCACGCGGTCCGCAGGGGCCATCCCTGACGCGCCCATCCGGAGAGGAGGTCGTCGTAGCCGCCCGGCCGGTCCGTGACCACGATGCCTTCCCGGCACGCCTCGCGTCCGACCTCCAGGAGCCGGAGGAGGAGGGGACGGCCGCCCACCTCCAGCCTCGCCTTGTCGCGTCCCATGCGGACGCTGCCCCCGCCCGCCAGGACGACGAAGCTCCCCCGGAGCTCGGTCTCGCCGTGCGCCGCCGCCGGACTCGGTCCATCGGTCATGGGCGCACGGTAGAGCGGCGCTCGTCCGT
The DNA here is from genome assembly GCA_964465015.1 of uncultured Gemmatimonadota bacterium. GTDB lineage: Bacteria > Gemmatimonadota > Gemmatimonadetes > Palauibacterales > Palauibacteraceae > Humimonas. The sequence goes on from CAYXHP010000035.1 coordinate 12,537, forward strand.
GGGCAAAACCGCGACCGGCGCGCCGAGCTCCTCGTGGCGATCCGGGCGGGGCGTCACCCCCGGGTGGGATCCGGCCGCCGCGAGTCGCCCAGCCCGCCCTTCCAGCCGGCTCGAGGGGGGCGATCGACGCGAGGCCGGACGCTGGATCACGCGCGGGCGGCCGGCGTAGCTTTCATCGCACGCCCACCGGGAGCTCCGAGCGCGATGACGAGCCACAGCCAGGACCACGAACTCACCTCGCGCCGCGAGGCGTGGAGGGTCGAGGACGGCGGGGACAGCGTCCGCCGGGAGACCGAGGAGGTCGCCTCCGAGCACCCGCTCACGCTCGTCGTGAACGGCCGCGAGCTCGCCACTCTCGTGTGCTCACCGTCCCACCTGGACGAGCTGGCGCTCGGTTTTCTGACCGCCGAGGGCATCCTTCGCCGCGGCGAGCCCCTGGAGCGGTTCTTCGTGGACGAGGACCGCGGCCGCGCGGTGGTCCAGGCGCCGGAGCGCGACGCGGAGCTCGAGCAGGCCCTGTTCGGAAAGCGATACGTCGGCTCGTGCTGCGGGAAGAGTCGCACCGGCTTCTACCTGGCCAACGACGCCCGCACCGCCCGACGAGTCCGGTCGGACCTGTCGATCGACGCGGCCGGCTGTCTTCGCCTCATGGAGGAGCTCCGGGCCGCCTCCCCCGTGTTCGGGAGGACGGGCGGCGTCCACAACGCCGGCCTGGCCGTGGATGGACGGCTGCAGGTCGTGCGCACCGACATCGGCCGGCACAACACCCTCGACAAGCTGTACGGCTGGGCGCTGCGCGAGGGGGTCGATCCGGCCACTCGCGTGGTCGTGTTCAGCGGCCGGATCTCCTCGGAGATCGTCCTCAAGGTCGCCAAGATGGGGTCGCCCGTCCTGGTCTCGAAGGCCGCGCCCACCTCCCTGGCGCTGGAGATGGCCGACGACCTGGGGATCACGGCCGCCGGCTTCGCGAGGGGCGACCGCCTCAACGTCTACACGCACCCGCGGCGCATCCTGGGAACCGCGACCGACCCGGGGAGCCTGGACACGGGAGCGACGGCGGGCCGAGCCTACGGGGAGCCGGCCGTCTCCTCGGAGGAGGCGTGATCGGACAACTCGGCAAGGCGCTCCTCGTGATGGGCGCCTCCCTGGCGGCGATCGGACTCCTCTTGATCCTGGCCGGGCGTCTGGGGATCGGCCGCCTGCCGGGCGACCTGGTGTGGAAGGGGAAGGACTGGGCCGTCTACGTGCCGCTCGGCTGGATGATCCTCCTCAGCGTCGTCCTGACGCTGCTCCTCAACCTGTTCGGCCGGGGGAAGTGAGGGGACGCCGGATGAAGACCGGCGTCAGACCTTGAGGACCTTGCGGATCTCCGAGCACGGGATGTAGCCGACGATTTCCTCGTCCGGATCGAGCAGGACGTAGTGCTTGCCGTCCTTGGTGGGCGCGAGGCGATCCGCCTCCACCGTCTCCACCGTCCCGTCCTTGTAGTGCACCTCGTAGGTCGCCATCACGGTCCTCCCATGGGGGGTGAGCGGCCCGGCCGGGCGACTACGGCCGGTCTCCGGCCGCGCCCCGGAACGGGGGATCGCGAGCACAGTCTATACGATGCGGCGCTCGGGAGACAAGACCGGAGACGGTGTCGGCTCCCGGCGCTCGGGTCGCGATCGGAGTGTGGCCGGAGGGGCGCCCGGGGGCGCGCCGCGCCGCGCGGGAGGCGAGCGGAGTCCCGCGCCGCGTAAACGCCCGACGCTCCGGGCGCGTCCCATGACCGTGCGCCCGGCAGAAATACCGAACGGGAGCGAGAGCTGACCGATTCGCTCGCAGGCGAGGCGTCGCTCCGTGGGCTCGTCGAGGCGGCCCAGACCGGTGGCGATGAGGCGTTTGGCCGCCTCGTGGCGGGCGTCGAGCCTCGCCTGGCGCGCTGGGCGCTGGTGTGCACCGGAGACGCGGACCGCGCGGACGAGCTCGCGCAGCGCGTCCGGCTGAGGCTCCACCGGAGCCTGGGGGGCTTCCGCGGGGAGTCCCGGTTCGAAACGTGGCTGTACCGGATCACCGCCAACGAGGCGGTCTCCATGGCGCGGGAACGGGGCCGCGAGCCGGTGGCCCTGGACGAGGTCGATGGACGACTGGAAGCGCTACGAGCCCAGGAGCGGGATGGGATCGACCGATTGTACGCGGGGCGGGTGGCCGCGCTGGTGCGGCGTTTCTTCGCGGAGCTGCCCGCGCGCCAGAGAGAGGTGTTCTCGCTGGTGGATCTCGAGGGCCGCGAGGCCGGGGAGGTGGCCGAGATGCTGGGATTGAGCCCCGTCACCGTTCGCGTGCACCTGCTCCGCGCGCGGCGGGCCGTGCGCGCCCGAATCCTGGACCTCCATCCCGAGCTCGAGGAGGGTTACGGTCGTGGAATGTGAAGCGGCGCGCCGGGAGCTGCTCGAGTGCGATCCGACCGAGCTCGAGGGGGTCGGCGACAGCGCGCTGGCCGTCCACCTCCGGTCGTGCCCGGCCTGCAGGGCCCGCGCCGCGGCGCTCCTGGCGGACACGGAAGCCCTCGCGGAGGCGCTGAACGGCCTGGCCGGGCTCCGGGGCGCCGGTCCGGAGGGGCCAGCCGCCGACGACGCCGCCGAGCGCTTCACGCCGGAGCGTCATCACGGCACGGTGCCGATGGCTTCGCCGGGGAGCGCCCCGGCGGCGCCCGTCTCCGTTCGCCGGCTCCTTCCCCGCGTGCTCGTGCCGCTGGCCGCGGCGGCTGCGCTGACGGGACTCGTGCTGGCGTGGCCCGGAGGCCCATTCCGAGGGCCGGGCCGTCCCACCGCCGACGCGGGTTCCGGCCACGCCGCGAGTCCGACCTCCGGCCGGGAGGCCGTGGCCGCGCGACGGCCGTCGGGTCCGCCCGCCGGGACCTTCGCCTCCGGTCCCACCGCGGCCACCGGATTCCCGGAGTCCGACTCGGCGTTCGAGCCCGGACTCCGGGTCCGGGTGGCGCCGGGCCAGCGTGTGGCCGTGTTTCAGACGCGCGATCCAGCGGTGGCAGTGGTGTGGTTCTTCTCCGCCCCGAAGGGAGGGTGATGTGATGGCTCGGAACCGAGAGCGGAACCGGTCCGTTCGGATGCTTCTGGTGGCCCTGGTGGTGACGCTAGCCATCCCGGCGGCCGGCTGCCGGCCGGGCGTTCCTGCGCTCCAGACGCGCACGTTCTCCCTCAGCTACCTGAAGCCATCCCGAGCCGAGTCCATCATCCAGCCGTACGTCTACAGCGCGCGTCCCGGCGCGCCGGGCACCATGAGCGTCTTCGACGGTGGCCTCACGGTGCGGGAGACGCCCGACAACCTGGATCGGATCGCGGCCGTCCTGAAGCAGTACGATCGCCCGGCTCCGAACGTTCGCTTCCACTTCCAGCTCATCGAAGCGGACGGCGCCTCGGCGCCCGACCCCCGGATCGCCTCGCTCGACTCGCTCCTCAAGGGACTCTTCCGCTACCGGGGCTATCGGCTGCTCGACGAGGTGCCTCTGACCGTGGCCGACGGCGGCCAGACCAGCACCCGGGTGAGAGCCGACGGTCGCTCCCTCATGATCTACGTCGTCCTCGACCGGGTGCGGGCAGGTCCACAGGGGGGCGAGGCGGATCTGCGCGTGCATCTCGCCGACGCGCCGGGTGCGCCGGCGATCCTCAGCACCTCGCTCACGGTCCCGCTTGGGAAGACGGTCGTCCTCGGGAGCAGCCAGCTCGCTCGGGACGAGGGCGCGCTCATCGTCGCCGTGCGGCCCGAGCTCCTCCCCGCCGACAGCGCCTCCGGCGGGAGCTAGCGCCAGGCCTTCCTTCCCGCCGGGCAGGCAGCCCCGGCCCCGCCGTCGGACCTCGGACGAGGGCCGGGATCCGATCCGTGCCGGGCGTCTCACGGGACTTGCGCCCCCCATATCATCTGACTAAAGTCAGATATGTCTGACGGGCAGGTCGCCATCGTCCGCCGCTTCAACCGGCTGGTCACCCAGCGAGCCGGCGCACTGGAGGACCGCTTCCTGGGGCGCGACCGACCGCTGGGCGAGTCCCGCGTGCTGTGGGAGATGGGGCGGGAGGGCGCCACGCTTCGGGAGCTCCGCTCGGTCCTCGGCCTCGACTCGGGTTACCTGAGCCGCCTGGTGCACTCGCTCGTCCGCCGCGGGCTCGTCGAGCTCGAGCCCGGGACGGACGATGAGCGCGTCCGCCGCGCCCGCCCGACCGCGGCCGGCCTGGCCGAGTACGAGGAGCTCGACCGGCGCGCCGACCGGGTCGCGGAGGGGATCCTCGAGCCCCTCTCGGCCTCGCAGCGACAGCGGCTGGTCGAAGCCATGGCCGAGGCCGTCCGCCTGCTCCGGCGGTCGGGCGTGTGGGTCGAGCGCGTGGACCCGGCCGGCCCCGAGGCGCGCTGGTGCGTGCAACGCTACTTCGACGAGCTCGCCGAGCGCTTCCCGCGCGGCTTCGACCCCGGGGCCAGCCTCCCCGCCGACGATGCCGACCTCGTCCCGCCGCGCGGCGCCTTCCTGGTGGCCACCGTGGACGGCCGTCCGGTGGCGTGCGGCGCCGTGAAGGGGCTCTCGTCCGAGACGTCCTCGATCAAGCGCATGTGGGTGGACGACTCGATGCGGGGACTCGGCCTCGGGCGGCTCATGCTGGAGCGGCTGGAGGCAGAGGCGCGGGAGCTCGGCTTCTCGGCCCTCCGCCTCGAGACGAACGGCACCCTGACCGAGGCCATCCGTCTCTACCGCACCTCCGGCTACCGGGAAGTCGCCGCCTTCAACGACGACCCCTACGCCGAGCACTGGTTCGAGAAGGGGCTGTAGGAACACCGGCTTGCGGCCGAGCGTCCGGCGCGATCGGCGCTGGCCGCCTCTCGCGCCTCCCACGGCGGACCTCGAGGTTGCGAGCGGAGTCGCCCGTCCGAGGGCACGCGCGGCCGTTCCCGTCGTATTACCTTCCGGCCGACCCACGACCCCGTAGCTCAGGTGGATAGAGCGCGGGATTCCTAATCCCGAGGCCGCTGGTTCGAGTCCAGCCGGGGTCATTCGTCGCGCCGGTCTCTCCCCCGACCGAGGAGCGATGCGCGTGCCCTCCTCCGCTCCGCGCCCTTTTCTGACCGCCCGCTGGGAGAGCCTGGTGCTGGTGAGCTGGGCCTGCCCGGCGGCCCTCCTGGAGCCGCTGGTGCCCGCCGGCACGGAGCTCGATGCGTGGAAGGGCGAGCACCTGGTGAGCCTGGTGGGCTTCCTGTTCCGGGACACGCGCGTGGGCGGCGTTCCGGTCCCGCGGCACCGCACGTTCGAGGAGGTGAACCTCCGCTTCTACGTGCGCCGAAGGGTGAGTGGCGAGACGAGGAGGGCCGTGGTGTTCGTCCGGGAGCTCGTGCCCCGGCGCCTGGTCGCGGCCGTGGCCCGGCGTGTCTACGGCGAGCCCTATCTGGCCGTTCCCATGGATCACTCCATCGCCCTCGACCCGGCGGAGGGGGGACAGGTGGTCTACAGCTGGCGGTTCGAGGGCGCGCCGTTCGGCCTCGGGGCCGAGATCGAGGGACCCGCCCGGACGCTGGAGCCCGGGAGCGAGGCCGAGTTCATCACCGAGCACTACTGGGGCTACACGCGCCAGCGGGCCGGAGGCACGCTGGAGTACCGGGTGGATCATCCGCGCTGGCTCGTGTGGGAGGCGGACCGGGCGCTGTTCCGTGGCCCCGCGGCGAGACTGTACGGGCCGGAGTTCGGCAAGGTGCTTTCGGGCCGGCCACGCTCGGCCTTCGTGGCCGTGGGGAGTGCGGTCACCGTGTACCGGGGTCGGCTCCTGGCTCCGGAGGGGTCGGAACCAGACGACCTGTGAGACGGTTCGTGACGAGGGAGGCGAGATGAGCCTGCACCGCGAGGTCCGGTTCGAGGTCTACCGGCACATGGTCGCCACGGGAGCCGCTCCCACGGTCGAGGAGCTGTCGGACGCGGTCGGCGCCCCGGAGACCGACGTCGAGGCGGCTCTTCGCCGGCTGGGGGCCGACCGCCAGCTGGTGCTCGTTCCGGGGACGACCAAGATCTGGATGGCCCATCCGTTCTCGGCCGTCCCGACCCTGTTCCCGGTCCGGGCCGGAGACACGACCTATCGCGCCAACTGCGCGTGGGACGCCATGGCGATCCCGGCCCTCCTCGGCCGTGACGCGGAGACCGAGACGCGCTGCCCGGACTGCTCCGCTCCGCTCCGTCTCGTCACGAGAGATGGCGAGCTCGAGCCCACGGACGCCGTCGTTCACTTCGCGGTGCCGCCGCGGCGGTTCTGGGTCAACATCGGTTTCACCTGAGCGACGCTTCTTCTCTTCCGGTCGGAAGAACACGTGGAGCGCTGGTGTGCGAAGCGAAAGCAGGCCAGGGGCGAGGTGATGCCGGCCGCGCAGTGCTACGAGCTGGCCCGCCGCTGGTACTCCGGACGGTTGGAGCGCGACTTCGAGCGGCCCACGGTCCGGGAGATGGAGGCCACGTTCCGGGCGGTCGGGCTCACGGGCGAGTTCTGGAGACTGGAGGGCTGATCGCGGGTTCGGCCGCGAATACCGCGCAGCTTCGCGACGAGGTGTGCCATGACCGCCAGCCCGCGATCGGTGCTCGTTTGGCCGATGCTCCTGCTCGCTGGATGGCCGCCCTGCGCGCTCGCCGCCCAGGCGAGTCCCGACTCCCTGCGGGCGGCGGCCGACCGCCTTGCACCCTCCACTCCGGTCCGGCTCGACCTGCGGTCGGGCCGGCACGCCTCCGGGCGTCTCGTCTCGGTGAGCGAGGATGGGCTTCGGCTGCGGGGACGGGGCGGCCCGGTGGCGTTCGACACGGTGAGCGATCTTCGAGCCCGCGGTCGATCCGTGGGTACGGGTCTGCGGATCGGCGCGATCGCGGGCGGGATCGGTGGGGCGGCGGGCGGGGCGCTGGTCGGCCTGGTGGTGGGCGCCCTGTGCGAGACGGAGAGCTGCGCGAGTACCGGCACCGACATCCTCGTGGGCGCGGGGCTCGGCCTCCTGTCCGGCGCGGTGGGCGGTGGAGGCCTGGGAGCGGTCATCGGGGGGACGGTGCCTCGCTGGGTCGACGCCCGCGCGGCGGCCCCCGCGGCCATCGGTCAGCTCAGCGCGACCGGAGCCTGGTCCCGGCATGGGAGCGAGGCCGACGGGTCCGGGGTGGGCGGCGATCTCTCCTACCAGGTGGTGCTGGGTCCCCTCGCCCTCGGCCCGGAGTTCGGGTGGCACGGGCTCGGAAGCCGAACCACGGTGACCCACGTTCCGTGCTCCTCGGCCGGCGGACGCGGGGTGCCCGCCGATACCGCGGGTCTGTGCGACGTCAGCGTGTCGCTCGCGGGGCACGTATGGCATGCGGGCGGAGTGCTCCGTGTGAGTCCGGTGCACGGCCGGCTTCAGCCGTACGGTGTCGGCGGCCTCGGCTACTACTCGTGGTCGGGTGTGAACCTGGCCGGCTACTCGATCGGCGCGGGCGCGCGCTGGTCGCCCCGCCCGATCGGTCCGGCCCTCCACCTGGAGATGCGCTGGCACTCGAACTTGAGCCGGGACCACGTGGCCGGCCCCCTCGGCTACGTCACCGTGGGACTGGGCGGCGACCTCCGGTGGTGAGTGGGCGGGCTCCCGCGCCGGATCGCGGCCCGCCCGTCGATGCCTTCCGCTGGCGCGCCCGGGCTCGGGTGGCCGCTCCGGGGGCTGAGAGCCGGGCGGCGCGGCGTTAGGTTGTCGCATGACTCGGGACGACCGCCTCGACGCGGCCCGGCGGATCATGGACTGGTTCGCCGGCTCCACCGGCCTGGAGGGCGAGGAGCCCCCGCGCCGCTACCTGTGGACCGATGCGTTCGCGGTGTGCAACTACCTGGGGCTCTACCAGGCGCTCGATGAGCGCCGTCCGCTGGCCCTGGCCGTCCGGCTCGTGGACCAGGTCCACCACGTGCTCGGCCGCTTCCGCGACGATGACCGGCGCACGGGCTGGATCAGCGGCCTCTCCGAGGCGGAGGGCGGGCGTCACCCGACGGCCGGCGGGCTCCGCATCGGCAAGAGTCGGCCCGAGCGCGCCCCGGGCGAGCCGTACGATCCCGACGCCGAATGGGACCGTGACGGGCAGTACTACCACTATCTCACGCGCTGGATGTGGGCCCTCGGGCGCGTGTCCGGGGTGACGGGAGATCCTCGGTACCTCCAGTGGGCCGTGGAGCTGGCCTCCTCGGCCCACCGGGCCTTCGTCCGGTCCCGAGCGCCGGGGACCCCTCCCTCGATCCACTGGAAGATGAGCACCGACCTCGAGCGTCCGCTCGTGGCGTCCACCGGACAGCACGACGCGCTCGACGGCTTCGTCACGCTGAGCGCCCTGCGGGCGATGGAGGCGCGCATGACGCCGGACCGGGGGTCGGGGACCCTGGCCCGCGAGACGACGGAGCTCGAGGCGATGTGCCGGGACGGGACGTGGGCGACGGCCGACGCGCTCGGCATCGGGGGACTCCTCACCGATGGGTATCGCCTTCTGCAACTGGCGGCGGTCGGACGCCCGGCCGGCGGGGGCGTGCTCACCGCGGTGCTCGACCAGGCGCGCTGGAGCCTCGACGCCTTCGATCGCACCCGGGCGCTCGAGCGCCCGGCGGAGGCCCGTCTGCCGTTCCGGGAGCTCGGACTCTCCATCGGCCTCGCCGCCGTCTCGCGGATGGGTCGGGAGGCCGCCTCATCGCACCTGAGCGCCTCGCCCACCGCCTTCGAGCCGCTCCGGCGCCACCTGGGCCTGCGCGGGAAGATCGAAGCGTTCTGGGTGGAGTCGGACCACCGGCGCTCGGCCACCTGGACGGACCACCGGGACATCAACTCGGTGATGCTGGCCACCTCCCTGGCGCCGGACGGCTACCTGGGAATGTAGGTCGGCCGCCCGCGCACGACGGCTCGGCGCCGGCCGCCGGGACGGCACGGCGGAGCCGAGGATCGGCCGTCACTCCACCGTGAACGGCTTCACCATCCCCTGGTCGGCTCCCAGCTCCGAGATCCAGGCGTATCGGCCGGGCGTGAGCCTCACTCGCACGTAGGAGGTGTTGCCGGTGGGCATCTCCTGGACGCCGCCCAGGAACGTGGCCGGCGCCGGCGTCTCGAGGCCCTTCACGCTCATCCAGTCCATCCAGGGGACCACGTCGTCGACGCTCTGTCCCTCCTCGAGCCGCACCAGGTGGGCATCGTAGCCCGCCAGCCCCTGCGGTTGCTCCTGGTAGTGGACGGAGACCACGTGGTCTCCGGCGCTCGGGGTCCCCTCCATGGCGATGCCCTGGCTCGAAACGGTCAGATGGAGGTCGGCCTCGGGCTCCGTGCCTCCCGAGGCGACGCCGGTGACCGTGACGTGGCGCACCATCCCGAGCTCGCCGTGGAAGCGGCCCTCGGCGTTCCTCACGTAGCACTCCATGAAGTAGTTCCCCGGCGTGAGCTGCTCGGTCACCTCGGTGCTCCCCCCCGGGGAGACGAGGCCGGCGCCGCCCATCTCGTGCACGTCCGCGAACCAGGCCGGGAGGCCCTGCACCAGGAGCTGGCCTGCATCCTCCTTCGTGCCCCCGCTTCGCAGGACGCTCATGACGCTGTCGAACAGCGGAGCGACGGCCATGTATTGCTCCATGGTCACGGTGTCGGGCATGTGGTGCAGCACGAAGAAGTGCGTCTCCTTCCCCTGGTTCTCGAACCGGAAGGTCACCCAGCCCGAGGGGATGGAGTCGGGAGCCTGGAGCGCATAGTCACGGGCGACCACCGCGATGGTGCCCTGGGACCCGGAGCCGGTCGCCGTGGACGCCTCGCCGCTCCCGGAGCCGGCGCCGGAGGGACCGCAAGCGGCGCCGCCGGCCGCCACGAGCCCGGCGGTGAGGAGGATGGACGCGCGACGCGTGATCGAGCGGGACATGCGGGGTCTCCCGGCTGGAGAATCGGGGGCGGACTATTCTGGGGACCTAAATCCAGAGTTCCGCCGATGGTAGGACCATCGCGGTCCGGCGGCAAGGCGGGCCCGGTGCGGCCGCGGTCCGCGGCCACCGGGTCCGCGCTCCCCGGATCGGCGGTGTGCTCGCGGCCGGCCGCCTCCGCCCTATCCCGTCGTCTTCGAGTACTGCCGCAGTGCCAGGGTGAGCACGGTCACGGCCATGACGCCCAGCGCGGCCAGCGGCCGCCACAGGTCGGCGAAGCCCGCTCCCTTGAGCAGGATTCCCCGCATGATCAGGAGGAAGTGGCGGACGGGGTTGAGCTCGGTCAGCGCCTGGGCCCAGCCAGGCATGCTCTCGACCGGCGTCATGAAGCCGCTCATGAACACGTACAGCATCATGACGAAGAAGGTGAGGAACATGGCCTGCTGCTGCGTCTGGACGACCGTGGAGATCCACAGGCCCACCCCCAGCGCCACGACCATGTAGAGACCGGCGGCCCCGAACAGGAGGAGCAGGTTTCCCCGCATGGGGAGAGCGAAC
>CAYXHP010000036.1:0-5153 GCA_964465015.1 uncultured Gemmatimonadota bacterium
CGTCAACATCGCGAGCCTCACGCTGGCGCGGACCACGGCCCGGACCAGGGAAGTGGCGATCCGCAGGGCGCTGGGCGCCAGCCGGGGAAGGCTGGCCCGGCAGTTCTCGGCCGAGAGCCTCCTGCTCGCCGCCCTGGGTGGTGGGCTCGGCCTGTCTCTCAGCGTCGCCGCCATCCGCGCCCTGGGCCCGGTTCTGCCCGAGGCCCTGTACCGCGTCGGCACGGCCCGCCTGGACGGAAGGGTGTTGCTGTTCGCGTGCGGGCTCACGCTGGTGACGCCGCTGGTGTTCGGACTGGCTCCCGCGTTCGGGGCCGCCCGGGGCGACCTGGTCCGCTCGCTTCGGGAAGGCGTCGGCTCCGGCAGCGGCCGCCGCTCGCTGCGGGCGCGCCGGATCCTGGTCGTGGCCCAGGTCGCCATGGCGGTCGTGCTACTCGTGACGGCGGGCCTGATGATCCGGAGCTTCATGGCGGTCCAGGAGGTGGATGTCGGGTTCCGGGCCGATCGTCTGCTGGTGGTGGAGGCCTCGCCGCCGGCCCTCTCCTATCCCGATCGGAAGGCGGTGGAGTCGTTCTACGACCGGGCCATCACGTCCCTCGCGTCGATTCCCGGCGTGCGCTCGGCCGCCGCCGTCGACCCGCTGCCGCTCAACCACGAGAGCACGAGCATCCAGTACGCTCCGCGGGGAGCCGGCCGGGAGGAGTCGAAACAGTGGCCGGTCGCCCTGGACGTCGAGGCATCGCCCGGCTACCTGGACGCGGCGGGCATCCCGCTCGTGGCCGGGCGTGACCTCCTGCCGGAGGACGGAGCGGCCGTCCCGCAGCCCGTCGTCGTGAGCCGCGGCATGGCGGAGCGCCGGTGGCCGGGTGAGAGCCCGCTCGGACGGACGCTGCGCCTGGAGGCGGACGGGGGTCCCGTGGAGGCGGTGGTGGTCGGTGTCGCCGGCGACGTGCGGCAGGCGGACCTGACCGGAGACCTTCGACCCGTGATCTACCGACCCTTCGGCCAGGGCCGGCGCCGCTTCCTGGTCGCCTCGGTCCGCTCCGGACGCCCGGCGGCCCTGACCGACCGGGTCCGGCGCGCGCTGGCGCAGGTGGATCCCGATCTTCCGGTGACGATCCGGCCCATGTCCGCGATCGTGCGGGAGAACGATTTCCAATGGAGCGTCGGCTCGGCCGCGCTCGCCGCGTTCGGGGCCGCGGCCCTGCTGCTCGCGGCGCTGGGGCTGTACGGCGTCATCGCCTTCTCGGTGATCCAGCGGCGCCGGGAGCTGGGGATCCGGGTCGCGCTCGGGGCGACGACCGGCCGCATTCGCCAGCTGGTCCTGCGAGAGGGCCTGCGTCTGGTGGGCGTGGGCCTGGGTCTCGGCGTCCTGCTCGGCCTGGGCGCGGGGCGCGTGCTCGCCTCCCAGCTCTACGGGGTCGGAGCGTTCGACCCGGTGACGCTGCTCGCCGTGCTGGTCCTGTTCACGGCCGTCGGCGCCGCGGCGTGCGCCCGCCCCGCCTCCGCGGCCGCCCGCACCCCGCCACAGGAGATCCTGCGAGACGAGTAGGTTTCGATGGGCCATCCGACTCGTCCGGAGGTCGCCATGGCCGGAGGTCGTCGGGGTGACCGGATCCGGTAGAATCGTCCAATTCCGGACGCTCCATCCCACGAGCGGACAGGCGTGACGCGAAGATCTGTCTCCGACATATAACGTAAGATATGTCCGTGTAATGGGTTACAGTGATGCATCATTCCGGTACGGGCGTTGCCTATGGCGCACTGCGAAAGACAGGGCACCGGAGTGTGAGGGTGCGCTTCAGGGCGCCCGCTCCAGACCCTCTCGTTCGAGGGGTGGATTCCCGAAGAGCGGGGTCGAGGACCGGACTCGTGTGAGGGGAGTCTCGATGATCGACCTGGGCAGTTCGGTTGTGCGACCCGAAGGCGTGACCAGGACGCTTCTCCTCAGCGAGACCGTGTTCTTTGCCGCCATCGATCCCGAGGGCCGGGTCCTGATCTGGAACCGGGGTGCGGAAGCCATTCTGGGTTGGCCGGAATCGGAGGTCGTGGGCCGACCTCTACCGGCGATCCTGCCCGAGCACGCGGCCCTGTTCGCGAGCCTGAGGGCGCGCGTCCTGTCGGGCGAGGTCATCGAAGGATACCGGATGACCCACCGTCGCAAGGACGGCTCCAAGGTGGACCTCGTACTGTCGCTTCGTCCGATGGCCAGACGGGAAGGGCGATATCACGCCATCCTGGCGCTCGGATCCCGCCCGGATGAGGCGGGGACCGGTCTGCGGAACGCGCAGCTCGATGCTCTCGAGCTCGAGATCCTCGAACACCGTCTTCCCACGCACTTCTTGCTCAACTCCCTCCACAACCTGGGCATGGTGGTCCGGAAGGGGGAGCGCGGGACCGCCGTGAAGCTGGTGGCCGAGCTGGGTGACATGCTGCGTCACATCCTGGCCACCAATCCGGGCGATGAGGTGTCGCTCCGAGACGAGCTGGCGTTCGTGGACCGTTATGTGAAGATCGAGGGGATTCGTCGAAGCCGTCCGATCACGGCTTACATCCGCGCGGTACCCGATACGCTGGAGATCGCGGTACCCGCGCTCGTGCTTCAGCCGCTGGTCGAGAATGCGCTCCGGCACGGGCTGGATGTGATGCGGGAAGATCCGTGGCTCCGGGTGGAGGGTCGACGAAGCGGCGGACGCCTCCACATTCGGATCGACGACAACGGCCGGGGCTTGCCGGAAGACTGGCATGCCAGGGACCGCAAGGGGCTCGGGCTCAAGATCGTCCAGGCCCGCCTCGCACGCATGTACGGTCCGGACCACCATCTCGGGATCTCCGATCGGAGTGGCGGCGGCGTGTCGGTCCTGCTCGATCTGCCCTGTCGGCGGGCGCAGGTGGATCGCTCGCGTCGATAGCACCGGCGGCGGTCGAGGCTGCCCGGCCGGGACTCATCCCACCAGCGGGCTCTCCCCAACCGCGAGCAGGAGCTCCTTGAGCTCCGCGAAGCGCCGGGCCCCCAGCTCGGCGCTCCATTCCCGCTCGATGCCCCGGAGGATCTCGAGGATCTTCGCGTAGGCCGCGCGCCCCCGGTCGGTGAACCGGACGAGTCGGGCGCGGCCATCCTCGGGGTCGTCCGAGCGGACGATGTACCCGGCCCCTTCGAGACTCCCGAGCAGCTGGTTCATGGCCTGCCTGCTCACGCCGGCGCGCTCGGCGAGCGTGGTGGGGTGCGCCCCGTCCGGGCCCGGGTACTGCAGCACCTGCATGTGCGGCAGGCGCAGCTCCTCGAAGCCCGCCGCGTTGAGCTCGGAGATGAGACGGCGGTGAATGGCCTGGGCCGGGACCCGCAGCAGGGCGCCGATCAGCATGTGCTCGGGGGCCAGGGGTCGAGGGGTGCTCGACGGGGGGGTTGACACAAAAGTAAACTCCATTTACAGTGTGGATCAGTAAATTGCGTTTACAACATAAGGGCCTCGGCCCCCCACGCGAAAGAAGAGTCCCATGATCACGCAGCCCCTCGACCTCCAGGTCGATCCCGCCGACGAGACGATCCGCCTCGGCCCCCTGACCGTCCGGTTCCTGATCACGGGGGAGGAGTCCTCCGGCAGCATCGCCGCCTTCGACCTCCTGGTGCCGGGTGCCCAGCGCCTGGCGGCTCCGGCCCACAGCCACGATCACTACGAGGAGACGGTCTACGGAGTCGAGGGCGTGCTGACCTGGACGGTGGACGGCAAGCGCTTCGACGTCGGTCCCGGCCAGGCCCTGTGCATCCCGCGCGGCGCCATCCACCGGTTCGACAACCACGGGAGCGAGGACGTGAAGGCGCTGTGCGTGATCACGCCGGCCGCCATCGGTCCCCAGTACTTCCGTGAGTCCGCCCAGGTCATCAACGAGGCGGCCGGCGGGCCGCCGGACCGGGCGAAGATGACCGCGATCATGCTCCGCCACGGCCTCACGCCCGTGGCGCCGCCCGTCGGGCCGTAGCCCCGCGTGGCCCCGGGGTGGTGGGGGCGCCGAGCCCCCACCACCTTTCTCGCTGCCGTCCAGTCATGTGGCGTTGGGCGGTACGGGCGGCGCCGCTCGGCGTCGCTCCGATGGACGACGGGAGTCCGAAGTCGGCAGGGAGCCGAACAGGAGCCGTCATGCTCGAGATTTCGGCCGCCTGGAAGGACGAATACCCGGATGCGCTGGTCGGCGTCCTCGCCATGCGCGGGGTCAGGAATCCGGACCGGCACCCGGAGCTGGGCCGGAAGAAGGCGGCCCTGGAGGAGGAGCTCCGGGCCCGGTACGCGTCCGAGAATCGCGACAGCCTGCGAAGGCACCCGGTGCTCGCCGCGTACGACGCCTACTACCGTCGCTTCGGTAAGACCTACCACGTCCAGCATCAGCTGGAATCGGTCGCGTTCAAGGGGAAGTCGATCCCCAGCATCGCGGCGCTCGTCGAGGCCATGTTCATGGCCGAGCTCAGGAACCTCCTCCTCACGGCGGGCCACGACTGGAACGCCGTCGAAAGTCCCCTCCGAATCGAGGTCGCGACGGGGGCGGAGAGCTACCTCCGGATGAACGGGGAAGAACAGGTCCTGAAGGCCGGGGACATGATGATCCGCGACCGGCTCGGCCCCATCTCCTGCATCCTCTACGGGCCGGACCGAAGGACCAGGATACGGCCCGACACCGAGGACGTCGTGTTCACGGTCTACGCGCCTCCCGGGATCGCCAGGGAGGACGTCGAGCACCACCTCGAAGACATCCGGGACCACGTCCAGCTGGTGGCGCCCGGCGCGGCCGTGGTCCTGATCGAGGTGTTCGCAGGCGCCTGAGCGCGCGCCGTCCGGACTCCTGGGCGAGGGCGTGCATCTCGTGGGCGTGGGCCGCGGCGTGCGCCCCCCCTCCGCCGGAGATCCTGCCAGACGAGTAGGGGGCCGCGGAGGCAGCCCCCCGAGGGCGAACCGTAGGAGGCGGGCCGGGGGTCCTCGACCTCGAGCCGGTGCAACTCGCCGCCAGGTACGGGTACGGGCAACTTCCGTCGAGGCGGAATCCACCGAATCCGAGCTCGAGATCGCGGCGATCCAGGCTCTCGGCGTCGCCACTGGCCCTGGGCCGGGATCGCGTTCGGCGCTCGCACCGAGTAGGGGACGGAACGGACGGCCGGATCAAGC
>CAYXHP010000037.1:0-8149 GCA_964465015.1 uncultured Gemmatimonadota bacterium
CGTGGTGGTCCACGTGGACGCCCTTGCCGCGCACGATGCTGTGGAAGGTCTTCCCGGCGTCATCGCTCACGCTCAGGTCGCCGGCGATGTGGTAGACGCGGTCGGGGTCCTGCGGGTCGACCAGGAGCCGGTTGTAGTAGAAAGGCCGGCTGCCTATGCCCTGGCTCGTGTTCACCGTCTTCCAGGTCTCGCCGCCATCCTCCGAGCGCAGGAGCTGCGTCTTCCTGGCTTCCACGAGGGCGTACACGATGGAGGGGTCGGAGGGCGCGATGGCCACGTTGATCTTCCCGAGCGGGCCCTCGGGGAGCCCGTCTTTCGAAGTCTCCCGCTTCCAGGTCTCTCCGCCGTCCCAGGAGAGGTAGAGGCCGCTCCCGGGACCGCCGGACTTGAAGAAGTAGGGCCAGCGCATCCGCTGCCACATCGTGGCGATGATCTTGTCCGGGTTGGACGGGTCCATCGCCAGGTCCACCCCGCCCGTGGTGTCGTTGGCGGGAGCGAGGACGAGCTTCCAGTGCTGCCCGCCGTCGGTGGTCTTGTAGATGCCGCGCTGGCCGCCCGGATTCCACAGGGGGCCGGTGGCCGCCACCCAGGCGGTCCTCGTGTCCCCCGGGTCCAGGAGGATCTGTGCGATGTGCTCGCTGTTCTCGAGTCCGGCGCGCTGCCACGTCTTCCCGCCATCCGCGCTCCGGAACATGCCCTCGCCCATGCCGACCGAGTTCCGCGGGTTGTCCTCCCCCGTCCCGACCCAGATCACGTCGTGGTTGGTGGGATGGACCGCGATCTCCCCGACCGAGAGGACGGGCTCGTCGTCGAAGATGGGCTTGAAGGTGGTCCCGTTGTCCGTGCTCTCCCACACGCCGCCCGTCGCCGCCCCCACGAACAGGGTGTCGTGCATGCCCGGGATCCCGACCACGTCCCCGATGCGGCCGCTCATGGTGGCCGGCCCGATGGAGCGCGCCTTCATGGCCGAGAAGGCGACCGTGTCCGGCTTCGGCGGCGGCGTCCGGCGGCCGAAGAACTGGGCCGCGGCCGGGGAGGGGAGCGTCACCGCCAGGAACGGGGCGGCGAGCGCGAGGGACTGAGCGGTGCGGGCGAGGCAGGCCCACACCCGGGCCGGCGCGAAGGTGCGCGGATTCATGTCGCGGCTCCCTTGCAGGACCATGCGGGACGGCGAGACCGGAGTGCGTGGCGCAGGATGGAGCGGCCGGGCGGACGTTTGCAAGAGACCGGCCGCTTGACGAGGTCTTCGGCCACGCTCCACGTTGGCGCGTGCGCACCCGGCTCGCTTCCCCGACCCTCGACCCGAAGGCAGGATGACCGTGCTCCCCGATCCGATCCACGCTCCACCTCCGTCGAGCGAGATGGAGGATCGTCTGGCCCGCGTGCGGCGGCGTATGGCCGAGGAGGACTTCGACCAGCTCGTGGTCTCCGCCCCCGAGAACGTCCTCTATCTGACGAACTTCGCGAACTTCATCCACGAGAGACCTTTCCTCCTCGTGGTGGACCGCGAGGGGCCCCTGCGCTTCCTGATGCCCCGGCTCGAGCGGCCCCACGTGGAGGCGCGGGCGGTGGGCAGGCTCGACCTGGTCCCCTACCGGGAATTTCCCGCGCCGGCGGGGGAGACGTGGGCGGAGACTCTGCGTTCGCTCCTGGCGTCCGGAGGCCGGGTGGGCGTGGAGCCGGTGTGCCCCCTCCAGGTCGCCGAGGCGATCCCTGGGGAAGCCGTCGCCACGGACCTCCTCGAAGACGTCCGCATGATCAAGTCGGCCTACGAGGTGGGGCGCCTCCGATACGGTTGCGAGCTGGTGAGCGAGGCGCACGCACGGCTCCTGGCCGGGGCGCGGCCCGGCGTCACGCTCCCGGAGATAGCTTCGGCGGCGTCCCGGTGGATGATGGCTCGCATCCTGGAGGACGAGCCCAGCACCAACATGCTGGCCACCCGGCTCACCGCGGTCTTCCAGCCACCCGCCGTCTCCCACGATCCACACAACTTCACCGACCTCGCCATGGCGATGGAGCCGGGCGGGCCGCACGTCTCGGTGGTCAATTGCGTGGTGAACGGCTACGGAGCGGAGGTGGAGCGCACCTTCTTTCTGGGGCGGGTGCCCGAGGCCGCACGGGGCCCGTTCGAGACCATGCTGGAGGCGCGGCGGCTGGCGCTCGAGCTCACCGTTCCGGGGGCCGACATGAGTGCGGTGGACCGTCGGGTGAGGGACGTGTTCGAGCGGGCCGGCTACGGCTCCTACCTCCTTCATCGAACGGGTCACGGTCTCGGCGTCACGGGCCACGAAGGCCCGTACCTGGCCGAGGGCTACGAGCGAACGGTGGAGCCGGGGATGGTGTTCACGGTCGAGCCCGGCATCTACCTGCCCGGCGTCGGGGGCTTCCGGCATTCCGACACGGTCCTGGTCACGGAGGAGGGCGGCGTGCTGCTCACCCGGGGCCCCGTGGAGCTGGACGAGGTCACGCTTCCGATCACCGGCTGAGCGGCGCCCCTCCGGCGGGCGGCCGCCGGGCACGGTCGCTCCGGGGTCGCTCGAAGCCGCTCTTGCCGCGCCCGAACCCCCGCCCCATCGTCCCCGGGCTCTGCTCCTCGGACCCCGACCGGAGGACCGACCCGTGCGCACTCGTCGCTCCGTACCCGTGCTCGTTCTGTTTCTGACCGTTCTGACTTCCGCCTGCGGTCCCGGAGGCGGGAAGGGGGGGCGGTCCGCCGCCTCCCTCGACTCGGCGATGCAGGCGCGTCATGGCGCCTCGCTGCGCGACTCGGCCGAGGCGGCCCGCAGGGACTCCGCCCGGGCGGCCCTCATCGCCCGCGGCAAGTCGCTCGAGCTCCCGACGAAGTGGGTGGCGCCCCCCGGCGACCCCCTCGTGAACCACACCTCGGGCTTCGCCGCGACGCTGTGCGCGGGGGTGTTCATCACGGGGCTGGACCCGGCGGACGCGGCCGAGAACGTGGGCTACTTCACGGGCCCGTACGAGTGGCGGCACTTCGTCGTGGACACGGTGATCGACCGGGCCCGGCAGGAGGTCCGCCTCACCCTCCCCTCCGGGGTCGTCCTGGCCGCCAAGCACTACAAGAGCCAGGGATGCGTCACGCGGCCCGTGAACCACGACTCGGTCTTCTTCACGCCGGAGTGGGTGAGGCCGCGCCTCCCCGACGCCGCCACGACCGCGTGGCCCATGGGAGACGTCCTCCCGAAGGATGCGCCACCCGCGGAGCTCGACATGGCGAAGCTGAAGGAGGCCGTGGACGCGGGCTTCGGGCCGGCCGAGGCCATGACCGAGGCCTTCCTGGTCACCTACAAGGGGCGCATCGTCGGCGAGCGCTACGGTCCGGGGATCGGCCTCCACACCTCGCTGGAGAGCTGGTCGATGGGGAAGAGCCTCACGGCCACCATGATGGGCGTCCTCCTCCAGCAGGGCGCCTACACGCTGTGGCAGTCCGCCCCCATCCCCGAGTGGCAGGAGAAGGGGGATCCACGGCAGAAGATCCGCATCGGGGACATCATGCGGATGTCATCGGGGATCCGGATCCACGCGCCGCTCGACCCCGACTACGACCCGCTCGCCGGATACCCGGACCACCTGTACCTGTACACGGGCCGTGTGAACTCCTTCCAGTGGGCCGCGACCCGGCCGCAGGAGTGGCCGCCCAACACGGTGGGCCGTTACCGGAACACCGACCCGGTGCTCACCAACTACCTCATCCGGATCGCCGTCGAGAAGCGCGGCGAGGACTACCACGCCTTCCCGCAGCGCGACCTGTTCGACAAGATCGGGATCCGAAACGCCGTCATCTCGACCGATCCGTACGGCAATTTCCTCTGTCAGGGCTACGACTACATGTCGGGCCGCGACTGGGCGCGACTGGCCAACCTGTGGCTGCAGGATGGTATGTGGAACGGCGAGCGGATCCTGCCCGAGGGCTACGCGAAGTACGCGCGCACGCCCGCTCCGGCGTGGGTGGCCGACGGCCGTCCCATCTACGGGGGCGCCTTCCAGTGGATCAACGGGGACGGGTCCTTCCCGGTCCCGAAGTCGACCACGTTTTTCGCGGGAGCGGGCGGACAGTTCGTCCTCATGATCCCCGGCCGTCACCTCGCGATCGTGCGGCTCGGGAAGTACAAGGGCGCGACGGCGGGTGAGGCGGCCCTGACCAAGGGTCTCGCCCTGCTGATGCAGGCCGTGCCGGTCGATCCGGCCGCCGGAGCGAGCGACACGAGCGGTGACGGCCCGGACACCGGCACGGGGGCCGCGGCGGCCCCCTCCACCGTCACCCGGCGCTAGGAGGTCGCACATGGTCATCTACGGTGTCGCGCTCCTGGCCGGCTGCCTCCTGGCCGGGCTGTTCGCCGGGGACCTGCTGGGCCAGCTCATCGGCGTCCAGGCCAACGTGGGGGGCGTCGGGATCGCGATGCTCCTCCTCATCGTCCTCTCCGACATCCTGCGGCGGCGCGGGGGGCTCAAGCCGCTCACCGAGCGCGGCGTCCTGTTCTGGAGCGCCATCTACATCCCCATCGTGGTCGCGATGGCCGCCAAGCAGAACGTGATCGCGGCCGTGCGGGGCGGTCCAGCGGCCATCCTCGCGGGCGCGCTCGCGGTCGGCGTGAGCTTCTTCCTGGTGCCGGTGCTGAGCCGGGTCGGGGGAGGTGAAGCGTCCGGCGCGATGCCGGGAGGAGCTGCGGGGCCGGGAGAGCCGGGTGGACCGGGCGGCGAGGAGGCCCCGTAATGGGCGTGTGGAACACCGTGACCGGAGTCCTCGCGAAGGAGGGCCTCGTCACGGCCTTCGCCTTCGTGGGGGTCACCATGTGGCTCTCCTACTGGGCCTCGCGGCGCTTCACGCGGGGGCGGCTCCACGGCTCCGCCATCGCCATCCTGGTCGGCCTCGTGCTCGCCTACGTGGGCGGCGTGGTGACGGGAGGGAAGCAGGGCCTGGCGGACTTTCCGGCGCTGGCGGGCGTGGGCCTCATGGGCGGAGCCGTCCTGCGGGACTTCGCGGTGGTGGCCACCTCGTTCGGGGTGAACCTGGACGAGATCCGCAAGGCGGGCCTCGGCGCCGTACTCTCGCTCCTGTTGGGCGTCCTGGGCTCGTTCGCGATCGGCGCGACGGTGGCGTGGGCCTTCGGCTACCGGGACCCCGTGTCCATGACCACGATCGGGGCGGGAGCGGCCACGTACATCGTGGGGCCGGTGACGGGCGCGGCGATCGGCGCCTCCTCGGAGGTCATCGCCCTCAGCATCGCCGCCGGGCTCACCAAGTCCATCCTCGTCATGACCACGACGCCCTTCATGGCGCGCTTGATCGGCCTCGACAACCCGCGCGCGGCCATGGTGTACGGCGGGCTCATGGGGACCAACAGCGGCGTGTGCGGCGGGCTGGCCGCCACCGACGAGCGGCTGGTCCCCTACGGCGCCATGACGGCGACCTTCTACACCGGTCTCGGGTGCCTGCTCGGCCCCTCCGTCGTCTTCCTCACGATCCGCGCCCTGTTCGGTTGATCGAGCTGTTCCGCCGCGCCTCGGCGCACGGCGACCGCTTCGCGATCTCGGCGCCCGAGGGCGTGTTCACCTACCGCGAGCTGCTGGAGACCTCCGGCGCGGCGGCCGCGCGCCTCCTCGCGGGCCGGGACGACCTGCAGGAGGCGAGGGTCTGCTTCCTCGTGCCGCCCGGGTGGGACTACGTGGCCACCCAGTGGGGCATCTGGCGCGCGGGCGGGATCGCCGTGCCGATGGCCGTCTCCCACCCGCCGGCCGAGCTGGCCTACGCGCTGGACGACGCGGAGCCCGAGGCGGTGGTCGCGCATCCGTCGCTGGCCGAACGCGTGGGGGAGGTGGCGGTCGAGCGAGGCCTGCGGGTCCTCCACACCCCGGCTCTCCTGCGCGAGGGGCCCGAGGGGAGGCTTCCCGACCTCGGTCCGGAGCGGGCCGCGATGATGCTGTACACGTCGGGAACGACCGGCCGGCCCAAGGGGGTGGTCTCGACGCACGGCGTCATCGAGGCCCAGGTGCGCTCCCTCGTCCGCGCCTGGGGGTGGACGGAGCGCGACCACATCCTCCTCACGCTCCCCCTCCACCACGTACACGGGATCGTCAACGTCCTCACCTGCGCGCTGTGGTCGGGCGCGGTGTGCCAGATCCTGCCGGCCTTCGAGGCCCGAGAGACGTGGGAGCGCATGGCGCGTGGCGACCTCACCCTGTTCATGGCCGTGCCCACCATCTACCGCCGCCTCATCGACGCGTGGGAGGAGGCGGACGAGGAGACGAGGGAGCGTTGGAGCGCGGGGGCGCGCCGGCTCCGCCTCATGGTCTCCGGGTCGGCCGCGCTCCCGGTCCCGACCCTGGAGCGCTGGGAGGAGCTCGCCGGGCAGCGGCTCCTGGAGCGCTACGGGATGACCGAGATCGGGATGGCGCTCTCCAACCCCCTGGAGGGAGAGCGCCGGCCCGGACACGTGGGGAGCCCACTTCCCGGGGTGGAGGCGCGGCTCGCGGACGAGGAGGATCGGCCCGTGGCGGACCGCGAGGCCGGGCAGATCCAGGTGCGCGGGCCCGGGGTGTTCCGGGAGTACTGGCGCCGCCCGGAGGCCACCGCCGAGGCGTTCACCCCGGACGGCTGGTTCCGGACCGGGGACCGCGCCGTGGTGGAAGACGGCGCGTGGCGTATCCTGGGCCGCGAGTCGGTGGACATCCTCAAGACGGGCGGAGAGAAGGTCTCGGCGCTCGAGATCGAGGCGGTGCTCCGGGAACACCCGGCCGTGGCCGACTGCGCCGTGGTGGGCGTGCCGGACCCTGACTGGGGCGAGCGCGTGTGCGCGGCGGTGGTCCCCGCGTCGGGAGGTGAGACGGCCCGAGCCGGGAGCCGCGAGGAGGCCGCGCTCGCCCAGGAGGTCCGCGCGTTCGCCCGCGAGCGGCTGGCGCCCTACAAGGTCCCCAAAGAGGTCCGACTCGTGGAGGCGCTCCCGCGGAACGCGCTCGGCAAGGTCACCAAGCCGGCGGTGAAGGAGATGTTCGGGGGGAGCGGCCAGGGCCCGTCGGGTTCGCAGGGCCGCTAGGCTCCTACCGGTCCGCCGGGTCGGTCGGCCTCCGGGCCGCTAGGGATGCCCGGACTGCGGGCCGGCCGTCCGCACCAGGAGCCCGCTCGTGCTGACCCGGATCTCGAGGGTGGCCGTGTCCCGTGCCGCCACGAAGGTGCCCGACCCATAGGTGGCGTCCACCAGGGGCGCCAGGAAGGGGAGCCGCTTCCGGAGCTCGAACAGGTCCACGCTCCGGTCCCGGCCCAGGGAGTAGACGGTCCGGGGCCGGGTCCGCTCCTCGTCGAGATCCCGGTAGCGCCCCCCCACCCGGTCCAGCTCGTAGGCGGTGTGGAGCCCGAGGACGTTCAGGATCGGCTTCCACTTCAGGATCCGGGCGTCCACGTAGATCTGGTCGCCGGCCAGATCGAAGGTGCGGCGCGTGCCATCGGGGAAGCGGAAGGCGGCGCGGAAGGACTGCGGACCGGTGGGCCGCACGCGTACGACGGCGGCCACCTCCTCCCGGGTGAGCGCCCGGTAGCCCCGCATGCCGGCGGCGATGGCCGCGCACAGCGCCGCGAGCGCCAGGAAGAGCAGCGTGGCCAGCGTCCCCACCAGCCCGCCCAGGTAGCCCCGCTCCCGGAACGACCGCAGGCCCGCCCACAGGAAGCCGAGGGCGAGGAGCGCGAACAGGAGGCCGAGCAGCAGCAGGGGGTCCACGATGATCCCGGGTTCGGGTGAGGCGAGAATCACGGGTCCGGCCGCGGGGCGGCCTCGCGCGCGGGCGCCTCGACCGACGGCCGCGCCACCGATTCGGCCACCGCGTCGGGCTCACTGCGCGCGATAATCCGAATCGTGCGGTCCTTCCGAATGTAATTCCACGCCCACGACGCGAGAACGGCCGCGCGGTTCCGCACGCCGAGCAGGTAGTAGATGTGCACTGCGAGCCAGGCCAGCCAGCCCACGAGGCCCCGGAAGCGGAACGGGCCGATCTGGGCCACGGCCGAGCTCCGGCCGATGGTGGCCATGATGCCCTTGTCGACGTAGCGGAACGGCGGTGACTCACCGGGACGCTGGTGGCCCCGGGCCTCCCGGGCGATGAGCCGGGCCACGTAGCGGCCCTCCTGCATGGCGGGAGG
>CAYXHP010000038.1:0-5012 GCA_964465015.1 uncultured Gemmatimonadota bacterium
GATGGCGGTGGCAGGCTTCATGGCGAAGCAGCAACAGGCGTCCAGCGCGGCGCAGCCCGTACCGGCCAAGGGCGGGCTCGGCGGCCTGGTGGACGGTCTCCTGGGAGGCAAGGCGCTGCGCTGACCGCGGGCGTCGCCATACGATGGACGGTCGGGATTCGGGAGGGGCGGGCGTCTCCGACGGGGAGGAGTGAGGACATGAGCTGGATCGTGACGCTGATCCTGGGTGGAATCGTAGGTTGGCTGGCCAGCATCATCATGAAGACGAACGCACAGATGGGTCTGATCGCCAATGTGCTGGTGGGCGTGGGCGGCTCCGTGCTGGGCTACTGGATCGCGGGCCTCCTGGGCATGGCGCCCACCGGCGGGATCGGGCGATTCATCGTGGCGCTGGCCGGTGCGGTGATCCTGATCTTCCTCCTGGGCAAGGTCGGGATGTTCCGGAAGGCGTGAGGGCCGCCGGGGGTCGGGGCCCTTCGGTCGCCGCGCTGCTCGAGACCGGCTCCGTTTCGGCTCGGCGCACGCTCCCCCCTTGTGCTTCAGGCCTGTAGGCTACGGGCAACGAGGGGCGGCGCGGCGAGGGCACCCACGGTCCCGGCCCGCGGGTCACCGGTCCGTGGCCGGGGTGCCCGGTTCGGCGGCCGATAATCGCAGGAGAGCCTGGAACCGGGGGTCGGATCGCAGCGGGTCCCAGTCGGGATCCAGCCGCAGGAGGGCGGGCGTGACGACGAGGCCGGCCGGCATGGTCGCGAGTCGGTGCAGAGCGTCGATGGCCTGCGCCTTCTCGCCGACCCGAACGTAGATCCGGGCGAGCTGCTTCAGGAACTCGGTCCCCGTGACGGCGTCGCGGGAGGGCGGAATCAGGCTCGCCGCCCGCCGTCCCTCGCGCAGGGCCGCCTCCCTGTCGCCGAGGCCGGCGTCCGCGAAGGCGAGGGCGAGGAGGAGGTCCGGATCATCGGGCCGATCGGCCATGAGTCCGGCCATCCGGCCCCGGACGTCCGCGTATACGTTCCGTGCCCCCGCGGAGTCCCCCGTGGCTTCCAGGGCCCACGCGACGAAGAGCTCCCGCGGCAGCGCGACGTTGGTGGGCGTGGCCCAGGTCGCCGAGCTGTCCGACCGAGCCAGGCTCAGCGCCCCGACGAAGTCCCGTGCCAGCCAGTCCGCCTCGTAGAATGAGGCAGCCCAGGTCCGGAATCCGGGGCTGCCGGGTCCTGTCTTTCCGGCCAGGGCACGCATGGGGCCCGGGTCGCCCGTCCCCACGACCCGGTCGAAGGCGATCGCGGTGTGGACGGTGAGGCTGTCGTGCGAGACCGACAGGCTGCGCAGGAAGGCCGAGTCGGCCCGGGCGTACCGCCGGAGCATCGAGTACGTAAGCCCGAGCTGAGCGTAGAGGTCGGGCCGGCGCGGGTCCAGGAGCGTCGAACGCCGAAAGGCGTCGAGCGCCACGTCCCACTGGCCCTGGCGCCGGGCGACGGCGGCCAGGTATTCCATGACGATGGCGCTGTTGGGGAGCGTCTTCCGGGCCAGGTCCAGCTCGTCCAGGGCGCCGGCGTAGTCGCGGTGGCCCCAGTAGTCGTACAGGGCCAGGGCGAAATGGCCTTCGCCGAGGTCCGGCTCGAGGGCGAGGGCCCGATCGATGGCGACCTTCGCGGCCGCCAGTCTCGCGTCGGTCCGGTCGGGCCCGAACCAGTACAGGTTCATGTGCGCGGATCCGAGCGCCGCGGCGGCCAGGGCGAAGCTCGAGTCCCGGGCCAGGGCCTCCCGGTACAGCGCGATCGCCGGCGGCATCTCCCGGTCGACCAGGCTGTTGTTGTCGTAGGCGCGCCGGGCGTGGGCGTCGGCCTGCAGGTAGAGGTCGTACGCCGCCGGGTCGGTCGTGGGCGGGGAGCTCACGCGTCGGCGCTCGGACGGGGTCAGGGTGGCCCGGAGCGCGGCGGCCACCTTCTCGGCGACCTCGCTCTCCACCCCGAAGACGTTGTCGAGCGTGCGGGTGTAGTCGTCGGCCCACAGGTGGTGGTCCGTGCGGGCATCGATGAGCTGTACGTTCACGAGCACCTGGTTGTTGGCGCGCTGGACGCTCCCCTCGAGGATGGCGCCCACTCCCAGGGCTCGACCGATGGCCCGCAGGTTCTCCGGCTTGCTCCCGTACTGCTCGGTGGAGGTGCGCGAGATCACCTTGAGGTCGCCGACGCCGGCCAGCTTGGTGAGGATCATGTCCTGCATGCCGCTGGCGAAGTAGGCGTTGGAGCTGTCGCTGCTCAGGCTCTCGAACGGGAGGACCGCCACGGAGCGGTCCGAGGCGGCGCTCCCGCCGCGGCCCAGGACGAAGACCTTCCACCCGAGTACCGCCACCGCCACGAGCAGAACGGCGATCGTGACACGGTTGAGCGTGCGGCCCACGCTCCGCCCGACCTCCGGGGCCCGCGCCGCCTCCTCGCCCTCCGGCACCGTGCGGCGGACGCCCTCGGGCGTCATCTCGAACGCCCAGGCCAGGACGAGGGCGATCGGGAAGAAGAGGGCCACGAGCCCCATCACGACCTTGAGCACCCAGGCGGGCGCGCCGAAGGTGGGGAGCACCATCGAGGCGAGCTGCAGCACGAGCCATGCGGCGGCTGCATAGGCCACCGCCACCCGAACGACGTGGCGTCGGCGGAGCTCCCGCAGCAGGCGCGGTCCGGACATGGAGCTTCTCCTAGCTCCCCGGCATCGAGACGGTGTGGACCGGCGGCATCGGCTCGAGCCCGGCGCCATTCACGCGGTCGCGGAACGGTGCCACCTGCCCCTGCAGCACCGCGTTCGTGTGGTCGATGGCCTTCGAGACCGCGCGGCGGCCCTGGTCCAGGCGCTTCCGCTCCTCGGGGGTGGGCGCGTACCAGGCGATGTCGCTCATGCGGAAGGGGACGATCCCGATCTTGCCCATGACCGTCTCGCCGCCGGCGATGCCCTGTGGCGGGCTCAGGGGGCCGGACCACGCCTCCTCGACGGCTTCCAGGCTGTCGATCACGGCCTTCCCGGCCGTCCGGATGGAGTCCGCCCTGGTGCTCGACAGCCCGTCCTGGTCGGGCAGGCCGTCGAGCACCCGGTTCACCCGGATGCGGGCCGTGCGCAGCGCCTCGACCGCATCGGCCGCGGCGCCCCGCAGGCGGTCCACCTCCAGCAGCATGGCGCGCTTGGCCCGCCGATCCGCCATGGGCGTGTCGATGCGTGGGTCGCCCTCGACCGTCAACGAGCCGGTGGCCGTGTCCCCGTGACTCACCACCCGGATCGTGAACGTACCGGGAAGGACGCCCGGGCCGGAGCCCCTGGGCGGCGTGGTGTCGGAGGGCGACTTCATCGCCGTCTCGAGCTCCTCGACCGAGCGCGGGGAGCGGCCGGGGCCGTCGGTCGAGAAGTCCCAGCTCCAGCGGTTGAGGCCTTCCCCGAGCTGGACGCTGTCCTCCTTGACCACCGAGTCACCCTCGAGCACCTGTACGACGGCGCTCCGGGTGGGCACGGGCGGGACCGTGTCCCCGGCGGGGCCCACCTTCGTGTACGCGTACTCGGTCGTGTCGGCCGGGGCGTTCGCGTCCTCCTTCGCGGATGCGCCCGCGCCGGAGCGGTTGCCGCCACGGGAGCTGCCGGCGGAGCGGTTTGCGGCGCCCTCCTTCGCGGAGGCGCTGGCCAGGCTGTCGGGCACGTGGGCCGCGATCGTGATCGTGGCGCCGTAGGGCGCGTTCTCCCCCTCGAACATCGAGCTCCCCGGCGAGTCGTAGCTCACGTTGAGACCCTGCTGGTGCTCGATGGCCGAGCCGGGGTCGAACAGGTGGAGGCCTGCGTGGAGCAGGGAGGGGTGGTCGGCCAGGGCCCGCAGCGGGCGCACGTCGTCGATCACGTACACCGACCGGCCGAAGGTCCCGATCACCAGGTCGCTCTCCCGGGACTGGGTCGCTAGAGCGTCGACCGGGACCCCGTTCGGGAATCCGTAGATCCACTGTTTCCAGCTAGTTCCACCGTCCAAGCTGAAGTAGAGCCCGAACTCCGTGCCGAGCCACAGGAGCTTCGAGTTCACCGGGTCCTCGGCGATCGTGCGCGCCCAGCCATGCACGCCCTGCGTGGGCAGCCGCTTCCAGCTCTTCCCGTAGTTCGTCGTCTCGTAGACGTAGGTGGCCTTGTCGCCCCGCATGTAGTCGTGCACGGCGGCGTACGCGGTCCCCGCGTCGTGGTGCGCGGCCTCGATGTGGCTCACCCAGGCGTTCCGCGGCTTGCCGGGCATGTTCCCCTGGACGGCGGTCCAGGTCTGCCCGCCGTCCTGCGTCACCTGCACGTTGCCGTCGTCGGTGCCGGCCCAGATCACACCCTTCCGCACCGGGCTCACGGCCAGCGTGAAGATGTCCGTGTAACCCTCGGCCCCGGTCACGTCGTAGGTGAGGCCGCCGCTCCGGTCCTGCTGCTGCCAGGCCGGGTTGTTCGTGGTGAGATCGGGGCTGATTCGCTCCCAGCTGATTCCGTCGTCGGTGGAGCGGAAGACGAACTGCGCCCCCTGGTAGACCGTGTTGGAGTCGAAGGGGCTCACGACGACCGGGGCGTTCCAGTTGTAGCGGAGCTTCACGGAGTCGGAGGGCGGCGCCGGCTTGATCCAGCGCAGGTAGCCGGTCCTCAGGTCGTAGCGCATCAGGTTCCCCTGCTGCCACTCCGTGTAGCCGCGGCGGGGATCGTTGGGATCGGGCATGGTGGCGAAGCCGTCCCCGAAGCCGATGGAGACCCAGCGGTAGTTCCGAATCCCGCTCCCGCGCCACGTCTCCGAGGGGCCGCGCCAGTTCCCGTTGTCCTGGAGTCCGCCGTACACGTGGTAGGGGACCTCGTCATCGACGGCGACCTCGTAGTACTGGCCCAGCGGGAGGTTGGCCACGAAGCGCCACGTGTCGCCCCGGTCCTCGGAGATGTAGACCCCGCCATCGTTGCTGTCGACGAGATAGTCCGGGTCGGCCGGGTCGATCCACAGGGCGTGGTGGTCCACGTGGACGCCCTTGCCG
>CAYXHP010000039.1:0-9442 GCA_964465015.1 uncultured Gemmatimonadota bacterium
CGAGCATCTCCAGCGTGTCCCGCCCCTCGCCGGCGGCGATGTCGACCCCGAGCCCGCCGGTGAACCCCTCTCGCTCGAACGCGTCCAGCGCCGCGATCAGTGTCTCCCTGGCGTCCTTCCCCAGGACGGAGGCGAAGTAGCCGGGCCAGTCCTCCGCCTCGGAATAGTCCTGGGACATCAGCGGCGGCAGCTCGGGCTCGTTCGACGGGCTCACTCCGTCTCGCATGGACTTCCCTCGGGTAGAAGACGCCGGGCGCCGTCACCGGCGCGGGCTCGTGGACGTCGCTTCAGGCCGTCCTCAACCTGGCGCTGTGGACCAGCCAGAACGCCCAGGTGACGGCCGTGATGCCGACCGCGACGTGCGGTAGCCACAGCGCCAGGACCGCCAGGAGCGAATAGAGGAGGAGGGCCCCCAATCCGTACCGACCGTTCGCGCGCAGCATCGCCGCCGCCCGGTCGTCCGTGGCCAGGCCCTTCGACACCGCCGTCCTGCACACCAGGACCCAGGCCGCGCCCTGGGCCGCCAGCACGGCGTTGTAGACCGTGACCGCGGGGGTCGCGTTGCTGGAGGCGACGTATTCGCCCAGGAGCGTCGTGGGGAAGGGAACGAAGGCCACCGTGAGCAGCAGCAATCCGTTGGCGTAGACGAACGAAGTCGCGGACTGGTCGATCAGCTTCAGCGTGGCGTGATGGTTCACCCACGTGATGAAGATGACCGTGAAGCTCAGGACGAGCGCGAGAAGAGCCGGCGTGAGGCGGACGAGCTGCAGCCACAGGTCCGCGGCGCTGTCGACGCGCACCGTCGTCGGTACCCGGATGTCGACCACCAGGAGCGTCGCCGCGATGGCGAACACGCCATCACAGAACGCCTCCAGGCGCGCGTTCGGGTGGGTAGGAGGCATGGCGCCTTCACCGGCAATGGGTTGTCGTCGGCAGCGGGCCGGCGGAACGTACTGCCAGCCGCACGCGCGTGCAGCGGGGCGACCCCGTCCGGGTGAGCCCGGTCAGGGTCCTCCGTCAGCCGATGTGGGACTCGCTCACGGGGCCTCCTCCGTACCCGAATGCCACGACAGCACGCGATGGGCGCGGAGCGTGATCCAGCGGCTCGGGGTGCCCGGCGCCCCTTCCATGTCGAAGTGGACCGCGCCGGCGTAGACGACGTCCAGCGGCCACCGCCCGTCCGGCAGGCGCTTCCGAACCACCAGGTCGACGGCCTCGTCGGTGCGCTCGTCGGGCTCGGCCCCCGAACGCCGGAGGTAGTCCAGGGCCCACAGGAGGTCGTAGTGCCAGTGATTCGGAAACGCGAACTGGCTCCACCGCGACCGGCCATCCTTCCGGTCCACCTCGATGGTCTCTCCGGTGGACAGACGCCTGCGCAGGTGGCGCTCCAGCAGGTATTCCTGGCCTTTCAGGCGCGCCTCCCGCACGGCGGGCACGACGGAAGAGCTGCCCTTCGCCAACTCGTACGCCAGCAGTCCCTCGAGGACGCAGAGGGTGGTGTCGAACGAGGAGCGCGTACTGGGCGGGGCATCGCAGTTCCAGCCGCCATCCTCCAGCTGCTCGCCCACGAGACGGCCGGCCAGCCGGTCGCTGGCCGCGCCGAAGTAGGCACCGCAGGCCAGGACGCGGCCGTTGATGCACGGCTCCGTCTCGCCCTCGAAGAAGGCTGCGTGGCCGAAGTGGGGGCCCCAGTCGCTCCCCTCCCTGACCCGGTCGATGGCTCTCCGGGCCGGGTCGCCGGCCGGGTCCAGCCCCATGGCCCGCAGGAGCACCAGGGTCTCCATGGTGGAGGTCCAGCTCCGGGGGACGAACGCGCCGCCACCCCAGTTCCCGTCCGGCTCCTGGAGGGCGAGAAGCCGCGCGCCCCAGCCCTCGCGCGCTACGCGGGAGCGTTCCGCCGCGACGACCTCTTCGGGGGCGTCCGCCAGGTCGCGCAGGACCTGCCAGCGGATGGACGGGTCGGAATCGAGCAACCAGTCCAGGACGACTGGTTGTGGCCTCGTGCCATCAGGTCTCATCGACCCGGCCCCGGGGTTCCGGAGGGCCGCTTCGAGGCCTGGCCCGGCGCGGGGGTGGGTCGGTGGGCTCATGTCCCGCGCCCCCGCAGCGTGAGGAGCCACCGGGCTTCGCGGTCCAGGTCCCCCAGGGACTCGTAGCCCATGGTGCGGATGGGCTTCCCTTCCAGGAGGACCCGCGCCCCGTGATTCAGCCAGGCCTCCGGGGCCGCCTCCACCAGGTCACCCGCCAGGAGCTTCAGGTTCCCCATGGCCTGGTAGAGCATGCGTTCCTTCAGGCACGAGAAGTCGAAGTGGGAGGCGTCGATCCGCAGCCGCCTGGAGGGGTTCTCGTAGTGGAGATCCACGTAGAAGCCGAGCCGGTGCTCTTCTCGCTCCTTCCGCACCGACCGCTTTCGCCCCCCGATCTTGATGGGCAGCCCCGTGGTCATCATGATGGCCGCGCTCGCGGCCTTCTGGGCTCCCGTGGGCCCCGTCTTTTCGGTCGTGGTCGTGGTCGTGGTGACGGTGATCCCGGCCGCCGCGATGAGAATGGGGTCGGCCGCCGGCAACGCCCCGAGTGTGGTCGCCGGCTCGATGTCGGGGAGCCTGGCCAGGGAGCCCGCCGGACCCACGGCGCATTCCAGGCCCGACGATCGCAGGGCCTGTCCGAGGGCCTTCGCTTCGGTCTCCGGCAGGTCCTCCGCCACGATCCCCCAGGCTCGCCTGGCGGCCAGCACCTGGTCCTGGACCGGCGTGTCGCGGGCCGCGGCCAGGGCCCGGGCGAGCGCCATCGGGTCGCGCCACTCCCGCTCGAGTTGGATGAGGGCGAAGCGGCCGGCTTCATTCACGGTATTCCCGTCTCCCCGGACCCACGCAACGTCGCAGGAGCGCCCTTCCGCTGCCTCTCGGGCGTGCGGGCCCGTCCTGATCCACCCGGAGGCGCAAGATCCTCGCGATGAGATCGTAGGGGATCGGTCGGTCGAGGGGAAACCGCGGATTCCCTTTCGGCCCGGTTCGCCGGTCGCCGGACCCGTGCGCCGCGCGGCACTCGCCGCCAGGTTCAACGGGCTCGGCGGGCTCACGGGGCCGCCGTCCAGCCATTCATAGCCGTTAGCGTCGCGGGACGGAAGTCCCGCGCGGGCGCGCCCCGTGCGCCATGGCGTACCGCCGTCTGGAGGGATCGATGAAGAGAGTGGCTCTGGTGACCGCGGCTCTGGTGATGCTGGGCGCCGCGCCCATGGAAGCGCGAGCGCAGGCCGACCGATCCGGCTCCGTGGCCGGTGCGCCGATCGTGCTGCACGCGGCGCGGATGTTCGAGGTGGTGCCGGGCAAGGTCGTCAGCCCGGGCGAGGTACTGGTGGTGGGCGACCGCATCCGGGCGGCCGGCACGTCGGTCCCGCATCCGGCCGGGGCCCGGACGATCGACCTCGGCGACGTGACGCTGATGCCGGGACTCATCGATGCCCACGTGCACCTCTTCCTCCACCCGGCGCCCCCCTCCGAGGGCGTGCAGACGGTGGACGAATCGGCGCCCGAGCGCACGATCCGGGCGACGTTGGCCGCGAAGGCGGACCTGATGGCGGGCTTCACCTCCGAGCGCGACATGGGCACGGAGGGCGCGGGTCCCGCGGACGCGGCCGTGCGCGACGCCATCGACCAGGGTCGCATTCCGGGGCCGCGGCTCCGGATCAGCGGCATGGCGATCTCGATCCTGGGCGGCCACGAGGACGCCATCGGCTTCAACCCGGCCCAGCACGTGCTCGGGAACGCCGACTACGCCAACGACACCGAGCAGCTCATCGAGACCATCCGCCGGCAGCACAAGGACGGGTCGAGCTTCGTGAAGATCTACGAGACGGGGCACGACGAGATGGTGCCGGACGGGTCGGCCCCCTGCCTCGGGAACCCGATGTGCGCGAAGCTCGGGCTGGGACCGCAGGCGGGCGACCCCGAGTTCTGGGACTTCCATACGCCCTACCAGTACACCGAGGCGCAGCTCGAGGCGGCCGTGGCCGAGGCGGCGCGCCTCGACACCAACGTGGGCGTCCACTGCCAGGGCGAGCCGGCCGCGCGGTTCGCCGTGGAGGCCGGCGTGGCCTCCATCGACCACGCCACGCAGCTCAGTGACAGCACCATGACGCTCATGAAGGAGAAGCACATTCCCGCCGTGCCGACCTTCACCGTGTTCGAGTACTTCGCCGACCACGCGCCCGACTCGGCGGCGTCGGCGCGCGAGCACGCCATGCTGGACTACAAGATCCACGAGTTCAGGCGGCAGGTGGCTGCCGGGATCCCGGTGGCGGTGGGCTCCGACGTGGGACCCTTCCCGCACGGGACGCAGGCCCGGGAGCTCGAGCTGATGGTGAAGTACGGGATGACGCCGCTGGCCGTGCTCCGGGCCGACTACCTGAACGATCCCCGCATCCTGACGTGGCAGGACCGGGTGGGGCGACTCAAGCCCGGCTACTTCGCCGACGTGATCGCGGTGCCGGGTGACCCGCTGAAGGACATCGCGGTGGTCGAGCACGTGCGCTTCGTCATGAAGGGCGGCGTCGTGTACAGGAGCCGGGAGGCGGCGCAGGGGATGTAGGACCCGGGGCGCCCGCTGCCGGGTCGGGCGGTCAGTTCCCGGCCTCGGGCGCCGAAGCGCGAGTCCGTCGCCGTCGACCGACCGACCGCACGTACCAGGCGTACAGGACGAGTCCGGTCACGTTCACGCCCAGGGAGATCGGTCCCGAGTTCACCTTCACCACGACGCTCACGGAGGGTGTGAACGAATGGGACCACGCCTCGCCGCCCAGGAAGAAGATCGCGACGAGAACGTAGGCGTGCAGGGCCGGGTTTCTGGCGGACCCCGTGCGGATGGCGCGGTACACGCCCCACAGACCCGATGCGGTCGTGCCCAGGAACACGGTCGACCAGGTCAGGAAGATCCCCCGGGACAGGAGCCCGTGCTCCGCGAAGTGGTGCACGTAGGTCGAGACGGGCTCGCCCGCTTCGGTCAGGCCGGACGCCGCCAGCGCAGCGATGACCACCAGGAAGGCGGCCTCCGATCTCGCGAGGGAACCGGTGGGCTGTCCGGGATCGGGCATCGAGCCTCCTCCCTGGCTACGAGCAGCCCTCGACCAGGGCGACGAAGCCCGCGTCCATCAGCGGGCGGTGGACGGCCCAGCTCGCCTTCCCCCCGGGACGCGACCACACATCGCAGATGATGCGCCGGTACACCGTCCACGATCTCGGCTCGATGGTGCCGAGCTCGTTCTGCAAATAGACGCTCTGGGAGATGAGCCAGAACTGTCTCATGAACACCTCGCGGCGGTACCCCTCTGCCGCCGTCAGCTCGGAAGGGTGCTCGGAGCCCACCCGCATGATCCGGGCGAGAGTCGAGTCGTTTGCGACGTTCAGGAGGCTCTGCGAAGAGGCAATGGTGGCCTCCTGCAGTGACGAGCCACGGATCGCGGCCGTGGTGCTGTGCAGCTCCCGCCCCACGTAGACCAGGGACACCACCACCGCGGCCGCCGTGACCACCTCGGCGATCTGGGCCAGGACGGCGAGCCGGGACCGCCACATCCCCGCTCCGCCGCGGCTCGTTGACTCCGTCCTCGAATCTGCCGACTGGTCGCTCGACATGGGGCACCTCTCGTCGTGGGAGCGTGGGGCGTCCGATTACTCGGGCGCTTACAACGCCTCGACCGTCTCCGCCCCCTCGGGCCACGCTCCATCCAGGAACTGCCGGAGGGGGCCGAGGACCTTCCCGGGAGCCTCGATCCAGGGCGCGTGCGCGGCGTCCTCCACGGTGAGGAGCCGGGCGTCCGGCAGGCGCAGGGCCCAGTCCCTGCCGCCGCCGTATGCGGAGCTCCGGTCCTTCGTGCCGTGGATCACCAGGACGGGCATCGTCACGCCGGACAGCTCCTCCTCGGTGAACGCGAGCCGCTCGATGGAGGGCAGGAGAGACCCGGACCAGTAGCGCATGAAGTCGAGCTCCGTGGCCAGGTCACACCCCTCCCAGTGGCGAATCCTGGCGGCGTCCCTCCGCTCGAAGACGTAGAGCGGCCGCAGCAGCGTCCAGAACTCCCGGCAGAACTCCTCCGGCGAGAGCGACTGCCGTCGCTGCTGGAGCTCCCCGGCGGCGGCTACGAACTCCTCGAGCGCGCCATCCTCGTTGGTCAGGTTCGCGGGGTACCGCGTGGAGCCGTCGGGCGGCATCGGGCCGATCTGGACGATCCGGCGAACCCGGGAAGGATGCTGGCGCGCGTAGAGGATCGGGACCAGCCCCGCGTAGGAGTGCGCGAGCAGGTCGAACGCCTCGATTCCGAAGTGCCGGCGCGCGGCTTCGATGTCGTCGACATCCTGCTGCACGCCTCGAGAGAGCCTCGCCGCGTCCTGGATCCACTCCGAGCGGCCCCGATTCCGCAGATCGAGCCCGACGACGGTCCGGTCGCCGGCCAGGTAGGAGAAGTCATCGAACAGGTAGAAACCGTTGAGCACCAGAAGGGCCGGGTCGCCCGCGCCTGCCCGCTGGAAGAACAGGCGGGCCCCGTCCTCGGCGACGACATGACCGTGGGTCGATGACATGCCCATCCCGTGCTCGGGGCCCTACGCCGCCGTCATCTTCACCAGCGCCTCCCGGAGCGCCGTCACGTCGTCCTCGGAGGTGAACACCGAAGGCGTCACGCGCACGCACGCCCCCTTCGCCACCCCGGTGCGGTGGACGGTGAAGATGTTGAACTCCTCCAGGAGACGGCGCGAGAGCTCGATGTTGTCCTGCGCGCTGGTGCGCCCCGCGAGGCGGAAGGAGGTGATGCCCGCGTGCATGCTGGGGTCATCGGGCGTGAGGATCTCGATGCCGGGACGGCCGCGGAGCTCTTCCGCCCACAGGGCCCGGAGGCGCTTGAGACGGGCCTCCTTGTAAGCCGCGCCCACCGCCTCGTGGAAGTCCAGGGCGTCGGGCACGGCCAGGACGGAGGCGAAGTTCACGGTCCCGGTGTGGACGCGGGAGGTCACGCGGTCATCCGGGCGGTCCAGGTCGGCCATGTAGCGGTCCACGTCGGTCACCCGGCTCTTCGCCACGTACATCACCCCGACGCCGAGGGGAGCGCCGATCCACTTGTGGAGGTTGAAGCCGATGAAGTCGGCCCCCAGGTCCTTCACCGAAAAGTCCATCTGCCCGAAGGAGTGGGCCGCGTCGACGATCACGTCCGCGCCGTGATGACGGGCCAGGTCCGAGATCTCCGCGATGGGCAGGACCAGGCCGGTGCGGTGGCTCAGGTGGGTGAGGAGCACCAGGCGGACGCGCGGGTGGGCCTCGAGGGCCGCGGCGTAGGCGTCCACTACTTTCTGACGGCTGGCCGGCTCGGGGATGGCGACGGTGACCACGTCCACGCCCCGCCTGAAGTGGAGCCAGTCCATGGCCATCTGCATGCTGTCGTAGTCCAGGTCCGAGTACAGCACGGCGTCGCCGGGCCGCAGGCGGTTGTAACCACCAATGAGGGCCTGGAGAGCTTCGGTGGCGTTCCGGGTGAACGCGATCTCGTCGGCGTCCACCCCCAGCGCCCCGGCGGTCCGCTGCCGGGCCGCGGCCTCGTCCCCCTCGAACTTCCGGCGCGCGTAGTAGGAGTTGCGCCGGTTCACCGTCTCGGTCAGGCGCTCGTACCTGGACAGCACCGGCCGCGCCATGATGCCCCAGTAGCCGTTCTCGAGCTGGATGACGTCGTCCAGGACGTCGTACTGCCCGGCCACCTTCGTCCAGTACGCCCGGTCCGAGGCCAGCGCCGCCGGCGTGACGCCCGCGGGCGGTCGGAGGGCGGAGAGATCGAGGGTCGTCTCGGTGCCGGACGGCGCAACGGCGCCGTCCGGCCGGCATCCACCGATGGACGCCATAGCGGCGGCCGCGCCCCCGGCCCGGAGGAAGTCGCGGCGGGACCAGCCGTGTCGCGTCATGGGACCCTCACGACGAGGCATGGCTTCCGTTCACTTCGCCGCCGGCCGTGGCCTCGATTTCCTGGACGAGATCGAGGATGCGCCGCTGCAGCATGACGATGTTCGATACCCTCGAGGCCACCAACGTCATCGCGTCGATGACGTCCGGGTTCCCGGCCGCGGCCTCGGGCCACCGGGTACCTCGGACCGCGCTCTCATCAACCGCCCTGTTGACCGTTTCGAACGCGCGCCTGCCCTCGGTGGCGAGGTCGTCCATCCAGCCCTGGTAGAGCTCGATCTTCGACAGGTCTTCGATGAGCCTCGCGCGCACTTCGGGATTCTGGATGAGCCGGACCCCGCCCCCATCGACGAGGAACCGCAGGGTGCCGAGCGGGACCGGGGCGATGCGTATCCCGATGTCGGGTAGCGACGAGAGGTGATCGTACCGCGCGGAATCGTGAGCCAGGAGCCCGTCGTGGATCTCGGTGAACAGTGCCACGTTCGCGCTGTCGTACCGAATGGCGCTGTCGAGCACGGCGGCGGCCTGGTCCATGTCCCGGGCCAGCGTCTGAAGGTCGGCGCGCAGGCGCGCGTGATCCTGGTGCGCCGCCCACCACGAATTCACCCCGAGCGCGATGAGCACGCCCACGAAGACGACGGCGAGCTCCGCCGCGATCCCCCGCGCCGTCCCCCTCTCCCCCGGACCGACCATCGGTTGCCCCTCCTCGAGGTGCCGCCTACCGTGCGGCTAGCGCCGCCGCAGCGCTCTCAGCCCCCGTCCCTTCGCACCCGCAGGAGCCTGCCCATGCTGATCGCCGTCCTGAGCGCCCTGCTCGTCGCCGGCCCCGTCGCCGCCTCCGGCCACCCGGCCCGTCCGCCCCAGCTCGAGGCGCTGGACGCGCAGTCGGGCCACTGGGTCTACCACGGCACCATCACGCCGGCCCGGGCGGGCGGGAAGCCCTCAAGCTTCACCTGGGACGAGCGCTGCGGCTGGTCCGCCAACCGGCTCTTCCTCATGTGCAGCTTCGACAACGACTATGCCGGACGTAAGGTCCGGTCGCTGGTGGTGGACACCTGGAACAGCCAGGACAGCACGTACTGGCACTACGAGATGTACGCGGTGGGCGCCGGTGGCGCGAAGCCCTTCGCCTCGAAGATGACCATCCAGGGCCATACCTGGACGGAGCTGGGCGAGACCGACGAACACGGCAAGAAGAGCTACGACCGCATCACGTACGTCTACGCCTCGCTGACGCGCGTGAGCGTGAAGGTCGAGGTCTCACCCGATCGCCGGCACTGGACGACCACCCTGGAAGCGACCGGCGTCAAGCAGGGCAGCTAGCGCCGGTCGTGGGTCGGGCCGGGGTCGTGGCGCTGTAGGCTCGCGCGCTCAGGCCGTTTCGTCGGCGCGGCTCGCCATGTGAGCCGCGCCGACGATCCGCCTTGAGAAGACCGGTTCAGTGGTTCAGCACTCCATGGGCGGCCGTGACGTCCGCCTTCAGCCGCGAGACGCCCGCACTCGCGTC
>CAYXHP010000040.1:0-3081 GCA_964465015.1 uncultured Gemmatimonadota bacterium
GTCCGTGAAGATCCCGGTCCGCGGATCGAGGCGGCCGATGAAGCTGTTGGCCTGGTCGGTGTACCACACCATGCCATCCGCGCCCACGGCGGGGTCGTGGGGGAAAGCGCCGGTGCGGGGGATGGCGAACTCGACCACCCGCACGG
This sequence comes from uncultured Gemmatimonadota bacterium, assembly GCA_964465015.1. GTDB lineage: Bacteria > Gemmatimonadota > Gemmatimonadetes > Palauibacterales > Palauibacteraceae > Humimonas. Next base: position 147 of record CAYXHP010000040.1, read on the forward strand.
CGTCGGAGCCTGGCGCGGGAGGCTCCTGGGCCAGGAGCGGCGCCGGGAGGCACGCGAGTGTCAGGAGCGAGGCGCACAGGGCGCGGGGTGCGGCGGAGGCGGGGCGAGAAGCCGGGAGCATGGTGCACTCTCCGTCCGGGGGTGACTCGGGGAGCCGTCTTCAAGATAACGGCGGCCGCATGCCCCCGCGCCGCAGGCGCGGTCACGGGGGCGGTCCTCAGCCTGCCGCCGCTCCTGCCGGCAGCACGCCGCGCAGGTACTCCCCCGTGAAGCTCCCCTCGCGCGACGCCACGCTCTCGGGGGTCCCGGTGGCCACCACCCGGCCGCCGGCCGCGCCGCCCTCCGGCCCCAGGTCGATGATCCAGTCGGCCGTCTTGATCACGTCGAGCTGGTGCTCGATCACCACCACCGTGTTCCCGCGCTCCACGAGCTCGTGGAGGACGTCGAGCAGGATGCGGATGTCCTCGAAGTGGAGGCCCGTGGTCGGCTCGTCCAGGATGTAGAGGGTCGAGCCGGTCGCGATCTTGGCCAGCTCCGTGGCCAGCTTGACCCGCTGGGCCTCCCCGCCCGACAGGGTGGTGGCCGACTGGCCCAGCGTGATGTAGCCCAGGCCCACGTCCGAGAGTGTCTCCAGCTTCCGCCTCACCCTCGGTACGGCCTCGAAGAACTCGAGCGCCTCCTCGACGGTCATGTCGAGCACGTCCGAGATGCTCTTCCCCTTGTAGAGCACCTCGAGCGTCTCCCGATTGTAGCGCTTGCCTCGGCATACGTCGCAAGGCACGTACACGTCCGGGAGGAAGTGCATCTCGATCTTGACCAGCCCGTCCCCCCGGCACGCTTCGCAGCGTCCACCCTTCACGTTGAAGCTGAAGCGGCCCTTGTCGTAGCCCCGGATCCTGGACTCGGGGAGCGCCGCGTACAGCTCCCGGATGGGGGTGAATACGCCGGTGTACGTGGCCGGGTTCGAGCGCGGCGTGCGGCCAATCGGGCTCTGGTCGACGTCGATGACCTTGTCGATCCGGGCGATCCCCTCGATGCGGTCGTGGGCGCCCGGCTCCTCCTTGGAGCGGTACAGCTCCCTGGCCAGGGACCGGTACAGGATCTCCTCCACCAGGGTGGACTTGCCGGAGCCCGACACGCCCGTCACGCAGATGAAGGTGCCGAGCGGAAAGGTGACGTCGATCTCCCGCAGGTTGTGCTCGCGGGCGCCCCGGACCACCAGCTCCCGCCCCTCCTCGGGCGCGCGCCGCTCCCCCGGGAGCGGGATCTCCCGGTCCCCGCGCAGGTACGCCGCGGTGAGCGATTCGCGGCTCTGGAGAAGATCCGCCAGCGGTCCCGAGACGAGGACGCGCCCGCCGTGCCGGCCGGCGCCCGGGCCCATGTCGACCACGTGGTCGGCCGAGCGGATCGTCTCCTCGTCGTGCTCCACGACCAGCACGGTGTTCCCCAGGTCCCGGAGCTCCTCCAGGGTGTCCAGGAGGCGCCGATTGTCGCGCTGGTGAAGCCCGATGCTGGGCTCGTCCAGCACGTAGAGGACGCCCACCAGGCGGCTCCCGATCTGCGTCGCGAGCCGGATGCGCTGCGCCTCGCCCCCCGAAAGCGTTCCGGCCGAGCGCCCCAGTGTGAGGTAGCCCAGCCCGACCTGGTCCATGAAGCGCAGCCGATCGCACACCTCGCGCAGGATCGGCTCGACGATCTCGGCCTCCTGCCGGGTCCGGTCGGCCGACGCCTCCCGCACGCCCTCGAACAGTTGGCGCGCCTCCTCGATCGGGAGCTCCACCACCTCCGGGAGACGGTGCCCTCCCACCGTGACCGATCGGCTCTCGGGCTTCAGGCGCGTCCCCTCGCAGACGGCGCACGTGCGCGGTGTCATGTAGTCCTCGAGCGAGGAGCGCACGGAGTCGCTATCGGTGGTCTCGTAGCGTCGGCGCAGGCGCTCCAGCACGCCCTCCCACCCCAGCTCCTCATCGCCCTCGAGTACCGCGCGCCGCGCCTCCTCGGACAGCGAGCCCCACGGGTCGTTGAGGCCGAAGCCGTAGCGCTCGGCGATCTTCGGCAGCGTCTTCTGGCGCAGCTTCTTGGACGGAGGGCCCCACGGCAGGATCACCCCCTCCAGGATGGAGATGCGGTCACCGCCCACGACCCGTGATGGGTCGGGCTCCTTGCGGACACCCAGCCCGTCGCAGGCGGGACACGCGCCGTAGGGCGAGTTGAAGCTGAACTGTCGCGGCTCGAGCTCCGGGATGTTGACGCCACAGTTGGGGCAGGCGTACTGCTCGCTGAACAGGTACTCCGCCCGGCCCGCCGGCGCGCCGCCATCGCCCACCGCGGCACCATCCGTCGCCGTCCGCCCTTCGGCGGTCCCGGTCTGCTCGCCGCCCAGGCGGTCTACCCGGACCACGCCGCCCGCCATCCGGAGCGCGGTCTGGAGCGAGTCGGTGAGGCGAACCCGGGAGTCCTCGCGAAGGGTGAGGCGATCCACGACGACCGCGATGTCGTGGTTGCGGTTCTTCTCCAGCGCGGGCGGGTCGTCGAGCTCCACGAGCTCGCCGTCCACGCGGGCGCGCACGAAGCCTTCCTGGCGCGCCTCCTCGAACAGGTCACGGAATTCGCCCTTGCGTCCGCGGACGAGAGGCGCGAGGACGTCGACCCGCGTCGTATCGCCCCAGGAGAGCACCTGGTCCGCGATCTGGCCCACCGTCTGCCGGTGCACCGGTCGGCCGCAGACCGGACAGTGCGGCGTTCCGGCGCGAGCCCACAGGAGCCGCAGGAAGTCGTACACCTCCGTGACCGTCCCCACCGTCGAGCGCGGGTTCCGGCTGGTGGTGCGCTGCTCGATCGCCACCGAGGGGGAGAGTCCCTCGATCTGGTCCACGTCCGGTTTCTCCATCACGCCCAGGAACTGTCGGGCGTAGGCCGACAGCGACTCGACGTA
>CAYXHP010000041.1:0-23634 GCA_964465015.1 uncultured Gemmatimonadota bacterium
GAGCGCGGGCATCGCCGGCCGGGTCGGACCGCTCACCCCCGAGCAGCAGGCGGCCAGCCGGGTCACGAGGATCTCCGTCAGCCCCGACACGATCGAGCTCCAGGTGGGTGACTCGGCCCGGGCGACGGTGGCGGCGCTCGATTCGGCGGGACACGCCGTCGATGGGGCGCCGCTCCGGGTGTTCGTGAGCGGCGGGGCCGCCACGTGGGACGACTCGACGGGCTACGTTCGGGCCCTGGAGCCCGGAAACGCCACGCTGTACGGACTCGTCGCCGTCCCCGAGCGCCCCCGTCCGGCGGCGGGCGGCATGGCCGCCGGCGGCATGCTGGCGGGCGGCCGGGCGGCCTCCGGCGCGAGCGAGGAGAGGAACGTCATCGGTCGGGCGGTCATCCGGGTCTCCGCGCTGCCGGTGGCCCGGATCGAGCTCACGTCCGTTCCGGACCGGGTGTTCGTCGGCACGAGCGTACGCCTCGCCGCGCGCGCCTTCTCTCGCGCCCGGGCGCGGGACGACGCCGAGCTGGCCTGGAGCTCCTCCGACACGTCGGTGCTCGCGGTGAGCGAGCACGGCCTGGCCCATGCCCTGAAGCCGGGAAGCGTCACCCTCACCGTCCGCTCCGGGAGCGCCCAGGCCAGCCGAGCGGTGCGCGTGGCCGAGAACCCGGTGCGTGCGCTCTCCGTCGCGCCACGGGTCACCCGGACCGAGACCGGCGACGTGGTGCGGCTCGAGGCCACCGCGCGGGACGCCAGGGGCGCGGCGGTGGCGAACGTCCCGGTGCGCTGGTCGGTGGAGGGCCCGCCGGGCGCCATGGACGTCGGTGCCTACCTGGACTCGGCCGGGACCTTCGTGGCCGAGCGCCCCGGCCTGTTCACGGTCACGGCCTCGGTGGGAGACCGCACGGCCCTGGCCGAGATCTCGGTCACGCATCGACCGTGGCGGATCCCGATGAAGGCCGTGGGCCATGGCGTGGTGCACGATCACTCGACCTCGGACCTGTCGGTGTTCGAGGGCGTCGACGGCCACGATTACGCCTACACCGGCACGCACGAGAAGGGGGCGGGCGGCAACGTGATGTACGCATGGGACGTCACCGATCCGTCGAAGCCGGTGATCACGGACTCCGTGGTCGTGGACGCGCGGATGGTGAACGACGTCAAGATCAACGACACCAAGCAGATCGCGGTCATCACGCGCGAAGGAGCATCGGACGGCGAGAACGGGCTCGTCCTCCTCGACATCCGGATACCGGGCCATCCCCGCATCATCACGAGCTACACGGAGGGCCTCACGGGTGGCGTCCACAACACGTGGATCCAGGGCAACCTGGTCTACGCCGTGAACGACGGGACGCGGGCGCTCGACATCATCGACATCTCGAACCCCGCCAGCCCGCGGCAGGTGGGGAGCTGGGAGGTCGACGCCCCTGGGAAATACCTCCGCGACATCACGATCCGGGACGGGCTCGCCTACGTGAGCTACTGGAACGACGGGCTCGTGATCCTGGACGTGGGCGCGGGGATCGCGGGCGGGACGCCCACGAAGCCGGTCGAGGTGTCGCGCTACACCTACCGCACGCGCTGGGGGTCCGAGACTTACGGCAACACGCACGCGGCCGTCCGCTACGGGAAGTACGTGTTCGTCGGGGACGAGATCTTCGGGTGCGCCGAGTGCACGAACGGTCCGCGGGGCTTCGTGCACGTGATCGACGTGAGCGACATTCGCCACCCGAAGGAGGTGGCCTGGTTCCGGGTGCCCGAGGCGGGGGTCCACAACCTGTGGGCCGCTGACGGCCGGCTCTACGTGGCCTGCTACCAGGGCGGTCTCCGCGTCGTGGACATCACGGGCGAGCTCCGGGGCGACCTGTACCGGCAGGGACGGGAGATCGGCTGGTTCGACACGGCCTCCCCCGACGCCTTCACTCCCAACGCCGCCATGGCGTGGGGCCTACAGCCCTACAAGGGACACGTCTTCGTCTCCGACCTGAACTCGGGCCTGTGGATCCTCGGCTTCACGAAGGGCGACGGGGCCACGGGTGGCGGTTCCTAGAGGATCGACCGCGACCGTGGCCGTCTCGCCCCGGCGGTTCCGGCACGCGCTCGGTCACCTGGCCGGTGGGGTGACGGTGGTGACGACGCGCGACGAGGAGGGCGGCCGGCACGGGCTCACGGCCACCGCCGTGTGCTCGGTCTCCCTCGAGCCGCCACTGGTCCTCGTGTCGATCGAGGAGGATTCCAACACCCATGCCATCATCGAGCGCTCGGGCGTGTTCGCCCTCAACTTCCTGGCCCGGGACGAGCGCGACGTGGCCTTGCGCTTCGCCTCCACCCCGGACGACAAGTTCGAGGGGCTGACGGTGTCCGACGCGCCCACCGGCTGTCCCCTCCTGGATCGCGCCATCGCCTGGTGCGACTGCGTGGTGGTGCAGACCGTCGTGGCCGGCGACCACACCGTGTTCATCGGCCGGGTGGAGATGGCGGAGGTCCCGCGGGCGGGCGAGCCGCATCCCCTGATCCACTACGCGGGTCGCTGGACCACGCTGTGCGAGGGGGAGGACTGATGCCGAGCCCGGCGCCGCCCGGGACGATCGAGCGCCGTATTCCGGGAGAGAGGTAGCTCCATGCCCTTGTTCGGAGGCTTCAGCCTGGGCCGCTGGTTCGGGTTCGAGGTACGGATCGACTACTCCTGGTTCATCATCTTCCTGCTCGTGGTGTGGACCCTGAGCGCGCAGGTGTTCCCGCGCGAGATGCGCGGCTACCCGGAGAGCCTCTACTGGGTGATGGGAGGGACGGCCGCCCTCCTCCTCTTCCTCTCCGTTCTCCTCCACGAGCTCTCCCACTCCGCCGTGGCCCGCACGCGCGGGATCGAGGTGCGGGGGATCACCCTGTTCATCTTCGGAGGCGTGGCGCAGACGAGCATGGAGGCCCGCCGTCCGGTGGACGAGTTCCTGCTCACGGCCGCGGGGCCGCTGGCCAGCGTGCTGCTGGCGGGCGTCTTCTACGGCATCGCCGTGCTGGCAGACTTCGCCGGCTGGCCGGCGCCGGTCATCGAGGTGGCGGACTACCTGTGGTACCTGAACCTGGCCCTGGCGGTGTTCAACCTGATCCCGGGGTTCCCTCTGGATGGCGGCCGCCTCCTCCGGTCGGCCATCTGGAAGGTGACCGGCAGCCTCCGGAAGGCCACCCGGTGGGCCACCGCGGCCGGCCGGGGCTTCGGCTTCCTGATCGTGCTCGGAGGCCTGTGGTTCCTCACGCAGGGCTTGCTTCTTAACGGGTTGTGGTTCGCGTTCATCGGATGGTTCCTGGCCAACGCGGCCGCCAACAGCTGGCGGCAGTTCCAGGCCCAGCAGATCCTGGCCGGGGTTCCGGTGGCCAGCGCCCTCCCACCGCTCCCTCCCCCGGTCGGAGCCGAGCGCCTCCTGTCCGAGGTGATCGACGAACCGTTTCTCCGGGATGGCTTCGGGGCCGTTCCGGTCCTGCGCGACGGCGACCTCGTCGGCGTGCTCTCGGTGGAGGACGTGGCCGAGGTGCCGCCCGCGGCGCGCGCCTCGACGCGGGTCGAGGCGGTCATGACCCCCCTCGACGAGGTGCCGAGCGTGCCCGCCGGGCTGGACCTCGATCACGTGCTCGGTCGGCTCCGCTCCGGCGACGACGTCCGGATCCTGGTCGTCGACGGCAATCGGCTGGTCGGGATCCTCACGCCCCACGACGTGGCCGCCTGGCTGGAGCGGGCCCGGAGGTTGGGGCTGGACCGCCTGGACGAGGAGGACGGGCGCGTGCGGCCCGCCGATCGGGCCGATCCGGTCGCGTCCGCTCCGGGCATCCCGGAGGGCTCCGGCATGCAGCCGCCGACGGTCCGGGACCCGAACGCCGAGTCGGGCGAGGAGGGGTCGTGAGCGCCGCCGCGAAGAAGAGCGGGAAGAAGGGAGCGGAGGGCGGGACTTCCGCGGGCTCGCGAAAGCCGAAGAGCCGGGTCGGAAAGGGAGCGAAGAAGGGCGGCGGCAAAGTCGGCGGGTCCCGCGAGAGCGCCGACGACAGGCGCGAGCGCACGGCCCAGATCGCCCGACGCCTGGCCAGGGCCTACCCCGACACCGAGATCTCGCTCGATTGGTCCAACCCGCTCGAGCTCCTGGTCTCGACCATCCTCTCCGCCCAGTGCACCGATGAGCGCGTGCGCGCGGTGACGAAGGATCTCTTCCAGGAGTACCGGACGCCCGAGGACTACGCCGATGCCGACCGCGGGGACCTGGAGAAGGCCATCCGTTCCACCGGCTTCTTCCGGAACAAGGCCAAGCACATCCAGGAGGCGGCCAGGAAGATCTGCAAGGACTACGGTGGAAAGGTCCCCGACACGATGGAGGAGCTGCTCACGCTGCCCGGCGTGGCGCGCAAGACCGCCAACGTGGTCCTCTCGAACGCGTTCGGGAAGAACGAGGGCATCGTCGTCGACACGCACGTCAAGCGCGTGAGCCGGCGCCTGGGTCTCGCCACCTCCTCGAACCCCGAGAAGATCGAGCGCTCGCTGATGGAGCTCCTCCCCAGGAACGAGTGGCGGACCTTCGCGTGGCGGCTGATCGTCCACGGCCGGGAGGTGTGCCATGGCCGCAGGGCCCCCGAGTGCGACCGGTGCATCCTGTCGGACCTGTGCCCGAGCGCGTTCACGTTCGGGTGAGCCGCGCGTGCCTGGAAACGGGGACGGCCCTGGTGCGCCGCCGGCTGGCGAAGCGCATCCCGGCCTGAGCCCCGCGGCGGCCGCCCGCCGCCTGGAGCGCCGGGCGCTCGAGCTCGGCTTCGACGCGTTCGGAATCGCGCCCGCCGACCCTCCCGCGCACGCCGCCTGGTACCGCGAGTGGCTGGGGCGGGGATGGCACGGCGATATGGCGTACCTGGCGCGCGAGGACGCAGTGCGGCGGCGCGTCTCGCTAGAGGAGGCGCTGCCCGGCTGCCGGAGCGTGATCATGGTGGCGCTGAGCTACGCCGGGACCGCGCCTGGCGGCCGCGAGGCGTCCAGCGCCTCGGATCCGCTCTTCCCCGTGATCGCCCGCTACGCCCGGGGCCCCGACTACCACGGAGTGTTCGAGGAGAGGCTCGCCGCGCTCGCGGTCGAGGTCGAGACGATCGACCCATCGACCCGCACCCTGCCCTACGTCGACTACGGCCCGGTCCTGGAGCGCGACCATGCCCAGCGAGCCGGGCTGGGCTGGATCGGCAAGAACACGCTCCTCATCGACCCCGAGCTCGGCTCGTGGCTCCTCCTGGGCGAGCTACTCACCACCCTGGAGCTCGAGCCCGACGCTCCGTTCGAGCCGGACCGGTGCGGGACGTGCTCCCGCTGCATCGAGGCCTGCCCGACGGGGGCCATACGGGCCCCCCGGGAGCTCGACGCGCGCCTGTGCATCTCCTACCTGACGATCGAGCTCCGCGGGGCCATTCCCGAGGAGCTGCGGCCCGCGATCGGGAACCGGGTGTTCGGCTGCGACATCTGCCAGGAGGTGTGCCCCTGGAACCGGGAGGCGCCGGCGGGCTCCCTCCCCGGCCGCCCCGTCCCCTTCGATTCGATGATCGAGTGGGCGGAGGAGCTCCTCTCCCTGGACGCGGAGGGCTTCCGGACGCGCTACCGGGAGACGGCCCTGGCTCGCGCCCGGCGGGAGGGGCTTCTCAGGAACCTGTGCGTGGGCCTCGGAAACAGCGGCAGACAGGAGGCGGTGCCGGTGCTGGAGCGCTGCCGGGCGGACGGTTCGGCGCTGGTGGCCGAGCACGCGGCGTGGGCGTTGGAGCGACTCGGGGCCCGGTAGCGTGAGGGGCCGCGCACCCGGGCGTCAGGGGGCCGGGTCGAAGATCTCGCGGAGCCGACCGAAGGCCCGCTGTACGCGCGGGCCGTAGTCCTGGCCGATCGCGTTGGACAGGAGCACGACCACCACGCCCGTGTCGAGGTCGGCGGCCGTGAAGGCCGCCGCGCCCGTTCCCCATCCCGAGATCTCGAGGACGCGCCGTCCCGACGCGTCGCGGTCCGCCCCGGAGAGGACCATCGAAGTCAGGGTGGGGCGGCCCACGACGTCCCCGTCCAGGGTGGCCCGGTAGACGGCGAGCAGGTCCTCCGCGGTCGACAGGAAGGCGCCGGCGCCCCACTTGCACGTGTTGTCGACCGACGGCGCGGGCCGGGGCGGACCCTGCTCCGGAACGGAGTAGAAGACGGCCCGGCCCGGGATCTCCGCCCGCGGATCGTCGATCACCGTGCGAAGGGCGCCGGCGGGTTCGAGGACCCGTCGGCGGACCACTTCGGGGAACGGCCTCCCGGAGGCCGCTTCCAGGACTCGGCTCAGCAGCACGTAGCCCCATGAAGAGTACGTGCGCTCCCGGCCCGGCGGGTGGACCAGCGGGTCGTCCTCGAAGATCGGGAGGGCGGCGGCCACGGTGGGGCAGTGCCGGCGCGAGGCGGCCTCTGCGGAGTCTCGATAGTGGCGGATCCCCGCCGTGTGCGAGAGGAGCTCCGCCGACGTGATGGGCGCTCCCATGTCCGGGAACGTGGGGAGGTAGCGTCTCACGGGCTTCTGGAGATCGAGTCGCCCGTCGTCGGCCAGCGAGGCCGCCGCCAGCAGCGTGAGCCCCTTGCTCACACTGTAGACCCGAAAGAGCGTGGTGCGCGGATCGACGCGCCGCCGGGCGGCCAGGTCCGCCCAGCCGATCCCCTCGAGCCACACGGGCCGGCCACGCACCGAGACGCCGACTGCGAGGCCGGCGCCGCCCCGCACCACCCGCCTCAGGAGCCGCCGGCCCGAGTCGGTGGCGGCGGCGAAGGCGTCCGACCGGACCGCGATCACGTCGGGGACCGAGTCGGGGACTGCGGCGGAGCCGCCCGGCCGCTTGCCGCCACATCCGCCGGCCAGGACCAGCGCCGCCGCGGCGATGGTCCGGACTCCCGAGCCTCTCATAGGACCAGGGCGACCACGCTCGCCGCGGCCAGCGCCGCCCCGACAGCGGCCAGCCTCCGGCCGTGCCGGGACTCGACGGCGAACGGCAGGGGATCGAGGAACTCCCGCATCTCCCCGCTCCAGCGGGCCAGGGCGGCCCCCGTCGCCGTCCACCACAGCCCCGTAACGCAGGCCACCACCTCGGCCACCCACAGCCAGTACGCCGGAGAGCGCGTCCCGGGGATCGGCGGCGCACCGGGATTGCGCGCGGCATCCAGCACCCCCCCGATCTGCGATTGACCCCACACCAGCGCCCCCGGGGCGAGGAGGAACACGAGCGCTCCCGCGGTCAGGAGTCCGCCGGACACGAGCCGGAAGAGCCTACCGGTCAGCGCTCCCGGGCTCGGCAGCGTCGGGCCGGCGCCCGGGCCGACCAGGCTCTCCGGCGGGCCCAGGCGCTCGAGGACCGCGTCGAGCTCGGCCGCGGTCACGGGCGCGGCGCCCGACGGCCGGCCCGCCAGCTCCACCTCCACGTGTTCGCGCAGCCCGCGGGTGACCTCCTCCCCGTCCACTCCGGGATGCCCCCGTAGAGCCCGACGTGCCTGGTCGAGGTAGGTCTCCAGGCGAACACGGGCGCGCTCAGTCAGGTCGACCATGGTCCTCGCTCCGGATGGCCTGGATGCCCCGCCCGATGGCGTCCCAGCGCTCGTTCATGGCGGAGAGGACCGACCGTCCCCGGTCCGTGAGCCGGTGGTACTTGCGGGCGGGTCCGCCGGGGGACGGCTCCAGGGAGGAGGACGTGAGACCCTCCCGCTCCAGGCGACCCAGGATCGGATAGATGGTGCCCTCGCTGATCACCAGGCCCGGAACGGTTTCGAGCAGCTTCACGATCTCGTATCCGTAGCGCTTGCGCTCCCGGATGGCGTTCAGGACGCCGAGCTCGAGAAGCCCCTTCCGCGTCTGCGTGATCCAGTTCTCGACGAAGCCGTCCACGACACCAGAATATAGCTATACAAGGTAGCTGTCAATAGCTGTATCTGGCGCTCCGCCGCCTCGATGTCGACGACTCGGGTCGGGAGCGCCCGGGCGATCCTCGTCAGTCTCGCGCGCCCCCGAGGACGTGCAGCCACAGCCAACCGATCTGCTCCTCGAGGTAACCGTCCGCGAACGGGGCTCGCCGGGGACCCTCGCGGTGCGCCCCCATGCGGATGCCGTGACCGGCGCCGGGGAAGATCATCACGGTGGCGCTGTCGTTGCCGGCCTGTCGCAGCCCCTCCTTCCACTTGCGGACGGCGACGTCCGTGGGCTGCTCGCGATCGGCGCTGCCGAACATGAGGAGGATGGGCATGTGGAGCTTTCGGATGGACGGGGCGGGATCCCAATTCGCCACCCAGCTCCAGTTGGGCCGGTTGGCTTCCGAGGGGAGGATCCTGTCCAGCGGTGCGAGGGAGTACCAGGGCCTCGACCTGGCCGAATCGATGGCGGCGACGACCCGGTCCCGGCCCCGACCGCTCCCGAGCCAGTCGAAGTAGAGCCCGATCACGCGTTCGGCGTCCTCACGGGCGTCCGGCGCGAGGCCCGCCGCCGCGAACCGCTCCCGGTAGGAGTACATCTCCTCTTCCCGGGGTGTCGCGCCGCCCCCGGAGATCGCGATGAGGAACCCGATGTCCCCGGCCCGGGCCGCAGCCAGCGTCATCACCCACCCCGCCTGGCTCACGCCCCACAGGCCGATCCGTGTCGAGTCGACATCGGACCGGGCCTTGAGGAGGCTCACCGCGGCGAGCGCGTCGTCGGCCAGGTCCTGGAGCGAGGCCGTCGTCCAGGAGCCGCCCGACTCGCCCGAGCCACGCTTGTCGAAGATGAGGCTGGCGAAGCCCAGCCTGGCGAACGCCTCCGCGTAGGGCCTGGCGCCCGCGCGCGTCGAGGGACCGGAGCCGTGCAGGAAGACGATCCCCGGATGGCGCCCTCCGCCTTCGGGAAGCACGAGCGTGCCCGCCAGCGTCACCGAATCGCTTCGGAACGTCACCTCCTGTTCGGAGAAGGGGGATCGTGGTACCGCGGCGGTCGTGAGGACGGTCATCAGTGGGAGCGCCAGAGTCGGGGCGAGCGGCCGCTTCATGGAGATCCTCCGCCAGAGACGTGCAGGGTGCTAGTAATTTAGCATACCAACGTCACCGCTCACGGCGCGGGTTCCCTCCTACCCATCGACTCCCGGCCCGACCATCCGCTCCACCTCCTGTAACTCCTCCTCGCTCGGGCTCCAGCCCGCCGCCGCCGCGTTGGCGCGAACCTGCCCGGGCTTCGTGGCCCCGGCGATGACCGAGGCCACCGGATCGTGCGCGAGCAGCCACGAGAAGGCGAGCTCGAGGATCGTGTGCCCGCGCGCCTCCGCGAACGCGATCAGGCGCTCGACGGTCTCCAGGCTCTCGTCCGAGAGGAGGTCGGCGAAGCGCTCGCTCGCGGTGATGCGCGCGCCCTCGGGCGGCAGGCGGCCCTTCCGGTACTTGCCCGTGAGGAGGCCACTCTTGAGGGGGAAGTACGGGAGGAGCGCCAGGCCCCGGCGCTCGCACGCCTGGAGCACGCCCTCCTCGGGCTCCCGGTGGAGGAGGCTGTACTCGTTCTGGACCGAGACGAAGCGCGCCGACCCCGGCCCGGCCGCCGCCTCGGCCTCGCGGATCTGCCGGGGCGAGAAGTTCGAGCAGCCGACCTCGCGCACCTTGCCCTCCCGCACGAGCTCGTCCAGCGCGCCGAGCGTCTCGGCGATCGGGACGTCGGGATCAAGCTTGTGAAGCTGATACAAATCGATGTAGTCGGTGCCGAGGCGGCGCAGGCTGGCCTCGGCGGCGCGGCGAACGTACGCGGGACTCGCGCCGCCGCCCTCCCCCGCCACCTCGTAGCCGAACTTGGTGGCGATGCGGACGTAACGGCGATCGTCCCCGACCGCCCGGCCCAGGTATTCCTCGCTCTTCCCGGCTCCGTACACGTCGGCCGTGTCGAAGAAGTCGATCCCCTCGTCCAGCGCCGCCCGAACCACGTCCGCCGTGGCGTCCGCGTCCAGGCGGCGACCGAAGTTGTTGCAGCCGAGGCCGACCACCGAGACCTCGAGCGATCCGATGCGGCGCTTCTCCACCGTGCCTCCCTCGCTTCGTGTCGACTTGCCGACTCCCGAACGGTTGACCCGCAGATGACGGGCCGTCCGACGCTCTGACACCGGTGGAAGCTATGGTTTCGCCCGAGCAAGGAGGAGGACGATGGGTGGTCGGGAAGGACTCCGGCGGAAGGGGATGGCGGCTCTGCTGGCGCTCACGATGGGGCTGGGAAGCTTCCTGGTCCTGCCGGCGCCGCGCGCGGTCCAGGCGGATACCTGCGGGGCGCACGCGGGGAACCAGTGCGCGCACGCCAGGGCCTGCGTCGGCTTCTGGATCTTCCAGTCATGCACCGAGACGTGGAAGTACTACGCGGACGCCAACGGGAATTGAGGTCCGGGGCGCGGGGCGGGCTCCGGCCCGCCCCGCGCGGCCTCCCGTGGAGCGGCGCGGTGGCGGCGACCGGCGTCGTCCTGGCGCTCGCCGTCCTCGTGCGCGCGGTGCCGGCGCTGAATGGGACCTCGGCCCTGCGGCTCGGAGGCGTCGTCGCGGGGCCGCGCGGCGGGCGTCCCACCCTGCTCTACCTCTTCCACCGCGCGGACTGTCAGAGGCACGTCGCGCTGCAGCGCCGGTGGAGGGCCCTCGGCCGGTCCGGTCGGCTTTCGGTGGTCGGGATCGAGCTGGACCCGCCCCTGGCGGCAGCCTCGGGAGGGCCGCCGAACCGCGTCCCGGGCGCTCCCGGCATGCCCCTGCGGAACGACCTCCGGCGGGAGGCCGAGCGCGTGCTGGTTCGGACGGGATACACGACGACGCCCGTGAGCGTGCTCCTCGACTCCCTCGGGCGGCCGCGACTCATCCTGCCAGCTCCAGCGGATTCGGGTGACGTGGCGGCTCAGGAGGCGGCGCTCCGCGCCGCGCTGGAAACATGGTGATCGTCCGGGGACTGGGAGAGCCCCGGCATCCGGTCGTCGCCGGATCGGGACCGGAATCGGCCGGCCGGCACGCGGCGGCCGGCGGTGCGCTCCTCCCGATCCTCCTGGCCCTCACCGTGATCGCGGCCGGGGGCTGCCGCCGTTCGGGCGGTGACAGGGACGCGTCGCCGCCCCGGGCGCGACGCAGGCTGCTGGACAGCGTCCGGACGGAGCTCTTCCACGCCGGCGGGCAGCTCGAGGACACGCTCCTCCAGGCGCCCTCCCGCCTGGCCGCCGGCCCGGCCGGCGTGTACGTGGCCGACCCGGTGGCCGGCCGGGTCCTCCGCTACCGGCGCGACGGGAGCCTGGCGTTCACGGTCGGCCGCCGCGGGGGAGGACCGGGCGAGTACCGGAACATCCGCGATGTCGAGGTGGACGCCGACGGCCGGGCCTGGGTCCTGGACCCGCGGGCCGGCCGCGTGACGGTCCTCGACACCGCCGGCCGAATCGTCGCGCAGCTCCCCCTGGACGGAGTGGCGCGCTCGGCCGACAGGATCGTTCCGATCTCCGTGGACTCCGGGGCCATCCTCCTCGTCTTCGATCGGGAACGGCCGTTCGCCCGGATCGCTCCGGACGGAGCTGTCCTGGCGCGGTTCGGGGTCCCGTGGAGCGGCCGCCGCGACCTGAGCCCGCTGGCCTCGCAGATGACGCTGGCGTCCGGCGGCCGAACGAGCTGGGTCGCGGCGTTCGCCATGGGGGACGGCTTTTTCGTCCGGAGCGGAAGCGAGTGGAGCGGGACCCGACACTTCTACGTGGAGCACGTGCGCTTCCCGGCGGTGGAGACGAGGGGCCACCTGTCAGCCGACGGGAGCGGTAAGGTCGAGGAGAGGATCTCGGGCGACACGCCGGTGTTCGCGGCCCGCGCGGCGAGCATCTCGGATGGGCGCCTGTACGTCTTGTTCGGGGGGAGCGGAAAGCGCCGGGAGAGGCTCCTGGACATCTATCGCCTGCCCGGCGGCCGGTACGCCGGCTCGCTGGTCCTGCCGAGCACGACCTTCGAGGTGTCCGTGTGGAGCGACCGCCTCTACACGCTGGATGAGCGGCCGGCGCCCCGGGTGGTGGCGTACCGGCTGCCGGCCGACTCCCGACCCTGAGAGCGGACGGGCCGCGACCGGGCGGCCCGCGCCCACCGGAGGACTCCGATGCTCGAATCGATCGCCGTGGCCCTGTCGGTGTTCGCCTTCGCCGTCCTGGCCGCCCTGGCCAGCGACTGCGCGAGGCGCGAGCCCGCGGGACTTCCGCTCTCGGACCGTCTTCCGCGTGTCGTGGCGGGTCGTCCGCTACGCGTCCTGTGGCTCGCGGCTCTCGGGCTCTCCTTCGTGGCGGGGCTGTACGGACTCACCGTCGTCGAGCACCGGGACGTGCGGGAAGGTCGGGCCGGAGGCGCTCCGGGGACGGAGGTCCGCCGCATCCTGCGGCTCCCGTTCTACGTCCGGGAGGACCGGGTGGCGACCGCGGTCGACGGAAGCTTCCAGGGGTCGAGCCACACGACGCGCGTCCAGCTCCCCTGGGCGTTCCTGGCCGTGGCCGGCCTGTACGTGTGGGGAGTCAGTCCTCCCAGCGGCGGAAGAGCAGGGCCGCGTTGATGCCTCCGAAGCCGAACGAGTTGGAGAGAGCGTACTCGGGCTGAAAGCTCCGCCCCGCCCCGGTGACCAGCTCGAGTCCGACGCACTCCTCATCGGTCTCCTGGAGGTTGAGGGTAGGGGGGAGCCAGTCCCGCTCCAGCACCAGCGAGACGATGGCGGCCTCGATGGCGCCCGAGGCGCCGAGGGCGTGACCGTAGTAGCCCTTGGTGCCGCTCGTGGGCAGGCGGGCGGCGCGCTCGCCGTGCACGCTCCGGATCGCCAGCGCCTCGGTGGAGTCGTTGAGGGGCGTCGAGGAGCCGTGGGCGTTTATGTAATCGACGGCCGAGGGCGGCACGGCGGCATCCTCGAGGGCCAGGCGCATGGCCCGGGCGGCCTGCGAGCCGTCGGGCCGCGGCCGGGTCATGTGGTAGGCATCGTTGGTCGTGCCAAAACCGCACACCTCGGCCCGGATGCGCGCGCCTCGGGCCAGCGCGTGGCCCAGCTCCTCGAGGACCAGGAGCGAGGCGCCCTCGCCCATGACGAAACCGTCCCGGTCCCGGTCGAAGGGCCGCGAGGCGGTCGCCGGCTCGTCATTCCGGGTCGACATGGCCCGCAGGATGGCGAAGGCGCCGAAGGAGAGCGGGGCGAGGGGCGCCTCGGCCCCGCCGCCCAGCGCCACGTCGGCCTCCCCGGAGCGCACCAGGCGGAAGGCCCGTCCCACCCCGATGGCGCCGGAGGCGCAGCTCATGGCGTTGGTGGCGTTCGGTCCCGTGAACCCGAGCTCGATGGCGATGTTGCAGCTCGCCGCGCCCCCGAACACGCTGAGCGCCAGGAGCGGGTTCACTCCGCGCACGCCGGCCTCCAGGTAGGCCGCATGCTGCTCCTCGGCGAACTCGACGCCGCCCAGGGCGCTCCCCATCTGGACGGCCACGCGGTCGGGGTCCTCGCCCCCCGGATCCAGCTCCGCGTCCTCGAGGGCCATGCGGGCGGCGGCCACCGAGAGCGCGCTGTACCGGTCCAGGCGCCGGAGGCGGCGCGGCTCGATCCAGCGGTCGGCGTCGAAGGCGGGGATCTCGGCCGCGATGCGGGTGCGGAACGGGCCGGCGTCGAACCGGGTGACGGGTCCCACGCTGGAGCGCCGGTTGTGAAGACCCGCCCACAGCCCCTCGGCGCCATCGCCGATGGGCGTGACGCACCCGATGCCGGTGACGACCACGCGCCGTCCGGCACGTTCAGCTCGAAGCACGGAGACCTCCATCGGCCACCCGGGCCAGCCCGGACAGGGTACGGTCGGCGATGGCGTGCACGAACCGGGGCCCGATCACGTGACGGGCCGCGAGGCCGCCGACGAGGGGCCACGCCGGTCCGGTCCACGCGTGGACGATCTCGACTCGTGTGCCGCCGGCCACCGGGTCCATGCGCCACTCCACCTCCATGCCGGTGGTGAGGCCCTCCACGTGCCGGTAGCGGATCCTGCGCGCCCCGAAGTCCGTGGTCATCTCGGACACCCACCACACCGGATATCGCAGCGGTCCGAAAGGCCGGGCGGCGGCCATCTCGACCCGGCCGCGGCCTTCCCCATCCCGCCGGTGGAACTCCACCCACCGGTAGTGGGAGAGAAGCTCCGGCCACGCCTCGACGTCCACGGCCAGCTTGAGACAGAGATCCGGGCCCGCCCGGACGATGCGCTCGTTATGCGTGAGCATCGCGGCTCTCCAGCTCCAGGGACCGGGGGACCCCGCCGCCGCGCCGCGCATCGAAGAAGGCGGTCGCCACGCGCCGCGGATCGAGCAGGGCACCGGGTCGGACCAGGTCGCCGGTCACGCCCACGAGCAGAGAGGCCAGGCCGGGCCGGGCCGCCAGGAGGCGCGCGGCCGCGTTGGCCAGGGCCGGGTGACGGATCACCTGGTCCACGAGGCGCTGCACCCGCCGCGAGGGCACGAGGACCCGGGTCAGCTCGCGGCGGTAGGCGCGCCGGCTCTCCCGCTCCGTGGCGGCGGCGGTTCGGCCCGAGGCCTCCAGCGTATCCAGCGCGTGATGCGCCCCGAGGCGCCCGGTGACGAGCGCGCGGTAGATCCCCTGCCCCGTGAACGGGTCGAAGTAGCCCGCGGCGTCGCCGAGCAGGAAAGCCCCGGGCGCCGTGGCCCGGCGGGGACGGAGCTCGAACGGGCCGGTGACCTCGATCTCCCCCTCGCGCCGCGCGCCCTCCAGCCGCGGGCCGAGCCCGTAGGCCTCGAGGCGGCTCGCGAGGAAGGCCTCCCGGTTCTCGGAGATCTCGGGGGCGCGGGCGGCCGGGACCACGACGGTGACGTTCCAGCGTCCCTCACCGATCGGCGCGAAGCCCGCGCACCCCTCCGCCGACAGGCGCATCTCCCCCAGAACGGGCGGACCGCCGGCCGACGGCCCGTCCACGTACCGGGCCACCAGGGCCAGTCGGCGCCGGCGCCCCGCGTGCACGGGGCCCAGCCGCCGGGACACGGTGGAGCGGAGCCCATCGGCGCCGGCGACGAGCCGCGCGCGCTGGGCCGACTCGCGGCCCTCGCCGTCCCGAAGCCGCACGCCGGTCACGCGCTCCCCGTCGCGGAGGAGGTCGACGACCCTCGTCCCCTGCCGGACGGCGGCGCCGGCCAGGAGTGCGGCCTCGAGCAGCGCCGCGTCGAGCTCGCGGCGCGGCATCGCCAGGCCCCGGGCCTTTCTCTGGCCCATGCCCTCCCCGAACCGCCCCTGGAACCAGCGTCCGTCCGGGGCGCGGAGGCGCCAGCCGTCCAGAGCGCCGGCACCGGCGCGGCGCAGGCTCTCCAGGACGCCGAGCTCGGCCAGGAGCGGGTGGGCGCCGGGGCTCACGCAGTCACCACACGGCTTGGAGCGCGGAAACACCCGCTCGTCCACCAGGACCACGTCGGCGCCCCTGCGCGCGAGGCGCGCCGCGAGCGAGCTCCCGGCCGGCCCGGCTCCGACCACCACGACGTCCACGCGGCGCCCCATCACGTCCTCACCGGAGGCTCGGCACGATCCGCTCCGGTGCCCGCGGTCACGCGGCCCGCCCCGCAGCCAGGAGCCGGACCGGACCCGCCCGCTGGATGCCGCCATCGACGCCCGCCGCGCGGAGGAGGGACTCGATCTCCCGGGGAGTGAAGGCGCGGCGTACCGACACCGGGCCGTCCCGGCGGGCGAGATTCGCTCCGTGCCACAGCGCCAGCGCCGCCAGGCGGACCAGGGCCAGCGTGAGCCGGGAGCGCCGGAGGTCGGTCACCAGCCACTGGCCGTCCGAGACGCGGGCGAGCTCGGAGAACAGGCGCACCGCTCGGTCCCGCTCCAGGTGGTGGAGGGTCGTCGAGCTCAGGGCCAGGTCGAAGTAGCCGTCCGCGAACGGGAGTCGCGCGCCGTCCAGGCGGACGAACGTGAACCGAGGCAGCCGGGCTCCCACCTCCTCGCGTGCGATGCGGAGGGTCGTCGCGTGCAGGTCCGCGAGCACGAAGTGCGGCCGCCATCCCCGCGCCCGGAGCCGACGGTCCAGGTGGCGCGGGATGTCGGCGGACCCGGTGCCGACATCCAGGATGTGGATGGCGCCGGGCGGGCGGCCTTCCAGGAACCGGCGCACGCCCCACCACACCAGGCGATGACCGCCGAACAGGCGGTTGGAGAGGGCGATCGAGTGAAGCGCGTCCCGCAGGCGAGACGTGTCGCAGCCCGGGTTGTCCATGAGCTCGGGCAAGTCACCGGGCGAAGCCCGCTCCAGCGGCGACAGCATCGTCCGGCTCCTCTCCACGCGTGGATGACCCGCCGCTCGAAGGCGACGGGCCGGCCTCAGGTCTCGGCTTCGAACAGCTCCGCCAGCCATAGGGCGACGACGCGGAGCTGCTCCTCGTCCTCCGCCTCGAAGGCTCCCGGCCGGTCGCTGTCCAGGTCGATCTGCCCGAAGATCGGGCTCTCCACGTCCCGGCGGATGAGGATCACCAGCTCGCTGCGCGTCTCGATGCTGCACGCCAGGTAGTTGTCGATGGACCGCACGTCGGGGACGTTGACGTCTCTCTGCTCGGCCACGGCCGTGCCGCACACGCCGCTGCCGACCGGGATCCGGTCGTGGTCGGTGGGCCGGCCGATGTAGTCGTGCAGGACCAGGGTGTCTCCCTCGAGCAGGTAGATGCCCACCCAGTCGTAGCGGTCCTCCGCCGCCTCGATCTCGGCCACGGCCAGGCCCAGGAGCTCCTCGCGATCGGCGCCCGACCGGCGCGCCGCCGCGAGGCGGCCCACGATCTCCTCTCCGTTCATCGTGCGTCCTTTGCGTTCGGTTCCCCGGAGGGCGCCGCCACCGGGGCCATCGACCGCCGGCCATCCACCGAGGCCAGCCCCGGCCCCGCGAAGAGGAGCGCGAGGAGGCCCGCGATCAGCACGGTGCTGAACTCGGCTCCTCCCGTTCCTCCCCCGATCACGTACCAGCCCATCTTCGCGTGCACGAGGACGATGCCCGTCAACATCTCGGCCATGAACAGGAGCGAGACGGGCGTCACCAGGAAGCCCAGGATGAGCGACAGGCCCCCGAACGTCTCGAGCAGGGTGACGAGCCACGCCCACAGGATCGGGACCGGGAAACCCAGCTGGCCGAGAAAGCCGTGGGTGCCGGCGGCACCGTCCAGGAGTTTGGGAAGGCCGTGCGTGACGTACACGACGCCGAGAACGACGCGCAGGATCGCGAGTCCGAGCTGGGGGTTGGGTCCTCGACGCACGGGCCGACCTCCTTCGTCACGTCCGGATGCTCCGACGGGCGACCACGCGGCCGGCGCCTCCCGGCGCGGCCTCCGCTCGGACACGGCCTACACCTCGATGACGCGTCCTCCCTCGTCGCGCCCGGGCGGTCGCTGAGTCCCGGATCGTCCCACGTCACCCTCGGACCCACGCGCGGCTCCCGGACCGAAGGGCCCGGGCCCGCCCCCCATCGGGCCGGTCCCGAACACCCGCACGCTGCCCCGGGCGACGCCGGCCTCGAGACGCCGGCGGAGCGACCGGACCACCACCCGACGCACCGGACGCACCAGGAGCGCGAGGCCCGTGAGGTCGGTGAGGATGCCCGGGGTCACCAGGAGGAGTCCGGCCGCCAGCACCAGGAACGCGTGCAGGAGCTCCTCGCCGGGCACCCGGCCGGCGCCGAGCTCGCCGCGCACCGCGGCCCAGCAGCGAACGCCCTCGCGCCGGGCCAGCCACGCCCCGGCCGCCCCCGTGCCGATCACGAGGGCCAGCGTGGGGAGGAGCCCCACCCAGGCGCCGATCCGGAGGAGGAGCCACAGCTCGACCAGCGGAACGAGGGTGAACAGCAGGAACAGGCGGCCTACCACGTCGACCTCAATAGCCCAGCGCGGCCCGGACCTTCGGGTCGATCCGGTCCGGCGTCCAGAACGGCTTCCACACCAGGTTCACCGTGGCGGCGTCCACCCCCTCCACGTCCCCCGCCGTCCGCTGGGCGCCGGACAGGATCTGGCCGCCGGCCGGACAGCCGGGGCTGGTGAGCGTCATCGTGACGCGGACCGATCCGTCCTCGATTTCCACGTCGTAGACCAGTCCGAGGTCGACGATGTTGATCCCGAGCTCGGGGTCCTTGACGCCGCGGAGCGCCTCGAGAACGCTCACGGCCAGGGGATCGCGGACCGCGGGGGCGCCCTGCGGCCGCTCGGCGGAATCGCCGTCGGCGCCGGAGCCGCCGGTCTTACCCGCACCGGGGCCGCCGCCCACCGGGTCCGTCGGCCGGTCCGTGTCCATCGCGTCGGTCATGTGGCCTCGTCTTCCGTGGTTGGCGCGCCCGCTCGCCGGTCGCGCCGCCTCTCCCACTACCCCGCGATCGTCTGCAGGTCCGCCTCGGGATCCGCGAGGCTCTTCTCGATGGCCTCGAAAGGCGGGCGCTTCCGGACCAGGTCGCGGCATTCCTCCATGGAGGAGGTGTCGTTGACGAGCACGGCCGCGCACAGCCGGCCCTCGTGACCGCAGAACACCAGGCTTCCCCTGGCCCCGAGCTCGCCCCGGACCACGATGTGGTCGGTCAGAGAGGGCCGGCCGAAGACGTTGAAGGAAAGGTCGAAGGCTTCCGAGAAGAAGTACGAGAGATGGTCGTAGGCGACCTCGGCCCCGGCCATGTTGCCGCCCACGACCCGGCCGTGGGCCCGGGCGTGGTCCCAGTGCTCCACCCGCGTCGTGTCCCCGAACACCGGGTCGGGGAAGCGGGCCACGTCGCCCGCCGCGTAGATGTAGCCGTGACTGGTCTCCCCGAACCGGTCCACGATCACGCCGTCGCGCACGGCCAGCCCCGCCTCGGCGGCGAGCTCGGCGGCCGGCAGGATGCCGATGCCGATCACCGCCAGGTCGCACGGCACCTCGCTTCCGTCGTCGAGCACCACCGCCTCCACCCGGTCGCCGCCGCGGAAGCCGCTCACCCCCGCTTCCACGCGGAAGCTCACCCCCCGCTCCTCGAAGTACTCCTGCACGAACTCGGACAGGGTGGGCGGGAGGACGCGCGGCCACGGCCGCTCGCCGATCTCGATCACGGTGGGATGGACGTCGTAGGAGCGGAGCGAGGCGGCCAGCTCCATGCCGATGAAGCCCGCCCCGACCAGCACGGCGGTCTCGGCACGGGTGGCCTCCTCCCGGAGAGCCTCGGCATCCTCGACGGTCCGCAGGGTGTGGACGCCCTCCAGGTCCTCCCCGTCCACGCCCAGGCGGCGCGGGCGGCCGCCGGTGGCCAGCAGGATGCGCTCGGCTTCCCATACCGTCCCGTCCGAGTCGTGCACGCGCCGCTGCCGGGCGTCGAGCCCCGTGGCGCGGAGACCGGTCGCGACCTGCACGCTCATCTCCTCGTACCACGCCTCCGGCCGCACGTGCAGGAGCTCGCGCGAGGCCTCGGGAGTCTGGAGGTATTCCTTCGACAGTGGCGGGCGGTGGTAGGGCGGCTCGCCCTCCTCGCACAACATCACGATGCCGCCGCCCGGATCCTCCTTGCGGATTCCTTGCACGGCGGAGGCGGCGGCGAGTCCGCCGCCCACGATCAGGTAGTCGACTTCATTCATGGTCGGGCTCGATCTCTCCCGGAGTGGACAGTCACGGGTTCACGGCCCGGACCTCGACTTCGCTCAACGTGGCGCGATCGGAGATGCGCACGGCCTCGACGACCGCGTCGGCGACCGTCTCGGGCCGGAGGATTTTCTCGCGGTCCGGGTTCAGTACATCCTGACCCTCGTGGATCGACGTGTCCACCGAGCCGGGGAGGACCGCGAGCACCCGCACCCCCCGCTCCCTGAGGTCGAGCATCATGCATTTGGAGAGGCCGAGGAGGGCGAACTTGGAGGCCACGTAGGCGCCTCCGGCAGCGAAGAAGTTCTTGCTGGCGAGCGAGGCGATGTGGACGATGACGCCGTCGCCGCGCTCGAGCATTTCGGGGAGGAAGGCCCGCGAGCACAGGAACGGGCCGCGTACGTTCGTGGCGAGGACGGCGTCGAGGTCCGCCACGGAGAGCTCGTCCACGGAGCCGAAGCGAAGGATACCGGCGTTGTTCACCAGGATGTCGGCGCCGCCCATCTCCTCCCGGACGCGGCGGGCGAAGCGCTGGACCTCCTCCGGGCTCGACACATCGGCCGCCATGGCCAGCACCTCGCAGCCGCCCTTCGCGAGGGACTCCGCCGCCGTCTCGATGGCCTCGCGGGAGCGGGAGCACAGCGCCAGCCGGCACCCCTCGCGGCCCAGGGCGCGCGCGATGGCCAGCCCGATCCCGCGGCTGGCGCCGGTCACGACCGCCACCCGGTCGGTCAGCTCCACGAGGGGCTCTCCCGAGCCTTCGGTCCCGAGCTCATGCGACGCCCCGCGTTCCCGGCACCCCTCTCACCCGCCGCCTCCAGCCGTGTCCGCCCCGGGTGGCGTGAAGGTCGAGCTGTGATCGTGGATGATCCTCCAGTCCCCCTCGACCCGCCGCAGCACCAGGGTGAACGGCCCGCTCGCCGTCACCGAGTCGTCGTGGAAGAGGACCCAGCGCGAGGTGGCCAGGGCGTAGTCCGCGCCGAGCCGCCGCGCCTCGATTCCGTCGAAGCGCAGGCTGTCGCGCGCCGCTCCCGCCACGAAGCGCGGCGCGTAGTGACGGCGAATCTCCTCGTATCCGCGCACCAGGCCGCGGCTCCCCCAGTACGTCGTCGTCGGCGAGTCCATGTAGGCGCTCATGAACGCGTCGAGGTCGCCGCGGTTCCAGCCCGCGGCCGACTCCTCCAGGGTGTGGGCGACCGCCAGCGCCAGGTCCGTCTGGCCCGTCTCCTTCCCCGTCGGCGTCTCCGTACGCTCGATGCGGCAGCCGGACGGGGCGAGCCACAGGAGGAGCAGCGCCGCCAGCCACGGGAGGGAGCGCGGCCGGCGGCCGGCGCGCGCCCCCCCGCGGAGATCCGGCCGATGCGTGCGGCCTCCCTCTCCGCTCAAGACGCCTCCGGAGCCAGACAGCGGCGGAGCAGGTCGCCCGAGCGCTCCACGATGCGCTCCAGGTGGTCGTTGGTGCCGGCGAAGGGGTGCCCGGAGCCGAAGGTGTGCCCGGCCCCCTCCACCATCATCATCATGGCGCGGGGGCCGCCGGCCTCGGCGAGGAGCTCGGCGTCGGCAAAGGGCACGCTCTCGTCCCGTGTGCCGTGCACGACCAGCCACGGGACGTCCAGGCTTCGGGCCGCGGCGAGGACGTCGAGCCGCTCCGGGTTGGCGCGGAGGTCGTCGAGGAAGTTCCGGCGCAGCGGCATCATCTGACCGGTCCGCGCGTTGGGGATCTCGACCACCTCCCCGGCTTCCCAGCGCGGTCCGAACATGTCCACGTAGCGGTCGAAGCCGGCGATCGCAGCCCAGGTCACGAGCCCCCGCACCTGGGAGCGCGTCGCCGTCTTCAGGATGCACGTCGCGCCGCCCCGGCTGTGTCCCAGGAGGCCGAAGCGGTGGGCGGAGGGAAAGCGCGCCTCGCCGGCGCGCCCCGAGCCCAGCCGGTCCAGCACCGCCTCGAGGTCCTCGAGCTCGCGGGAGATCGTGTTCCGGGAGAAGCCCTCCAGGTCGGTGAAGGTCTCGATCTCGTCCCGCACGCCGGACCCGGTGAAGTTGAAGCTCGCTGTCACGCAGCCGGTGTGGCGGGCCAGCTCCTCGGCCACGTAGGGGAAGAAGCCCCAGTCCTTGAAGCCCTTGAATCCGTGGCACACGACGATCGCGGCCCCGGCCGCCGGCGCGTCGGGCCTCCACAGGTCGCCGCGCAGCGTATCGCCCGGGCGGACCTCGAGCTGGAACGGGAAGCGCTCGACGCTGCGGCTCACGACTCCGACTCCCAGGAGTCCGGGCCGTCCGCCGCCTCGCCGCGGTCCGCGCCGGCACCGGACGCACCGGCCGGCGGGCGGCCTTCCGACCCCCGGCGGCGGCGGACCGGGGTCCATTCGGCCTCCGACCGTCCCGCCCGGCGATTGGCGGCCCGGGCCAGCACGAACAGGAGGTCGGAGACGCGGTTGAGGTAGGGGAGGGCGGTAAGCGCCGGGTCGGCCTCGGGATGTGCCGCCGCCGGGTCGCCGCCGGGCCCCGCCGCCGCGTCGGCCTCCGGGTGCTCCGCCAGGGAGGCCTCCGGCTCCGATGCGGTGCGTCCCCGGATCAGCCGCACGACCGCCCGCTCCGCCCGCCGGCACACGGTCCGGGCCACGTGGAGCTGGGCGCCGGCCGCCGAGCCGCCCGGGAGCAGGAACGCGTCCAGCTCCGGGAGCTCCTCCTGGAGACGGTCGATCCACGACTCGACTTCGCCGACGCGGCCCTCCGGGAGCCAAGGCACCGTTCCCCGCTCCCGCTCCCGCGCGGGACGTGCCGCCGCGAGTCCGGCGCCGAGGGTCAGGAGGTCTCCCTGCACCGCGCGGAGGGCCTCCGCATCCCAGGCCAGGACGCCGCCGTCCGCGTCGGCGGCGTCGAGCGCGAGCGCGAGCCCGAGCGCGGCGTCCAGCTCATCGAGGGTGCCGTACGCCTCCACGCGGGGATCGGACTTGGGGACCCGGGCGCCCCCCAGGAGCGCGGTCTCTCCCCGGTCGCCGCCGCGGGTGTAGATCTTGACGACGCGGCCCGCGCTCACGAGCCGCGCTCGGCCTCGAGGAGGGCGCGCAGATGGCCGGGATCGGCGGCCAGCTCCCCGGCCCTCTCCTCGGCGTCCTCGCGCGAGGGGGCGGGATCGAGCTCCACGAAGGCGCCGGCGCTTCCCTCCGACTCCAGGAACGCGAGCGTCATCCGGTACCCGGGAACTCCCGTCGCCCGCTTGGCGATCAGGTCCACGTCCCAGCGCGTGCCTCCGGCCTCGAGCCTCTCGGCTACGCGCCGCTCGATCTGGTCCTGTCTACGGTACCGTGCCATCGATCGCTCGCCCGTCTGTTGCAGAGCCGCCCGCGCGGCGAGGCTCAAGCCTAAGCCGCGACGAGAGGGATCGGCAAGCCGGCAGGCGGACCGGCGGCGGGGAGATGCGGTACTCGGGGGCCCGCTGGCGACGAACGAGCCGCGGCGGTCGGGGGGCGGGAAGCCGACCGGGGCGAGCCGGCGTCCGCAGGCGATTATCGTGTCTCCGCGGTTGACATCATCGCTCGTCTCGGGTATCCTTTTTAGCTCGCTGCGGGGTGGAGCAGTCTGGTAGCTCGTCGGGCTCATAACCCGAAGGTCGCGGGTTCGAATCCCGCCCCCGCTACTCGAATCGAAGCACGAGACGACGCACGAGGGAAGGTACGCGCGCATGAGCTTCCGCTTCGCGAGAGAATTCCGGAATACCGGTCGGCGCGCCTGGCGCGCCCGGACCGACGCTCGCGAGCGGGACGACTAGGCAGCGCCGACGCCTTCCGATCCTCGGGCCCCGCTCTCGGCGAACGCCGGGCGGGGCCTTTGATTTCGGGGCCCGTGGCTTCTTGACAATCTGGCGGGTGACGCGTGGATGAGGGTGGTCGATGGACCCTCGGGCGCCGCCTGGAGGCTTCCGGCCCGGTGCGTGCGGGTCCCTTGCACCACATTCCGGGGTAGCTCAGCGGCAGAGCGGGTGGCTGTTAACCACTAGGTCAGGGGTTCGAATCCCCTCCCCGGAGCTCGAGCGGGCCCGCACGGCCCC
>CAYXHP010000042.1:0-40118 GCA_964465015.1 uncultured Gemmatimonadota bacterium
CCTGGATGGGCTCCAGGCCGCCGTTGTCGCCCAGCCCCTCTACAGTCGTCAGGTCGTGGCCGTCGGCCTGAACGGCGAACATGGTACAGGACTTCATGGGCACGCCGTCGACGAGCACGGTGCACGCGCCGCAGTTGGTCGTGTCGCACCCGATGTGCGTCCCCGTCATGTCGAGCTCGTCGCGCAGGAAGTGCACGAGGAGCATGCGCGGCTGCACGCGGGCCTCGTGCTCGACGCCGTTCACCGTCACCTTGACCGTCACCTTCTCGGCCATCTCAGGCCTCCCCTCCGGCTCGGGCCGCCGCCCGGCGCAGTGCACGCGCCGAGAGCACCCGGACCATGTCTCGCTTGTACTCCACCGATCCCCGGTTGTCGGCGGTGGGGCTCGATGCCTCCGCCGCCGCGCGGGACGCCGCGTCGATGGCGGCGTCGTCCGGCGCCTTCCCCGTGAGCGCCTTCTCCGCCTCCCCGGCCCGGAGGTTGGTGGCGCCCACGGCCGTCAGGCCGATCCCGACCTCGCTGCAGGTCCCGTCCTCGGCCAGCTCGACCTGGGCCGCGACGGCCACCGTGGCGAAGTCGCCCACCTTGCGCTCCAGCTTTTCGTACGCGCCGCCGGAGCGGTCCGTGGCCAGCGGGAGCTGGATCCCCGTGACGATGACGTCCGGCGCCAGGCTGGTCATGAACGTCGTCACGAACAGCTCGTCGATCGGGACCACGCGCGCTCCATCCGGCCCGCGCACCTCGAGCTCGGCCCGGTACGCCAGCATCACCGACCCCCAGTCCCCGGCGGGGTCGGCGTGCACGAGCGAGCCGGCGACGGTCCCGCGGTTGCGGACGATCGGGTCGGCGATGACCGACGCCGCCTCGTGCAACAGAGGGTAGCGCTCCCGCACCAGCTCGGAGCGCTCGACCTCCGCGTGCCGCGTGAGGGCCCCGATCCTCAGATGGCCGTCCTCCTCGGTGATGCCGGCCAGCCCCTCGACGCCGTTGAGGTCCACGAGGACTCCGGGCTCGGCCAGCCGGAAGCGCATCATGGGGATCAGGCTCTGCCCCCCGGCCAGGATCTTGGCTTCGTCTCCGTGCGAGGCCAGCAGGGAAAGCGCTTCGTCCAGAGAGGTGGGTGCGTGGTAGTCGAACGCCGCGGGTATCATCGTACGGCTCTCCCTTCTCGGGTTGAGCTTGGAGCCCTCGTCGCCGCGCGGGCGAGCGGCCGCGAACTGCCGCCGCGGCTCCCCTTCCCCCGGATAGCACGAATCGGGCCGATGCGCTCGCGGGGGAGGGCGGCAATTTACGCGTCCCCCCGATCCGGCTTCAACCGCCCGGCATGGACCTCGCAACGCGGACGACGGCCCGACGCCGGAGCGCACGCGGACGGTTGACGAGCGCCGGCCCGACGGCCGACGTTGGACCCGAGATCGACGAGCCCCCCCGGCGCAGGAAGACGAGGAAGCATGGCGATTACGATCGAGAAGACGTTCGAGGTGGAGCAGCCGCCCGAGGCGGTGTGGGCTTTCCTCACCGATCCGGAGCGGGTGGTGGAGTGTCTGCCGGGAGCGAAGCTGCTCGAGAAGGTGGACGAACGTACCTACAGGGGCGAGATCGGCATGAAGCTGGGCCCGATCGGCGTCACCTTCGGCGGCACGATCCGCTTCGACCGCCTGGACGAAGAAGCCCGCGAAGTCGAGATGTCGGGAGAGGGCAAGGACGAGAAGGGCTCGGGCAGCGTCAAGATGCACATGCGGAGCCGCCTCGAGCCCCGCGACGGGGGCGGCACCCGGGTCCACGTATCGCAGTCCATCAGCCTCGCCGGCCGCCTGGCCTCCTTCGGCCGGGGCGGCATCGTGCAGAACGTGGCCGACTTCATGTTCGGCCGCTTCACTGCCTGCGTGACCCGGAAGCTGGCCGAGGGCTAGTCTCCCAGCAGCTCCCGCATCCGCCGCCGCCGGTAGCCGAAGATGCGCCGCAGCTGTAGCCGGACCAGCGGATACGCCAGCTCGCCGAGCGGGTACACGGGGAGACGGTGGCGCACCTCGTCCCGCACCCGCGTGCCGCCCTCCACCTGGCGGAAGCCATGGGTGTGGATCCACAGGGCATAGGGCCCCTCGAGCTGCTCGTCCACGAACAGGGCCGGAGGCTCCCAGCGGGCGATGCGGGTCCTCCACCGGAAGGGCACGCCGAGCAAGCGCAGCCGGTAGTCGATCAGGGTGCCCGCGGCCATCTCGATCGGAGGCGGCGTCACGATCGCGAAGTGCATCTCCGGCGGCGTGATCCGCTGCAGGTTCTCGGCGGCGGAGAAGAACGCGAACACCTCGTCGAGCGGCCGGCCGATCGTGGTCTCGGTCACGAGGAGATGCTCCCCGGGCTCGCGCGGCCGGTCGAGCCCGGCGGCCTCCGGGCCGCCCTTCTCCGCGTCGGCCGGGTCCCGCTCCGCGGGATCGAAGCGCGCTCCGGGGTTTTCACCCACCGAGGCGCTCGAACAGCTCGACCGGATTCCCGGAAGGGTCCTCGACCAGCACCTGCCTGGCTCCGACCCCCGTGATGAGGTCGGTCCGGAAGCGCACGCCCGCCTTCCGGAGCCTGGCCGTCTCGGCCTCCACGTCCCCCACCTCGATCTGGATCCGGTTCCAGCCCCCGGGCTCCGGCCGGCTCCCGTCCGCCGCGGCGCGCGCCCCGCCACCCGGACCCTCCGGCGCGCTGAGCATGAGGTGGAAGTCACCGAGGGCGAGGATCGCGAAGGTCGGGGCCGGGTGCATCACGACGGTGAAGCCCAGCCGCCGCGAGTAGAACTCGATCGCCTCGTCCACGTCGCGGACGATGTAGCGGACGCTCACGCTGCCCACCTCGCACCTCCTTCGGCTGTTCGCCCGGCACGCGATGTTCGCGCCGCGGACCCTGCGCCCGCGCGGCCCAGAGCGTCCTCTCCTCCCCCGACCGCCCGTCCGTCCGGGCCGGGGGCCCTTCCGGCTCAGCTCGCCGCGGCCCCCAGCGCCCGGTCCACGTCCTCCACCAGGTCCTCGGCGTCCTCGCACCCGACGCTCATGCGGATGAAGCCTTCCGGCACCGCGTCGCCGCCCCAGCGCGCGCGGCGCTCGGCCGTCGTGTGGAGCCCTCCGAAGCTCGTCGCCTGGAGCACGACCCGGCAGGAGGCCAGGAAGGTCTCGGCCGCCGACCGACTTCCCAGGTCGAAGCCCACCACGGAGCCGTAGCGGCGCATCTGCCTGGAGGCCAGAGCGTGCGACGGATCGGCGGCGAGGCCCGGGTAGCGCACGGACACGACGTCGGGACGTACGGCCAGCAGCTCGGCCAGCCGCTGCGCGTTGCGGCACATGCGCTCGAACCGTACGTCCAGCGTGGCCAGCGACCGGTGGGCGAGCCAGGCTTCCATCGGCCCCGGAATGGCGCCCGTCTCGGAGCGCCATCCCCTCAGCCGCCGCGCCCAACCGGGGTCCCGCACGGCCACGTGACCCAGCACCAGGTCGCTGTGCCCGCACAGCGCCTTGCTGTCCGAGGCCACGGAGAGGTCCGCCCCCAGCTCCAGCGGCCGCTGCCCGAGCGGCGTCGCCGACGTGTTGTCCACGGCGACGACGGCGCCGACCTCGTGCGCCGCCGACGCGAGCGCCGCGATGTCGCACACGTCGAGCCCCGGGTTGGCAGGGGTCTCGAGCCACAGGAGCCGCGCCCCTTCCAGCAGCCGTCCCTGGGCGCCGCCCAGCGTGGGCGCCTCGCGCACCTCCACGCCGAGCGCCCCGAAGCGCTCCGTCGCCAGCGCTCGCATCGAGTAGTAGCCGTCCGAGGGGAGAACGACCGCGGCGCCCGGCTCCAGGACCACCGCCATCGCCGCGTGGATCGCCGCCATGCCCGAGGCGAACACGACCGCGTCCGCGCCTCCCTCCAGGTCGGCCAGGGCGCGCTCGTATCCGGCCCAGGTCGGGTTGTCGTAGCGACCGTAGCTGTAGGGCGCGGACGCCGGATCCCCGGCCAGGTGCGTGGTGCTGATGAAAGTCGGGCCGGGCAGGAACGGCTCCCCCTGGACCGGCTCCGGCAGGCCGGCCCGGACCACCCTCGTCGCGTCTCTCATCGCTTCCCTCCCTCGTCGAGCCCGCGGCGGCCGGCGCCGGTCGGTGGTCCGGGGCCTGCTCCCGGGGCGCCGCCGTCCGCTCCCGGCTGTCCCTCGCGCGCGGCGCGGCCTAGGCCCTCCGGGCGCACAGGTAGGCGGCGTAGGTGCGCGAGTCGCGGAGCTCTCGCTCCCGGATCTCGAACCCGGCCCGTTCCAGGATCGGCTCCAGGAGCCAGCTGAACGTGCTGTGCTCGGAGCGGACGTGCTCGGCGAGCTCGGCGCGGGTCCAGCCCTCCTCCGGCCGAGGCGCGGCGTCCGCGAGCCACGCCTCGATCGCCTCCTCCGCCTGGCCCGGACCGAAGGAGTAGACCACGTCCCGCAGGAGGAAGAGGCCGCCCGGCGCCAGCACGCCAGCCAGCCGCTCCAGGGCCACCGCCTTCCAGAAGTCCGGGAGGTGATGGAGCGCGTTACGGGAGTAGGCGAAGTCCGCCGGGGATCCGTGGTGCTCCCAGGTCAGGAAGCCGGCCCGAACGGTCTCGATGTTGTCGATCCCGGACTCCCGTGCCTTCGCCTCCAGACGCTCCAGCATCGGAGCCGAGATGTCGACGGCGACGACCCGGGCGCAGTGCGGGGCCGCCGCGAGGGCGAAGGTCCCGGTCCCCGCCCCGAGGTCGAGCACGGTCGAGCCCGCGTCGAGACCGAGGTCGCGGAGGAGCGAGATGTCCCCGGTCGGGTCGGTGGCGGCCTTGGCGTCGTAGGCCGCGGCGTAGGCCGGATCGAGGTGCTCGGGACCGGCGTGGGCCTCCTCCTCGAGGATCCAGGCCGGTCGGTTCGGGATGTCCCGGGGCACGGCAGCCTCGCACTCGAGTCGTGGAGCGCTCGCGGGCCGGAGCGGCCGACCCGGACGCCGGGTCGTCGGCCAGCCCGCGCCGTCGCGCACAGGCTAGGAGCGGGCCCCTTCCCCGGCAACCGGCGCCCGATAGCGCCGGGCCTCCGCCGGACGCCCCCAGGCGGTGTACAGGTCCACCAGGGCCTGCCGGGCGCGCCGCGTGAATTCGGCCTCGTCGCCTCGCGCCTCGCGGATCACCGGATAGCTAGCCAGGAGGAGCGGCTCGGCCTCGTCGTACCGGCGCAGCTCCGTCAGGCACCGTCCGAGGGCCAGCCGGGTGCCGGCGATCAGCGTGCTCCCCTTCTCGAGCTTCGCCACGCGGATGTCGAGCCCCTCGCGCAGAGGCGCCTCGGCGTCCGCGCACCGTCCCCGCGCGGCCAGCAGCCGCCCGAGGCCGTCCAGCGCGTACGCGGTCGTGGGGTGGTCGGCTCCAAGCGCCTCGCGCCAGATCGCGAGCGCCGATCGGAAGTCCGACTCGGCCTCGTCGTACTCCCGTCTCCGGAGCAGGAGCTCGGCCAGGTTGTTCAGGCTCTGCGCTACATCCGGGTGGTCGGGCCCCAGGGTCTTCCGTCGCAGCTCCAGCACCTCGCGCAGCGGGCCCTCCGCCGCCTCGAGGTCTCCGGCCTCCCGGAGGGCGGAGCCCAGGTTGTTGAGCCCCGTGAGCACACGTGGATGCGTCCCGCCCAGCGTGCGTCGCCAGATGGCCACCGCGCGCCGGAACTGCTCGGCGGCCCCCTCGCGGTCCCCCTCGAAGTACAGGACGACCCCCAGGTCGTTGAGGCTGGCGGCGACCTCCGGGTGGTCCTCGCCCAGGACCTCGCGGCGGATTGCCAGCGCCTCCCGGTGCGCCCGCTCCGCCTCCTCGAGCCGGCCGCGCTTCTGGTACAGCTCGCCCAGGTTGTTGAGCGTGAGGGCCACGTGCGGATGCCGGTCGCCGAGCAGTTTCCTGCGCATGGCCAGGCAGGCCGTGAACAGCTCCTCCGCCCGGTCGTACTCCCCTCGGGCCATCCGGATTGTGGCCAGGTTGAACAGGTCGGTGGCCACCAGGGTGTGCTCGGGACCGAACAGCTCCCGATGGAGCCGCAGTGCCTCCCGGGCCGGCGCCAGCGCCTCGTCGTAGCGCCCTTCCCGCCACAGGGCCACACCCAGGCTGCTGAGGTCCGTGGCCTCGGCCGCCTGCGTGCCGCTCGCCCGGTCGATGGCGAGAGCGGAGCGGTACAGATCCTCCGCCTCCTGGAGTCGGCCCCGATGGTCGAGGATCGCGGCGAGGTCGCTCATGCTGGCGGCCACCAGCGTGTCCGACGGCCCCCGTCGCCGGCGGCGAACTTCCAGAGCCCGGCGCGCTAGCGTCTCGGCGCGCTCGTACTCGCCCTGCTCGAGGAGCAGCGCGGACAGGCTCGAGGCGCTGCGGGCCACCGACGGGTCCTCGGGGCCCCGCAGGCGCGTGTGCTCGCTCAGCGCCTCCTCCAGCAGCGGCCGCGCCCGGTCGTAGAGTCCCAGCTTCGTGTAGATGTCGCCCAGGACGTCGAGCATCTCCGCCCGGGTCCCGGGCTCGGCGTCCGGGTTCTCGCGCAAGCGCTCGGCCCCCCGGTCCAGCAGCGTCCGGGCGCTGATGCTCTCTCCCCGCGATCGGTCGGGATCGGAGAGCCGAAAGAGCTCCACCACGAAGTCACGCACCCGGTCCGCCCGCATGGCCTGCCGTGAGGCGGCACGCGCCTGCCACGCGGTTCCCGTCAGACCCGCCAGCAGGGAGACGGTCACCACCGCCGCCGCCACAACGCCGGTCCGGTGCCGCGACGCGAACCGTCCGGCCCGGTAGGTCCAGGTGTCGGGGCGAGCCCGCACCGGCCGTCGGTTCCGGTGACGACGCAGGTCGTCCCGCAGCTCGGCTACCGAGGCGTACCGGCGCTCCGGCTCCTTGCGCAGGGCCGTGAGGACGATGTCGTCCAGGTCTCCCCGCAGCCGGCGCGCCAACCCCGCGGCGGACCGGCTCTCGGCGGCCGCACTCGGCCGGACGGGCTCCTGCTCCAGCACGGCTGCTTCCACCGACCTCGGGCTCGGGTCGGCCGCGCGATACGGCCACGAGCCCGTGAGCAGCTCGTACAGCAGGACCCCGAGCGCGTACACGTCCGTGGCCGTCGACACCGGCTCTCCCCTGAGCTGCTCGGGGCTGGCGTACTCCGGCGTGAACGCCCGCCCCTCCCCGGCCACGGTGGGCGAGCCCGCCGTGCCCTCCCCGCCGGCGAGCAGCTTGGCGACTCCGAAATCGAGGAGCTTCACCACGCCGCGATCGGAGACGAGGACGTTGCCGGGCTTGAGGTCCCGGTGCACCACCAGCTTGCGGTGCGCGAACTCGACGGCGTCGCACACCTGGTCGAACAGCCCCAGGCGCTGGTCCACCGTGGCTTCGAGCTCCGCGCAGTGCTCGTCGATCGGACGGCCCTCCACGTACTCCATCACGATGTACGGCGTCCCGTCGTCGCCGATGCCGGCGTCGTACAGGCGGGCGATGTGAGGGTGCTCGAGCGAGGCGAGGATCCGCTGCTCGAGCAGGAACCGCTGCCGGAGCTGCCCCGCCAGCATCCCGGAGCGGACCCGCTTGACCGCCACGCGGCGATCGAATCGGTCATCGTCCCGCTCGGCCAGGTAGACCGCCCCCATGCCTCCCCGGCCGATCTCGCGGAGGAGCCGGTAGGGACCGATGCGGCGAGCCTCGGGCGGGCCGCCTTCCTCGCGGAGCCGCGCCTCCGCCTCGGATTCGACGCCGATCTCCCTCAGGACCCCGGAGACGAGGGTCTCCAGCGGCCGCTCCAGGAAGTCATCCTCGGTCCGGCCCGTTCCGAGGGCCCGATGCGCGTGCCGGCTGAGGCGCGCATCTCCGCCGCAGGCGCGCTCCACGAACGCCTCCCGTTCGGCGACCGGGACCTCGAGCGCGCCCTCGAGCACCTCCTCCAGCCGCGACCACTCATCGCGGGGCATCGCGTACATCAGCTCCTCCCGCCGCCGGCTCCCGCTAGCCGGCGGCCTCCCCGTACAGCGCGGCGTACAGCCACGCCTTGGCCTTTATCCAGTCCCTGCGGACCGTGCGGTCGGAGACCTCCAGGGCCGCCGCCGTCTCGTCCACGCTCATCCCTCCAAAGAAGCGGCACTCGACGATGCGGCACAGTCGCTCGCTCACCTCGGACAGTCGAGTCAGGGCGTCGTCGACGGCCACGATCATCTCCGCCTGGTCCTCCACCGACAGATCGCGCTCCTGGAGCGACAGTCGATCCATGTGCCCGCCGCGCTTCTTGGCCTGGCGCCGGCGGGCGTAGTCGACGATCACGGTCCGCATGGTCCGGGAGGCGTAGGCGAAGAAGTGCGCACGGTCCTCCCAGCTGGCCTGGGTCTGATCGACCATGCGCAGGTAGGCTTCGTTGATCAGGGCGGTCGTGTTGAGCGTGCCGCCGCGTGCGCCCGCCTCGAGCTGCCGGTGGGCGACCCCGCGGAGCTCATCGTAGAGTAGCGCGAACAGCCGGTCGACGGCCGGATGGCTGCCGGAGCGAGACGCCCTCAGGATCTGAGTGACGGTCTGTGGCTCGAACACCCCGGCCACACTCCGCTGGAGTCGATGACGCTCCCCCGCCGTCCGCCCGGCCGCCCCGGCCGCCCCGGCCGCCCCGGCCGCCCCGGCCATCCAAGATAGTCCTCCGGCTTCGCAGGCGGCAGTCTCTGGTTCGGCGCGCCCCCGCCGGTGCCGCGCCCGGCTCGCTCGGGCCGTGTCCGGTTCGTCGGTCGAAGTGCGTTCGTCCTCTCGACAGGAGTGTGCGGGCCGGTGTCCGGTCGGCACGCCGCGCCTACCCCGTCACGACAGGAGACCTTCATGCTTCGCAGGACCCCCGCTCCGATGAGACCCGTTTCCGCCTGGATCGTCCTCCTCGCGACGGTCACCCTCGGCGCCTGCGGCAAGGGGACGCCGACCGGTCCCGCGCTCCCGCCGACCCAGCCGACCCCTCCGCCCGCGCAGCCCTCCTTCGACTTCAGCGGGGACCTCATCGCCTTCGAGACGTGGCGGGACGGCAACCGCGAGATCTACCTCATGACGCCGGACGGGTCGGACGTGATCGACCTCACGAACGATTCGCACGCCGATGGGGACGCCGCCTGGTCGCCCGACGGGTCCAAGATCGCCTTCGCCTCCACCCGGGACGGCAACACCGAGGTCTACGTCATGGACGTGGACGGCGGCAACGTCACGCGCATCACGAACAACCCGGCGGTGGACCGGTTCCCGAGCTGGTCGCCCGACGGCTCGAAGCTCGCGTTCGCCACCGATCGCGACGGCAACGGCGAGATCTACGTCATGGACGCCGACGGCTCGAATCCCGTCCGCATCACCGACGACGCCGCCACCGACCAGGAGCCGATCTGGTCCCCGGACGGGACGAAGATCGCGTTCTTCTCCGATCGGTCGGGAAACGGCGACGTGTGGGTCATGGACGCCGACGGCTCGAATCCGACGAACCTCACCGCCAACCCGGCCTTCGACTGCTCCCCCGCCTGGTCGCCGGACGGCTCACACCTCTCCTTCGTGACCGACCGGGACGGCAACGACGAAGTGTACACCATGGAGGCCGACGGCTCGAATCCGATCAACGTGACGCAGCACGCGGCGGACGACTTCGCCTCGACCTGGAAGACGGACGCCACGCGGCTCGTGTTCGACAGCTACCGCGACGGCAACTGGGAGATCTACTCGATCAAGCTGGACGGCACCGGCCTCGTCCGTCTCACGACCGAGTCGGCCGACGACGAGCATCCCAAGTGGAGGCCGTGAGCCGCGTGCCGGAGGCGGCGCTTCGAGCGCCGCCGAGCTCGACTCCGGCGCGGCGGCTCAGTCCGCACGCAGCACGCGGGCCGGGTCCACCGACGCGGCCCTCCGCGCCGGAATGGCGCACGCCGCCAGCGCCACGGCCAGCAGCGCGCCCGCGCTGGCCACGTACGTGATCGGATCGAGCGAGGACACCTCGAACAGGAGGTCCCGGAGTCGTGGAGCGATGGCCGCGGCCAGGAGCCCGCCCACCGCGAGCCCCACGGCCACCAGTCCGACCCCGCGCCCGACGACGAGCCGCAGGATGTCGGCCGACTCGGCCCCGAGGGCCATGCGGATGACCACCTCGTGCCTCCGCTCCGCGATCATGTAGGCCATGAGGCTGTAGAGACCGATGGCCGCGATCACGAGGGCCAGGAGCCCGAAGGCGCCGATCAGCGTGGCGCCCAGCCGCCAGGGCCGGTACGCGCGGTCTATGGCGCTCTCCAGGGTCTGGACCTGCAGGTAGAGCACCGTGGGCTCCAGACCCGCGAGCGTCTTCCGGAGCGGTCCGACCAGGGCCCCGGGATCACCGCGGGACCGGACGACCAGCCTCGCGCCCCCGAACCCGCGCTCCTGTCCGCGCGGGACGTAGTACTGCATCGAGGTCTTCTCGTGGAGTCCCTGCCGGTGCACGTCTCCCACGATGCCCACGATCCGCGCGCACGGCGGGTCCCCCCGGCCGATGAGGAGGCAGTGGCCGATCGCGTCTCCCTCCGGCCACAGGGTCCGGGCCATCGTGCGGCTCACCAGCGCCACCGGCTCGCTCCCGCGATGGTCCCCCGTCCCGAAGGCCCTCCCCCGAAGCACCGGGATCCCCATGGTCGCGAAGTAGCCCGGGGAGACCGCCTGGACGTAAGGACCGCCACCGGGGAGGACCGGCACGGAGTCGACGCCCTCGACCCGCAGGCGGACCGTGAACCAGGAGCGGAACGGCGTGCCCACGGTGACGGCGGCGTCTTCGACGCCCGGCAGTCGCCGGGTCCGCGCCAACGCGGCGGCGAAGAAGGCCTCGCGACGGGCCCGCCGACGGTCGGCCTCCTCCGGCGTCGACGCGGCCATCGGTCCCGGCTCCGACCAGTCGGGCGAGACGACGAGCACGCGGGCGGCGTCGAAGCCGAGGTCGACGCCCCGGGCGCGCTGCAGACTCCGGATGAACAGGCCGGCCCCGACCAGGAGCAGGACGGAAAGCGCCGCCTGGCCGGCGGCCAGCCACGACCGCGCCCGCGACGCCGACGGCCCGGGCTCACCCAGACCGGAGCGGAGCGAGGCGGTGGCGTCGTTACCGCCCGCGCGGAGGGCCGGCACCAGTCCCGTCGCGAGCCCGGCCGCCAGGGTCAGGACGGCGGCCACGAGGAGCACTCGCCCATCCAACGGGCCCCGCGCCCACTCGACCCCCGGAAGGAGTGTGCGGCGGACCAGCCCCCCCACGAGCGGCGCCACCGCCAGCGCGGCCCCGCCGCCGAGGAGCCCCAGCAGCAGGCTCTCCCCCACCAGGAGCCGCACCAGGCGTCCGCGCGAGATCCCGAGCGCCAGGCGGA
This sequence comes from uncultured Gemmatimonadota bacterium, assembly GCA_964465015.1. Lineage (GTDB taxonomy): Bacteria > Gemmatimonadota > Gemmatimonadetes > Palauibacterales > Palauibacteraceae > Humimonas. The sequence goes on from CAYXHP010000042.1 coordinate 11,337, forward strand.
CGCCGATCTCGCGCCGCCGGCGCAGCGCCCGCGCCAGGAGGAGGTTGGCCACGTTGGCGCAGGCCACCAGGAGGACCACCAGGGAGACCCCGAGGAGCCACCGGGCGACCGCCACCTGCATGGATTCGTGTCCGCTGTCGTCGTAGGAGAGGGGGTCCGTGTGGAGCGTCGCGTGCTCGACCGCTGGCTCGTCGCCCGGGTAGGCGGCCCGAAACGCTCGGGTCGCCTCGGCGGAGGCGCGCTTCCGGTCGACGCCGGGGGCCAGGCGGGCCACGACCTGCAGCCACTGCAGCTGCCACGAGGTCGCCCAGTTCGGGCTGTGCTGGCTGAGCGACATGGGGAGCCAGGCGTCCACGGGCTCCAGCTCCACGCCGGTGAACCCGGAGCGGGCCACGCCGATCACGGTGTACGCCTCCCCATCGACGCGCACCGTCCGCCCCAGGACGGACGGATCACCGCCGAAGCGGCTCTCCCACAGGGAGTGGCCCAGCACCGCCACGTGCCGCGCCGCGCCCGGGCGGTCGTCGGCCGCGCCGAAGAAGCGGCCCCGGTCGGGCGTCGTCTCCAGGAGCGGGAAGAAGTCGGCCGTGGCGTGGCCGACGCGGACGGCCGTCGCGTTGGCACCCTCCCCGAGCACCCCGTGCGTCTCCGAGTACGCCGCCACCCCCGCCAGGCCCCGGGCGTGGTCGCGCAGGGCCGTGTAGGTGACGTAGCCGAAGGCGTCGTCCGACCAGGTGCCCTCCCCCGGCACCGTCGCGGTGTAGGAGAAGCGCGCCAGCCGGCCGGGCTGCGCCACGTGCTCGGGACCCCTCAGGAGCAGCCGGTCCAGGATGCCGAACATCGCCGCGTTGGCGCCCACGCCCAGCGCGATGAGCAGCGCCACCACGAGCGTCAGTCCCGGCTCGCCCGCCGCGGACCGCCAGGCCTGCCGGGTATCCTGGCGCAGGGCGTCCAGCCGGTCCCGGACCCGGATCCGTCGCTCCCGCCGGGTGGCGGCCCGGACCAGGACCTCCCGCGCGCGCTCCGGGTCCCCGAACCGCCGCAACGCCTCGGTCCTGGCCTCCTCCGGCGACAAGCCCCGCCGCTGCAGCTCCTCCGCCCGGCGCCGGAGGTGCTCGCGGATCTCCTCGTCCGTCTCCAACTCCACGTCCTCCCGGCGGCCGGTCCGCAGCCGGAACAGGCGGCGGACCCCGCGCCGGATCACGAGCCCACCCCGGCACGCACGCGGGACGCCCCGCCGATCCTGCGCCCGCGCCTCCCGTCACGCCTCACGTCCCCTCCACCGGCGAGGCGGTGAGGATGGAGGCCAGGAGCTCCCCGAAGCGGACCAGCTGGCGCGTCTCCTCGGCCAGCTGCCGCTCGCCCGCCGTCGTGATCCGGTAGTAGCGGGCCCGGCGATTGTGGTCGCTGACGCCCCACTCGGCCTCGATCCAGCCGCGGCCCTCCATGCGGTACAGGGCCTGGTAGACGCCGGACTCGTCGAACGCGAGCTGGCCGCCGGACCGGGCGGCCAGCCAGTCGGTGATCTCCAGGCCGTGCATCGGCCGCCAGCTCAGCGCCTTGAGCACCAGGACGTCCAGGGTGCCCTTGAGGACGGGGACGGGCTCGGTCACGCGGGCCTCCTCTGACGCGGTCTCCATTGAGACTCTACACCGACTACCATGTAGAGTCTAAAAGGAAAAGCCGCGCTGTCAAGATCCCGGGGTCACGGGAGCGGACAGCATGCATGTCGAGGGGAAGGCCGGGCTCGCGGCCTGGCGGTCGTGCGGCTCCGGCCCTTCGGAGCACCCACCGCCTCGCTCCGGGAGGGTCAGCCCGTTACGTCGAGAGCTCAGTGGCCCTGACCTCGGGGCACGCATCCTGAGCGGATCGGGCGGCGGGAAAGGGTGAGCATGAAGCGTCTACGCCAGCAGGCGCCCCTGGTACCGGGCGTCCTGTTCGGCGTGCTGTTCAGTGTCGCTGCGGGGGTCCTTTATTTCGTGCCTTTCCACGAATCGGGCCCGGCGTTCTATGCCTTCGCCGCCCTGGCCTGCCTGGGGGGGCGCTCGTCGCCGGAACCCTGGGATTCATCGACGCCCGCGAGCACAGGTTCCGGATCCTCCTCGTCTCGGGCGCTGTGGTCTTCCTCACGACGCTCGTCCTGTTCATCGTAATGTACGGCGTCGCCCCCGTGTTGCAGCGCACCAGCGTGCAGCTGCCCAAGTTCTGCAGCGGCTTCGACAGCCGCCCTCATCCCGCTCCCGCGGTCGCGAATGAGATCCCGCGGATCGGCACGGGGGTGCTGGTCACAGCCGACGCGCGCACAGCGGTCGTCGTGATCATCGATTACGCGAGAGCGCCCGACCCAAGCACCGTCTATATCGTGAACAGGACCGACGGAAGGGTTCACCGGAGCCTTCGAAAGGAACTTCTTCCAAATCGACAACTACGGCGGCCTCAGCCGAAGCGATCGCCCCCTGCTTCCGAGCCCTTCGGGCAGCCACGGGTATCTCGAGACCACGGCGGTCATCTCCTCGTGGGGTCTGGACGGGTTGGTTCGATCCCGCCCCCACCTCACCATGAACGGCATCGCCTTCAACTGCCTCGTCGACGGACGGACCGGAGAGATCCAGGAGATCTGAGCGTCCCGTCGCGCCGGGTGGCGCTTCTGGCCCGGATCCACCACGGGCGCCCGGCGGCCTATGCGCCGAGAATGCGGGTGAGGGCACGGTCCAGCGCGTTCGCGAAGGCGCGCTTGTCCCGAGGACCGTAGGATTTCGGTCCACCCGTGTCGACCCCGGCGTCCCGGAGTGAAGCCATGAAGTCCCGTACCGACAGCCGCTCCCGGACGTTCGCCTCCGTGAACACCTCGCCCCGGTGGTCCAGGACGAGGACCCCCTTCTCGACCAGGGTCGCCGCCAGCGGTATGTCGGCCGTAATCGCCAGGTCCCCTTCCGAAGCATGTTCGGCGATGTGGTGGTCGGCCACGTCCGGCCCGCCCTGTACCCATTCCGTGCTCACGTGAGCGTTGCCGGGCGGCGTCCACAGGCGGCGGTTGGCGACCAGGACGGTCCGGATCTCGAGGCGCCGGGCGGCCCGGTATACGATCTCTTTCACGTCCCGTGGAGCCGCGTCAGCGTCGACCCAGAGGGTCAGGCCGTCGGCCGCGGGAATGGCAACCCTCCCTCGCTCATTCGGTTCGCGGCTCCATCAGCCAGAATACGGTCCGGTACGACAGCACGGTGAAGGCGATGGACCCCCCGTCCGGCGAGAAACCGGTCGGACCGTAGGCGAAATCCATCTTTGGAAAGCCTGCCCTTCGAGGCCGCCGTGCGGTCAAAGGAGTTCGCAGAAACACTCCGTCGGGCCGGCAAGACATGCGCCGAATGGATTCCTCCCGCATCGCCCTCTTCAGCCTCTTCGTAACAGCAGGATCAACCCGAGCAGTCCCGCCAACAGTAGCACCCACAGGCCGATGGCGACGCGCGTGGCCTTTGCGGCGCGATCTTGCTCCCACCAACTCGCCGGGCGAATGCCCTGCACCAGAAACGTCATCACTCCGGCCAGGTTCACGCAGATCAGGTTCACCAGAAACAGCGAAAAGGCGCCCGCTCCGAGCGCGGGATGGCCGCCGCCCAGCAGCAGTCCGCTCGCCACGAGTGGCGGCAACAGGGCCAACGCCACCATCACGCCGATCAACGTCGCCGACACGCCCGTCGTGAATGCCAGCGCGCCGGCGCAGCCCGACGCCAGAGCCAGTGTTACGTCACCGAGCCGCACGCGCGTGCGTGACGCTAGCTCGGGCAGTGCCGGGTCCACGTGCACCAGCAAGCCGATGATCGCCGACAGCGCCAGCGCCGTCGCAATTCCGGCCAGGGCCGTCACGAGCGCCCTCCGGAGCAGTGACATGTCTCCGAGCGTCGTGCCGAGCGCCAGCGCGATGTTCGGCCCGAGCAGCGGCGCAATCACCATCGCGCCGATGATGATGACCACGCTGTCGTATTGCAGACCGATGGACGCCACGACGGTGGACAACACCGTCATCGCCAGATAGACCCGCGAACACCGCGCCGCATCTTTGATGTCCTCGTACAGCTCCTCACGGCCGATCCGCGCAGGGGACTTCTCCTCGGACGGCGGTTGTCCGGGCGTGGCGGGCGGCTCCGGGTCCGGCTCGGCCCGCGGCAAGGTGGCTTCGACCGGCAGAATGATGGCCCGGTTGCCCCCCCCTGCGGCGTACACCTTCTCCAACGCATCCAGCGCCGCCTCGCTCTGTTCCGCGTCCAACAAGACCCTCACCAGGACTGCCCCGTCCGGCAATCCTATCTGTCGGTGTTCGAGGACATTGTGATCCTTGAGAAGGTCGCGGACCTCTTCGCTGTCCTTCTCCTGCAGCACCATTTCGATCAAGCGCAGCGCCATCGAGGGTCAACCTTTCCGCACCGTCATGTCGAAGGGCGTCGACTCCAGGGAGAGGATCCAGGGCCTGCACGAACGCGGACGGGCTCAACCGAGATCGCCTCGCACTCTCCCTGTCGACTTCTTCCGCGCCGGGTTTCGGCCTCGTCGAGCCGCAGGAAGCAACGCGACGTCGAGACCCGGGATCACGGGAGCGGACGATCGAGACGGCGATCGGACCGGGGCCGACGCGAGGTGCTCGGGCCCGGACACGGGGTGCCCGGGCCCGACGGCGGGCCTCAGCCCTCCCGGACTTTCCGGATCTCCTCGCTGAGCCGCGGGACGATCTCGAACAGGTCGCCGACGATGCCGTAGTCGGCCACCTGGAAGATCGGCGCCTCCGGGTCCTTGTTGATGGCCACGACCGTCTTGGCCGTGCGCATCCCCGCCAGGTGCTGGATGGCCCCGCTGATCCCGATCGCGAAGTAGAGGTTGGGCGTCACGACCTTTCCGGTCTGCCCGACCTGCTCCTCGTGGGGGCGCCACCCGGCGTCCACCACGGCCCGACTGGCGCCGAGGGCGACACCGTCGCCGAGCGCGTCGCGGAGGTCCTCGAGGAGGCTCCAGTTCTCCGGCCCGCCCATACCGCGCCCCCCCGAGACGACGACCGAGGCCTCGGTCACGTCCAGCGTCCCGCGCTCTCCCGCCTCGACGGGATGGACCTTCATCCGCACCGGAGCCGTCTCGACCGAGAGCGGCTCCACCGCACCCTGCCCCGGCCGCTCCTCGGGTAGGAAGACGTTGGGCCGCACGCTGAGGATCGCCGGAGCGGCCGTGAACCGGAGCCGCGCCAGCGCCTTCCCCGCGTACTCCGGGCGCACGACCACCGGGTGACCGTCCTGGACCTCGAGCCCGGTCACGTCGGTGGCCATCGGCCGATCCAGCCGCGCCGCCAGCCGCGGTCCCAGGTCCTTCCCCTGCGCCGTGGCGGGCAGCACGATCGCGTCGTAGCTCTCGCGGTCCTGGAGCTCCTCCACGGCCCTGAGCATGGCGTCGGGAGCGTAGGCACCGAGCGCCTCCCCCTCGGCCACGAACACCCGGTCCGCTCCGAAGGCGCCGAGCTCCGCGGCCGAAGCGGAGATCCCGGGACCACCCACCACCAGCGCGGCCACATCGCCGCCCAGCTCCGAGGCCAGGGTACGGGCCGCCGTCACCACTTCGCGCGACACGCCCCGCAGGACTCCGCCGCGCGCCTCCGCCACCGCCAGCACGCCGCCCATCACAGCACCTTCGCTTCTTCGCGTAGCTTCCGGACGAGCTCGGGGACCGCTCCGGCCCCCTCGCCCACGATCTGGCCGCCCTCGGCCGGCGGCGGCTCGGAGAGCGAGACGAGCTCGAGCGAGCTGTCGGCCAGCTCGACCGCCTTCTCCTCCAGCGGCTTCCTCTTGGCGGCCATGATCCCTTTGAGGCTGGGATAGCGCGGCTCGTTGAGTCCCTTCTGAGCCGCGACCACGCCGGGCAGGTCGAATTCCACCGTCTCGTGGCCGCCCTCGACCTCGCGCCGGGCGGTGACGTGGCCGTCGGAGACCTCCAGCTCCACGACGACGGTCGCGCACGGAAGATCCAGCATCTCGGCCACCATCGCCGGCACCTGCATGTGGTCATCGTCGACCGCCTGCTTCCCGAACAACAGCAGGTCGAACTCCCGACCGCGGATCTCCTCCGCCAGCGCCCTGGCGGTCACCAGCCCATCGTGCGAGGGCTCGGCCACCAGGTGCACCGCCTCGTCGGCTCCCATGGCCAGGGCCGTCCGGAGCTGCTCGGCCGCCTCCTTCGGGCCCAGGCACACGGCCGTCACCGATCCTTCGCCAACCGCTTCCTTGAGCCGGATGGCTTCCTCGAGCGCGAACTCGTCGTAGGGATTGAGGACGAACTTGACCCCGGAGGGGTCGAGCGACGTCCCGTCGGACGCGATGCGGACACGGGCCTCCGTGTCCGGGACGCGCTTGATGCAGACTATGGATTTCACGGTCGATTCCTTCCCGATGTTCCTCGGAGATCCCGCCTACCTCGGCGCCGGTCCGGAGCGGCTCAGCGGGGCCCGGACGCACAACGGCCGCGGCCGGATGGAGCCGGACGCGGCCGAAACTACGAACCCCGCAAAATGGTGTCCAGAACGGCGGTGCGCGGGAGCCGGGCCGCCGGCGGCCGCAGCCGGTCAGGGCTCCTGGATGCGCTCGACTTCCTGGCTGGTCAGGCCGTACAGCCGGTAGGCCACGAGGTCGATGAGCTCATCGGTGAGCGCCTCCTGTCGGCGCAGCCGCGTGCGCTCGGACAGCTCTCCCGGATTGGCCGAGCGGAGCTCCACCAGGCGTCCGGCCAGCCACAGGAGGAAGTCGTGCGCCACGTCCCGGCGCTCCCGGTCCCGATCGGGCTCGCCGTTGTCGTTGCGGGGGAGGAGGGCGTCGATGAACGCGAGCAGACCGGGAAACACCATCTCGGTGAGCTCGCGGCCGCCGGCGCCCACCGCCTCTTCGCCGGTCTCCTCCTCCCAGCCGAGCTCCGTCCAGTACAGCTCGCACGCCTCCTCGAACAGGTGAGTGCGAGCCTCGGGCTTGGTCTGGCGCAGGACGATGTCGACCGGCGCGAGCTCCCGGTCCACCGACCGGCGCATCCCGCGCAGGCGCTCCTCGATGAGGGTGCGGGCCGCCACGCCTCGATCTCCGCTCGGGAGCTCGAAGTCGGAGGGGGAACGGGCCGGAGGGGCTTCCTCGCTCACGCTCGCTCGCCGGGTTGGGGACAGACGTCTCGGTACCGGGGCCCCTGACGGGCCGCGGCTCCGGAGGCCGGCCTCCCGCCGGCTTCGGCAAGATGCGCCCACGGCACCCGCGGTACAAGGCCGCGGGGGCCCGGTGGCCGGCCGCTAACCGGACTCGGCCAGACGGCGGAGGATGGCCAGGTTTCGGCGGTCGCTGGCCGTGGCGTCGTCGTCCTTGGGCGTCTCCAGGATCCGGGGCACGTCGACGAGCCGCCCATCGCGCATGAGCCCGGCGAAGCCCTCCTCCCCCAGCTCGCCCTCCCCGATGTGGGCGTGGCGGTCGACGCGGCTACCGAGCGGAGCGCGGGAGTCGTTCACGTGGAAGAGCTTGAGGCGCTCCAGGCCGACCGCGTCGTCGAAGGAGCGCATGACGCGCTCGTAGTCCGAGCGCAGGTCGTAGCCGGCCGCGAACACGTGGGCCGTGTCCATGCACACGCCGACTCGCGCGCCCTGGGGCGCGGGAACGGCGTCCAGGAGCGCCGCCATCTCCTCGAACCGCCACCCGAGCGCCGTTCCCGAGCCGGCGGTGGTCTCCACCAGCACCATCGTCGCTCCGGGGCGTCCGGCCAGCGCGGCGCCGATCTCGGCGGCGTTCTGGCGGAGCGCCGCGTCGCGGTCCCCGCCGGTGGCGTTGCCGGGGTGGGTGACCAGGTAGTCGATCCCCAGCCGCTGGCAGCGGTCGAGCTCCGCATCGAACGCCGCCCTCGACTTCTCCAGCAGCTCGGGACGCTCGGTCGCCAGGTTGATGAGGTAGCTGTCGTGCGAGGAGACGATGTCGATGGGCGAGGCGGCCAGGGCCTCCCGGAAGCGGCGAACTTCCTCGTCGACGAGCTCGCGCTGCGCCCATCGCTGGGGCTGACCCGTGAACAGCTGGAGCGCGTCGGCGCCGATCTCCACGCCGCGCTCGACCGCGCGCTCCAGGCCTCCAGCCACGGAGACGTGCGCGCCGAGGGGCGGAACCTTCACCTTGTGGGCCGGGGGCAGGATTCGCGCATGGTGGCCCCAGGATGGGCCGCGGCCGGGCCGCGCTCAAGGCCCCGCGCGTGGGCCGTGACGCCGGCCCGAGCACCCGCGCCCGCCGCAGCGGGGCACGACCCGATCCCGGCCCGGGACGGCCGCGCCGGAAACTTCGCGCCCCCTCCTTCCCGTATAAGGAGGCGCGGCCCCGTTTTCGGAAGGCATGGAGCGCCGGCGCGGGCGGACCCGCGGTCCGGGCACGGCGCGCCCGCCGGACGACGGGGGGTCCGCCGCGACCGACGCGCGGCCGCAGACCCGGGCGGAGGATCTCAACACGGGAGCATGCCGAGGTGTTCTTGGTAGCGCGGCGAGGATGAGCGACGCCGGCGAGCCGGTGCGCGCCGACGACGGGTCGCTACGCGTCGCCGCGGACGCGGAGCGTGACGACCGGAGCGCCGCCGGGCCCTCGCTCTCGGATGAGCCCGAGCTGGTCGCGGAGGTCCAGCAGGGAGACGAGGTGGCCTTCGGCCGCCTGGTCGAACGGTACCTGGACCGGGCGCACGCGGTCGCGCTGGGGATCCTGGGCGACACGCACGACGCCGAGGACGCCGTACAGGATGGTTTCATTCGAGCGCTGGAGCGGATCGATCAGCTGTCACCGGGCAGCCCCTTCGGTCCGTGGTTCTACCGGGTGCTGCGCAGCACGGCCCTCAACCTCCGACGACACGAGAAGCTGAGGGCGCACGAGGAGATTCCTTTCGGCGCGGCCACCGACAGCGACCCCGAGCGGGAGGCGCTCGGCCGACTGGACCGCGAGGCGGTGCTGGAGGCGCTGGAGCAGCTCCCGGAGATGCAGAGGACGGCGGTGGCGCTCTACGACCTGGAAGGCTACAGCCACCAGGAGATCGGGGAGATCCTGGGGATCGCGCCCGGCACATCGCGGGCCCACGTCCACCACGGACGCAAGACGCTCCGGCAGCTGCTGGGGCAGAACGAGGACGAGCAGCCATGAGGCGAGAACGGGGACACGACGAGGACACCTGGCCCGTCTGGCTGGAGCCCCTGAGGCCGGATCCGGCGAGCCGGACCCGCATGCGTCGGCGCATCCTGGCCGCCGCCGCTCCCCTGCTGGCGGGGCGCCACCCCCTGGCGTGGTGGGAGGTCGCCGCCGACTGGTCCTCCGTCGCGGTTCCGATCGCGGCCTCCATCGCCCTCCTGTTCGGGTGGATCGCCTACACGTCCAGCACGCCCGCGGCGGCGAGCACGCCCGAGCCGGAGCGCATCGAGATCGAGGCCCTGGTACAGCCGCAGGCCCCCGCTTCGCCCCCCGCACTGCTCATCGATCGGACCGAGCCGAGCTCGGACGCCCTCCTGGCGGCCACGCTCCGGCAGGGGGGACGGTAGTCATGCTCGCGGCCTCGCGGCTCCGGGTGGCACTGGTCCTCGGGCTCACCTTCGCCGCCGGTATCACGGGCGGAGTGGCGCTGGACCGGAGGGTGTTCTCGGCGCCGCGGGCGCGAGCCACCGCCACGGACGCCCGGGCCGACAGCGCGCAGCGCGGCGGGCACCATGCACCGGTCATCGAGCGTTTTGCTACCGAGCTGGAGCTGACGCCCGACCAGCGTGGCCGGATCGAATCGATCCTGGACAGCTCGCGCGTACGGATGCGGGCGGTCTGGGAGGACGTGCGGCCGCGCTACAGCGCCATCATCGACAGTACCCGCATGCGGATCGAGGACGTCCTGACGCCCGAGCAGGTGCAGCAGTACCGTACCCTGCTCCGACAGCAGTACCAGCGGCGGGATGGGGATTCGACCCGGGGGCCCGACCGGGACTCGACGGGCCGCCCCCATTAGCCGGCGGTCGGGGTTCGAGCCGACAACGACAGACCCACGAGGAGCTCACATGACGAGACACGGTACGTCCGCACTCCAGATCTGCGCGGCGGGGCTGGCACTCCTGCTCTCGGCCGGCGGCGCCGCGGCGCAGCAGATGGGCGCGGACACCGCGGCCCGGGCCGGCACCCTGCCCCAGACGTCGGGACCCGAGGCGCGGCGGCTCACGCTGGAGCAGGCGATCCAGATCGCCATGCAGAACAACCCGGCCCTCAAGCAGTCGCAGGCCAACCTGGACCAGTCGCGCTACCAGCGACTGGCCGCGTACGGGAACTTCCTGCCCTCGGTGAACGCGAGCTACGGCTACTCCAACTCGAGCTCCGCCCGCCTCGACGTGACCCAGCAGTCGCTGACCACGACGAGCTACAGCTTCCAGCTCTCGGGCAGCTACGATCTGTTCACGGGCCTGCGCCGCTTCGACCAGATGAGGGCGGCCAACCTGGGCGTCCAGGCGCAGGAAGCCAGCTACCGGGAGAGCCGCTACCAGACGCTCCTGGACGTGAAGACCGCCTACTACAACGCGGTGGCCAACCGCGACCTGGTCTCGGTCCAGGCGGCCACGGTGCAGCGCCAGCAGGACCAGCTGAACTTCGTGCGTCAGCAGCTCCAGCTGGGCCGCTCGACCCGCTCCGACCTGCTGAGCTCCGAGGTAGACCTCAACAACGCCAAGCTGGCACTGTTGAATGCGCAGAACTCCGCTCGCGCCAGCACGTTCCAGCTTGCGCAGGCGCTCGGGGTGGATCAGCGCGTGGCCCCGGTGGCCGAGGCCACGCTCCAGATCGACTCGCTCAGCTACGACCGGTTGCAGCTCCAGCAGATGGCGCTGGCCAGGGCCCCCAGCGTCCAGAGCGCCAAAGCCTCGGCCCAGGCGGCCCAGGCCCAGGTGTCGGCGGCCAAGTCGTCGTACCTGCCCAACCTCACCTTCTCGGGAGGATGGGCCTGGCAGAACACCACCTTCCCACCCGAGAACCGGAGCTGGTCGCTGCGCCTGCAGGGCAGCATCCCCCTGTTCAACGGGTTTCAGCGGGAGTCGCAGCTGTTCGAGGCCCAGGCCCAGGCCGACGTGGCGCAGGCGCAAGAGCGCTCGGCCGAGCTCGCCCTCAGGACCAACGTGGACAACGCCTACAATCAGGTGCAGACGGCCATCGCGGGCGGAGTCCTGGCGCAGAAGAGCGTCGAGCTGAGCCAGGAGAATCTCAGGGTCACGCAGGAGCGCTACCGGCTGGGGCTCGCCACGATCCTCGATCTCCAGCAGGCCCAGATCAACCTGCAGCAGGCCCAGGTCAACCTCGTGCAGCGCAAGTTCGACTACCAGATCGGGCTCGCGCAGCTCGAAGCACTCCTGGGCGGCGGCCTTCCCGCGGCCACCACGGCGATGGGCGGCAACACTTCAGAGGTCTCCCGTGTTATGGAGGGTGACGGCAAGTAGCCGTCGGTGGCGAGCCGGGGCTCCCCGGCTCGCCGACCCGTTGAACACGACGCCGGGACCTCCCGGGAGACCTAGATGAAGAAGCTCATCAGCGGCGCTGCCGCTCTCTCGCTCCTCGCCCTGTCGGTAGCCGCCTGCGGGAAGAGCAACGCCAGCGAAGCCGCCGCCGACTTCCAGATGGCCACCGTGCAGCGGCGTGACATCGTGTCCAGCGTCGAGGCGACGGGCAGCATCGAGCCCATCCAGACCATCGACATCAAGTCGCAGGCGTCCGGTGAGATACTGGACATGCCGGTGGACATCGCCGATCGGGTGGACAAGGGACAGCTCCTGGCCAAGGTCGATCCCAGGAACGTCCAGAACGCCTACGACCAGGCCAGGGCCAACCTCGCGGTGGCCCAGGCGCAGGCCAAGATCAACGCAGACCGCCTGGCGCGGTCGCAGGTCCTGGCCGACTCCGGGGTCATCACCAAGGACGAGCTCCAGACGGCGATCCTCAACGACGCCACCGCCAAGTCCGACCTGGTGAAGGCCGAAACGAACCTCGAGCTGGCCCGGAAGGAGCTCAAGGACGCCACGGTCGTGGCTCCCATCGCCGGCACGATCATCGCCAAGGACGTCGAGCCGGGCACGATCATCACCTCCACGAACCAGGTCTCGGGCGGGACGACGATCCTGCAGATGGCCGACCTGTCGACCGTGCAGGTGCGCACCCTGGTGGACGAGATCGACATCGGGAGGGTCGCGCCCGGGCTGCCCGCCGACATCACGGTGGATGCGTATCCCAACCGCACGTTCCACGGGCAGGTTCTCAAGATCGAGCCGCAGGCGGTGGTGCAGCAGAACGTCACCCAGTTCGCCGTCCTCACCCGGATCGACAACCAGGACCGGGCCCTGCTCCCGGGCATGAACGCGGACGTGACGATCGTGATCGGCCAGCGCGACAGCGTGCTGGCCCTGCCCAACGCCGGGATCAAGACGCCGGACGAGGCCACGAAGCTGGTGGACGCCCTGGGCATGGACCGGTCGCTGCTCCAGGCCAGGGTCACCTCGCAGGGCTCGGAGGCGCAGGCCCCGACGGCGGCGGACCCGGGTCGGTCCGCGACCGCCGGACAGCAGGCCGCGACCGGCGGACCGCAGGCGTCCGACGACGGTCTCCCGTCCCCCGAGAAGCTCCGCAGCATGTCGCAGGACGAGCGGCGCAAGCAGTTCCAGTCGCTGACCGCCGACCAGCGGCGGAAGCTCATGGAGCGCTTCCGAGCCGAGAGGGAGCAGCAGCAGCAGCAGACCCGGTCCAACCCGGCGGCCCCCAAGGACGGGTTCGTGTTCGTGGAGAACGCGCAGGGCCGCATCACGCTCAAGCCGGTGCGGATCGGGCTCAGCAGCCTGGATTACACGGAGGTGCTGGCCGGTCTGAGCCAGGGAGACACGGTGCTGGAAGTCCCCCTCTCCCTGGTCCAGCAGCAACAGCTCCTGCAGCGGTTCCGGCAGCGGGCCGCCGTACCCGGCGTGAGCCGCAACAGCAACCGGTGACACCATGCTGATCTGGGAGATCGTCCGCGTGGCGCTGGACGCCATCCGGAGCAACAAGCTCCGATCCTTCCTGACGATGCTGGGCATCATCATCGGGATCGCGGCGGTCATCACCATGGTGGCGCTGGGCCAGGGCGCGCAGAAGGCGGTCGAGGCGCAGATCGCCAGCCTGGGTACGAACGTCCTCACCATCCGGCCCGGGCAGGGGTGGTTCCACGGCGTACGGTCCGGCAACGCCCGGCTCACCCTGGACGACGTGGAGTTGCTGGAGCGCGAGGGGCCCGAGGGGATGCAGGTGGCCCCGCAGATGGAGAACAGCTCCCAGGTGCAGGCCGGGCACACCAACGCCAACATGCGGATCGTGGGCACGACGTCGGACTATCCGAGCATCAACCACTACGACCTGGACCTGGGTCGTTTCTTCAATGACAAGGAGAACGAGGGCCGTCGCCGCGTGGTCGTGCTGGGTGGCGACGTGCCCGGCGTGCTCAACACCACGGCCTCCCAGCTCCTGGGGCAGCAGATCTCGATCGCCAACGTGCCGTTCGACGTGGTCGGGATCCTCAAGTCCAAGGGCGGCACCGGCTTCTTCAATGAGGACGAGCAGCTCTACATCCCGATCACCACCGCGCGCTTCCGCGTGATGGGCACCGACCGGATCAACAGCATCGACGTGGAGGCCCCGGAGACCATGTCGCAGCCCGTGGCCATGATGGACCTCGAAGAGGTCCTGCGGCGCGCCCACAAGCTGCGGCCCGGCCAGGACAACGACTTCTGGATCTCCGACCGGGCCCAGCTGCTGGGGACGCGGCAGGAGACCACGCAGACGTTCACGTACCTGCTGGCGGGGATCGCGCTCGTGAGCCTGCTGGTGGGCGGGATCGGGATCATGAACATCATGCTGGTGTCGGTGACCGAGCGGACCCGTGAGATCGGGCTCCGCAAGGCGCTGGGGGCCACGCGGCGGGCGGTGCTCACGCAGTTCCTCCTCGAGGCGCTGGTGCTGTGCCTCGCGGGTGGCGTGCTCGGCATCGCGCTGGGGGGCGGAGGTGCCGCCATCCTGTCTTCGGCGGCGGGCTGGAACATCGACGTCTCGCCCGAGGCCATCGGCCTCGCGGTCCTCTTCTCGCTGACCATCGGCCTGTTCTTCGGGCTGTGGCCCGCGCGCCGGGCGGCACGGCTCGAGCCGATCGTGGCGCTCCGGCACGAGTAGGCCGGCACTCCCGGGGCTCCGGCGCCCCCCGGCTGGTAGCCATTGCCGACGCGCCCTAGGTTGGGCCTCTCGAGCGTCCGACGACACCCGGGTCCGAGCCGATCGCGAGCGACCATGAGCCTGCCCAACATCGAGGAGCTTCCCGACGACGCGCGCCTGTGGTGCTTCGCCGCCGAGCCCCCGCCCTCCAGGGAGGCGTCCGCGCGGCTGCTCGTGGCCGTGGAGGCGTTCGTGGAGGAGTGGATGGCTCACGGCCAGGCGCTTCGGGCCGCCCTGGAGTGGCGGCGCGGTCGCTTCCTCCTCATCGCCGTGGACGAGAGCGCCGCGGGGGCGTCGGGATGCTCGATCGACGCGCTCACTCACCGACTGCGTGAGATCGAATCCGATCTCGGCCTCCGGCTCCTCGACGCCTCCCCCATCTGGTTTCTCGAGCCCGGGAGCTCCGAGGCCGTACGCTGCGTCACGCGGCCCGAGTTCCGGGAACTGGCGCGGACCGGCCGTGTGGACGGAGACACGAGGGTCTTCGATCTGACGGCGGGTCGGCTGGCCGACGTCCGGCGGGGCCGCTTCGAGCGTCCGGCCGGGGAGGCCTGGCACGCGCGGCTGCTGTCGAAGTCGGCCGCACAGCCGGCCACGGCGCCGGGCGCGCGCCCCCCCGGGTCCTGAGAGCGCGGAGTCGCCGCCGATCGACGAGCCGCCGCGGTCCGAGCCTCAGCTCGCCATCGCCCTGTCGGGGGGCGGCGCGCGGGCCGCCTACCAGGTGGGCGTCTTGCGCTACATCGGCCGTCGCTATCCCCATCGGCGCATTCCGATCATCACGGGCGTCTCGGCCGGCGCCATCAACGCCCTGCACCTGGCGGCTTTCCAGGGAGAGCTGCGAGAGGCGACCGCGGACCTCGAGGGACAGTGGCGGAGCCTGACCACGAACCAGGTGTTTCGCTCCGACCCGATCACACTCGCCAGGATCGCCGTACACTGGATCTACACGCTCGTCTCCGGCCGTGCGCGCGTCGGACCCAGGGCGCGCAGCCTCGTGGACACCGAGCCGCTACGCCGATTCCTGCGGCGGGCCGTGGATCCCCGCGGGATCGACGAGAACCTGCGGGAGGGTCACCTGCGCGCCGCGGCCGTCTCGGCCACTTCCTACCA
This sequence comes from uncultured Gemmatimonadota bacterium, assembly GCA_964465015.1. Taxonomy (GTDB): domain Bacteria; phylum Gemmatimonadota; class Gemmatimonadetes; order Palauibacterales; family Palauibacteraceae; genus Humimonas. Next base: position 26,708 of record CAYXHP010000042.1, read on the forward strand.
GACCGGACAGACGGTCACCTTCGTGCACGGCGTCCGCTCCCTCGACATGTGGAAGCGCCCCCACCGGATCGCCGTGCGGGACCGTCTCACCGTGGAGCACGTCATGGCATCGGCGGCGCTCCCGCTCCTGTTCCCCGCCATACGTCTGGACGGCCACTTCTACGGCGACGGGAGCATCCGGCAATCCGCGCCCCTGGCCCCGGCCGTGCACCTGGGCGCCGACCGCATCCTGGCCGTGTCGGCCCGGTACGGGCGGTCGGTGAACGAGGCGCGTCACCCGATCATCGAGGGCTATCCGCCTCCGGCGCAGGTCGTCGGAATCCTGTTCAACTCGATCTTCCTGGACACGCTGGACGCGGACGCGATCCGACTGGAGCGCATGAACTCGCTGCTGCGGCGCTGCGCGGAGTCCGGGAACGCGGACCTCCAGTTCCGGCCCATCGACTTCCTCCTGCTGCGGCCGTCGGAGGACCTGGGCCAGGTGGCGGCGGAGCACGCGAGCCAGCTCCCGCGGATGGTCCGCTACCTCGTCGGCGGTCTGGGTAGCGGCGAGGGTCGGACCTCGGACTTCGTCAGCTACCTGCTGTTCGAGGAGAGCTACCTGGGCGCCCTCATGGAGCTGGGGGAAGCCGATGCCGCGGCGCAGTGGGACCGGATCGAGCGCTTCCTGGACTGGGGACCTCCGGAGCCGGCACCTCAGCCTCGGACGTAGGGGCTCGGCGCCGTCGGCGGCACGGCGAGGGCGTTGTTGAAGGCGTTGAAGTAGAGGAACAGCCCCACCACCATCGCGATCTCCACCACCTGACCTTCATCGAAGAGCTCCCGGAGCGTCCCCACGGTCTCCTCCGGCACGTGCCTCGAGTCCCGAGCCATCGCCTCGGCGAAGGAGAGGGCCGCGGCCCGGTCGGGCGTGTACAGATCGGGCGAGAGCTCGGGCTCCTGGAGATCCAGGATCACCTCGGTGGGCACCTCCAGCGCAGCTGCCAGCCGCGTGTGGGAGGCCAGTCAGTAGTCGCACCCGCTCAGGGCCGACACCCGCACGGAGAGCATCTCCTTGAGCGCTGGCTCGACGCTCCCCCGGCGCATCACGACGCCGAAGTGGCGGATCATGCTGCTCAGGTGCTCCGGCCGGTGTCCGGCCACGCGGAACATGTTGGGCACGTTTCCCCGCTCGGCCATGAACTGGTCGAAGACCGCCTGCACGGCGGGAGGATTCCCCTCGACGGGGAGTCTCGAGATCCGTGGCTCGCTCATGTGTCGCCGCCTCGATGGAGGTATGCCGGTCGTCTCCGGCCGAAAGGGCGCGGGGTCGCGGCCGGACCTGCCTTTCGGCCGCGCATCCCGCCCGGGCATGCCCTATCTTAGTCGCGATGACGCGCATCCTGCACACCGCCGACCTCCACCTCGCCGAGGACCACCCGGAGCGCTGGGAGGCGCTCGAAGCGCTCCTCGGTGCGGCGCGGGAACATCGGGTGGACGCCGTGCTCGTGGCCGGAGACCTCCTGGACTCGAGCGCGGACCACGCCGCGCTCCGGCCCAGGGTCCGGTCCGCCTTCGGCTCGATCGACGTCCCGGTGCTGCTCGTCCCCGGGAACCACGACCGAACAGCCTACCGGCCGGGCCAGGACTGGGGCCCGCACACGACGCTCCTCCTCGGGACGCCGGTCCAGGAGACCACCGTCGGCTCGCTGCGCATCGTGGCCGTGCCCTTCCCCGACCGGGAGATCGGCTTCGCGCAGGTGCGCCGGGAAGTCGAAGCGAGGCTTTCCGCCCGGCCGGACATTTCCTACGCGGGGACGGACGCGGGCCGGGCCCCGGCGCCGGAGAGGGCCGGCCCGCGGAGCCTCCTCGTTCTCCACGGCACCCTCATCGACGCCGCTGCGCCCCACATCCAGGACGACAGCCGCGCCGCGGAGGCGGGTCCGTACTTTCCGATCCGGACGGAGGATCTGGCCGCCCTCCCGGTCGATTACGTGGCGCTCGGCCACTACCACCAGCCCGCGGAACGGCAAGCGGGCCGCGTGCGCATGGCCTACGCCGGCTCGCCCTCGCCCATCGGGCCGCGCGCCCTCGGGCCGCGGAGCGCCGTTCTCGTGGAGATCGCCGCCCAGGGCACCGAGGTCCGACCCGTCGAGCTCCCGGTCCCATGGCGGGGCCGCCTGGAGCGCTGGCTCACGCCCTTCGAGGAGCGCGAGGGGCTCGAGGCGCTCGCCGCGGAGCTGGAGCGGGCCGCCGACCCCCGTTGCCACCTGCGCGTCCGTCTGGACGGGATCCTGGCGGAGATGAGCGAGGTGGAGCTCCGCGCCGCCGCCGACGAGCTCGGCCGGCGCCTCTCCTCCTCGTACGGCTCCCTCGAGATCGAGCTCGAGAGCGTCGGGCTGGACCCGGCTCGAGCCGACTTGTTCAGGGACTTTCGCCGCCGTCTCGAGTCGCGCTTCGAGGCCGGTCCGACGGCCGCCGGCCTCCCCCCGGGGCTGGCTCCGGACCGCGTGGCGAGGCGCGCGCTCGAGCTCGGCGCCCGGGCTCTCAAGGCTTAGCGACCTTTGCGGATCCTCCGCGTACGCGTCCCCTCCTTCGGGCCGCTGCGAGGCTTCGAGATGGAGCTCGCCGAAGGCCTCAACGTCGTCTGGGGCGCAAACGAGGCGGGCAAGACGAGCCTGCTGGACTTCCTGGTCGGCCAGCTGTTCCGTTGGGAACGCCCGACCGGCACCCGTCTCGAGACCCTGCTTCCCGGCCTCGACCGGTTCGGAAGGGCCGCAGAGGCGGGCGGGCTCGTGGAGGTCCGCCTGGGCGACGAGATCCTCTCGTATCCGAGCTCCGACTCCCTCCTCCACCGCCTCGAGCTGGACCACGCCAGCCTGGCCGGACTCTTCTGCGTTCGGTCGGGCGAGCTCGACCTGCCGGGCGGTGCGAAAGGCGACTTCTGGCCCGAGCTCAAGAAGCTCCTCTCCGGCCTCCCGCGCGGGGTGGACACGTTGCGCGAGGCGGTCCACCGGGAAGCACGGCTGACGCCGAGCGGTCAGCCGAGCGACCGCGGGAGCCCCGGTCCCCGCACCCGGCATCGGGAACTGGTGGAGCGCATCGCGCGGCTGGAAACGCTCGAAGCCCGGCTGGACCGCGCCGCGACGTACGAGGCCAAACTCGCCGCGATCGACGAGAAGCTCGGGGACGCGGAGCGCGCCCGCTCGGCGCGGATCGTCTCGCTGGCCGCGCTCCGGCGCGGGCTGCGCGAGCGACTGGCCGGGCTCCCGGAGGTGCCACGGGACGCCCTGCGGGAGTGGCGCGAGCTCGTGGCCGAGCGGGAGGGCGAGCTGACCCGCAGGCTGGAGCGGACCCGGGCCGCCGCGGCCGAAGCGGAGCGGGAGAGCGGCGAGCGCGCCGATCGACTGCGGGAAGCGGGAGCCGCGGCCGCGGCGCTCCGCGCGCGGCTCGAGGCCACCGAGGAGGCGCGTCTCGGCCGCCGGGCCGCCGAGCTCTCGGTCCCCGCGCCCGCCGGGGAACGGGAGCCGGGCGTCGTGTCGCGCTGGATCTACGCGGGCCTCATGGGTCTGATGCTGCTCCTCGTGGTCCTGGCGCTCGCGCTCCCGGGCCACCTGCTCACGCGGATCGCCTTCCCCGTGCTGGTGATCCTCGTCCCCCTGGCCATCTTCGTCCTCCTGTGGCGGAATCGGCTCCGGCAAGCACGGGAGGCGCGCCGCGAGCGCGCCGAGCGCCGGCGGAGGCTCCGGGAGGATGCCGTCGCCGCCGGCCTCGAGGTGGAGGACGACGCGTCGCCGGCGGACATCGCCGAGCGTCTGCGGCGGCTGGAGGTCGAGGCCGCCCGGCTGGAGAGCGCCGCCGGGGCCGCGCGGGAAGCGGCCGCCGAGGCGGAGCGTCGGGAGGACCGCGTCCGCGAACAGGTGGAGGAGGCCGTACGCAGGGAACGGGAGATCGAGAGCCGAACGCGGGCGCTGGCTGAGCTCGTCGGCACCGACGAGCTCTCCGAAGCCCGTGCGCGCGAGACGGACAGGGACGAGGTGGCCGCCGAGCTGGCCCGGATCGAGCGCTCCCTGGCCGAACTGGCCGGCCCCGACCCCGCGCGCTGGGAGGCCGCCGCCTCATCGGTCGACGCCGCCCGGGCGGCCGGGGACGGCGAGCATCCCGGCGAGCACCCCGCATGGGACGCGGCCGAGAAGGAGCGCCTGGAGCGCGAGGCCACGCGCCTGCGCTCGGAGTACCGGGACCTCCGCGACGCTTTCGTGCAGGCAGGCCTCTCGACGCCGGAGGACGTGCTCACCGAGCTCCGCGCCGCCCGCGCGGAGGCCTCGGAGCTGGAGCTGGACTGGGAGGCGGGCCGCATCGCCGGCGAGGTGTTCGCGACCATGGACGAGGTGCTGGAACGGCGGCTCTCCGAGGCGCTGGCCGGCAGCGGGCCGCTCTCGCCCGGCGCGCTGCTCGAGAGGATCACGGACCGCTATCGGGCGCTGGTCCGGGGTCCGGAGGGCGGGCTCGGGGTCGTGGACCGGGAGGGACGGGAGTTTCCGATCGAGGCGCTGAGCCGCGGCACCCGGGACCAGGTCCACCTGGCCCTCCGTGCCGGATTGGCCCGCGCGGCGCTCGCCTCGGCGGGAACGAGCGAGCCCGGCTTCTTCCTCCTGGACGATGCCTTCCTCACGGCGGACTGGCCTCGCCGGGAGCGGCTGGTCGCGGCGGTGGCCGAGCTGGCGAGCGCCGGCTGGCAGGTGACCTACCTCACCTGCGACGACCACCTGCGCGACCTGTTCGTGCACGCGGGGGCGCGGCTGGAGGAGCTCTAGGGGACCGGACCGGCCGCATCCGGGCCGCCCGGCCGTGGCCCGCGACCATGCCCGGCTCAGGAGCCCGGCGGGCTCTCCCCGGTGGACCCGGCGGGTTCGGACGCCCGCCAACGCCGCAGCCTCCCCGCCAGCGAGCGCCCGCGCGCCTTCGACCATCGCAGTCCGTCGTCGATGATCTCGTAGAAGACGGGCACCACCAGGAGGGTGAGCGCCGTGGAGGTGAACATCCCCGCCACCACGGCCACGCCCAGCGGCCGACGGGACTCGGAGCCGGCCCCCAGCGCCAGCGCGATGGGCAGGACGCCGAAGATGATCGCCACGGAGGTCATGAGGATGGGCCGCAGCCGGACGGTGCCGGCCGTGAGGACCGCCTCTCGGCGCTCCAGCCCCGCCTCCCGCCGCTGGTTCGCATAGTCCACCAGCAGGATCGAGTTCTTGGTCACCAGCCCCATCAGCATGATGATCCCGATCATGCTGTAGATGTTGAGCGTCATGCCGAGCGCGGCGAGCGCCGCCACCGCCCCGACCAGGGCGAGCGGCAGGGCCAGCATGATCGTGAACGGGTGAACGAAGCTCTCGAACTGCGCCGCCAGCACCAGGTAGATGGCCACCACGGCCATCAGGAGCGCGAACAGGAGGCTCGCGAACGATTCCTGGAAGCTCTGCGCCTGGCCGGCGACCTCCGTGGAGAAGCCGCGCGGCAGCACCGAGTCGGCCAGCGCCTCGACGCGCTGCAGGGCCGTCCCGAGCGGCACGCCCACGACGTTGGCCCCGATCGTGGCGGAGCGCTCCCGGTTGTAGTGGCTCACGACGTTGGGGCCCGCGCGCTCGCTGAGCGTGACCACGTTGCCGAGCTGCACCAGTTGCCCCCCGGAGCCCCGCACGTAGATCGACTTGAGGTCCTCGGTCGTGGCCCGGAACCGGTTCTGGAGCTGCACCATGACCCAGTAGCGGTTGGATCCCCGCTCGAAGTCCCCCACGTGCTGTCCGCCCAGGAGGACCTGCAGGGTGTTGGAGATCTCCTCCACGCTCACCCCCAGGCGGGAGGCGCGGGCCCGGTCCACGCTCACCTGCACCTGCGGCTTGTTGAGGTCCAGGTTCGAGTCCACGCCCTGCAGGCCCGGGATGCGCGAGGCCAGGGTCACCATGCTGTCGGCGTACATCCCCAGAGTGTCCAGGTTCGGATACTGGATCACGAACTGGAGTGGCTTCCCGAACGCCCCGGTCTGCAGGCCGCTCAGAGCGATCGGATAGGCGTCGATCCCCGCCAGGCTCGCGAACTGGCCCCGAAGCTCGTTCATGATCTGGTCCTGGCTCTCCGATCGATGCGCCTTGAGCCGGACGAACACGAGCCCCGAGTTGACCGCCGGGGGACCACCGATGCTGAGGCCGATGGCCGAAAAGTAGCGGTCGACGCCGGCCGCGGAGCCGATCATCCGCTCCATCCGCCGGAGATAGGCGTCCGTGTAGTCCAGCGTGGAGCCTTCCGGCGCCTTGAAGGTGACGATGAACTGGCCCCGATCCTCCTGCGGGACGAACTCCTTTCCCATCACCCCCATGATGACGAAGCTGGCCATCAGGCTGCCGCCAGCGATCCCCACCATCGTCCAGCGGTGGTTCAGCGCCCAGCCCAGCGTCGCGCGGTAGGCGTCGGTCACCCGCTCGAGCAGGCGCTCGACCCACTCGAACACCCGGTTCCGTTGCTCCTCGAGCTTCAGAATGCGCGAGCTCAACATCGGGCTCAGGGTCAGCGCGACGAAGGCCGAGATGAGCACCGAGGCGGCGACGCCCAGCCCGAACTCCCGGAACAGCCGGCCCACGATCCCGCTGATGAGGGCGATCGGAAGGAACACGATGACGAGGGTGATGGCGATGGCGATGACGGCGAACGCGATCTCGGCCGAGCCGTGGTGCGCCGCCTCCATGGGCGACTCCCCGTCCTCGATGTGCCGGTAGATGTTCTCCACCACCACGATGGCGTCGTCCACGACGATGCCGATGGCGAGCACCAGGGCCAGCAGCGTGAGCGTGTTGATCGAGAAGCCGAGGACGTAGAAGACGGCGAACGTTCCGACGATGGACACGGGGATCGCCAGGGCCGGGATGAGCGTGGCCCTCCAGCTCCGCAGGAAGAGCAGGATCACCAGCACCACCAGCCCGAAGGCCACGAATAGCGTGAACTTGACCTCCGAGAGCGAGTCCTTGATGAAGTCCGCGTTGTTGACCGCGACCAGGATCTCGTAGCCCTCGGGCGCCTGCTGGCGGATCTGGTCCACCTCCGCCATCACCCGGTCGGCCACCTCGACGGTGTTCGCGTCGGACTGCTTGACCACACCTACGCCCACCGTGGGCCGGCCGTTGAACCGGGCCAACGTGCGCTCGTCCTGCGCCCCCGCCTCCGCGTATCCGACCTGGGAGAGCCGGATCGGCGTGCCGTTCCGGGTCGTGATGATGAGGTCGTTGAAGGCCGCGGCGGACGGGAACTGCCCCTGCGTGCGGACCGTGAACTCCCGGGTCTGACCCTCCAGGCGCCCGGACGGGAGGTCGACGTTCTCGGACACGAGTGCCTGGCGCACGTCGTCCACGGTGAGCCCGTGCGCGGCCAGCCGGCGCGAGTCGAGCCGGATGCGCACCGCGAAGCGCTGCTCGCCGCCCAGGATCACGTTTCCGACGCCGGCGATTCGCTCGAGCCGCTCCTTCATCACGTCGTTCGCGAAGTCGTTCACGCTCGTGATGGGCAGGGACGAGTTCTGGACGCTGAGCCAGATGATGGGCTGCGAGTTCGGGTCGAGCTTCTGGATGACCGGGTCCTCGGCATCGCGCGGGAGTTGGCCGCGGGCCAGGCTCACCTTGGCCCGCACGTCCTGGAGGGCCAGGTCGGCGTCGCGAGACAGCTCGAACTCGGCCGTGATCACGCTCGAGCCCTCGCCGCTGATCGAGGTCAACGTCTTGAGCCCCTCGATCGTGTTGATCTGCTCCTCGAGCGGCTTGGTGACGTTGGTCTCGACGACCGTGGGGCTGGCGCCCGGGAGCGCGGTGGTGACGCTGACGTACGGGTACTGGACGTTGGGAAGCTCGCTCACCGCCAGCGAGCGGTACCCGAGCCAGCCCACGAGCAGGATCGCCAGCGAGACGACCAGCGTGAGGACGGGCCGCTTGATCGAGGTGTCGGGAAGGAACACGGCTCAGCCGCCGCCGGATGAGGCCGAGTCGGTCCCCGCCGCCGACACGGTGTCGGCCGGGACCCCGGGCCCGAAGCCCTCGATCCGCACCGGGCTGCCGTCGGAGAGCCGCTGCTGGCCCGCGGTCACGACGGTGTCGCCGGCCGAGATGCCCGACTGGATCTCGACCCGGCCCGCTGAGCGCACCCCCACCGTGACGGGCACTCTCTCCGCCTCGCCGGCCCGAACCCGGTAGACGAACGAACGGCCCTGCTCCGGCACGATCGCGGCCTCGGGCACGACGATGGCGCGCGGCCGACGCTCGAGGACCAGCCGCACGTCCGCCGACGCGCCCGGCCTCAGGCGGCCGTCCTGGTTGGGAACGGCGGCTTTCACCGTCATGGTGCGGTTCTGCGGGTCGACGGTGGGGCTCACGAAGAACACGGTGCCGTCGAACCATTGGCCGGCCAGGCCGGGCAACTGCACCTGCATCGCGCTCCCCGTCCTCACCCGGTCGGCGTACTGCTCGGGGACGGTGAAGCGCACCTGCAGCGTGTCGTCGTCCGTCACCGTGAAGAGCGGATCGCCCTTGCGGACGTAATCTCCGACGTCGAAGGTCCGCTCGCCGACCCGGCCGGCGAACGGTGCCCGGATGGTGGCGTCGTGCAACTGCTCGCGGGCCAGGGCGACGTTGGCTCGAGCCTGGCCCAGCTGGGCCTCCGCCGACTGGTAACTCGACTGCAGGTCGTCGAACGCCTGCTTGCTGATCGCGCCCTGCGAGAGGAGCTCCCGGTTCCGCTGGACCTGTCGCTGCAGGTTGTCGGCCTGGGCCTCGGCCTGGGCGGCCGACGCGCGGGCGGCCTGGAGCGACGCCTCGAGCTTGGAGGCGTCGAGCTGCACCAGGACCTCCCCCGTGGGGACGTGACTCCCCTCCCGGAAATCGATCCGCGAGACCGTGCCGTCCACCTGGGAGGCCACCTCGGCCGACGCCTGGGCCTCGAGCGTGCCCACCGCATCCACCTCGACGGAGATGGTGTCCGTCGCCGCCACGGAGACCTGGACCGGCTGGGAGCGTGCCTGTCCGCCGGCCTGTGATCCGCCGCCCCCTCCCCCGCACGCCGCGAGGACGAGCGCGACCACCGACACGGGCACGACCCCCGCGACCGCGCTCCGCAAGCGCGACGGGCCGGCGCGCACGCGCCGGCCCACCGGGATGGGTCCACCGGCCCGCTCCATGGTGGGTCCGCAGCGCGCCCGCGGGCTTTCCCTGCCCGATTCTCTATTCGACACTCCGGCCCCCATCCTTCCCGAGATCCAGGTCCTATTTCTCCCGGAACGCCGCCGAGCTGGTCGAATGCCCCGGATCGACCTTGGCGTCGGGATCGGCGAAGTGGACCGCGTTGTTGACGGCGATCGCGGCCTCCCCGAAGCCGGTCGAGATGAGCTCCAGCTTGCCCTCGTAGGTCACGATGTCACCGGCGGCGAACACGCCGGGGATGCTGGTCATCATACGCGTATCGACCCTGATCGTGTTTCCTTCCAGCTCCAGACCCCACTCGGCGATGGGTCCGATGTTGGGCACGAACCCGATCAGCGCCAGCACGTCGTCGATCTCGAGCTCGCGCCGCTCCTCGGTCCGGTTGTCGTAGACCGTGGCGCCGGTGATCCGGTCGCTCCCGTGGATGGCCTCCACCTCGTGGTAGGTCAGGAGGTCGATCTCTCCCTTCTCGGCCGCCGTCTCCACCAGGCGCACGGTGTGATCGTGCGCCCGGTACCGGTCGGAGCGGTGGATGTGCACGATCCGCTCGGCCACGTCTCGCAGGGCCCAGCTCCAGTCGAAAGCGGAGTCGCCGCCCCCGACGAGCAGGACCCGACGACCCCTGAACGCCTCTGGATCGTGCACGTGTGGCCACACGCCGCGCTTCCAGAACTCATCGAATCCCGGGCACTTGAGCCGCCGCGCCCGGAAGGCGCCCTTGCCCGCCGCGATCACGACGGTGCGACTCGGCCGCTCGCCTCTGTCCGTCTGGAGCACGAACCGGTCCGCTTCCCGGCGCACCCCCTCCACCTTCTCATCCAGGCAGATCTCGGCGTCGAACTGCGTGGCCTGCTGCACGAGCGCCTTGGCCAGGTCCTTGGCCAGGATCTTCGGGAAGCCGGCCACGTCGAAGATGTCCTTCTCCGGGTAGAGGGCCGTCAGCTGTCCTCCCAACTCCGGGAGGACGTCGATGAGCCGCGCGCTCACGCCGCGCATGCCGGCGTAGAAGAGCCCGTAGAGCCCCGTGGGCCCCCCGCCGATGATCGTGACGTCGACCAGATCCGACCTCACCGTGTCGTCCGACTCTCCCTTCATCCGTTCACCCGGTCCGCGATCCGAGCTCCCCTCGCGCTGGACACCGCTTTCTGCTGGCTCAAACGAGTGCTGTAGGTGCCGTAGTCGATGATGGCGTACACGGAGGAGATCCCCACAAGAACGACCAGCAGCGCCACGAACCTCGGCCAGAACAGGAGGGCGAAGAACGTGGCGACCTGCAGGCCGGTGGTCAACTTGCCTCCCAGGCGGGACCGGAACGGGAGCGTCCGGCCGGCCAGGCGGCCCACCAGGTAGGAGCCGGCCGTGAAGATATCCCGGAGCACGAGGATCAGGAAGCCGGCCCAGTCCAGCTGTCCGCCCGGCAGGAACGAGATGAGGCCGACGAGAACGAAGATCTTGTCGCAGAACGGGTCGAGGAGCGAGCCGAGCTCGGAGGAGGTCCCGCTCAGCCGCGCGATGAGACCATCCAGGAGGTCGGTGAGGGCGCCGGCCGCCACCACCACCGCGAGCCATCCCCGGTCGCTCAGGAGCAGGAAGAGGAGCGCCAGGGGGATGCGGCTCAGGGAGAGGAGGTTCGAGAAGGTGAGGAAGCCGGGATCCTGATCCTCCGGCTCGACGCCGGTGTCGCCGGAGCCCCCTCGCCGCGTCGGGTCGGTCACTCCGGCGCTCTCGTCGCTCACGTTCTCCTCAGTCCGATCGTGTCGCTTCGCCCGCGAGCCCGTCGCGGAACCACCGCGAGACCCTGTAGCGCCGCAAGGCCGCGGACAGCACCAGCTTGAGAAACACGGCCAACGGGACCGCGAGGAGCAGTCCGACGAAACCGAAGAAGAAGCTGAACAGGGCCAGCGCCAGGATCACCCACACGGGGTGCAACCCGACCGAGCGTCCGACGATCCGTGGCGCCAGGATGCTCTCCAGCACCTGCTCGGCGCCGAACACGACCGCGATCTTGATCACGCCACCCAGGAAATGCCCGCTGAACAGGGCGATGAGCACCGAGACCAGCAGACTGGCGATGAGTCCCAGGTACGGGACGAAGTTCAGCACGCCCGCCAGAAGACCGAGCAGGAGGGCGTACGGGAAGCCGAGGATCCAGAAGCCCACGCCGATGATGATGCCCACGCAGGTGGCCAGGAGGAGCTGGCCCCGGAGATACCGTCCCAGGAGACGGTCGAACTCCGTCGCGAAGTCCACCACGCGCCGCCGGTAGACCGTGGGCAGGAGCTCCTCGATCCGCTTCCTGAGCACGTCCCAGTCCCGGAGCAGGTAATAGCTCAGGATGGGGAGCAGGACGAAGTAGCCCAGCACGCTGAGGACCGCCCCGATCCCCCGTCCGATGCCGAGCACCGCCTGCACACCGCCGGAGGCGATCTCGGCCTGCCGGCGCTGCAGGTAGCGCACGAGGGCCTGCGCGTCCACGTCCCGAAGGGTGGGGACGGTCCGCTCGTCCAGCCCCTTGATCCCGAGCCCGATCACCCAGCTCCGGAGTCCCTCGATCCAGTGCTCGAGCGTGCGGAGATAGAGCGGCACGTTGGCGATGAGTTGGGAAACCTGGTTCGCGACGGCCGGGATGAGGACGAAGATGAGGAGCGCCAGGATGCCCGCGAGCGGGAGAGCCAGGAGCGCCACGGCCGCCGGGCGCGGCAGACCGAGCCGCTGCAGACGGTCCACGACGGGATCCAGCACGTACGCCAGCAGGAGCGCGAGTACGAACGGCGCCAGCAGGAGCCCCGCCCGCTCCACGATCCACAGGAGCGTGAGCGCGGCCGCCCCGATCGTGAGCCGCGCGACGAGCGGAGAGGACCGGTGCGGCCACGCCAGGTACAGGAAGAGGAAGAAGAGGATGAACGGCGACAGCACCGATCGGACGCTGACGGCCAGGATGGCGAAGGCGAGCACGATCACCACCGCCGACAGCCAGGGCGGACGGTCCGCGCGCACCTCGATCGTCTCCTCGCTCGCCGGACCGTCGGTCACAGGTAATCCTCCAGCGCGACGGTGAACGGGATGGGCTCGAGGCGGAACACGCGCCGGAGCGCGACCGCCGCATCCGCCACCGCGCGCGGGAGCGCCAGGAGTCGGAGGGCCTCGACGGCCGCCGGAGCCGACAGCCCGGACCGGTTGGCCAGCGAGGCGACTCGTCGTCCCGCCCAGCGCGGAAGGCGGACGATCCGTCCCGCCCCGGAGAGCCGCCCGGCCACGGCGCGCACCAGCTCGAGGGGCGAGATCGCATCCGGGCCGGCCAGGTCGTGGGAGGCGCCGGCGACGTCCTCGCGCTCGACGGCCTGGCACAGGGCCTCCGCCACGTCCTCGACCGCTGCGGGCTGCACCAGACCCTCGTGCGCCAGCGCCGGTGGCACCAGGAGCGGGCCCCTCCTGAGCACGCGTGCCAGCGCCGAGACCACGTGGTCGTCCGGCCCCACCACCAGGGACGGCCGCACGATGACGTGCTCGGCCACCGCTCCCCTGACGATGCCCTCCGCTTCCCGCTTGCGCCGCAGAAACGGTCCGAGCGCCTGATCGGCGCCCAGCGCGCTCACGTAGACGATGCGGCGAACGTCGGCGCGGTCTGCGGCCCGGACCAGGTGGCGGGTCCCGTCCAGGTCCAGGCGCCTGGCCTCCTCGCCAGCCTCGACGAGCTTCCCGGCCAGGTGCACGACGACGTCGCAACCATGCACGACCTCGTCGATTCCCGAGGCGGCCGTGAGGTCGGCCGCCACCCACTCGAGCCCCCGCGCCGGGCGTGCCCCGGCTCCGCCCCGGCACGCCGCCCGGACGCGGTGACCGCGGCCCAGCAGACGCGGGATCAGGTGACGGCCCAGGAAACCGCTTCCGCCGACGACCAGCACGCTGGCGCTGTGGGTCGGGCCCGCGAGGAGGGGCTCCTCCGCGGCCTCGGTCGCGGTCTCGCCGCCCGGCGGTGCTCGAAATGGGTAGGGACGAGGCGACGAAGAGCCCCCCGACATGACGTCTCCTGGCTGGCGGCACGAGAAGCGTCAATGTGCCGCCGCCTGTGGAGTTGCGCAACGTGGCGGGGGGGGGGGGGGGGGCCCCCGGGGCCCGCGGGCGGGCGCCCCCCCCCCCCCCCCCCCCCCCCCCCCCCCCCCCCCCCCCCCCCCCCCCCCCCCCCCCCCCCCCCC
>CAYXHP010000043.1:0-3063 GCA_964465015.1 uncultured Gemmatimonadota bacterium
CCCAGGCGAAGCGCCAGGCTCTGCGCCCGGAGCGGCGAGAGGACGACCACGGACGGCACGAGGACGGAGGCAAGAAGAGCCAGCACGAAACGGCGCATGGGCGTCCTCGCGGTGGGTAGGAGAGAGAGCGCACCCCGGCTCCATCCGCCAATATAGCGCCAGGCGCCCGGGTCGGGCTCGCGCTTCCCCTTGCTCCGTTCCTCCCCGCCGGGCCATCCTCAGGACGTGGGACGGGCGATGGGGGGAGACGCATCGCATCGCCTCCCGCCGCCCCCGGATGCCAGCAACGTGGCTGGAGGCGCACATGGCCAGCTTCACCCTTCGCGTCAACGGCGAGTCTCACCAGGTCGAGGCGCCGCCCGACATGCCCCTCCTCTGGGTCCTCCGCGACCTGGTCGGACTCACCGGGACCAAGTACGGCTGCGGCGTCTCGCAGTGCGGGGCGTGTACGGTCCACCTGGGAGGTACCGCCGTCCGCTCCTGCGTGACCCCGGTCTCCGCCGTGGGCCGCTCCGAGGTCGTCACCATCGAGGGACTGTCCGAGGACGGCTCGCACCCGGTCCAGAGCGCCTGGATCGCCGAGGACGTCCCCCAGTGCGGCTACTGCCAGCCCGGGCAGATCATGTCCGCGGCCGCGCTCCTGGCCCGCACGCCCCGTCCCACCGACGCCGACATCGACCAGGCCATGTCCGGCAACCTCTGCCGCTGCGGGACCTACGACCGCATCCGGAAGGCGATCCACCGGGCGGCCGGCCAGGCGGCGTCGGACGCCGGGAAGGAGGGCTGAGACGATGCGCGAACCGATGTCCGAGACCATGCGCGAGACGATGCGCGAACCGGAGATCCGTCCCCTCGTTCCCGAAATCGGTCGTGAATCTCCGTCCGGACCGGACCAAGCCCGCATCTACAAGCTGGACCGACGCGAATTCGTGAAGCTCGGAGCCGTGGCGGGCGGCGGGCTCGTGCTGGCGGTCGTCTTCCCGGGCCGGCTCCCGGCGGAGGCCGCGGGCGCGGCGGGAGCAGGGGCCGCCCGAGACGGCGCCGCCGGCGCGGCCGTCGACCTCTTCCAGCCCAACGCCTTCGTGCAGGTGGCGACCGACGGGAAGGTCACCATCTGGATGGCGCGGGCCGAGATGGGGCAGGGCGTGTTCACCGCGCTCCCGATGCTGGTGGCCGAGGAGCTCGACGCCGACTGGGACGCGGTGGAGATCCGCCAGGCCGGGGCCGACCCGCACAAGTACGGCCGCCAGATGACGGTGGGGAGCTCCAGCGTCCGGAACGGCGCGTGGCTCGCGCTCCGGAATGCGGGCGCCACGGCGCGCGGCATGCTGGTGTCCGCGGCGGCGACGCGCTGGGGTGTGCCGCCGGCCCGGTGCACCACGTCGAAAGGCCGTGTCACGCACCCGGGCTCAGGCCGCTCGCTCGGGTACGGCGAGCTCGCCGAGGCGGCCGCCCGTCTCCTGGTGCCCACCGACCCGAAGCTCAAGGAGCCCTCCGCCTTCACCCTCATCGGCACGAGCCCCGCGCGGCGTGACACGCCGGACAAGACGACGGGGAAGGCGGGCTACGGGGCCGACGTGCGGGTGGACGGGATGCTGCAGGCCACGCTCGTCCGCCCGCCCCGCTTCCGCGATTCGGTCGGGAGCTTCGACGCCTCCGCCGCGCTCGCGGTGCCGGGCGTGAAGAAAGTCGTCCCGATCTCGTCGGGCCTCGCCGTGCTGGCCGACCACACGTGGGCCGCCTTCCAGGGCGCCGAGGCGCTGAAGGTGACCTGGAAGGACGGCGGCTTCGGCCTCTCCTCGAAGGAGATCGCCGCCGAGCTCGACGGTCTCCTCGCGGGCGAGAAGGCGGCCGTGGCGGTGAACGACGGGAACGTCGCCTCGGCCCTCTCGTCCGGCGCGCACAAGGTCGAGGCCCGCTACGTCACCCCCTACCTGGCCCACGCCACCATGGAGCCGATGGTCACGACGGCCCGGGTGGAGCCGGGCCGCTGTGAGGTGTGGGCCTCCACCCAGAACCCCCAGGGCGCCCAGCGCGTGGCCGCCGACGTGACCGGCCTGGACGTCAAGGACGTCACCGTGCACGTGACCTACGTCGGGTGCGGCTGGGGCCGGCGCGGCAGTGTCGACTACGTGCGCGACGCGGTCGAGACGGCGAAAGCCGCCGGCGTACCGGTCCAGCTCGTGTGGACCCGCGAGGAGGACATGCGCCACGACGAGTACCGCCCCATCAGCCACTACCGGCTGCGGGGCGCGGTGGACGGACAGGGCCGCCTCTCGGCGCTGGACGCGCGCGTCGCGGCCCCGCCCATCGGCGTGCAGGAGGGGCGCGGCTCCAGCGGCCGCGTGGACCGGAACGCCGTGGACGGCATCGCCAACAGCGCCTACACCCTCCCCAACCTCCACGTCGACTACCGCTATTCCAGCATCCCGGTCCCGACCGGCTACTGGCGCTCCGTCGGGCCTTCCCAGAACACCTGGGTCATGGAGAGCTTCATCGACGAGCTGGCTCACGCGGCCGGGCGCGACCCGCTGGAGTTCCGACTCGAGATGCTGGACGGCGAGCCGCGCCTGAAGCACGTGCTGCAGGTCGCGGCCGAGAGGGCCGGGTGGGGGAAGCCGCTCCCGGCCGGCCGGGCCCGCGGGATCGGACTCGTGCGCGACAAGGGCGGGCGCGTGGCCGAGATCGCCGAGGTCTCGAGCGACAACGGCGTCCCCCGCATCCACCGGGTGACCTGCGTGGCCGACTGCGGCCTCCTGGTCCACCCGTCCATCGTCCAGTCGCAGATGGCCGGGTCGGTGATCGCCGGCCTCGCGGCCGCGGTGTACGGGAAGATCACCCTGGCGAACGGCGCGGTGGTGCAGGGGAACTTCGGCGGCTATCCGCTCCTGCGCATGGACGAGGCGCCGGCCATCGACGTCCACCTGGTCGACAGCCGCGAGGACCCGGGCGGCGTGGGCGAGCCGGGCCTCCCGCCCGCCGCTCCCGCGCTCACCAACGCCTGGTTCGCGCTCACCGGGAAGCGGGTCCGCGAGCTGCCCATGGTGCCCCAGGACTGAGGCG
>CAYXHP010000044.1:0-19794 GCA_964465015.1 uncultured Gemmatimonadota bacterium
GTGAGGTCGGGGCTGATGGCGGTCCAGCTGTGCCCGCCGTCGGTCGTCTCGAGCACCACCTGCGCGGCGTGGTAGACCACGCTGGAGTCGAACTTCGACATCAGGATCGGAGCGTTCCACTGGAACCGGTACTTCAGGTCCCGTGGCGCCACTCCGTCGGAGAGCTGCGGGTAGACGATCATGTCGCGCGTCCGGCCCGTGGTCCGGTCCTTCCGGTCGATCACGCCCATGTAGCTGCCGGCGTACGTGACCTCGGGGTGGTCCGGATCGAAGGCGATGTAACCGCTCTCCCCGCCGCCCAGGTCCTCCCAGTCCCCCTCGGGCGTGATGGCGCCGGTCGGCCAGGCCGGGACGCTGATCGTGCCCAGATCCTGCTGCGCCCCGTACACGCGGTAGGGAAAGCCGTTGTCGGTGGCCACCCGGTAGAACTGGGCCGTGGGCTGGTTGTCCAGCGAGGACCACGTCTCCCCGCCGTCCGTCGTGATGTGGGCGCCGCCGTCGTTCCCCTCGATCATCACGCGCGGCTGGACCGGGTCGATCCACAGTGAGTGGTTGTCGCCGTGCCGCGTGCGAACGCGGCTCCAGTCGGCGCCGCCGTCGACCGAGCGCCAGAAGCTCACGTTGGGGATGTAGACCGTGTTGGGGTCCTCCGGGTCGGCGATGATGCGCGCGTAGTACCAGCCGCGGTCCGTGAGCTCGTGGTTGGAGCTCACGTGCTTCCAGCTCTTCCCCGCGTCGTCTGAGCGCCAGATCCCGCCATCGGGCTCCCTGGCCGTGACGACCGCGTACACGCGGTCGGGATCGGCGGGAGAGACGTCGACCCCGATCTTCCCCAGGAGGCCGGCCGGCAGCCCGCCCGAGAGCTTCGTCCAGTGGTCCCCGGCATCGGTGGACTTCCAGATCCCATCCTCCCGGGAGCCGTCCAGCATCGTCCAGGGCTCCCGTCGGGCCGTCCACGCGGCCGCGTACAGGACGCGGGGGTTGGAGGGATCCATGGACAGGTCCGCGAACCCGGTCGAGTCGGAGACGAAGAGCACCTTCTGCCAGCTCCTGCCGCCGTCATCGGAGCGGAAGATCCCGCGCATGGGATTGGGCCCGAACGGGTGGCCCAGCGCCGCCGCGTACACGCGGTCCGGGTTCCCCGGGTCGACCTCGATGTCCGCGATGGAGCCGGCGTCGTCCAGCCCCACGTGCGTCCAGCTCTTCCCCGCGTCGGTCGAGCGCCACATGCCATCCCCGGTCGACACGTTGCCGCGCCAGGCCCACGAGCCGGTCCCGACGTACACCACGTTGCGGTCGGACGGGGAGACCGCGATGGCCCCGATCGAGCCCACCTGGAGATCTCCGTCCGAGACGTTCTTCCAGCTCAGGCCCGCGTTGGTGGTCTTCCACACGCCGCCGCCCGTGGCCCCCATGTAAAAGGTGCGGTGGTCCCCGTTCGGAACCCCCGCCACCGTCGTCACCCGGCCGCCGCGGTACGGGCCGATCATCCGGTACCGGAGCCCGGCGTACAGGGCGGTGTCGTAGACCGGCCGGCCACCGCGCACGGCCGGCGTCGGTCGCCGTTGCTGCGCCCGGGCGTGGACCGGCCCGACCGCCAGGAGGAGGCCGGCCGCGGAAGCCGGAAGCGCCGCGCGGAGGAGCCGGCCGCGACGTCGGGCCCGAGACGGGTGGCGGGAAGCGGGCGAGGGGAGGGCGCGCGGGCTCATCGGGACTCCGTATGGGGAGTGGCGTGGATGGGGAACGCGGTGGAATCCCCGCCGCGGTTCTCCGCGTCGACACGGGACCGGGGAGACGGCACCGCCACCGGCTCCAGGCCGGCCCGGCTCAGACGGTCCGCGAACAGGGGGACCTCCTTCCCGAGGACCTCCGAGAGGCGGCTCCGGATCTCGCGCCACCGCGGCAGGAGGTCGTTCCAGCGACGGGTGACGCCCTGGATCGGCTTCGAATCCTGCGCGTTCAGGGTGCCGAACAGGTAGGCCAGCTCCGTGTCGAAGGCCGGCGGGTTGGCGGCCATGCCGTAGAAGGCCTCGTTCTTCGTCTGGGTGAGCGTCGTCTCGAGATCGGTGAGCCGCTTCGCCAGCGAGTCGGCGCCGCGCCGGAGCCCCGCCGTGTCCGCCTCCGGGTGGGCGGCCGCGAGGCGATCCACCGCGTCGCGGACCTGGCGTCGCACGACGCGGACGTCCCGGAGCCCGTCGTACAGGGCGTTCAGGGTGTCACGCACCGAGACCGCGAGCGCGAGCTGGGCCTCGAGGTCCGCCTGGCTGGCGTCCACGCGCGGGTCCTCCTCGACGCGGAAGCTGCGCGTCTGGCTCCAATCACCGGCCGACAGCGTGGCCCGGTACGTCCCGGGCACGGCCTCGGGCGCGCCCAGCGAGCCCCACACGAACACGTCGGAGGGGTGGTCGACGGACGCCAGGCGGAGGTTCCAGGCGAAACGGTGGGCGCCGGCCCCGGCCAGCGTCGTGTCCGCCTCCCAGCGGGGCCGGCCGGCCGGTCCGCGCCGGCCGCCGTCGTAGTGGCCGCCGCGTGCGGTGTCGCTGGTGAAGCGCCGCAGGACGCGGCCGGCGGAGTCGGCGATCGTGAGGGTGACGGCTCCGTCGGGGGCTTCCGGCAGGTACCAGTCCAGGATGGCGCCCTCGGGCGGCGGCTCGGGCGCGGCGCCCTGGCCGTAGAAGCCCCTCACCTCGGTCCTCCAGGCGTCCCGCGGCTGGAAGAAGATCGGTCCGCCGCCCCGGGCCGCGCCGCTCTCCGCTCCCGGACTGCCCGCACCGCCGGCCAGCTGCCGCAGCGGCTCGAGGTCGTCCAGGATCCAGAAGCTTCGACCCTGGGTGGCCAGGACCAGGTCCGAGCCGTGGACGTCCAGGTCCGTCACCGGCACGATGGGCAGGTTCTCCTGAAGCGTCTGCCAGTGACCGCCGTCGTCGAAGGAGACGAAGGCGCCGTACTCGGTTCCGGCGTACAGAAGCCCCTCGACCCGGGGATCCTCCCGCACCACCCGTACCGGGTAGCCGGCCGGAATCCCGCGGGTGCCGTCGGCGATCCGGGTCCAGTGCGCCCCGTAGTCGGTGGTCCGGTAGACGTAGGGCCGGAAGTCGTCCATCCGGTAGCGGTAGACCGTCACGTACGCCTTGCCCGCCGCGTGAGGCGACGCCTCGATCACGTTCACGGTGCTCCACTTCGGGAGGCCCGGCGGCGTGATCTCCTTCCAGTGTCCGCCTTCGTCGCGGGTGATCCACACCCGCCCGTCATCCGTCCCGGCCCAGAGCGTCGAGTCCTCCAGCGGCGAGGGGGTGAGCGCGAAGATCGTCCCGTATACCTCGACCCCGGTGAGATCGCGCGTGAGGGTGGGGGAGGGGAACGCGAGTCGCGCGCTGTCGGCGTAGGTGAGGTCCGGGCTGATCACCGTCCAGGTCTGGCCGCCGTCCGTGCTCCGGTGCACCACCTGCGACGTGTGGTACAGGACGTCCGGATGCTGCGGATCGAGCACGATGGGGCTGTTCCACTGGAAGCGGTACTTCAGGGCGCCCGCGGCCTGGCCCTCCTGGGCCTCGGCGTAGGGGATCACCTGCCGCCGCAGCCCCGTCTTCATGTCGTAGCGGTCGATCTCGCCGTGATAGCAGCCCGAGTAGACGATGTCGCCATGCACGGCGATGTGCCCGCTCTCGCAGCCGCCCACCTCTCGCCAGAGTCCCTGGGGGGTGGCGCCCCGCGGGCTCCACGCGGGCACGCTGATGGTCGAGTTGTCCTGCTGGGCGCCGTACAGCCGGTAGGGAAAGCCGTCGTCGGTGACGACGCGGTAGAGCTGCGCGGTCGGCTGGTTGAGGAGCGTGGACCAGCTCTTCCCGCCGTCCAGCGTGATCGTGGCGCCGCCGTCGCTCCCCTCGGCCATGATCTCGGGACGCTTCGGGTCGATCCACAGGGCGTGGTTGTCGCCGTGCGGCGTGGACACCGTACCCCACGTCTTGCCGCCGTCGATGGAGCGGTACAGGCGGAAGCCGGTCACCCACACCGTGTTCGGGTCGGTGGGATCGGCGATCACGTGGTGGAAGTAGTAGGGCCGCTGCTGGAGGCGCGGATCCGTGCCCACCCTCGCCCACGTCTTCCCCGCGTCATCGGAGCGGTACACGGCGCCGCCCGGCTTCGGGGCCTCGAGGATGGTCCAGACGCGGTCAGGGTCCGAGCGCGACAGGTCGACGTCCACCTTGCCGACGAGTCCCTGTGGCAGCCCGCCCGAGAGCCTGGTCCAGTGGTCGCCGCCGTCGGTGGTCTTCCACAGGCCGCCCTCGCGGTTTCCCGACAGGATCGCCCAGGGCTTCCTCACGACCGCCCACGAGCCGGCGTACACGACGTCGGGGCTCGCGGGATCCATGGCCAGCGATTGGAAGCCGGTCGAGTCCGATACGAACAGGACTTTCGTCCAGCTCTTTCCCCCGTCCTCGGTCCGGAACACGCCGCGCGTCGCGTTGCGGCCGAAGGCGTGCCCGAGGACGGCCACGAAGGCCCGGTCGGCGTCCCGCGGGTCGACGGCGATGTCGCCGATCTGGCCCGCGTCGGCCAGGCCCGCGAACGTCCACGTCCTCCCACCGTCGGTCGAGCGGTACAGTCCCCGGCCGGCCGACGCGTTCCCCCGGATGTCCACCTCGCCGGTCCCCACCCACACGACGTTCGGATCGGAGGGCGCCACGGCGATGGCCCCGATCGAGCCGGCGGCCAGCGAGCTGTCCCCCACCGGCCTCCACTCCTGCCCGGCGTCCGTGGTCTTCCACACGCCGCCGCCCGTGGCGCCCATGTAGAAGGTGAAGGGACGGTCGGGGTGGCCGGCCACCGCCTGCACGCGGCCGCCCCGGCTCGGGCCCACCATCCGGTACCGGAGGCCCGCGTACAGCCCCGTGTCGACGAGGACGTGCCCCGCCGGCCGCACGATGGGCGCCGCGCCGGTGTCCGGTACCACGGCCGCGGCGCGCGCCGTCGGGCTCGCGGGCCGGGGGGAGGGCGGGACGCCGGACCTGGACGAGGCGGCCGGCGCGCCGGCCAGCGCGGGCGGGGAGAGGGCGGAGCCCGCGAGCGCCAGGAGCGCCGCGGCCGCGGCGGCTCGAGTCGGGCGATGGGTCGCTGCGCTGGAACGGCCTCGTTCTCTCATCCGACGACGCCTCCCGGGCCAGGATTACGCGGCGGCCCGTCGGCGTGCAGCGTGCAGCCGTGGTCGGCCACGCCCATGATGACGGACCGGTGCGACGGCCAAGGATAGGGACCGCCGCGCGGCGGCACAAACCCGGTGAGCGGGAGGATGGACCGATGAGGATCGTGGTGTCGGACGAGACGGAGATCGTGGTGGAGCCGGCCGGCGCGCTGGAGATCGAGGAGGAAGGGGGCGCGCACTTCGGTCCCCTGCACATGCTGGCCGCGTCCCTGGCCACGTGCACCGTGGCGGTGCTGGCGTCCTGGTCCGACGCTGTCGGCCTCCCGCTGCAGGGCCTCAGGATCCGGCTGGCCTGGGACTACGTGGAGAGTCCCTACCGGGTGGGGGAGTACCGGATGGCGATCGAGTGGCCGTCCCTTCCGGAGGAGAGGCTCGAGCGCGCCCGGCGGGTGGCCGAGGCCTGCACCGTCCACCACACCTTCACGCACCCGCCCCGGATCGAGATCGGCTTCGGAGCCGAGACCTAGCCGCCCGTCCCGACCGACTCCGGCCGTGATCGGGTTCGCGGGCGCGTCGCCACGTGGCCGGTCAGCCCACGCCTCCGCGGCGCCAGAAGATCAGGCCGCCCACCACGGAGATCAGCGCGAAGGCGAACCACTGGAGCGCGTAGGAGAGAAAGGGGCCGCTGGACGGATCCGGCTCGCCGATCCGGATCGGGAATGGTCCGGGCCCGGCCGAATCGATGCGCTGGGCGTAGACGCCGGTGATCGGGTAGGGCAGGAGGGTGTCCAGCGCCGACAGGTCCAGGTGTCCGAGCACCGGGTGGGGGCCGTCGGCCGCCGCGAGCTGGGCCACGTTCCGCGCCCGGACGGCCAGGGCAGGCAGGACGAGGACCCGCACGGAGTCGAGCCTCGCCTCGATCCCGCCCGAGCGGGCGGCCGAGTCAGGCCGCGCCGCCAGCAGGGGCGCGTGGAACGCGTCCGGAGCGGGAATCCAGCCCCGCAGCACGGGGATCGCGACCGAGTCCCGCCCCATCCGTACCAGGAGCGGCGTCACCACGTACACGCCCGGCGCGCCCCGGTAGGACCGGTCCCGCAGGACGATCTCCCGTCCCCAATCGAAGCGCCCGACCAGCACGGCGCTGCGCCAGCCCAGGCTGTCGGCCGCGGCGCCCGCGCGTCCCGAGCCGCTCGCGGTGATGGGGGCCGCCGCGCCGACGGGCCGCGTCGACAGGAGGAGGGCGGCTTCCACGCCTCCCGGAACGACCAGGGGAGGGAGCGCCCGCCGAGCCCGGATGGTGGCGTTCTCGGCCCTGCGCTCCGCCAGGCGGTGGAGCTGCCAGAAGCCCAGGCGCACGAACAGCAGGGTCGCGCCGACGACGATGGCGAAGAAGGCCCACCGGCCGACGCGTCCCCGCGCGCTCCTCCCGTTCCGTACCGGCGCCGTCTCGTGGGCGGGCTCGCTGGCGTTCACGGACCGGAAGCTCCGTGCCGCCCCGGGCGGGTGCAAGCCGGGACCGTCCGGACCGGTCGAGCGTCCGACGGGGCCGGGGGGCGTAGGGGGACGCGGCTCACGTCCCGGTCTTGAAGCCGGACCGACTCTGACGCACCTTGTGCCGGCGCCACGCCCACCGTGAACGAACCACACCGAGTGAGTCCCATTGGACGACACGGCGGCCTACGACGTCCTGCGCAACCTCTCCTCGCCCATCGTGGCCCTCACGTGCCGCGAGGGGGATCGGTTGAACGGCATGATCGCCAACAGCGCCATCCGGGCGTCCATCGTGCCGGGCCGCCAGTGCGTGGCCAGCTATGTGTTCAAGCGCCACCTGACGCACGACATGCTGGCCCGCACGGGCCGCTATGTGCTCCATCTCATGGCGCGCGACCAGTGGGACGCGATCTGGGCGTTGGGCTTCCGGTCGGGCCGGGACTCCGACAAGTTCGCCGGCCTCGAGCATGCGCTGACGGAGGGGACGGGACTCCCCGTCCTGCCCGGCGCGTACGCCTGGATGGAGTGCGAGGTCGTCAACGTCATGGATGCCGGAGCCTCGACCTTCTTCATGGGCGGGATCTCGCACGTCGAGCGCGGAACGGGCGCCGAGATCATGGACAGCGACTACTTCCGGCGACACATGCCCGAGAGCTGGCGCGAGCCGTACCTGCGCAACCTGGAGGCGGTCCAGGCCTGGGCCGACCGCTACGCCGCCCCGGTGGACGATGGACCGTGGCGCGAGCTGCATGCGAAGGCGACCCGCGAAGGCTGAGAGCGGGACGGGGAAGGTTCCGGGAGGAGGGGTGAACGTGGACGATTCGGGGCCGGTCGGAGGCGGGCTCCTGGAGAGCCGTCCGATGCTCGTCACTTATCGCTCGGACGGGCTGGAGCGCCGCAGCCCACCCGCGCGCGTGCTCAGCATCAGCCTCCTCGCCCTTCTCGTGGCGGGGCTGGCCAGCCTCGTGTGGCCGAGCGCCCTGGACGAGTACGCCGGTTTGGTGTGGGTCCTGGCGCTGGTGCCCGTCTCTCTCCTCGCCTACTACCGCGGCTGGAAGGGGGCGGCGACCGCCACGGTCTCTGCGATGGTGGTCTACATCCTCATCCAGGTCGTGGTCATCCGCCTCATGGGCCGCGAGGTGGACTGGCGGCTGTTCGCGGTCGTGACCGTCCTCCTCATCGCCGTCACGTTCACGGCCGGCGGGGTGATCGAGCTCCTCCACCGCGAGCGCCGCCAGGCTCTGCGACTGGCACACCAGGACCCGCTCACGGGCCTGGCCAACCGCCGTCTGCTGCGCCTGGAGGTGGACCGGGCCATGTCGCTGGCCGACCGCCAGGACAGTCGGGCCGCCATGATCTACGTGGACCTGGGGCGGTTCAAGCGCGTCAACGACACCTTGGGACACCACGTCGGAGACGAGGTCCTGACCCAGGTCGCCGAGCGCCTGCGTCGCTCCATCCGGGCTTGCGACACCGCCGCCCGCGTGGGTGGCGACGAGTTCGGGGTGCTCCTGCTCGACATCCGCACCGTCGGGGATGCGCACGCCGCCGCGCGTCGCATCGGGCGCTCCTTCCGCGAGCCATTCGTGGCCGAGGAGCACGAGATCGAGCTCACCGCCCGGCTCGGCGTGGCCGTGTACCCGGATCACGCCCGGGACTTCGATGAGCTCCTCACCAACGCCGACCACGCCATGTATCGCCTCGAGGCGGGCTCGGACACCGAGGTGTCGTTCTTCCACGCCGCGGCTCCCATCGGAGACCTGGGACTGCAGCCGGTCGGGGACGACGAGCTCCGGTCCGCGCTGCAGGCCGAGACGCTGCAGCTGAGCGTACAGCCCATCTATCGGGTGCGGGACCGCAGCCTGACCGGCGCCGAGGCCCTGGCGAGCTGGGTACCGCAGGAGAGCGGGATCCAGCGGCTGGCGAGTTCGCTCGATCCGGACGAGCACCCCGTGCTCGCCAGCCGGCTGGACCTGTGGGCCATCCGTTCCTCGCTCCTGCGCATGCGCAAGCGGGTGGTGGATGGGACGGAGGCCGGCCCGGCGTGGCTGGCCTGCGAGGTCTCCTCCGCCTCCCTGGAGGATCCGACGTTGCCGGGACAGGTCGAGACGCTGCTCCGGGATACGGAGGGGGACCCGGGGAGCCTCGTGCTGCAGGTGAGCGAGCGGACCGTGATGGAGGACCCGCGGTCGGCGGTGGGGGCGCTGGACGCCCTCCGGTCCCTGGGCGTCAAGGTGGCCATCTCGGACTTCGGGACCGGCCACGCTTCGCTGGCCTACCTGGAGCGCTTCCCGGCCGACTTCCTGAAGCTGGACCGGGTGTTTCTGGTCCGCGTCGGACGGGACCGCCACCAGGAGCGGCTGGTGGCCGGGATGATCGCGCTGGGCCAGAGCCTGGGCCTCACCATCGTGGCCAAGGGGGTCGAGCGCCCCGAGCAACTCGAGTGGCTGACCGGCACGTCGTGCGACCTGGCGCAGGGCGGCGTGTTCGCCGACCGGGGGATGGACCCGGCTGCCTGAGACCGCGGGGTCGGCGGCCGGACCGGCCACGGTCCTCCTCGCCGGCCTCGGAC
This sequence comes from uncultured Gemmatimonadota bacterium, assembly GCA_964465015.1. GTDB lineage: Bacteria > Gemmatimonadota > Gemmatimonadetes > Palauibacterales > Palauibacteraceae > Humimonas. The sequence goes on from CAYXHP010000044.1 coordinate 9,207, forward strand.
ACGTGGGCCGGGCGGTCCTGGAGCATCTCGCCGCCGGCACGTGGCCGGCGAGGGTGGTGGCCTGCCGCCGAGACGAGCGCCGCGGCGCCGAGGCGTGCCGGCTGGCGCGGGTCGTGGCCGCAGCGGCGGGAACGACGGGCCCGGATCTCGAGTTCGCGCCCCTGGATCTGGCAGACGCGGATATGGTGGCCGGGCTCCTCGCCCGCGTTCGACCCTCCCTCGTGATCCTGACGGCGAGCCTGCAGACCTGGTGGCTCGCCTCGCTCCTCCCGTCCGAGGCCGCCCGACCTCTCCGCGGCATCGGGTTCGGCGCCTGGCTTCCGCTCCACCTACCGGTGCTGCTGTCGGCCATGCGCTCCCTCTCAGCGGCGCGGTACGAGGGCCCGGTGCTCTCGGCCCCGTTCCCCGACGTCACCGGGCCCGTCCTGGACCGGATCGGGCTGGCGCCCACGTGTGGGGTAGGGAACGTGGCCGAGGTGGTCCCCAAGCTCCGGCTCCTGGCGGCGGCGCGGCTCCGCACCGACCCTGCCCGGGTGGAGGTGACCCTGGTGGCCCACCACGCGCTCCTCGCCGGCGCGTTTCGCCCGGCCGACGCACCGGCCCGGGAGCCGCTCCCGCCCCATTTCCTCCGCATTCGGGTCGATGGTGAAGACGTGACCGAAGCCGTGGACGCGGAGGGGCTCCTGGTGGAACCGTGGTCCCTGCCCGGGGGCGGCGCGTGGGCGTCCCTCACGGCGGCGTGCACGGTCCGTTTGGCGCGCGCCCTCCTCGCCCCGCGGGAGACGCGGCTTCACGCCCCCTCGCCCGGCGGGCTCCCGGGGGGCTACCCGGTGCTCGTGGGCGGGGGGAGCGTGCGTCCCGAGCCCATCGACGGCCTCTCCTTCGAGGAGGCGATCCGCCTCAACGAGCGCTCGCACCCCTTCGACGGCATCGAGCGCATCGAGCCCGACGGGACGGCCGTGTTCACCGGCCGCGTGTGCGAGGCGATGCGGGACACGCTCGGCTTCGACTGTCCGCGCCTGGCTCCGTCGGAGGCGGCCGGGCGCGGCGAGGAGCTCCGCGAGCGCTTCGAGCGCTACGCGGCGGGGCACGGCGTGGACCTGAGCGCGGCCCGGATCTGAGTGCGGGGTCTCGCGGGCAAGCGCACCCTGGTCACCGGGGGCGCGAGCGGCATCGGGGCGGCCACGGCCGAGCGCTTCCTGGAGGAGGGCGCCCTGGTGTGCATCCTGGACCGGGACGCGGACGCGCGGGAGGCGACGCGGGCGCGGCTGCCCCGCCTGGCCGCCTACGTGGTGGCCGACGTCTCGCGCCCGGGGGAGGTGGAGCGGGCCGTGGCCGCCGCCGAGGAGGCGATGAGCGGCCTCGACGTCCTCGTCAACAACGCCGGGATCAGCCTCCGGCACCCGTTCCTCGACATCACCCGGGAGGAGTGGGAGCGGGTGCTGGCCGTGAACCTCACCGGCGCCTTCCTGGTGGCCCGCGCGGCGGCCGCGCGCATGATGGAGGGGGAGGGCGGGGTCATCCTCAACATGGCCTCCACGAACGCCCTGACCGGCTATCCCTTCTACGCCGACTACAACGTCTCCAAGGCCGGCGTGGTGGCCCTCACCCGGAGCATGGCGCTGGAGCTGGCGCCCAAGGTGCGGGTGGCGGCCGTGGCGCCCGGCTACGTCCTGACCCCCATGCAGCGGGCCGAGTACACGGACGAGATGCTGGAGGAGGTGAACCGGAAGGTCCCGCTCGGCCGCCACGCCCGGTCCGAAGAGGTGGCGGCGCTGCTCGCCTTCCTGGCCTCCGAGGAGGCCCCCTTCATCACCGGCCAGGTGGTTGTGATCGACGGGGGCGAGACGGCCGGCGGGCTGGCCAGCCGGTAAGCGGACGGCCAGGCGGTCCGCCGGGCCGCACCGCATCGCCCGGCGGATCCCCGCGGGCTACACTTCTCCCACCGGCGCCGGGGTGGCGGAACTGGCAGACGCGGGGGACTTAAAATCCCCTGGGCTTCGGCCCTTGCGGGTTCGATTCCCGCCCCCGGCATGGCTCGTGATATGCCGATGCCCTTCTGCTCCGCGTTGGGAATTTTGCTGACCCCAGCGACATGGTCCGGTGCCGCCTCGGTGTCGGCGACCGAAACACCCGGTTGGCACCCCGGTTTCGGTGACGGTAACTTTTGGCGCCACCCATGAATAGACCTCCGCCCCCCCTCGATGCGCGACTGAGCGCGGCCCTCGCCAGCCGCTACCGGATCGAGGGCGAGCTCGGCCAGGGCGGAATGGCGACCGTCTACCTCGCGGAAGACCTCAAGCACCATCGCAAGGTCGCCATCAAGGTGATGCGGGAAGATCTCGCGGCCTCGATGGGCGCGGCGCGCTTTCTCCGCGAGATCGAAATCGCCGCCCGACTCCAGCATCCCAACATTCTCCCCCTGCTCGATTCGGGTGACGCGGACGGCCTGCTGTACTATGTGATGCCGTACGTGGAAGGACGCTCCTTGCGCGAGCGGATGGAGCGCGAGGGCGAGCTACCGGTTCGAGAGGCGGTCCGGCTGACCGCCGAGGTGGCCGACGCGCTGGCGCACGCTCACGCGCAAGGCGTGGTGCACCGCGACATCAAGCCCGACAACGTGATGTTGTCCGGACGCCATGCTCTCGTGTCCGATTTCGGCGTGGCCAAGGCGGTGAGCGAGGCGGCGGACCACCATACGATCACGACCCTCGGCGTGGCCCTCGGGACTCCCACGTACATGTCGCCGGAGCAGGCGTCGGGCGATGCGCACATCGACCAGCGAAGCGACATCTGGGCCCTGGGTGAGATGGCGTACGAGCTGCTCACCGGACGTCCCGCCTTCGCGGGAGAGAACGCGCGGCAGATCCTGGCGGCCCACCTGACCGAAGAGCCCACGCCGCTGCATGCGGTGCGTCCGGCGGTCCCGGCGGCGCTCGATGCCGTGATTCTGCGCTGCCTGGAGAAACGCCCGGCCGACCGGTGGCAGCATGCGGGCGAGCTCCGGGCCGCGCTCGAGCCATTCGCCACGCCGGCGGGCGGCGTCACGCCGACCGACACCGCCCCGCCGCGTACGATGCCGATGCGAAGGAGCCGCTGGATCCTCGGCGCCGCCGGCCTGGCCATCGTCCTCGCCGCGCTCGCATGGTGGCGCCTGGCGACCGGCCGCGGCTCGAGCTCGATACGCGCGATCGCGGTCCTCCCGTTCGACGACGTCGGACACGACACGGCGGACGACTACCTCGCCGACGGGATGGCCAACGACATCCGCGAAGCGCTGATGAAGCTCCCCGATCTCACGGTGAAAGCCCGGACCTCCTCCGAGGCCGAGCGTGACAGGCCGATCCGCGAAGCGGGAGCGCGGCTGCATGTCGGGGCCCTGCTCCAGGGCGAGTTTCATCCATCGGGCGATCACGTCACCGTGACGGTGGACCTGGTGAAGGTGGAGGACGAGTCCGGGCTCTGGAGTCATGACTACGTCCTGCCAGCGGACGGGAACTTCTCTTCGGCACAGGACTCGATCACCGCGGCGGTCGCCACGGCGTTGCGGCTGCCCGCCCCGAAGGAGCTCCGGGGCTCCGCGGAGCGCCGTGGAACGAGGGATCAGGCCGCCTACGACCTCTATCTCAGGGGCCAGTACCTCTTCGCCAGGCGCGGTGCCGACAATCTCGAGCGCGCGATCGACGACTTCCATCGAGCGATCGCGCGTGATCCGAACTTCGCCCGCGCCTACGCCGGTCTTTCGATGGTCGAGGGCGTTCTCCCCGCGTACCTGGAGGTACATAGTGACTCCATCGTGCGGGATGCCGAGAGGATGGCCCACCGCGCCCTGGCGCTCGAGCCCGACCTGGCCGACGGCCACCTGGCGCTCGCGAGCGCGCTGACGGGCGAGCTTCGACCGGCCGAAGCGCAGGCCGAGTATCGCGCGGCGCTCGCGCTCGACCCGGACAACTCCACCGCCCACCAGTGGTACGCGGACGCACTCGGCGTCCTCGGCCGACCCGAGGAAGCCATTCGCGAAGGACAGGCGGCCGTCGCCCTCGATCCCCTGTCGGCCGTCGCGTGGAACGACCTGTCCTATGCGTACCTGTGCGCGGACCGGTTCGCCGAGGCCATTACGGCGGCCCGGCGCGCACTCGAGCTGGATCCGACGTTCATCTACAGCCAGCTCTACCTTGCGATCGCGGAGGCCTTCGCTGGCCGACCCGACAGCGCCGCCGTCCAGTTCGAGCGGGCCTTCGAGACCGACTCGACCTTCCCCTATGCGCGCGTATTCCGGGTTTGGCGTTTCGCTCTGGAGTCCCGCTGGGCCGATGCGGAGCGCGAAGCTGCGATCGCCCGGCGCGTCGAGACCGGCGATTCCCGGGCCTACGGTATCGCCGTAGTGCAGCTGGCTCTGGGCAACAAGCGGGCTGCGCTCGACGCGACCGAGCGCGCCGTTCGGGCTCGCTCGTTCTACGTCGGGCAGGCCAGCCTCGGGTGCGATCCGACCATGTCGCTGCTCCGGTCCGAACCGCGCTTCGCCGTCATCGTGAAGGAGGCGGGCCAGGGCATGTGCAGCCACAGGCCGGCGTGGCCGATCCCGCCGCGGCCGGATGCGGGCCGCTGAGAGATTCCGCGTGCTTCACCGGACACCCGGCAGGCTCCGAGCCGCTCCACCGGGTGAGGGCCCAGCCATGACCGGCGATGTCGTCACGCCTCGTGCCCCGCGTCCCACGGATTTCGCTCTCGACGAACTCGACATCCGCATCGTGGGCGGTGGCGTGGCCGGTCTCGCCCTTGCCGCCCTCCTGCGGCAGCGCGTCCACGACCCCCTGATCGTCGAGCGCGCCCATGACTCCGAGGAGTGGGGCTACAGGCTCGGCTTCTACCACCTCCGGGTTCACGCGATGGAGAGCGTACGATTCGCCGCGCCCGACAGATCCCGTGTCGGACCTCCGCGCCGATCCGGCTCGACCGTCGGCGTCTCGGTCCCGGGTATGTCCGATTCGTGGCGCCCGGAGACCGGCTCGTGCCGGCGGAAGGCCTCCTCGCATCGCGGCCTTCGGGTGACGAGCCGCATGTTCGAGGTTCCGTCGTCCACCCCAATCCCAGGCGGGGCCCATGACCGCGACGCGCCACATCCCTCTCTCGCTGACGAAGGCGAGGCGGTCGTACATCGATTCAGAGGACCTCGCGGGCGGCCGGATCCGGACCCCGCTCCTCCTGGCCGCGGCGGCCGTGGTGATCGCGCTGGTGTCGGCTTCCCAGCTCTACTTCAACTGGGTGGCGGCCGGCTACCAGGCCAGCTTCCGGGAACTGGCGGGCTCCAAGCTCCTGGAGTGGGGCCTGTGGACGGCTTTCGTCCCCGTCATCGTCCGCATCGAGCGGACGCGTGGCTTCACCGCGCGTCCACCCGGGTTGGCCGCCACGGTCCACCTCCTCTCGGCGCTGGCCTTCTTCGCCGTCCTCAACGGCGCGCTCTCCGGCCTCACGCTCATCGTGGACCCGGCGGCCGCCGGAGCTTCTTTCGGGCGGACGTACCTGCAGCGCGCCGGTGCCAAGCTGGCCTCGGCGATGGTGGTCTACGCGGCGATCCTGTGCGGCTACTGGCTGTTGCGCCTGCGCGAGGAGCGGCACCGCGAAGCCGCGCTGAGCGCCCGCCTGCGGGCGGACCTCTCCGATGCCAGGCTCCTCAACCTCAAGAGCCAGATCCACCCGCACTTCCTCTTCAACGCGCTTCACACCGTCGCCGGGCTCGTGCAGGAAGGGGACCCCGAGACGGCGGTCGAGACGATCGCGGAGCTCGGTGACCTCCTCCGGCGCGCCCTGCGGGACTACGACCAGCAGGAGGTGCCGCTCCGGGAAGAGATGGAATTCCTCCAACGTTACGTCCGCATCCAGGAGCTCCGCTTCGGCGACCGTCTGGAGGTGACCCTCGAGGCGGATCTCGGCGCGGCCGACGCCGCCGTGCCGAGCCTCCTCCTGCAGCCCATCGTCGAGAACGCGATTAGGCATGGTCTCGACCTCGACGGCGGTCACGGGGGAAGGGTCGTCGTGACGGCCCGGGGCAACGGTCGGGAGCTGGTGCTCGAAGTCACGGACAACGGGAGGGGGATCGGGGAGGGACCCGTCCGTGAAGGCCTGGGGCTCGGCACGACGCGGCGCCGATTGCAGCAGCTCTACGGGCCCGCGGCATCGCTGCGGGTCCGACCCGCCCGGGGCGGGGGGGTCAGCGTCGTCATCCGTCTCCCCCTCCGCGCCCGCTCGCCCGATCCCCTGCCGCGGGGGTGGGACGCGTGAGCAGCGAGCCCGAGACCGCGGGGCGCGTGCGCGTGCTCATCGTGGACGATGAGCCGCGCGCCCGCCGGACGCTGCGGCGTCTCCTCGAGATGGACGACGAGGTGGAGGTGGTGGGCGAGTGCTTCGGCGAGGAGACTCCCACGGTGATCGCGGAGCTCGAGCCCGATCTGCTGTTCCTGGATGTCCAGATGCCTCGGATGACGGGCCTCGAGGTCCTGGACGCGCTCGACGCCACCAGGATGCCGCTGGTCGTGTTCACGACCGCCTACGACGAGTACGCGCTGGAGGCGTTCGAGCACGCCGCGGTGGACTACCTGTTGAAGCCCTTCTCCAACCGCCGATTCTTTCAGGCCCTGGTCCGCGCCAAGGAGACGCTCCGGCGCGAAGAGACGGAGGTGGCCCAGCGGCGCCTGCTGGGACTGTTGACGCGGCGCCTGGGCCGAACCGAGGGGGACGCGCCGCCGGGAGACCTCGGCCCCGCACCGGGAACGGACGCCGGACCCGATCGGCTGGTGCTCCGCGACTCGGGCCGACTCCTCGTCTTTCCGGTCCGGGAGATCCTGTGGATCGAGGCGCGAGGACCGTACGTCCGCCTCCACCTGGAAGCGGGCGAATCGCTGGTCCGCGAATCGCTCGGCGGCGTCGAGGCGCGCCTCGACCCGGAGCGGTTCTTCCGCATCCACCGCTCGATCATCGTGAACGTGGACCGCGTGCGTGAGGTCCGGCCCCTGACCCACGGGGATTGCGCGGTGGTCCTGGAGACCGGCACCGAGCTCAAGCTGAGCCGGACGCGCCGCGACGAGTTCGAGCTTCGCCTGGATCAGCGCCACCCGGGCTGACGGACGAACCGGGCTTCCAGGCCCCTCGGCGTCTCCGGTTCACGCCCTCCAGCCGGCGGTCCGCCCTTTCCGAGCACCGCCTCGCGACACGGAGGAGCCCAGGATCCTCCGCCACGGCTTCTTACTCCAGGCAGATGAATTCCCGTCCGAATCTCCTGCCTGGAGCGTGACATGAGCAAGCTGCTGCTCGTGGGCATCGTCGTGGCGAGCGTGAGCGCCTACGGCCTCGGTACCCGGATCGACAGTGAGGGGCGTCCAGGCCGCGCCGCACCATCCTGCCATGCCGCTCGAGCTGCCCACAACTCTGCGAACCTGGATCCGCGGCTGCGGGTGGGGCGTGAGCGCCTTCCGCTCGAACCGGCGGCCATGCCGAGACCGACTGCCCCTGCGTGCTCCGACGCTGCGCGTCATCAGCTCGACTTCTGGATCGGCGACTGGCGTGTGACCGATTCGGACGGACAGTCGGCGGGGACGAGCCACGTCCGGGCTCTCCTCGATCACTGCGTGCTCCGGGAGGAGTGGACGTCCGGCGAGCTCCACGGAACCAGCCTGACCACCTACGACGCTCCCGAGCGTACGTGGCGGCAGATGTGGGTGGACGATCACGGAGGAGTGCTCCGGCTGTCGGGCGTCTGGTCCGACGGGCGGATGGTCATGCGAGGCACGCGGGTAGGGTCCGACGGACGCAGCCGCCAGCTTCGCATGTCGCTGGCCCCGGACCGGGACGGCTCGGTGGAGCAACTGCTGGAGCGCTCCGAGGACGACGGTCGCACGTGGACGGAGCTCTTCCGCGGCACCTACCGTCGCGCCTCCGGGGAATCACGGCCGCAGCGGCCGCGGCGAACGCAGCCGCTGCGGATGCACCTCGGCCTTCTTCGGCCATGAGCCGGAGCCGAGACTCTCTAACCCACTTGGGAGGACACATGAAGAGGCTGGCATTGGTGAGTCTCGCCGCCGTGATCGCCGCCTGCGACGCTCCGCTCTCGACGCAGCCCGGAGCGGGGGTGCCGGCGGGCGCCCGGGTGGCTGCGGACGTGGGCGCCGGCGTCGTGTCGTCGGCCACGGGAAGCGGACACGTCCACGTGCCCGGAGACGGGACGATCCGGAAGTTCACCATCTCCGCGATCCAGCGGGCCAACGGTTCGGTCTCGGGCCAGTACGACCTGGAGAGCGGTCCGAGCGAGTCGCTCGAGGAGTACGGCATCCGGCCGCCGCTCATCGGGCTCCATGGCACGATCACGTGCATGACGGTGATCGGGAACAGCGCGTACCTGGGCGGGACCGTGGATTCGTACCAGAACGCCGACCTCATCTTCGGTCCCGAGATGACCGGCGTGGCCATCGAGCTCATCGACCACTCGAACACCGGGGAGCCCGACGAGATCAGCTCCGTGGCGGTCTACATCCCGAGCACGGGTTCCACGCCGCAGGATTACTGCGAGGAGCCCGCGCCGGGCCCCGTCTTCCCGATCGACCAGGGCCGGATCACGGTGCGCTGACCGGGGCGACCGGTACGGGACGTCCGGTCGATCGAGAGCGTTCCTCCGCCGATGCCCGGCGGAGGAGCGCGGCTCTCGCGGTCGCGGCGTGGGCGACGGTTCACGCGCCGTAGCTGGAGCATGAGGATGGCGGCGGGCCGCACCGAGCGCGGCAGGGCGGCTACGCGGCCTGCGCCCCCACGACCTCTTCCAGGGATGTGTCCCGCGTCTCCGGCGTGCGCAGGATGGCGACGATGGCGAGCAGGGCGTAGACCATGACCATCAGCCCGATGTAGAGGTACGCCCGGTGGATGCCGACGGCGCTCAGGATCCACCCGGCCAGGATCGGGATCAGCCCCCCGCCGTAGACCTGCGCGATCTGGTACGCCGCGCTCGCCCCCGAGGCGCGGTACCGGGTCGGAAAGCTCTCCGTGTAGAAGGCCGGGATGGCGCCGTAGCCGAACCCGTACACGAAGCCGAAGCCGACGATCTCGCCCACCGATGCCAGGAGGACGCTCCCGGTGTTGACCAGGTAGAAGTACGGAATCGCGAACACCAGGAGCACGATCGCCGCGATCAGTAGGACGGTGCGCCGGTCGATGGCGTCGGCCAGGAGCGATCCCACGATCATGAACACCAGCATGAAAGCCGCGGCGATGAGCCCGATCGTCTCGGGCGCGTTCCCGCTGAAGCCCACCGCCTTCATGTACGCGGTACCGAACACGAAGTAGAGGAAGAAGGCGCCGCCGAACATGGCGTTCACCATCGAGGTGCGCAGGATGGTGAGCGGCATCTCCCGCCACACCTGCCGCTCGGGATGCTCCAGGACCGCGCGGCGCGCGAGGTGCTCCTCGAACACGAAGCTGTCCTCGGTGCGGAAGCGGATGAGGAAGCCTACGACCGCCGCCAGGAAGCCGATCACGAACAGGACGCGCCAGCCCCACAGCGTGAACTCGCGCGGCGTCATGAGGGACTTGACCAGGATGACCGAGCCGAAGCCGAGGAGGAGGCCGATCGGCACGGCGAACCCCACCCAGGCGCCCCAGAAGGCGCGGTGCCTGGAGCGCGCCGCCTGCTCCACCACCCAGGTCGAGGCGGTGCCGAACTCGGCGCCGAAGCTGATCCCCTGGAGCAGGCGGAAGAGGATGAGCAGCGCGGGCGCCAGCACGCCGATGGCATCGTACGTCGGCGTGAGCCCGATGAGCAGCGTGCTGGCACCCATGAGGACCAGCGCCCACACGAGGGCGTCCCGGCGGCCGCGCCGGTCGGCGATGTGGCCGAAGATGAACGCGCCGACCGGGCGGATGATGAGACCCAGGCCGTAGACCCCGATGGCCGCAGCGATGGCCGCGAGGGCCGGCAGCTTGAAGAAGACGTCGCCCCACACGGTCGCCGCGATCACGCCGGTGACCAGGAAGTCGTACTGCTCGATCACCGACCCGATGACGCTCGCGAGCGCGACCCGGTAGATGCGGTCCTTCGTCCTGTGCACGGCTTGCTCCGTCACGGAAGCACCTCTCGGCATGGCGTCTCCGGCACAGGCGGCTTGCAGCCCCGCCGCCCCTTCGAGGGCCGCCGCCGAATGTAGGCTGTCGGCGCGGCTCGAGCTTCATCAAGCGCCCGACGGGCACCGCCGTTCGTATCGGCTCTCTCGCCTCTATCGCCCGGGCCCCCGCTCCCCGTATCCTCCGGGCCTTCACCATCCACCTCGGGAGAACGGGCACCATGACAGAGCGCGGGACGCTGTACCGCCGGGCGGCGATCGTGGGACTCGCGGCCGCGAGTCTCCTGGGCCTCGGGGCCGCTCCACCCGCCGGCGGAAGCCCGCCCGGCGCGCCCCGGAGCCATCCCGGCAGGGCCGCGGTCCGTCACGCGAGCCGCGTGGCCCGAGCGCCGACCACGCGGTTCGTGCCTCCGGCCCGCGCCCCCGCGGACTCGACCGTCATCCCTCCACGGCTCCTGTCCGGCCTCGTGTGGCGGAACATCGGG
>CAYXHP010000045.1:0-5073 GCA_964465015.1 uncultured Gemmatimonadota bacterium
GCGGGGCCGCCACCCCGCGCACGGACGTCACGTGGACGGGTGGAGTCTGGTTCTGTACTCAGGCTTTGGTAGTTCGTCAACGAACCGGCGAAAACCGTCGTTATGGCCATTCTTTCGCAACTGCCAGACGAAATCGAATCCCGGCGCTGACATGTACGAGGAGTATTCTCTGAGCATCGCGGCCCAAAGATGGTCGTCGAGTCGACCGGCAATATGTTGATAGTAGGCCTCTTCCCAGACTCGAAATACGCCCTGGACTCCAACGATGAGTTGGACGATTTCGGCCTCTGTCAGGGAGTCTGTGTCTTTGTGGGCTCGAGTCAGTATGTCCGCCAGAACAGGATCGGCGAACGGGATATTGCTCTCGCGATATGCCACAGCGATCTCGTGCATCGCAGCTATTCGCGATTCCTTGTTTTGCGTGCGGATCTGACGAGCCAGATAGGTGAGCGATGTGACGACGGCTAGTGCGCCCACGATCTCGCCTATGGCACCGATCGCATTCCAGTTCATGGTCTTCTCCGATAGTCCTTCAGGGCCATCCACCGTGATTGAACGGCCAGAGGCGCGTTTCCGATAACGTCGGGCGGGTAGCGAACCTGCCTAGCCCGCTCTCCGCCGCCGTCCGATCCTCGATCGGCAGCCTGCATCGGATCCCCTCATCCGGAGAGCCTCAGCAGGTTGAAGCGAGAGCGCGCTGCACCCGAGCCGCTACCCGTCCTGTTGTGTTCCGCGGGCCCCTGCGTCGCTGTCGGGGTCTACCGGAGGAGCGCCGCAATCCTCTTCGTCCCGCTGTTCTTCGTAGCGCACCTCAATGGTGGGTTTGAGGCTCGGATCGAAGATCGAGGACAGCTGCAGAGTGTGGTACGCAGCACCGCCGCGGCTGAACCCGTTCCTCCTGTAATTCAGCCAGCCCTTGGCTTCAAGCCTGAGCAGGACGCGGTCGACCAGAATCAACGCCAGTAGTGCGCCCGCGACCAGCAGAGCGATCCTCAGCATCTCACCCTCGAAGCGGCAGCCGCCGTGCTATGCGGAGGCACCCCTGCCCGTGATCCCGAGCTCAGCGGCCAGGAACTCCTTGGCCCCGCCCGGACCACGGATGAACAGCCAGATGGGACCTGCTGCGGGCTCGGCTACGATCTCTAGCCGCAAGAATGAACAGCAGTCCCTCTCGACAGCCACGAACTCCGCCAGCTTCGTGAGCCGCTCGGGTTCGGAGGGGAAGCGAAGCGCGATCCCATCGTCGAGGTCCCGCGTTTCTTGAACCGCGGGAAGCAGCTGAGTTCGGATCTCCTGCTTCCGGGCTTCCAGGTCGGGAGTTCCCAGGGAGCAGGCCAGCGGTTTGGATCTCACGCTCTCAGCCCTCCAACGAGGGGTGCTTTCGCATGACGTCCCGGCGGGTGGCGAACCTGCGGCCGGCGCATGTTGGTCTGACTGATATATGCTACATGACCCGCTTCCGGTGACTGCTTCAACCGACATCCCGCGGGTCAAAGCGAGCGCGCCGCGGCGCGCGAGCCGCTACCCGTCCTGTTATGCGCCGCAGCACTCTTGCCGATCCCCCTCCTGCAGGGCCGATGGGCACTTTCGATCGCCGTACGAGCAGAAGACGCAGCAGTCACCCTTCTTGGGCTGAAGCAGCGTGTGGCAACCCAGGCATTCATAGAAGAAGAGGCATGCGTCGCTCGGAACTTCTTCACTCTCCTTGTGACCGCACTCGGGGCAGGTGATCACCGATTCCATCGCAAGCAACCCTCTGAAGATTCCTGCACTCTCACGCGATGTGGCGCAGAACGTCCTTGCGGTTGCCGACGCCCGCGAGTCGCAGCGAGCGAGCAGTTCCCGCGGCGGATCCAGATCACCTTGGGTGGCGCTCCGTACAGGAAGCTCAGCTACTGAAAGTCGGAGTCCTTCGAGGCGATCGTGAACCCATTGCCCTTGGTATAGTCCCAGACGTCGGCGTCTGAGGCTCTGGCGAGACCGAGCTCCCGCACGTGGCGCGAGCCGGGGAAGGCTTCAGTGAGTGACCCGACCAGACGGGGGGCGAGATTCTGGTCGAGGAGGAGCTTCACGAGGGTGGCGATGTCATCAGCTTGCGCTCCCGGTCAGCCGCGAACGCCAGGCAAGCCTTGATGTCCTCTCGCTCCAGGTCCGGAAAGTCAGCGAGGATCTCATCTTCGCTCATGCCCGATGCGAGTACTCGAGAACATCCGACACGGTGATTCGCAGGCCGCGGACGCAAGGCTTTCCGCCGCGCTTCCCGGACTCAATCGTGATGCGATCCTGGTAGTTCATGGATGAACGTTACCCCGCGGTGCGCACCCCGGTCAATCCACCCCTTGCGTACCCCTCGATTCATCCTGGATCTGGCAATGTCTCACAACGTGATCAGATTCATGAAGCCCCGGAGCCGACCGAAGGGTGGCGCAGGGGTTTTGGGTCTGCCTCAGCAACGCTTACTGGGCCAGTGGGCTGCCCAGTTGCGTTTCCAAGGCTTGTACAGATCAGCGGCGGCCCGGAAGACAGTCCGCCTGCACAGCGTGCTAGGCAATGCCACTAGACAAGCGATCGCGGACGTGATTCCTGAAACTAGCGCTGAACCCTGCCGAGTTCGAAGCCCACCACGCGGCTACTGGTGACGCCGACAGATAGCCATCCAAGAGTTGAGCGTATCCATGCCACTGCTGTGACTCCATTGCACCATGCACGTGTTGGTAGTGGAGGTTGTCAAAGTGCCTGAACATCGCCAGCATGAGGAAATGGAATCGCGTTTGCTCTACGGGTGACAGGTCGGCGTCGGTATCGGTGGCCTTGAGCCAGAGTTCTGCGTTGCCGTCCTCTGAGTACATCGTAGCGAGAATCTCCATACTATTGGAGACGACCGACTGGTACGTCGCCGATTGCGCGGCACGAGTGTTCTGACGCACTTGAACGGCCAGGTAGGCCAGCGACGCGACGACGGCGACCGAACCAACGATCTGGGAAAGAAGAGCGATCTCGTCGAGATTCACCAGCAGCTCCAGTCTGCCTAACTCCATATAGACTGCAAGATGGACGTTCCAGCGTAAATTCCGGAAGGTATTCCGTCAATGGCCGCGTTACATGGGATGGATCCGCGAGCCGATCTGTTGGGGCGGAGCATTTCAGCTAACGTCCCGGCGGTTGCCGACGCCCGCGAGTCCCAGCGAGCGGGCGTCCCGAAGGGCGAGCCGCCGCAGGCGGCGACGCGGCAGCCGCCGTGTTATCTGCCGACCCGGCCCGCCTAGTTCAGGTCCTCCACCGTGAGATCCGCGTCCTTCATGATGCGGCTCAGAAGTCCGCGGCCGAGATGCCCTTATGGATGGGAACGGTGACTCTGCGTCCGTCGGTGTGGCGGAGAATGAGGTGGGAGCCTGACTGTCGGACCTGTTCGAAGCCGTGGCGCTTCAGGACCTGCACGATTTCGCGTGCGGTCATCGAAGGCAGGCGAGGGGTCACACGGCGACCCGGACTCTCGAGCTCCCCACCTCTTCCTGGATCGGCTCACCCCTCTCAAGCCGGTCTTCAATGTGGAGGCGAACCGCGTCTTCGATGAGCTCCCGGGCTTCCTGCTCCGTTTCGCCCTCGGTGTAGCAACCCTGCAGGGCCGGGACGACGGCCACGAATCGGCCATCCTCGTCCCGCTCAATGACTACGGTGAACTCATACGTCTTCATGGCATCTTCCTTGGAAAGCTGGCAGGTCTACAAGATAGCATCCCAAGGGCTGGCGGATAGCGTCCTTGCGGTTGCCGACGCCCGCGAGTCCCAGCGAGCGGGCGTCCCGTAGGGCGAGCCGCCTGCGGCGAAGCGGCAGCCGACATGTTATGTGAAGTGGCAGACCTCAGTCTTCGAGCTCACCCAGGATCTTCCGGACCTTGGCTGCCAGGTCCGGGATGTCCTTCTGAACCATCTCCCAGGCGAGCCTGACGTCGATTCGGAAGTATTCGTGAATCAGGACATCCCTCGCTCCGGCAATCTCCCGCCACGGCACTTCGGGGTGCCGCTGGCGAAGGGACTCGGGGAGGCCCTTGACGGCTTCCCCGATGACCTCGATCCGGCGGGCGACGGCGTCCTGCTTCTCGAGGTTGTCCGCGAATTGCTGGTGGGAGATGCCGGCCGTGTAGCGTTCGAGCAGCTCGGCTGCCTCGAGGATGTCCCCGAGAAGGATCCGAGCCGAGCGCGTCACAAGATCGGGACCTGCTGCTCGAGGATACGTTCGCGGAGCTGGGGATGGAGAGAAGCCGGTGTGGCTACGTCAACGTCGCGCTCCAGAAGGTCCTCGAGATCCAGCCGCAGGCCAGCCAGGTCGAGGAGGGTCCGTCCCTCTTCCAGCTCGACGAGGAAGTCCACATCGCTCGCCGGGTGATCCTCCCCGCGGGCTACGGACCCGAACACACTGGCTCGGACGACGCCGCGTTTCCGCATGACGTCTCGCACCTGCTCCCGGAGCTCAGCCACCGCTTGAGTCATACCAGAAATCTAGCCTTGTAGGCCGATGGCGCGCCATTTCACATAACGTTCCCGCGGTTGCCGACGCCCGCGAGTTTCAGCGAGCGGGCGTACCGGAGAGCGAGCCGCCGCAGGCGGCAAAGCGGCAGCCGACATGTTAGGCGATTTCGTCTCCGCCGCCGGTTCGAGCTGCCTCAACTTCTCTGGCAGCCCGAGGTTTCTCCAGTAGTCGCTCTAGGAACACGTGCCGTTCGTCCAGATCCTCGAGCCTCTGGCCTAAGCTCTCTACCTGATCGACGAGCGCCTGGAATTGGTCCCGTGTAGGCAGTTCGGTCGAGTTGGGGCTCGCAATCGATTCATATCTCTTCATGATCCAGCGGACGCCGAGTGCGATCGGGATGCCGAAGATGACGAGAAGGATCAGCAACGGAAATATCTGCATGAGTACCGGCATCACTCTCTCCCGTGCCCCGTCCTGTTATGTCACGTGGCACGCCCGGGAGGCTGAAAGATTCCGGCGAGACTAGGCGGAAGCCAGCTTGCGCACGTGGAGAATCTCCCGGCCCTCGACGGGCCGGATGTCGTCTGGGGACAGGGTGAGTAC
>CAYXHP010000046.1:0-9520 GCA_964465015.1 uncultured Gemmatimonadota bacterium
GCGGCTCGGCGACCGGGCGCGGCCCGCCCGCCCGAGCCGCCGCCCCAGTGGATCGAGACGCCCGCGCTCAGCCGCCATCCCCGGCGGTCGTCCGCCCGCAGGTTCCAGAAGCCACCGAAATGCCGGTCCTCGACCAGGCGGCGGCCTTCCGCGCGGAGCCCGAGCCACGAGAGCGGTCGATACTCGAGGCCCGCGCCGGCGCTCCACGCGGCAGCGAGGTCGGTGGACTCGCCGGGCTCCAGGGCCACTCCGGTCCCGGCGACGAGATACGGGGAGAGACGGTCGCCGCCCAGGTGCACCGTAACCTCCGGCCCGACGCCATAGAGCGCTCGACCGGCCGCACCCGAGTCCACGAGGCCGAAGGCGTCCAGCGACCCGTCGACAGGGCCCAGGAGCGGATGCCTCAAGGCCACGAGGTAGACGGTCGGATCGGCGGAGCGCCGCACCGCCCAGGCACCCGTCTCGAGGTCGACGGCCCACTGGGCGTGCGCCGGGAGCGGCAGGAGCGTGCACGCCGCCATTGCGGCCGTCACCGCGACTCCGGCACGGGATCCGGACCGGGCAGGCTCGCTGCTCATACGCATGACCCCTGGTCTGGAGCGCCGCGGCGGCGAGGCGTCGCCGCCCGTGGGAGTACCTCGCGGCCATTCCCTTGCTCCGCCCCGGCGCGCGGCCTCTCCGCGTGGCTCGCGTCCACCGCCTCGCCCGCCGTTGCTCCACGGCTTCGATCGTACGTAGCTTCGGCCGTTCACTCTTCCGCGCCCAACAGACGAGGATCAACGTGACACAGTCACGCGCCCACGGGACCGTCCGAGTCGCCACGGCCGCGCTCGTCGCCGCCGCGGCGGCCGCACCGCTCATCGCCTCCGCTTCGCCGCTCGCCGCTCAGGTCTCGAAGACCCGCGCCGCGACCGAGGCGGCCGGTTCCACGTCCCGGCCGCTCGTGCCGCCCGGCCACATCGTCTACGACACCGCGCTCTACGACGGCCTTCGCTACCGCATGGTCGGCCCGTCGCGTGGCGGGCGCGCGGACGCGGTGACAGGGGTGCCGGGCCATCCGCTCACCTTCTACATGGGGGCGACGGGCGGGGGCGTTTGGAAGACGACGAACGCGGGCAAGACGTGGGAGAACGTCTCCGACCGCTATTTCGACGCGGGCTCGATCGGCGCGATCGGCGTCTCCCCGTCGGACCCGAACGTGGTCTACGTGGGAACGGGCGAGGCGGAGGTCCGGGGGAACGCCTCCGCGGGACGGGGCATGTACCGTTCGACGGACGCGGGCGCCACGTGGCGATTCGTCGGCCTGCGCGACGCCGGGCAGATCGGACGCGTGATCGTGGACCCGCGCGATCCGGGCCGTGTGTACGTCGCCGTCCTCGGCCATGCCTTCGGCCCGAGCGCGACGCGCGGCGTGTTCCGCACGACCGACGGTGGCGCGACGTGGAAGAAGCTCCTGTTCGTCTCGGACAGCACGGGTGCCATCGACCTGTCGCAGGACCCGTCCAATCCGCGCGTGCTGTATGCCAGCATGTGGCGGGCGGAGCGGAAGCCCTGGGCGATGATCGACGGCGCGCGCGAGGGTGGCATCTACAAGAGCACCGACGGCGGCGACACGTGGACGAAGCTGGAGGGCGGGCTGCCGCAGGATCTCATCGGCAAGAGCTCGGTCGCCGTCTCGCCCGCGGACCCCGACCGCGTCTGGGTGCTCATGGTGGCCGGCAGCCACCCCGGCACGATCGACGAGGGCGGGCTGTATCGCTCGGACGACGCCGGCCGGACGTGGAAGCGCGTGAACGACAATCACAAGCTCCTGCAGCGCGGCTGGTACTTCACGCACGTGACAGCGGACCCGAAGGACCCCAACACCGTCTACGCCATGAACACGTCGCCATACCGGTCGGTGGACGGAGGGCGCACGTTCCAGCCGCTTCGACCGCCCCACGGCGACACGCACCGGCTGTGGATCGAGCCCGACGACCCGAACACCATGATCCTGGGCGACGACGGGGGCGCGCAGGTCACGCAGGACGGCGGGAAGAGCTGGTCCACCGTGCTGAACCAGCCGACGGCGCAGTTCTACCGCGTCACGGTGAGCGACGGCTGGCCCTACCGGCTTTCGGGCGGGCAGCAGGACAACTCGTCCATCAGCGTTCCGGCGTGGCCCAGCGGCTTCCGCCTCGTGCATGGCGGTGACTGGTTCACCATGGGCGGGTGCGAGAGCGGCTACACCGCGACGAACCCGCGTAACTCCGACATCGTCTACGGGGGGTGCTACGACGGGGAGCTGGACCGCGTCGATCTGAGCACCGGACAGAGCCGGAACATCGTCCCCTACCCGCAGCTCACCGACGGGCAGGCGCTGCGGGACCTCAAGTACCGCTTCCAGTGGAACGCGCCGTTCCTCATCTCCGAGCACGATCCGAACGTGCTCTACTATGGGTCGCAGTACGTGACGCGCTCGACGGACGAGGGCCAGACGTGGACCCGGATCAGCCCCGACCTCACGCGCCACGTCGAGAGCCAGCAGGGCTTCCCGGGCGGCCCGATCCAGCACGACATCAGCGGCGTCGAGACCTGGGCCACCGTGTTCGCTCTGGCCGAGTCCCCCTCCGACTCCCTCGTCCTGTGGGCGGGCTCGGACGACGGGCTCGCCCACATCACGCGGGACGGCGGCGCGCACTGGACCGACATCACGCCGCCCGGACTGCCGCGCGAGGCGACGATCAACGTCATCGCGCCCTCGCCCGAGACGCCCGGGAAGGCGTACCTCACCGCGTACGACTACCGGCGCGACGACTTCACGCCCTACGTCTACCGTACGGGCGACTACGGCGCGCACTGGACGCGCATCGCGGACGGCACACGCGGCATCCCGGCAGACGATCCCGTGCGCGCCGTGCGGGAGGACCCGGTCCGGAAGGGCCTGCTCTACGCGGGCACCGAGTTCGGCCTGTACGTCTCCTTCGACGACGGCGCGCACTGGCAGACACTCCAGCTCAACCTGCCGGTCGTGCCCGTCACCGACGTCCAGGTGCATGGCACCGACCTGGCCGTCGCGACGCAGGGCCGTAGCTACTGGATCCTCGGCGATCTCACCCCGCTCCGGCAGATCGCCGACTCGGTGGCCAGCGCAGATCACTGGCTCTACCAGCCACGCGACGCCTACCGCATGGAGGTGCGCGGCTCCGGCGGCCCGCCCGCGCCGCGCGACGCTGTGTTCGACTACTACTTCCGCGCCGCGCCGAAGAGCGAGGTGACGCTCGAGGTCCTGGACGCGGACGGACACGTGGTGCAGAGCTTCTCGAGCGACAGCTCCAGGGCGCGGACGGAGAACCTCACGCTGGAGGGACTCCAGGGAGGCCGACGGCCGCGCCGCTACAGTCTTCCCACCGGGGCCGGCATGCACCGCTTCGTGTGGGATCTCCGCTACCGCCAGCCCCACCTGGTGCCCGATGCCGTCATGTACTCGGGCTACGCCGGGGGCGCCACGGCCGCGCCCGGTACCTACAGCGTCCGCGTCAGCGCCGACGGCTGGAGCCGGACCCGGAGCTTCGAGATCCGGATCGCGCCGAACCTGAAGGGTGTGACGAAGCAGGACCTGGTGGCGCAGTTCCAGATGCAGCACCGCACCCTGGCCATGCTCGACTCCCTGCACGACGCCCTGCGCCAGCTGCGCTCCGTGCGCGCGCAGGTGAAGGAGGCGGCCTCCCGCGCTTCGGATGCTTCGGTGGAGGCGGGGCATTCCTCGGAGGCCGGCCCGGCGGCGCCCGGAGACGCGGGTGCGGCCGACAACTCCACCGCTGGCGACTCCGCGGCCCCGGAGTCCGTCCGCGCCGCCGCGGGGGCGCTCACCGACAGCCTCACGGCCGTCGAGGAGACGCTCCTCCAGACGAAGAGCTCGAGCGGGCAGGACCCGATCAACTTCCAGTCCAAGCTCAACAACCAGATCGCCTACCTGGCCGCCGCGCTGCACGGAGTCGAGGCCCGGCCGACCGCCGGGGACGAGGAGCGCTTCGCCGACCTGCAGAAGGAATGGACGGCGCAGCGGGAGCGGCTGGACCGCATCCTGGGTCCGCAACTCTCCGCGTTCGGCGACATGCTCCGGGCGCGAGGGGTGCCGGCGGTGGCGGTGCCGAAATCGTAGCCTCCCCCGATCCGGGGGCGTGAGAGGTCGCGAGAGCCGGGGGGAGACCGCCCGGGCGCCGCGACGATGTGCGCCGGCCTCGCCTCAGTGGCTCGCCGGCCTCGCCTCGCTCGGGCCGCTCCTCCGATGCGAGTTCTTCAGGAGGCCATCCACGATCCAGTCGGCCACCGCCTGGCGGTTGCCGGGGCGGGTGAGCCGGACCTGGTCCCGCGGGTTCCGGATGTCGCCGAGTTCGATGAGCACGGCGACCGGGCGCGTGTTCCGGAGAACGTAGAGGCCCCGGGTCTCCACCGTCCCGTCATAGCCCCGCCCCGGTTGCGCCCGGGCGTATCGCTCGCGGAACGCCGCACGAAGCTCGTTCGCCAGGCGCCGGCCCCGCCGGCTGTCCACGAGGAAGTGGACGTCGATCTCGGGATTTCGGCGATGGCTCCTGGCGTCCACGTGGAGGGCCAGCACGCGCTGGACGGTGGCCGCCCCCCCGTGCTTCCGGTACAGGCGATTGATGTCCCGGACGCGCTCGCGAAGGCGTCGGAGCTGGTCGAGGGGGATGCGCTTCCCTCCCGTGTACACCTCGTCGTGATCCAGGGGCAGGTGCGTCGCATCGCGGATGCCGTCGTCCGGGTCCTTTACGATGAGGTGGACCGTGGCTCCCTCCTGGATCAGGCGCCGGGCCAGGCGAAGGGCGACGTCGTAGGCGACCTCGTCCTCGGGGAGGGGACGTCCCCGGTAGCGCCCGATGCTGCCGGGATCCGGGCCGCCATGTCCGCTCACCACGTAGTAGACCTGGCCCGCGAGCCGAGACGAGCGGCGCTTCACACGCTCGTACTCGGGGCCGAAGATCGGAAACGTGGCCACTCGCGAGCCCGCCGCGGGCACGTGGTACGAGCGCCCCGCCACCAGCTGGTTTCCGTGCACCAGGCGGCCCCGATTGCGGCTTTCGAAAGCCCGGATCGCGGACGGGGTGGGCCGGACTCCGGCCCGCACGAGGAGATCCCAGATCCCGTCCCCCCTGCCGGCCTCCAGGATCGTCGAGGACGGGGGATCGGCCGCGCTCTCCAGGCTGAGGGCCCCCCGGGCCATCTGGGCTCGCGCCGGGCTCGCCGCGGCCAGGAGCACCAGGGCCGCGGCCAGGGCGACGGACCAGCCCGACGTGGCCGGAGCTCGAAATGTGGATGGACTCGCCATGACGTCCGCGCATAGGACGGAGGTGATGGCGAATGGGGGGACCAGCCCAGCGTAGACATCTCGAGGGCTCGGGGCAAGGCTTGGGCCCAGCCGCACGGAAACGCGATCCCAGTTTCGTGGCCGGACGAGCCTGAGGTCGGACATTCACATCGTCCCGGCCTGATGCCCCCTCATGAAGGCGGAGCTCTCTCCTCACGCATGGGGGCGACCTCCGACCCGAGGATCCGCGCGAACCGGGGGTCGTCCCGCAGAGGGTCGAGATCGGGGTCGCGCGCGAACCACTCCCGGGCGCCGAATCCGCTCCGGGCCACCTGCTCCAGGAGGTCCAGGGCTCGCTCGTTTTCTCCCTCCAGCGAGTAGAGGCACGCCACGTTGTAGCGGACGCCCATGTCCTCCGCATCTACGGCCAGCGCCCGCTCCGCGGCGGCGAGCCCCTCGACGGGCCGGCCGGTCCTGCACAGGGCCACGGCTCGGACCGTCGCCGCGCGAGGATCGTCCGGGTTCAACTCCAGGTGCCGGTCGACGACCTCCAGGGCTCTGCCGTAGGCAGCTCGCGCCTCCTCTTCGCGCCCGAGGGCCTCCAGCGCCTGGGCTCGGAAGAAGGCGGCCTGGTAGTCCTCGCGCACGTCCAGGGCTTCACCGAACAGCCGGGCCGCCTCCTCGAAGTCTCCTTCCTGGAATCGTGCCCGACCGTGGAAGTATCGCGCTTCGAACTGGCGGGGATCGAGGGCGACCGCCTTCTCGAACTCCGAGATGGCCTCCGGCAGTCTCCCGTTCTGCCACAGGGCGAATCCGCGTGCCGCGTGGGCCTCGGCGAGGTCGGGATCGAGCTCCAGGGCTCGCCGGCTGGCCGCGTCCGCGCACCGGGCCGAGTCCTCCGCCGTGGGGTCGTAGGGATAGTACATTCGGAGCAGGGAGCACGTGTCGGCGAGTCCGGTCCACGCGAGGGCGTAGTCGGGATCGACCTCGATCGACCGCGTGAACATCTCCCGGGCGAATCCGAGGCTCTTGCGCCGCGTCTGGTGGAAGAATTGCCGGCCCCGGAGGTACAGCTCGTACGCCCCGACCTTCTCGGTCCGGACCTTCTCGAGCGCGCGGCGATCCTTCTCGGTGAGCACGCCGCGCAGCGTACGCACGATGCTGGCGGCGATCTCGTCCTCGATCGCGAACACGTCCTCCATGCGTCGGTCGTAGCGCTCCGACCAGAGCTGGTAGCCATCCTCGCAGTCCACCAGCTGAGCGGTGATCCGAAGCCGATCGCCCTGGCGCTGCAGGCTGCCCTCGAGCACGGCGCCCACGCGGAGTCGCTTCCCGATCTCGGTCACCTCCAGGCTCTTGTCCCGCAGGGCGAAGACGGACGTCCGGGAGACGACGTGCAGGCCCTCGACCCTGGAGAGCGCGTGGATGAGCTCGTCCGTGAGGCCATCGCTCAGATACTCGTCCCCGCTGCCCGGGCTCGTGTTGACGAACGGCAGGACGGCCACCGAGCCGGGGACGGGCCGGGCGACGGCTCCGGGTGTCGGCCCGGAAGAGCGCCGGCCGCTCCCGCCCGGGCTCGCGCCCCCGGCGTCGTCCGCCGACGTCTCCGCGCTGCCGGGTGGAGGTCCGGGGCTGCCGCGGAATTCGTTCAGCGACCAGGCCAGCGCGACCGCGATCGGGAACCCGAGCAGGCCGAGCGCGACGACGAGCGTGAAGGCCCACTCGGGGAGCCTCAAGCCGGGAAAGAGGAGCGCCGCGGCCTGGATGACGATGAAGGTGGCCACGGCGTAGGAGATGGCCACCTGGACCACCCGTCTTCGTCGCAGCTCACGCGCGAGCGCGCGGAGGCGCGATCGGAAATTCGACATACTGGTCTCGAGCTCGCGTGGGGCCCGGGCTCACGACGCATGCGAGGCTCGCACGGCCGCGTTGGAGAGCGCATCGGGTGCGACGCACTCAAGATGCGCCGCGCGGAGCGACGACGCTATCGCGATGGTCGAAGCTACGGCGAATTGCGGATGGCCGTCGCGAGCCGGGCTTCCCTCACCAGGTGCGGTCGGGCTTCCCCTCCACCTTCAGGATCGCCTCCTGCGCCGTGTAGATGGTGCGCGGATTCCCGAGCGCCCGGCGGAGGGCGGGAAGCGCGCTCTTCGCGGCCGGCCCGATCTCCCCGATGGCCTTGATGACGCTGCGCAGGACGTAGACGGGCTCTCCCTTCACGTCCATGCGCTTCGTCAGGGCCTCTACGGCGCCGCCCGCCCCCGGGCCCACGGCTCCGAGCGCCTCGGCCGCCGGGGAGCGGACCCAGGCCACCGGGTCGTCCACGGCGCGGATGAGCGGATCGAGCGCGGGGGCCGCCTTCGGCCCCATCCCCTCCAGGGCCACCGCCGCCAGGCTCCGCACCCGGGCGACGGAGTCGGACAGGGCCTTCGCCAGCTCCGGCACCGCCGCGGCTCCCGTCGGCCCGACCTGCGACAGGGCCCAGGCAGCCGCCGAGCGTACGGCCGGAGCCGGGTCGTGGAGGGCCCCGGTGAGTGCATCCACGGCCGGACCGGCGTCGGCGCCGAAGGCACCGAGCGCCCGGACCGCGTCGGGCCGCTCGGAGTCGGGTGCCTGCTTCAGCCGGACCAGCCAGTCCGAGAGCGGATGGCCCCGGTACACGGCTTCTCCGGTCGGTGCCGACGCCGGTGCCTCGGGGAGCGGAGGCGGGAGCTGCCGCGGGGTGGGCTTCTCCGGCTCGCCGGCCGAGGCCGGGATCTTCTCCAGCACCACGTCCATGATGCCGGCCTTGTAGCCCGTGGAGCGGCCGTCCTTGCCGGCGCACACGAAGGTGAGGATGTGGCGCCCGCGGCTCAGGGTGGCCCAGCCCAGCGGCCGCACCTCGGCCACGTACAGCTCCGGATCGTATCCGGGGAAGACGCGCGCGCCCTGCGCCGGCAGTTCCGAGGTGGCGGCCTCCCGGGTGTCCAGGTTCATGGCCTTGCCATCCAGGAGAGCGTAGTAGTCGCCGTAGTCGGGCGCCCGGGCCATCTCGGCCACGACCTCGTAGCGGTCCGGATCGGCGACGTCGATCGGCACGTCGATGCGGGAGCCCGGGCCGCGTCCGTCGAAGAACAGGAGGTCCTTCCCCCAGTCGACCTCGCGCTGGACCTCGGCCGTGCCGCCCCGGGTCCGCACCTGGCCGATCGCGTCCTCGACCGCTATCTGCCGGGCGTTCCCGAACGGGAGGCGCGCATCTCCGTAGGGCGGCTCCGGCAGCCCCTGGTTCACGCCGTCCTGGTACCAGAAGGCGACGCTCGAGAAATAGTCGGGACGCTCCTCGAAGCCGGAACGAAGGCTGCCGTCCGGGTTGTACGTCCAGCCGAAGTGCTCGATGCCGGCCCAGATGGACTTCTGGAAGGGGATCATGTCGGGAACGTGCCAGCGGTAGCCGGTGAGCCGGGCGCCCACCCGCTCTCCCTCGGCCACGGGGATGCCGCTCCACGGGCCCTCGGTGACCCTCAGGCCCCAGGCTGCGTTGAAGTAATCCTCGCTCCCCGTGCCGGCGATCTGGGGCTTCGTGGCGCCGTCCACGTAGAAAAGGTCGTCCCCCTCGCCGAACCAGCCCACCTGAGACTGGATGACGTTCAGCACCGTGCCCACGTACTGGCCGCGCCCGTGGATGGCCAGGAAGGCGTAGTCGAGGCCCGGCGTGGCCGGCCGCTCCTGCCGGTAGTAGGCGTGGAAGTAGCCCGTCCCGGGCGGCAGCGCCTCACGCTTCTCCCAGTCCACGTGGTCGTAGAACATGGTCACGGGGCGCCGTCCCTCGTTCGTCACCGTGACCCGGCAGTGCTTCCGGAAGGGCATGGGCCAGTAGCTGTTCCGGGCCCGGCCGTAGGAGTTGTCGCGCACCATCAGCGAGTTCACGTCCTTCTCGTAGCCGTGACCGACCCCGAAGAAGTCTCCCAGCGGAGCATCGACGCTCGGCGTCTTCTCGCCATCGTAGTAGACCCGGAGACGGAGGAGCCGCGGCCAGGCGTACTCGTTGTCGGCCACCGTGATCCACAGGTGCGTCACTACGCCCGGACCGTCCAGGTCGGCCATGACGTAGGTCTGCCCCGGCATGATCCGCTTCTCGTCGTCGTTGCTGTCCACGAACGGGTGGTCGCTAGAGGCGCGGTGGGCCGAGAAGGTCCGGAGCCGGGGCAGGTCGAAGGGGCCGAGTCCGGCCGG
>CAYXHP010000047.1:0-11967 GCA_964465015.1 uncultured Gemmatimonadota bacterium
CGGTGCCCGGCGTGCCCCACTGGAACAGGAACTTCCCGGCGGGCGAGAACTTCATCACGCGCGTGTTCCGGTACCCGTCGCTGACGTAGAAGCTGCCGTCCGGCGCCACGGCGACCTTGGTGGGCCGGTCGAAGTGGGCGCTGTCGTTTCCCGCCACGCCGCGCACGCCGAGCGTCATCAGGAGACGGCCGTCGTGCGAATACTCGAACACCTGCTGCAGCGCGACGTCGGTCAGCCACACGTGGCCGCGGGCGTCCACGGCGAGGCCGTGCGGCATGGCGAAGGTGCTCGCGCCCCACTCCGACAGGATCCTCCCCGTGCGCCCGTCGAACACGGTGACCGTCGGCAGCGCGATCGGATCCGTGGACAGGGAATCCGACGCCGGCCAGACCCGATCATTGCGGTGGAAGACGAATACGTCGCCATGCGGGTCCACGCCGACGCCGGCCACCTCGCCGAGGTCGCGGCCCTTCGGAAGCTGTGGCCAGCCGTGGACCACGCGATAGCGCGCGGACCCCGCCTTCGGCGCCGCGGGGCCCGGGCTGGAGGTCGGGGAGGGGCTTCCGGCCGCCGCGGCGGTCACGAAGACGAGCAGCACGGGTGCCAGGATCCGTACGCGCATGGGGGCTCCTGCTAGGTCCAGGGACGAGGCTCGCCGCGATCCCGACAAGCTACTCGTCTCGTCAGGATCGGGCACTGGGCGAAGAGTGAGGTCCGTTGCTCTCCGTGCTCTCATCGTCTAAACTGGTCTGAGACTGGTCGGATCGGAGGAAGACATGTCCACGGTCGGTGCCTACGAGGCCAAGACGCATCTCGCCGCTCTCCTGGACCGGGTGGAGCGGGGCGAGCGGATCACGATCACGCGGCACGGCCGGGAGGTGGCCATGCTCGTGCCCGCGGCCGGTGCGCCGGAGCACACGGCGGAAGAGGCGATCCAGGCCCTCCTCGACTTCCGCGAGGGCCGGCGCCTGGGCCCCGGCCTCGACGTCCGGTCTCTGATCACCGAGGGCCGCCGCTGAACTTCGTCCTCGACGCCTCGGTCGTGCTGGCGTGGTGCTTC
Organism: uncultured Gemmatimonadota bacterium; assembly: GCA_964465015.1. Taxonomy (GTDB): domain Bacteria; phylum Gemmatimonadota; class Gemmatimonadetes; order Palauibacterales; family Palauibacteraceae; genus Humimonas. The sequence continues at coordinate 1,061 of CAYXHP010000047.1, forward strand.
GAGGACGAGGGAGGCGCCTACGCCCCCCGCGTCCTTCGCTCGCTCGGGGCGACGGAAGCGGTCGTGGCCTCCGTATGGCCGCTGGAGGTGAGCAACGGCCTCGTCGTCGCGGAGAGGCGGAAGCGGCTGGACCCGGCGGCCGCCGGGCGCTTCCTCGAGCTCGTGCGCTCTCTCCCCATCGTCATCGACCCGATGGCTCGCCGGCGAGCGTTCACATCGATTCGCGAGCTGGCCCGTGCGCGTGGCCTGTCGGCCTACGACGCTTCGTACCTGGAGCTGGCCGTCCGCCTGGGCGTGCCGCTCGCGACACTCGACCAGGGACTCCGCCGCGCCGCCGAGAAGGAAGGCATCGAGCGGTTCGTTCCGGCCCGGTCACGGGGCTGATCCCGGGAGCCGAGCCGCCCGGTGGCGAGGGAGGGACTCAGCCCAGCAGGGCCGCGATTTCCTCACCTGCCAGCGCCTCTGACGCCCGAAAAGGCACGAGGCTCCGGTTTTCAGTTCGAGCGGAGCGCCTCCTGCGGGTCCAGGCGCGCGGCCCGGCGCGCCGGGATCCACAACGCGAGCGCCGCCACCCCGAGCATGAGCGCCGTGAGGGCGGCGTAGCTCAGCGGGTCGAACGGATGCACCCCGAACAGCATCCCCGTCATCAGGCGGGTGAGCGCCGCGGCCGCCACTAGCCCTGCCGCGACGCCGGTCCCCACCACGGCTCCGCCCTGGCGCATCACCAGCCTCAGCACGTCCCCGGGCCGGGCCCCGAGCGCGAGGCGCACGCCGATCTCCGCCGTGCGCTGGCTCACGGCGTAGGCCACCACGGCGTAGACTCCCACGGCCCCCAGCAGCAGCGCGATGACCGCGGCCAGGCCGATGAGCGTGAGCGCGAACGCGGTGGGCGCCGTGGCCCGGTCGATCCGGTCCCGCAGCGTCTCCACCTGGGCGAGGGGGATGGACGGGTCCAGGTCCGCCACGGCGCGGCGGACCGCCGGGAGCAGCGACGTCGGCGGCACGGAGGTGCGGAGCACGTAGGCCATGGGGCGCGGCGTGGCGCCGCGCGCGACGGCGGCGATCGGCTGGTAGAGCACTCGCTCGAACTGGTCCGTCTCGGCCTTCGAGCGCACGTCCCTGGCGATGCCCACGACGGTGGACCAGGCCGTGTCCCCGGAGACCCGGACCCGGCGGCCCAGGGCGTCGGTGCCCGGGAAGTAGGCCCGGGCGGCGGCCTGGCTCAGGATCACCACGGGTCCCCCGGCGGCGCCGTCACCCGAGCGGAACCGGCGGCCACGCACCGGGATCCCCATGGTCTGGAAGTAGCCGGGCGTGGCCAGCCGCATGCCGGTCACGGGGGGCACCTCGCCCTCGGGCCGCGGGAATCCCTCCGCCTCTAGCGTCTCGCCCCAGCACATCCCCTCCGTCAGCGGAAGGCAGTGCCCGACGGCGCCCACGGCCTCGACGCCCGGCAGCGCGGCGAGCCGGCCGACCAGCTCCCGGTGGAAGCGGAGGAAGTCCGCTTCGGTCGGGTAGGACGTCTCCGTCAGCCCGATCTTGAAGGTCAGCGCCTGCCGGGTGGTGAATCCCAGGTCCACGGCTCGCAGCGTACGGAAGGTCCGGAACAGGAGGCCGGCCCCGATGAGCAGCACGAGGGCGAGCGCGACCTGCGTGGCCATGAGCGCGCTGCGGCCCCGCAGGCGGGATCTCCCGGACGTGGAGCGTCGGCCGCCCTCCCGCAGCGTGCCCGTGAGGTCGCGCGCGGGGCGGAGCGTGGGGATGATCCCCAGGAGCACCGCCGCCGCCAGGCACGTGGCCAGCGCCACCGCCAGCACGACCGGGTCCATCCCCACCTCGGCCAGCCGCGGCACGTTGACGGGGGCGCTCCGCCGGAGAATCCGGATTCCGGCGGCCGCGGCGCCCACGCCCACGATCCCCGCCGCCCCCGTCATCAGCAGCGTCTCCGCCAGGAAGCCCCAGGCCAGGCGCAGCCGCGAGGCCCCCAGCGCCGTGCGCACCGCCGTCTCCCGGATCCCCTCCTCCGCCCGCACGAGGAAGAGGTTCGCGACGTTGGCCACCGCGATGAGGAGGACGACGCCCACGGTCCCGAGCAGGATCCATAGCGTGGATTGCACGTCCCCGACCACGCTCTGCTTCAGCGACACGATGCGCGGCCGGATCCCCGCGTGGTCCAGGTACTCGGTCACGCGCGCGGGGTCGTCGTTGTCACGGCGGAGGAGCGGGAGCAGGCCGGACAGCTCCCGGTCGAAGGACGCCGCCGTGGCCCCGGGCCGGAGCCTCGCCACCGCGTGCTCGTTCCAGCCGCCGATCCCCGTGGTCGGCACCACGCGGGGCAGCCACACCGCAGTCTCCGGATCCGGGAACGCGAACGACGCCGGCATCACGCCCACGACGTCGACCGGCCGGCCGTCCAGCCGGACGGTGCGGCCCAGCACGTCCGGGCTGCCGCCGAACCGCTCCTGCCACAGCCGATGCGACAGCACGGCCACCGGGGCGGCGCCCGCCTCGCCCTCGGCGGCCGTGAACCAGCGCCCCAGCTTCGGCTGGACCCGGAGAACCTTCTCCAGGGACGGCGTCGCCTCCACCGCCTGCACCCGGCTCGGCCCGCCGCGGCCCGACAGGCTCCGCGCGGACTGCCGGTACAGGGCCATGGCCTGCGCCTGCCGCGCGTGCTCCCGGTAGAAGCGGTAGAAGCCATAGGTCACGCCGAGCCCGTGGTCGATTCCCAGCTTCGAGCCGCCGTGATCCATCACCACCAGTCGGCCCGCGTCGGGGTAGGGGAGGGGGCTCAGCACGACGCCGTACACCAGGCTGAACACCGACGTCGCCGCCGCGACCCCCAGGCCCAGCGTGAGCACCGAGGCCACCGTGAAGGACGGACGACGTCGCAGGCGCCGCGCCGCCTGCCGCACGTCCTGCCACCCGGTGCCCCACCCGCTTCCCCTCCCGGTCCCCAGGGCGCTCGCCCGCGCCCCCACCAGGTGCTGCCTCGGCGCCCGCGACACCAGGTCCAGCACCGAGCGCAGCATCACCCAGGCCACCGCCAGGCGGCCCCGGCGCTCGCGCGCATCCCGGGCGATGGCCGCGAAGCACGCCTCCAGCTCCTCCGCGAAACGGTCCCGGAAGTCGCGCGGCAGCATCACCGAGGCCCGCCGGTAGATGGCCCTCGCCAGCCTCACGCTCGCCGATCGGCCGCCCCGGCGGCTCACGAGCGCGCCTCCGCCAGCGCCAGCCGCGAACGCGCCAGGCGAGCCAGCGACTCCAGCCGCGCCGCCTCCGCCTTCAGCGCCGTCCGCCCCGCCGGGGTGAGGGCGTAGTACCGGCGACGCGGATCGTCGTCAGGACCTTCCGGGCTGGCCGTCTCCCGGATGAGGCCGCTCTCCGCCAGCTCCGCCAGCGTGCCGTACAGGGTGGCCGGCCACAGACGCACGGCGCCCTCCGTCCGCGCCTCCACCTCCTGCCGGATGGCGTAGCCGTGCTTGGGCACCGGGGCCAGGGACACCAGGATCTGGAAGGCTCGCGCGCTGAGCTCGGGCATCGGTAAGGGCTCCGGGACTAGGTATCAGCCAGTATGCATGCCGTCCGATACCTTGGACTCCATCAGCCGCCGAAGGGTTGCGACCGGGTGACGCCAGGGGTGGAGAGGAGGGCGGCGGGCGCCGCTACGCCTCGACCACGATCAGTCCGCGCAGCCAGGCCGGCGTCTCTTCGTAGGCCGCGGTCCGCTCCCACGAGCGTCCGCCGTCGACGGACCGGTGCACGCCGCGCTCGTCGGCCGCCCACAGCTCGCCCGGCGCGCGGCCCGGAGCGAGGAGCGCCACGTCTTGCCCCCGTCGTCGCTCTCGTAGTAGCCGTCGCCGGCCGAGATCCGCAGACCCTCGGGCCGATCGGGGTGGATGGCGACCTGGTGCGTGTCGTAGGGGCCGCCCGGGACGCGGTCCCGCCACGTCCGGCCTCCGTCGGGCGTGCTCACCAGGGCTCCCGCCTCGATCGCCACCCACAGCCGGCCCGCCGCCGCCGGGTGGCAGGCGATCCAGCGCACGAGGTGCGTGTCGGGCCGAGGCGGGAAGGACCAGGTGGAGGAGGAGGGGAGGTCCAGGAGGCCTTCCGTGCGCCCCCAGGAGGCGCCGGCGTCCTCGCTCCGGTAGACGGCGCTCGGCTCGGTCCCCGCCCACACGAGACCCGGCTCGGCCGGGCTCGTGGACAGGGCCGTGACCTCCTCCCCCTCGAGGCCGACCGCCTCCCAGGTCTCGGCGCCGTCTTCGCTCCGAAGGAGGCCGTCGACCGTGCCGCACCAGGCCCGGCCGCTCCCCGGCTCGGCCGCCAGGCAGGTGGGGGCGGCGCGCACCCCGGCGGTCGGCCGAAGGGTCCGATCGTCCGGGTCGGCCACGAGCACCTGGCTCCGCGTCGCGACGACAGTGCGCATGGCTGAAGAGTAGAGACCTTGCCGGTGGCCCGGAAGGACCGGATCGGCCCGTCAGGACGGTCACCCTGCACATGACTCCTGCCGGGCAAAGGTAGTGATCTGTGGCAGAGGATTCGGCCCGGGCGCGGAGTCCGTACGCCTACAGGGTCCCGGCCCTCGCTAACGCAGGAGGCGGAGGACGCTAGGGGGCGGAGCGCCGGGGTCCTGGACGAGTGTGAGGATCAGCGTGTCGCCGGTCATCTCTTCGGTCCACGACGTGGTGCCATCCACCGTGGTGAGGGACAGCCGGCCGGCGACCGCGTCGTGGACGTAGGTGCCCGACGCGTCGAGCACGTCCTCCGGCTCGTCCGGATAGCGCACGGTGCCGGCTGTAACGAAGCGCCCGCTGGAATCGAACGTCATCGTCCCGGAAATCTCCTCGGCGGCGACGCCGTGGTCGCTGTACCCGACTAGATTCCAGATGCCGGGCAAGGAGACTTGGCGGACCGGCCCGGTCGAGCCGCCGCAGGCCGCGAGGATCAGCGCCGCCAGGACAGCAGCCCACGCACCAGCAGGAATCTCCGGGCGCCTTGACATGGCAGGTCCCCTCGCTCCGGTTTCGAGGCGCAGGCACATCGCTATGGTAGGATGACGCCTCGACCCTTCTCAGGCTGTCGGGAAGAGCCGTATCTGGCGGTCGGGACATCCCGGTCCTCTCGTCGCGCGTTCGACACCCCGCGACCTCGCCGGCGGCCACGGGCCCGCCGCGCTTGACGTCAGGAGACGACCGGTCGTATTCTGGACTCATGATTCGGATGAAGCACGCGGAGCGCGTCCGGGAGCGGCTCCTGGATGAGGGCGTGGCCGCCTTCCTGGAGTATGGCTTCCACGGCACCGGCCTCAAGCGGGTGCTCGACCGGGCCGGGGTCCCGAAGGGCTCCTTCTACAACTATTTCGGAAGCAAAGAGGAGTTCGGGGCGGCGACCATCCGGCATTTCGCCGAGGGCGTGCGGGCGCTGCTGGCGCGCGAGCTGGCGCGTGCGCCGGATCCGCTCAGCGGCCTGCGAGCGTTCTTCGGCGCCATGATGGAGCAATTCGAGGCCTCGGGCTACGTCGGGGGCTGCCTGCTGGGGAACCTCGGCGGAGAGCTCGAGGGGAGCGCGGTGTGCCGCGACGCCCTGGCCGGCTCGATCCAGGGGCTGTGCGGCGAGATTCGCGACGCGCTCGCGGTCGCCCAGGAGCAGGGCCGGGTCCGCCGGGACATCGACGCGGAAGAGCTGGCGGGCCTCCTCGTCGAAACGTGGGAGGGCGGGGTGATCCGGATGAAGATCGAGCGCTCCCTGGAACCCGTTCGCCGCTGTCAGCGTCGATTGTTGGACGACTACTTTCTGCCCTGACCGGCAGCGGGCTCCTTTTTTTTCGGTCGCCTGTGAGACGACCGGTCGTCTATCACTGGCGTTCGGCGTGCGCGTCGCGCGCCATGTGCGCGGGGCCTGCGATCAGGCTCGACACTCCACCGGAACTGGACGGCCCGGATGAGCAGAGCAGCCCAGGACCCGATCGACAGCTCCGAGCCGGCAAGCGGCGCCTCGGAAGCGCGCGAGCATTTCATGCGGCTTCTCGATCCGGTGCTCCCCCGGGCCTACGCCGCGGCGCGACACCTGACGCGCGACTCCGCGGAGGCGGAGGATCTGGTGCAGGAGGCGGCGCTCCACGCCTGGAAGGGGTTCGAGGGCTTCGAGCCGGGCACGAACTTCCGGGCCTGGTTTCTCAAGATCCTCACGAACGCGTTCTACGACGCCTGCCGGCGGCGTCGTCATGTGCCGGACACGGTCTCGCTCGACGGTGAGCCCGATCACTTCCTCTATCACAAGCTGTCCGCCTTCGGCGCGGCGCGGGGGCGGGAGGATCCGGCGGGGGCTTTCCTCGCCCGACTCGATGCCCGGCAGATCAGGGCGGCTCTCCATGCCCTCCCGGCCGAGTTCCGTGCGGCGACCGTACTGTACCTCGTGGAGGACCTCTCCTACGTGGAGATCGCCGAGGCCCTGGAATGCCCGGTCGGAACGGTGCGGTCGCGGCTCCACCGGGGGCGGAAGCGGCTGCAGGTGGCCCTATGGCGGCTGGCCGAGGACCATGGACTGGTCGGCCCGAGGAAGGAGGGGTGAGAACGGCCGGCGCGACGAGCGGCAGCGGGCCGGACTCCGGGGCGGGTCGATTCAGCCGTCGGAACGGCTCGCCGTAGGGTCGGTCTTCTCCGCGCGGTCGCGCTCCAGGGCGGTCCCGATCCTCTCCCGTAGCCCGGGCGGGAGGTCGGTCTCCCGTATCCTCTTCTTCAGGCCATCCAGCAGCGCTCGTTCGAACCCGAGAACCTCGGCGCAACGCTCGCAGGCGGCCAGGTGCTCCTCCACAGAGCGCGTTTCCTCATCCGACAGCTCGCCATCCACGTACGCATCGAGCCGACGGCGCACCTCTTCGCAGCTGTAGTCGGCCATCGGCACCATCCTGTTCCCGGCCCATCATCCCGGCGGCGGACTCGTCCGTGCTCCCCCGCGCGACGCGTCCCAGAACGACCCGCCGGATAATCCAGTTCCCCGCCTCCCAACGTCAAGCGGCGAGCGCTCCCCGGTCCATCTCGGGAACCCCCGCAGGTCGGCCCACGTTCGTGGCCCTCGTGAGTGCCCGAGGGATCGCTCACCGCGCCCCGGTCGGGTGGGACGGACACGCGGCGAGCGTGGAGCCCCGGGTCGAGTTCGATCTTCGGAGGGAGGGCAGGGGAGTCATGGGTTGGACGCGTTCGCGGATCCCGGCGGCCGCCCTGGCCGGTGCGGCGCTCCTGGCGCCCGCCATCTCGAGAGCCCAGCCCGTGACCGGGCGGACACCGAACCTGGCGGGCACGTGGACGGCCTCGGCGGGGCAGCTGTTCTTCGACTTCTCGCACCGCTTCCAGGTGGCCGGGTCGGAGGCCGACATCGGAGACCTGTTCGGCGACGGCAAGGTCGTCAACTACCCGACCTTCCAGCTGGACCTCGGGGTGGTGTCCGGCCTCATGGCCGGCTTCCGCTACAGCACGCGCTCGCTGCTGGCCGGGGGCTCCAACGAGTGGCAGCCCTACGCCACCTGGTCGCCGGGCGGGCGCCACGCCGGAGACGGCCCCTCGCTGGCGCTGACGGCGGCCTGGAACGGGGCCACGCACAGCCTGGACGGGGAGCTGACCGGGGCCAGGCGCTTCGGCCCCGTCCACGTACTCGCTGCGGTACGCGGCTTCGGGGACGGTTTCGAGCGGCGGGCCGGGGGGGACCGGCCCCCCTCCCTCGCCCTGGCGGGCGGGGTGGGACTCGACCTCAACCGGTACGTGACCCTGGCCGGGGACGTCTCGGACCTGGTGGCCGGGATCGACGGGCCGGCGGCATGGAGCGCGGGGCTGGAGCTCGCCATCCCATACACGCCGCACACGCTGACCCTGATGGCCACCAACGTGTCGAGCGGCACGCTGGAGGGCGCCTCGGCCGGCGTGGCCCACACCGTGTACTGGGGGTTCGAGTTCACCGTGCCCTTCAGTGGCTTCGCACGCTGGGGCCGGCTGGTGCACCCGGGCGTATCGGGGAAGGGCGCTTCAGGTGGCGCGGAGAGCGCAGGAGCCGGCGGCGAGGCCTCCGGAGTGGGCGCCGGCCTCGTGCCCCCGGCCTCGGACGAGGCCGGGCCCGGCGTCCCGGTCGGCGGGCCCGGCACCGTGGTCGAGATCGAGATCAAGGGGCTGGCCTTTCACCCCGACACCGTGCTCGTCCGCCCCGGGACCACGATCCGGTGGGTGAACCACGACCCGCTGGCCCACTCCAGCACATCGAGCGACGAGCTGTGGGACTCGCCCCTCATCGACCCGGTCGCCAGCTGGCAGCGCCTCTTCGACCGTTCCGGGCGCTTCGCCTACCACTGCACTCCGCACCCCTTCATGAAGGGGCTGATCATCGTCTCCGACACGGGAGTCGAGCCATGACACGTGCGCTACCGATCCGTCCTCGGGCCATCGCGATCCGGCGTGTGGCCGTCGCCGCGGTTCTGGTCCTGGCTGCCTGCGGGGGAGGCAGCGCCCCCCCGACCCAGAACCCGCCGCCCGGCAGTCCGCCTCCGTCCAATCCGCCGCCCTCCGGCGGTTCGGGGGACGTGCAGATCAACATCCAGAACATCGCCTACCATACGCCCAACGGGACCGATTCCATCACGGTGGACGTCGGGTCGACGATTCAGTGGACGAACAAGGACGAGGGCATCCAGCACTCCGCCACCAGCGACTCGGTGCCTTCGGGCGCCTCCTCCTTCGATTCGGGGTTGATGAACGTCGACGGCACCTTCACCTATACGGTCGACCAGCCAGGCCGGTACGTGTACCACTGCACGGTGCACCCGGGACAGATGGCGCACGCCGTGATCATCGCGAAGTGAACGCGGAAGCGCGGCGGGGCCGGGGAGCGCTCTCCCCGGCCCGGGTCCGGCAGATCGCCTCGGTGCTACCGCCCGGATGCTGCAGTCACCCCCGCCGTCGCGGGGCTTCGAGGTCCGGGCCCCGACGCCTTCGCGTCCGGCGCGTGGGGAATGCTCGCCACAGCGTCCCGAGGTGGAACCCCCGGCCCGTCGACGACGTTGCCCGCGACGCGTGGACGACTGGAACCGTACCGGCGCTGGACGCTCTGATCCTGAACAGCTCGTTCCGGATGTATGCCGAGGGTCTCACGTATCCGATCGCCGGATCCTTCGTCCACTATCTGCTCGAGTCGAGGGGCGCGACGCCGCTGCGTCCTTCTTCGAGGCGGTCGGTCTCAAAGACGCCGGCAAGGTGCGGGAGTCCCCTCGACCGGCCGACTTCGGCACACAATGGAGGTTCGGACATGAGCTCTCCACGCGTTCGTCTCCTCGCGCCGCTCCTCGCCTGCGCCCTCCTGGCCACGTCCTGGATGGCGCGTGGCTCCGCCCAGGGACGACCGTCGATCGTGGCCTCCGCCGGTGTGGCTCCGTACGACCTGTCGGGAACCGGCACGGCGGCCATCTATGGTCTCTCCGCTGCCGTTCCGCTTCCCTCGATCGTCGTGGCCGAGGCCGGCGTCCGCTACCTGCACTACAAGAGCCAGTTCGGGCGCAGTACCGACTACCTGATGCCGGAAATCGGCTTGCAGGTCGAGCCGGGTCTCCGGGCACCCGTGCATCCCTACCTGGGCGTGGGCGCAGGCCCCGCGTTCATGCTGAAAGGGGTGGGGACCACCTCGCTGACGCTCCACGCCGCCGCGGGAGCTCGCATCCTGGTCGGCGGAGGCTGGCTCCTGAGGCCCGAGGCGCGTCTGCGCAGCGTGGACCCATGGCACGGGAGCGATGTCGAGCTGACAGCAGGCGTGGGGCACGTGTTCTAGTACGCCCGAAGCCGATCGCATGAGACCGCTGATCGCCCTGGTCCTGGCGCTCCTGCCGAGCGTCGGACCGCTCCGGGCGCAGGACGCCCCGCCGCCCGCGCCCGATTCGCTGCTCGAGCACCTGGTCGGCACGTGGGTGCTCACCGGCGACATCGCCGGCCGGCAGGTGACGCACGACGTCACGGCCGACTGGGTGCTGGGCCACGAGTACGTCCGCTTGCACGAGGTCTCGCGCGAACGCAGCGCCTCGGGGGACCCCGAGTACGAGGCGATCCTCTACATCTACAGCGACGCGAAGACGAGGGCGTACGCGGTGATGTGGCTCGACAACACGGCGGCGGGACCATTCGATCCCATCGGCCACGCGGTCGCGGCCGGGGATTCCATTCCGTTCGTGTTCGGGGACTCCGACGCCGACCGCATCCACAACACCTTCACATACGATCGCCGCGCCGACAGCTGGCGGTGGACGATCGACAACGAGGCGGCCGGCGTGCGGTCGCCGTTCGCGCGCGTGACGCTCCGGCGCCGGGGATGAGGTCGACCCGAATCTCACCCGGGAGCCAACCACCGTGACTCGACGCCTCCCGACCCTCGCGGGCCTCGCCGCGCTCGCCTTCTTCGTGGCGCTCGTCCCCGGGGGCGTATGGTCGCTGCTGCTGGCCGTGAATCTCAAGGTCAGCCCGGCTTTCCCATGGGCGGCCCTGACGACCGGCGTCCTTCTCTGGTGGCGGGGGAGGGGCTCGGGCGGGGCCGCAGCGTGCCACGCGCCGAGCCTGTAGCTTGAGGCCGTCCCAGCGGCCGCGGGAGGGTAGAAATTACGGCTGAAGCCTGCATGTCGGAGACCCGGAGCTGATGCGGTCCGGGCTACCGCACCCGGCGATGACGCGCGGGCTACCGCGCCCGGCGATACCGGGCCGGAGTCGGCCGGGTTCGGAGGCGCGATCCGCCTCGAGCGCCCGGGTCGGCGAAGGCCCCGGACCGTGATCGAGACCGGACTCACGTGGCGCAGGGCCCTGGGAGAGGTCCTCATCGTCGTGGTCGGCGTCCTCCTCGCCCTCGCGGCCAACCGGTGGAACGAGTCGCGGATCGAGCGCGCG
>CAYXHP010000048.1:0-8443 GCA_964465015.1 uncultured Gemmatimonadota bacterium
GAGCCCTCCTCGGCGATGATGATCGTGCGCTCGAACTGCCCCATGCGCTCCGCGTTCACGCGGAAGTAGGCCTGCAGCGGGATGTCGATCCTGGCCCCCTTCGGGATGTAGACGAAGGAGCCGCCCGACCACACCGCGGAGTTCAGGGCCGCGAACTTGTTGTCGGCGGGCGGGATCACGGTCGCGAAGTGCTCGCGGAAGAGGTCCGGATACAGCTTGAGCCCGTCCTCGATCGACTCGAAGATGACGCCCTGGTTCTCCCACTCTTCGCGCAGGGAGTGGTAGACCATCTCGGACTCGTACTGGGCCCCGACCCCGGCCAGCACGCTGCGCTCGGCCTCGGGGATGCCCAGGCGCTCGAAGGTGTCCTTGATCTCCTCGGGCACCTCGTCCCACGAGCGCTGCATGCGGTCCTGTGGACGGAGGTAGAAGTAGATCTCGTCGAGGTTCAGGTGCGAGAGATCACCGCCCCACGTGGGCATGGGCTTGGAGTTGAAGATGTCCAGGGCCCGGAGCCGGAACTCCAGCATCCATTCCGGCTCCTCCTTGTGGGCCGAGATCTGGCGCACCACCTCCTCGGACAGTCCCTTGCGCGACTTGAAGACGGGCTTGTCCCTGGTGATGAAGTGGTACTTGTACTCGTCGAGCCCGAGTCCCTCGACCGTCTCGTTGTGCGGCATCGCGTGTCCTCCGCTGCTGTGCTCCCGCTCCCCTTCATCCTACGCCGATGGCGGGACCGCGTTCGACCGCGGCTCCGCGGCCGCCTCCGGCCCCCTCGCGCGGCTCAGGCGGGGGAGGTCGTCTCCTCGCGCAGCCAATCGTAGCCGTGCTCCTCGAGCTTCTCGGCCAGGTCGGGGCCGCCGCTCTCGACGACCCGCCCACCGATCATCACGTGCACGCGGTCCGGCTGGATGTAGTTGAGGATCCGCTTGTAGTGGGTGATGAGGAGTATGCCGAGCTCCGGGTCCTCCTTCGCCAGGGCGTTCACCCCGTGCGAGACGATCTTCAGCGCATCGATGTCGAGGCCGCTGTCGGTCTCGTCCATCACGGCCAGGCGGGGCTCGAGGACCGCCATCTGGAGGATCTCGTTCCGCTTCTTCTCGCCCCCGCTGAAGCCATCGTTCACGTACCGCTCGGCGAAGTCGGGGTCCATCTCGAGGAGCTCCATGCGCCGGTGGAGCTCATCCTGGAACTCGAACACGTCGACCTCGTGCCCCTCGCCGCGCCGCGCGTTCACGGCGGTGCGCAGGAAGTTCGAGATCGTCACGCCGGGGATCTCGCTCGGATACTGGAAGGCGAGGAAGATCCCCCGCCGGGCGCGCTCGTCCGGCTCCCACTCGAGGATGCTCTCCCCGTCGAACACGACGTCTCCGCCGGTGACCCGGTAGCCGGGGTGGCCGGCGATCACGTTGGCCAGCGTGCTCTTGCCCGATCCGTTCGGGCCCATGAGCGCGTGGATGCGGCCCGAGTCCAGCTCGAGGTCGACTCCCCGGAGGATCTCCGACTCCTCCTCGGCGACCGCTGCCCTGAGGCCCCGCACTTCCAGCAGATGTTCCGCCATTCCCTTCTCCATCCGTCGCTACTCGGGTGGCCGCGCCGCCCGGCGAGGGGTGCCGGGCCCGGGCCCGGCGGCCATCTTGATGACTGGCCAGGTCGCGCACCCACCGATAATCGTTATCGATTCGGATGGGCCAAGCTAGGCTGGTTGAGACTGAATTTCAAGTGGCGTGCCGGCTGCACCCTGTGTGTGGGGAGTCCGGGACGAAAGGTCGGTGGGGCCCCTGGCGCTCCTCCCGGCCGGACGAACGCCCGGGCTGGGGCGGCCACCGCCACCATGCAACACGGAGGCGGCATGAGAGCGGCACTCGTACGCGAGCACGGCGGTCCCGAGGTTCTCGCGATGGGCGAGCTGCCGGACCCGGAAGCGGGTGCCGGACAGGTCGTGGTGGACGTGCGGGCGGTGGCCCTCAACCACCTGGATCTGTGGGTGCGCCGCGGCCTCCCCGGGCTCGACCTCGAGATGCCGCACGTGGGTGGGGCCGATGTGGCCGGGACGGTGGCGGCCGTGGGCTCCGGCGTCGAGGGATGGTCCTCCGGCGACCGCGTGGTCGTGAACCCGGGCTTGTGGTGCGGCCGCTGCGAGTGGTGCATCCGCGGGGAGCACAGCCTGTGCGAGCGCTTCCGGATCCTGGGCGAGCACGTGCGCGGGGGCCTGGCCCAGAAGGTGGTGGTGCCGGCCCGGAACCTCTATCCGCTTCCGGCCGACTATCCCTTCGAGCGGGCCGCGGCCGCGCCGCTGGTCTTCCAGACGGCCTGGCGGGGGCTGATCGGCCGGGCTCGCGTGCGGCCTGGCGAGACCGTGCTCGTCACGGGCGCCTCCGGCGGCGTGTCGACGGCTGCGATCCAGATCGCCCGCCTGGCGGGCGCCCGCGTCCTGGCGGTCACCGGCGGGCCCGAGAACGTGGCGCGGGTCCGCGAGCTGGGTGCCGACGTGGTCATCGACCGGCTCGAGACCGACTTTTCGAAGGCCGCCTACGAAGCCACGGACCGCCGGGGCGTGGATGTGGTCCTGGACGGTGTGGGCGAGGCGATGTGGGAGGCCTGCCTGCGCGCCCTGGCCCGGGACGGCCGCCTGGTGACCTACGGCGCCACCACCGGGGCGAAGGGGTGCCAGGACATCCGGCGCACGTTCTGGAGGCAGATCCGGATCCTGGGCACCACGATGGCGAGTCGCTCCGAGTTCGAGCGTGTCATGGGCCTGGTGTTCGAGGGCCGGCTCGAGCCCGTGGTGGACGTGGTGTGGCCGCTGGAGCGCGTCCGCGAGGCCCACGAGCGCCTCGAGGCGGGGGACGGCTTCGGGAAAGTCGTGCTGGTCCCGTGAGTGACGCCCGGCCTCCGGCCGCCGGGGAAGGCGCCGGCCGCCCCCGCTCGGCCATCGGACCGGCGGCGCGGGCCGCTCATCTGGCGCGTCTCCGCCAGGAGGGCTTCGACCTGCTGGTGGTCGGGGGCGGGATCACCGGCGCCGCGATCGCCCGGGACGCGGCGCGCCGCGGCTACCGCACGGCGCTCGTCGAGGCCCGGGACTTCGGCGAGGGGACGAGCAGTCGCTCCTCCCGCCTGATCCACGGCGGGCTGCGATACCTGGAGCAGCTCGAGCTGGACCTCGTGTTCGAGGCCAGCCAGGAGCGACGGACCCTCCTCCGGCTCGCGCCCCACATGGTGCGACCGCTCGAGTTCCTCTTCCCGCTGTACGAGGACGGGCGGGTGGGGAAGCTCAAGCTCGACGCGGGCATGTGGCTGTACGACGCCCTGGCCCTGTTCCGGAACATCGAGCGTCACCAGATGCTCGACGCGGAGGAGGTCGTGGAGCGCGAGCCGGGCCTGCGCCGCGCCGGACTCCTGGGAGGGGCGCGCTACTTCGACGCCCAGGTCGACGATGCCCGGCTCGTCCTTGCCACGGTGCAGGCCGCGGCCGAGGCTGGCGCCGCTGTGGCGAACCGGCTGGGCGTGGTGCGTATCGAGCGCGACGCGGAGGCGGTGCGGGGAGTCCTGGTGCGTCCGGCCTCCGGCTCTCCGATCCCGGCCGACGACGCCGAGGCGTGGTCCATCCGGGCCCGGCTGGTGGTCAATGCGACGGGGCCCTGGTCGGATCGCACACGCGCCCTGGCGGGCGCGGACGGGCCACCGCTTCTGCGCCCGACGCGGGGCACGCACATTCTCCTGCGCCGCGAGCGGGTGCCGCACGAGCGAGCGCTCATCTTCGAGTCCGCGGTGGACCGCAGGATCATGTTCGTGCTCCCGTGGGGTCCGGAGCTCACCATCGTCGGAACCACGGACGTCGATTTCGACGGCGATCCATCCGAGGTGGCGCCCACCGCTGGCGACGTGGCGTATCTCCTCGAGTCCGCCAACCGGCTCTTCCCGGCCGCCGGGCTCCGGCCCGAGGACGTCGTCGGGGCGTGGGCCGGGCTTCGGCCGCTGGTAGCTGAGGGACGTGCCGACGACGAGGATGCCGTCTCCCGCGACTTCCAGATCCGCGAGGGCCCACCGGGACTCCTCACGATCGCCGGTGGGAAGCTGACCTCGCACCGGAACATGGCCGAGAAGCTGGTGGACCGGGCCGCCGAGATCCTGGAGGAGCGGTTCGACGCGCCGCCGGAGCGCGACTGTGACACGGCGCGCGTGCCCCTTCCCGGGGGCGACTTCGAGGACCTGGACGAGCTGCGCGATCGTCTCGCCTCGGAGGCGGCCCCCTACCGGCTTCCGCCCTCCTCGATCGAGCGCCTGGCGGCGGCGTACGGGAGCCGGGCCGGCGAGGTGCTATCCCTGCTGGCCGAACGGCCGGCGCTACGGGAGCCGCTGGCCGACGACCTGCCCTATCTCGCCGCCGAGGCGGCGCACGCGGCCCGGCGCGAGCTGGTCGTCCACCTGGAGGACATCGTCTTCCGCCGGACGCGCCTGGCCCTCGAGACCGATGACGGGCTCGCGTCGGCGTTCGGGAAGGCCGCCGAGGTCGCCGGCCTGGAGCTCGGGTGGGACGAGAAGCGCCGCGAGCGGGAGGTGGCGGCGGCCCTGGCGGAGCGGGCCCGCTCGGACGCCTGGCGCTCCGAGTCCTCCGACCCGGGCTCGTCCGCCCTCTAGCCTAAGCGTCGCAGGCACTCGCGGTGTTATGGAGGAACACCCGCGCCGCTCCGGCGGTACCCGACGCGCACGAGTCGATCAGGGAGAGGGATGGGGTCAGGAGTCCGAAGTCCGGATCGGTCCGGCCAGGGTAGCGCACGGCGGACGCGGTCCGCACGCACTCTCCGGCTCGTCGCGGCGGCCGTGGCGGCCGCTGGAGTCGCGGGCTGCATGGCGACGCCCGGCGTGGGCGGCGTGCGCGGCACGGCGCCCTTGCCCAGCACGCCGTGGGTGCCTCCCCCCTCGGACACGGCCCCCCACCGCGCGGTCCGGGCGGCCCGGATTCCGGCCGACCTCCGATCGGTGCTGGACAGCCTGACCCTGGCCGACGTGATCGACGTCGCGCTCCGCAACAACACGACGACGCGCGCTTCGTGGCAGGCGGCTCGGGCGGCGGCGTTCAGCTACGGCTCGGCTCGCGGCGCGTGGCTCCCGACGGTGGACGGGCAGGTGGACGTGACGACCCTGAAGACCGTCCCCTCCCAGGGCCGCACCGCGGTGAAGCAGACGATCTACGGTCCATCGGCCAGCCTCTCGTGGCTGCTGCTGGACTTCGGCGGACGGTCCGGGAGCATCAGCCAGGCCCGCAACCTGCTCCTCGCCTCGGATTGGACGCACAACGCGGCCATCCAGAACGTCGTCCTGCAGGTCGAGTCGGCGTACTTCCAGTACCTGGCCACGTCGGCCCTTCTCGAGGCCCAGCGGACCTCGCTTCAGGAGGCCCGACGGAACCTGGAGGCGGCCCGGGAGCGTCATGCGGTGGGGCTCGGGACGATGGCGGACACCCTGAAGGCGCAGACGGCCGTGTCCCAGGCGCAGCTGGTGCTGGAGACGACGCAGGGCCAGCTGGCAACCACGCGCGGCGCCCTGGCCGTGGCCATGGGACTCCCGGCCAACGTGGACTACGACCTCCGCAAGACGCTCGAGACGATACCGCCCATGGAGGTCGCCGAGTCCGTGGACAGCCTGATCGACACCGCGCTGCGGGAACGGCCCGACCTGGCGGCGGCGCGGGCCCAGGCGGCGGCGGCCGACGCGGGCGTCTCACGGGCGCGCTCGGCGCTGCTGCCACGCCTGGTGGCCGGAGGGCAGGCGGCCGAGACGTACTTCGCCCACAGCACGGCGGGTGGTAGCAGCTACTCGGGGAACCTGACGCTGCAGATCCCGCTCTTCTCGGGGCTGTCGCGCCACTACGACGTCGACGCGGCCAAGGCGACCGCCGCGGAGAGCCACGCCCGGGTCGAGGGACTCGCCCAGCAGGTCGTGTATCAAGTGTTCGCGTCCTACAACGACCTCAGGACCGCGACCCAGCGCGTGAAGACCAGCGGCGCCCTGCTGACGAGCGCGCGTCAATCGGAGGAGGCGGCGCTCGCGCAGTATCGCGAGGGCGTCGGCAGCCTGCTGGATCTCCTCTCGGCCCAGAGCGCCCTGGCCGACGCCAGGGCACAGGAGATAGATGCACGATGGAGCTGGTACATCGCCGTGGCGCAGCTGGCGCACGACGCCGGCCTGCTGAACCTGAAGGGCGGGAGCTCGATCCCGATGCGGTCGGACACGGCGGCGGCTCCGTGAGGCGCACCCTCCGTCGTCGGTCCAGTCAGCGCCGGGCGCTGGCCGCCGTGGCGCCGAGCCTGGCGGCCGTGGCGCTCGGGCTCGCCGTGGCGGCCTGCGGCGGCGGGGGCTCGCACACGCCGGGGCCGGTGCCCGTGAAAGCGGCCCGCGCCGAGCTCCGTGACGTCCCGTTCGAGGTCCGGTCCAACGGCACGGTCGAGCCACTGCAGACCGTCTCGGTCCTCGCGCGCGTCGAGGGAACGATTCAGCGCGTCGCGTTCTCGGAGGGCGAGGAGGTCCGCGCCGGCCAGGTGCTCTTCCAGCTCGATCCCCGGCCCTACCAGGCCGCGCTCGAGCAGGCCGAGGGCAACCTCCAGAAGGACATCGCGCAGGCCCGAAACGCGGACCTCCAGGCGGCCCGTTACCAGAAGCTGGTCGAGAAGGACTTCGTGAGCTCCCAGCAGTACGACCAGGCCCAGGCCAACGCGGCGGCCCTGCGCGCCTCGGTGAAGGCCGACTCGGCCGCGCTGGCCAGCGCACGGCTCAACCTGGAGTACGCGACCATCCGCTCCCCCATCGATGGCCGGACCGGCGGTCTCCTGGTGCACGAGGGGAACCTGGTCCGGGCCGGGAGTGGCCAGCCGCTGGTGGTGATCAACCAGATCCGGCCCGTGCTCGTGCGCTTCTCGGCCCCCGAGCGCTACCTGCCCCAGCTCCTGGCCAACCGCGGCGACTCACTGGTCGTGTTCGCGCAGCCGTCCGGGGACGAGGCCGAACGGGCCGAGGGACTCCTGACGTTCGTCGACAACACCGTGGACCCGTCCACGGGCACCGTGACGCTCAAGGCTCTCTTCCCCAACTCGGCCGAGCGTCTGTGGCCGGGCGAGTACCTGGACGTGCGTCTCGTGCTGGACGTGCAGAAGGGAGCCGTCGTGGTGCCCCAGTCGGCCGTGGCCTCCGGTCAGAACGGCACCTACGTCTACATTATCAATCCCGCCGACTCCACGGTCACCAGCCGGGACGTGAAGGTGGCGCGCTCGGCGGACAGCGTGGACGTGATCGAGTCGGGGCTCCAGGGAGGTGAGATCGTGGTGACCGACGGGCAGCTGCGACTGTTCGCCGGCGCCCGGGCCGACATCACCAACCGGTCCGAGCTGGCCGGCGGATCCGGAACGGGGGCCGCCCGGACGCCCGAGGCCGTGACCACGGGGACCCCGTGAACCCATCGGAGCTGTTCATCAAGCGACCCGTCATGACCACGCTGGTCATGGCGGGCATCCTCATCTTCGGCATCATGTCCTACCGGATGCTCCCGGTGAGCGACCTTCCGAACGTGGATTTCCCCACGATCTCGGTGAGCGCCAGCCTGCCGGGCGCGAGTCCCGAGACGATGGCCGCGGCGGTGGCGACGCCGCTCGAGAAGCAGTTCTCGACCATTGCGGGCATCTCCGACATGACGTCCACGAGCACGCAGGGCGGAACCCACATCACCCTTCAGTTCGATTTGGACCGCAACATCGACGCGGCCGCGCAGGACGTGCAGGCCGCGATCTCCAAGACGCTGCATCAGCTCCCGACCGGGATCATCCCGCCCTCCTACAACAAGGTGAACCCGGCCGACGCGCCGATCATGTACCTGGCGTTGACCTCGAACAGCCTCGCCCTGTCGGCGCTGGACGAGTACGGCGAGACGGTGATGGGCCAGCGGATCTCGACGGTCGCGGGCGTGGCGCAGGTGTCGATCTACGGCGCGCAGAAGTACGCGGTGCGGATCCAGCTGGACCCGGGCGAGCTCGCCTCGCGAAAGATCGGGATCGACCAGGTCTCGCAGGCCGTGGCCAACGGCAACGTGAATCTCCCCACCGGCGTTCTGTGGGGCGCGCAGAAGGCCTACACCGTCGAGGCCAACGGGCAGCTCACCGACGCCCAGGCGTTCCGGAACCTCATCGTCACCTACCGAAACGGCTCGCCGGTGCGGCTCCAGGACCTGGGGCGGGTGCTGGACGATGTCCAGGACGACAAGACGGCCGGCTGGTACGACGACACCCGCTCGATCATCCTCGCCATCCAGCGGCAGCCGGGCACCAACACCGTGAAGGTGGCCGGCAACGTCCGGAAGCTGCTCGCCCAGCTGCAGAACGAGATCCCGGCCTCCGTGAACGTGCACATGCTCTACGACCGGTCCGAGTCCATCCAGGACTCGGTGTCCGAC
>CAYXHP010000049.1:0-6568 GCA_964465015.1 uncultured Gemmatimonadota bacterium
CGGCCACTGTTTCGATTCGGCCCGGTCGGCTCCCGGCGGGGCGTACTGGATGCCCGTGCTCTCGTGGTTGAGCGGCAGCGGGTCGACGGCGGCGGCCGAGCGCACGCCGGGAATCGACGCGAGGGACGTGATGGCCCGGTCGTAGAACGACTCCACCGCCTTCCCATCGGGATAGGTGCGGGCCGGCGGCGAGGCCTCCACCACCAGGAGGCGATCGGCCCGGAACCCCACGTCCACCTCCTGGACCGCCATGAAGCTCCGGATCATCAGGCCCGCCGTCACGAGGAGCACGACCGCCATGGCGACCTGGGCCACGACCAGGACCCGGCGCGCACGCAGCGAGCGGCGGCCGCTCCCGGCGCCGACGCCTTCCCGTAGCGAGCGGACCAGGTCGCCCCGGGCGGCCCCGAACGCGGGAGCCAGCCCGAACACCAGCGGCGTCACCAGCGTGAGCCCGCACGCGAACAGCAGCACCCTTCCGTCCAGGCGGGCCGTGCCGACGCGGTACAGGGCCTCGGGCAGGAGCGGGCCCAGGGCGCGGATGGCGGCGAAGCTGAGGGACAGGCCGAGTCCACCGCCCAGGGCGGCCAGCAGGAGGCTCTCGGCCGAGAACTGCCGGGCCAGCCGGCCCCGGCTGGCGCCCAGCGCCCGGCGGATCGCCACTTCCCGGCTCCGGGCCGTCGTCCGCGCCAGCGTGAGGCTCGCGATGTTGACGCAGGCGATGAGCAGGACGGCCCCGACCGCGCCGAGCAGGAGCAGGAGGCCGGCCCGGACCACCCTGTAGGCGAAGTTCAGGGCCTCCCGCAGCGGCCGGACGGTGACGCCGTCGAAGGTGCCGTCCTCCTTGGGATGGAGCTTCGAGAGGTCCTTCTGGATACCGACGAGCTCGGCCCGGGCCCGCTCCCGGGTCCAGCCGGGCGCGAGCCGCCCGACCGGGATGTCGTTGGCCGGCATGCGGGGCGCCGCCCGCGGATCCTGGCGGTTGGGCACCCACATGTGGATCTCGTTCCAGGGAAAGTTGAAGTCGGGCGCCATGACGCCCACCACGGTGTACGGCCGGCCGTCCAGCCGGACCGTCCGCCCGAGGACTCCGGGATCTCCCCCGTAGCGTTCTCGCCAGAGCCCGTTGGAGAGAACGACCACATCGCGTCCCCCGGGGCCCTCGTCCCTCGGCAGCACCGTGCGCCCCAGGGCCGGGCGGGCCCGCAGCAGCGGAAAGAGGTCGCCGGTCACGACGGCCAGGTGCACCCGCACCGGCGCACCGCCGCCCGTGAGATTCCGCGTGCCGTAGTGGTAGGCCGCCATGGCAGCGAACGCCTGACTGCGCGTCTTCCAGTCCTCGAATTGGGGCAGAGAGAGGCGCGCGTCGTCCCAGCCGTTCACCGGGTCCACCTGGCCGATCTGGACCAATCGCCCCGGATCGCCGAACGGCAGGGGCCGGAGCAGATACGGCGTCAGGACACTGAACACCGTCGTGTTGGCGGCGATGCCGAGAGCCAGGGTGGCCACGATGATCGCGGTGTGGCCGGGGTGGCGGCGAAGGGCGCGGACGGCCTGCTTGAAATCCTGGCGAAGGGCATCCAGAGGCATGGCTCGATCTCGCGGCGCCGGGTGAGGGATCGGATCCAAACAGCACAACGTGCCCGGCGGGACGGGAGTTTCAGGGACCCGCGCCCCGCGTGTCCTGGCGACGATACTCGAACAGCGCCTCCCGGCTGCCCCCCTCCCGATGCTCGAGGAGCACCCAGATCCGGAGCGCATCGTCGCCCACCTGCCGGATCGTCAGTCCATCGAACCACAGCGCGTCGGATTCCTTCCGCACGAGCGGGAAGCGCTGGACTTCGTCCTTCTCCTCCCAGCCCTGGAGAGACGGGCCGAAGTGCTTGATGAGAAGGGTCAGGGATCCCCGCTCCTCGACGAGGGCGGCGAGCTCGTAGAACTGGACGGAGTCGCCGCGGACGAGCCGGAAGACGCCGGACATGGCCGCTCCCGCCGGAGGGAGCCAGAGCTCCTCGGCGACGGCGCCCAGGCCCTCCCCCTTCCACCGTCCCGTCAGCCAGGCAGCGTCCGGGATGCGGGCAGGCGCGGGCGGTGCACCGTTCGCGAGACGGACCGTATGCGCCGCGGGCGTCGACTGAGCCTCGGCGCCCCCGGCCGGCGGACCGACGACCGCAAGGATGAGAACGCCGGAGAGGACGATCGTGACACGCGTGAGTCCGGGCCGGGTGCGGGGCATGGCCGACCTCCGGGTTGGACGAACCGATGGGACCTCCTCCCGGAGTTTCTGGTCCGCTCCGGGTCGTCGAAAGGGGATCCGCGAGCGCCGCGACGCGTGAACGTCTCGGCACGACGAAACGTCGCCTTCGGTCGACTTGCGACGCGCGCGATCGGCGCGGCCCGGGTCGAGTCACCGCCGCGGCGCCTCCCGGCGGTCGCGGCCGATGCTCACGACCCGGAATCGGACGCTCGGCGCATGAACGCGGCCGCTCGCCGAATCGCGGCACACGAGTGCCCGGATCGCACGACCTTCCGTTACGTGTCGGACGAAAGACCTGGAGGGAGGCGGAAGGATGCGGGATCGGACGAGGACGCTCCTGGACATCGGGTCGGGCCCCCAGCTCATCATCGCGGTGGCCCTGGTCGCAACCGTCGGGGCGCGCCCGCCGGAGATGCCCACACGAGTCGCGGTCCGGACCGCGCAGCGCGACACGTCCCGGACCGTGACCGCGGGTGACAGCCTGGTCGATGCCGGGCGCCTGGCGCTCGGACGGACCGAGAAGCACCTGCGGGTGGTGCGCGGTGACTCGGTCCGGGACTACGGCGCGCTGGTCCAGATCCTGACCCGCGTCACCCTGGACGGCGCCGCGGGACTCCTCAGCGTCCAGTACAGTCCGCACGGGCGCTTTCCCACCGACAGCGCCTTCTCCGATCCGCGTACGCTGCGTCCCCTCTGGCAGCGATCGCACTCCACGCGTCGTGACATGCGCCTCGAATTCGAGGGCTCGAGGATCGGCGGGTCCTACGCGCCTGGCGACTCGGCCGCCCGCGGCATCGACCAGACGCTCGCGGCTCCGCCGTTCGACGCCAACGTGGGCGACCTGGTCGTCGCGGCTCTCCCTCTCGAAGTCGGTCGGGTGTTCCGGGTCCCGACCTACATCTACGAGGCGGGCGGCCTGGTGTGGGAGCGGGTCGAGGTGCGGGGTCGGGAGCGATACCGCCTCGGCTCCCGTACGCTCCGGGTCTATCGAGTGGAGGCGAGCGACCCGGGAGGATCGACGACCTACCTGATCACGACCGACGCGCCGCGCATCGTGGTGGAGACCGTTCGGGACCTCGGGGCACGCGGGAAAGCCGTCGCTCGCCTCGAGCCCTGAGGCCGACCGGCGCCCGCCTCGAGCTCCGAGGCCGGTCGCCGCCCGTCTCGAGCGGCGAGGCCGGCGGTGGCGGCCCCATTCCTGCATGCATGGAAGACAGAAGATCGGCTGGTGCGCGCGGCGCCCTCCGGGCCTCGCTCGGCGTCCGATCGACCGAGGGCGGCAGCTCGACGCCGCCGGCTCCCGCGCCCCACATCATACCGGAGAAGTGCAGATGTACACGATCCTCGGACCGGCGGATGGGCCGGTCACCTTCCGAACCCACGTCGCGGTCTCGGAGCTCGAGCCGAACGACGCCTCCCGGATTCTCGAGCTCCTGCGTCCCATGCTCGAGCGGCTGGAGGCCCGCGCCGCCGAGGTCGCGCCACGACCCGCCCCGTCCGGGCCCATCCCCGCGTCCGAGGCGGCTTCGAGCTGAGCTGGCCCCGGTCCGGCGACCCCGACTGGAGAGTCGAGGGCCGGATCGCGGGTCAAGGAAGGCATACCGGGGTGGGGCCACGGCCGAAAGCGAGTCCTTGCCACAGGAGGGATTTTTCTTCCCAGGTCGCTGGACGACCGCGCCCCACCACCGGCAGCCGAACCATGCGAGACAGGTAAGAGGGGAGCGCTGGCACGTCCAGCCCGTTTCGGCCGAACGGACGGGCGGGCCGGTGAGTGGACGTATGCGCAGCCGAAACGAGGGTGGGGCCGGCGACGGGCGCGGGTTGGAGGGCCAGCGCCGACCGCCGGAGGGGTGGTGCGAGCCGTCAGAGTGACCGGCCCAGGGCCTGCTCCAGTCGCTGACGGCCGCTGCGGCTCAGGCTGCGCTCGGTCTCGTCCTCCAGCACCACGCGGTACTGGCCCGCCCCGTTCGTCCGCACCTGCCGCACGGATGAGATCCTGACGATCGTGGACCGATGGATCCTCACCCACTCCGTGGCGTCCAGGCTCTGCTCCAGCTCCTTCATGGTCTCGCTCACCAGGTGCGAGTGGTCGCCCAGGTGGAGCCGCACGTAGTCGCCGGCCGCCTCGATCCAGTCCACCTCGTCCACGTCCACGAAGTGGATTCCGCCGGAGGAGCGGACCACGAAGCGGCGCATGGTCGGCTCGTCCTCGCGGACCGGCGCGGACCCCAGTGGCGTCCCGTCGCCCCGGCGCCGGGCCAGCAGCGCCTCGATGCGCTCGTTCACCTCCCGGTCCTCCCGTCGCTCCACCTCGAACTTGGCCCGCTCCAGCGCGCGGGCGAAGCGCTCGTCGTCGAAGGGCTTGAGGAGATAGTCCAGGGCGTGGACATCGAACGCCCGGAGGGCGAACTCGTCGTAGGCGGTCACGAACACGATGGCGGGGATCCGCTCCAGCCGCTCCTCGAGCTCCTCGAGGACGTCGAAGCCATCCATCCCGGGCATCTGGATGTCCAGGAAGACGATATCGGGCTCCAGCGCCCCGATGGTCTCCACGGCCTGCGGACCATCGCGGCACTGACCGACGAGGTCGATGCTCGGATCTTCCTCGAGCAGCATCCGGAGGGTATCCCGGGCGAGGGCCTCGTCGTCCACGATGATTGTACGAAGGGGTCTCATGGCCCGTCCTCCCATTCCTTCCACGGCAGGTCGATCACCGAGACCACGCCGGCGCTCGGCGCCGCGGCCACCTCGAGCCGGCCGGCGGACCCGTACAGCCGCCACAGGCGCTCCCGGACGTTCCTCAGCCCGACCCCCGAGCCCTCGTCGGGATGCCAACCGTCGTCCCGGTGCGGGCCGTCGTCGCGGACCTCAAGGCGCAGGAAGCGCCCCCTGCGGCGCGCCGAGACCTTCAGACTCCGCCGGCCGGAGCACGGCGCGATCCCGTGCTGGAGCGCGTTCTCGACCAGCGGCTGCAGGATCATGTTGGGAACCGATGCTCTCAGCACCCGGTTCCCGGCCTCGATCTCGACGGCCAGCCGATCGGAGAAGCGCGTGCGCTCGACCTCCAGGTATCGGCGCACGAACTCGATTTCCTCCTCGAGCGGGATCTCCAGCCTCTCCTCGTTCTCCAGGGAGTAGCGAAGGAGATCCCCGAGGCCGGCCAGCATGCCTAGCGCGGCTTCGGACCGGCCGGTGCGGATCAGCCCCCCGATGGAGTGGAGCGTGTTGAACAGGAAATGGGGATGGAGCTGCATCCGGAGCGCGCGGAGCTGCGCCTCCACCACCTGCCGCCGGAGATCGGCGGCCTCGAGCTCCCGCTCGGAGAGGCTGCGGTAGTAGTGGTAGGCCTGTCCCGCCGCGAGGATGAAGAGGTAGATGATGAGCCCCCAGAGAGAGTAGGACCCCGCGATGTCCACGTAGTAGTCCCACACGCCGCCGTACTTGGCGGGGACCGCGGCGATCCGGCCGATCACCCAGCACGAGGCGAGGAGCTCCACCTGGGCCACGACAACGGCCGCCATCAGGTGCAGGGCCAGGTGGCCCGGCCAGCGCTCCCGGTCCAGGGGGAACCGGCGGCCGAGCCACAGGACGAACGGACACAGGGAGGCCCACAGGTAGTAGTCGGGCAGCCAGTACTCCGCCATCCGCCAGAAGGAGATGGTCTCGCTGCGGAAGGTCCCGAACGAGGCCTGGGCGGTCGCCACGAGGCCGAGTCCGGTGGCGGCGGCGAACGCCAGGATCGTCCAGAAGGCGACCCGTCTCCAGTGGCGGTCCTCTCCCGGCGGAGGCGGATTTCTCTTCATAAGGCCGCAGGATGCGGTGGCGACCGCGTCGGCCGGACGGCGAATCGCCCAGCGCCGCGCTCCGGCCGCTCAATCGCCGGCTGACGCGGGGAACGACCGCGGCCGCCGGCGGCGACTCCGGGACGACAGGTCGGTGAACGCGCCCGTTCGTTCGCGGGCTGCGTCACGCTCCGTCTCCGGGTCGGTCCCGTGCCTCCCCGAAGCGCCCTGAACTCACCCGTCCCATACCGCCGCTCACGGAGCCGGACCGACGTCCGCCGACCGGGTGATTGCCGTGTTTTTCGCCTATTGGAAATGTGTGCCTTCGCCGCCCCTCGGGGCGGCACTCGCCCGTGAGCGGATTTCGCTCGCCGCGTTCCGCCTCAAGCAGGAGGGTACGCATGTCCAGACGTCTTTCCTTTGTCGGGACCTTGCTGGCGCTCGTCGCCGGCCTGTGGATGGTCCCCCGGGCCCTGAGTGCACAGGGGACGGGAACCATCACAGGAACGGTCCGGGCGGCGAACAGCGC
>CAYXHP010000050.1:0-27549 GCA_964465015.1 uncultured Gemmatimonadota bacterium
GTGGCCGAGACCATGGTGTTGGTGGAAGGCGCGTCCTTGGCCGCCATGAAGTAGGCCGGAGCGCTGATGAGCTCGGTGTCGCCCTGGACCGTGAGCTGCGTGATGAGGGCCTTCTTGTAGCCCTCGGTCATGTCGGCCTCGGACTCCACGATGAAGCCGTCCTTGACCTTGCGCTGCAGCTCTTCGTCAGTGAATCGCCCCATGGTCCCTCCTGGAATGTTCATCGCAGCCGGCCGGCCAATCTACCACCGGCGCCGCGAGCGCTCCACGCGCCGCGAGCTTCGTCACCGGAGCCCCACGGCCCGTCCGGAGACCTACTACCCTCGTGTCGAGCAACCGTTGCCGGCCGCCGGGCGGCGAGCCCGCTCGCCCTGCCCGAGCCCGCGACCCGGGGCGAGCGCGCTGGGCGAGCTCGCGCCCGCGACCTACCTGGCGTCCATGAACGGGTACCGCCAGTCGGTGGGCGGGTCGAAGGTCTCCTTGATCGAGCGCGGGCTCACCCAGCGCAGGAGGTTGAGCTTCGACCCGGCCTTGTCGTTCGTGCCGCTGGCGCGGGCGCCGCCGAACGGCTGCTGACCCACCACCGCGCCGGTGGGCTTGTCGTTGACGTAGAAGTTGCCCGCCGCGTGACGAAGGGCGGACAGGGCCCGGCGCACGGCCCCGCGGTCCCGGGCGAACACGGCCCCGGTGAGCGCATACGGCGACGTCTCATCGACCAGCGCCAGCGTCTCCTCCCACGCGTCATCCCGATACACGTGCACGGTGACCACCGGGCCGAAGATCTCCTCGCACATGAGCCGCGAGCGGGGGTCCTTCGAGAGCACGAGGGTGGGCTGGATGAACCAGCCGTCCACGTCGGAGGCGCCCCCACCGGAGAGGATCTCGAGCTCGTCCGACTCGCGTGCGTAGTCCACGTACGAGGTGATCTTGTCGAACGCGTCCTGATCGATCACCGCACCCACGAAGTTCCGGAAGTCGGTCGGATCGCCCATCTTCACGTCCTCGAGCATGGCCAGGACGCGGTCCCGCACGTCCTCCCACAGCGATTCGGGAACGTACACGCGCGAGACCGCGCTGCACTTCTGGCCCTGGTACTCGAACCCGCCGCGCACGATCGCGACCGCGAGCGCCGCCGGATCGGCCGAGGGATGGGCCACGATGAAGTCCTTCCCGCCCGTCTCGCCCACCACGCGGGGATAGGTGCGGTAGTGCTCCAGGTTGGCGGACACGCTCTTCCACAGCTTCTGGAACACCCCGGTCGAGCCGGTGAAATGGATCCCCGCCAGCGCCGGGCTCTCGAACAGCGGGCCCGTCACCGTGCGCGAGTCTCCGGGCACGAAGTTGATGACGCCCTTGGGTAGCCCCGCCTCCTGCAGGACCCGCATCACGTACCACGAGCTCAGGACGGAGACCGCGGCCGGCTTCCAGATCACCACGTTCCCCATCATCGCTGGAGCGGTGGGGAGGTTGCCGGCGATCGAGGTGAAGTTGAACGGGTTGATCGCGAGGACGAATCCCTCCAGCGGGCGATAGTCCGTCTGGTTCCAGAGCCCGGGCGAGGAGAAGGGCTGGCCCGCGTAGATCTCGGCAGCGAAGTGCGCGTTGAAGCGCCAGAAATCCACCAGCTCGCAGGCGCTGTCGATCTCGGCCTGGTGGGCGGTCTTGCTCTGGCCCAGCATCGTGGCCGCATTCACGGTGGAGCGCCACGGCCCCGCCAGCAGGTCGGCCGCGCGCAGGAAGACCGCCAGCCGGTCCTGCCAGTCCCACGCCGACCACTCGGCCCACGCCTCGCGCGCCGCTTCGATCGCCGCGCGCGCCTCCTCGGCGCCCGCCCGGTGGCACCGAGCCAGCACGTGGTCGTGGTCGTGGGGCATGACCACCTGGCTCATGTCGCCGGTTCGGATCTCCTCGCCGCCGACCACCACGGGGATCTCGATCTCCTCCTCGCCCATGCTGGCCAGTCGGGACTTCAGCTGCTCGCGCTCCGGAGTCCCGGGGGCGTAATCTCGCACCGGCTCGTTGATCGGCAGCGGTACCGTGAGCCGCGCGGTGACGCCGGAGGCGGCGGCAGTCGCCCTCGCGCCCTCACCCGCCGGTCTAGCGGGGCCCTCGCGCTCCGACCGGACCTTGCCGGCCACCGTACCCGATTCCATGGCGTACGCTCCTTGGGCTATGAGTGTCGATGGATCCAAGCTCCGTTCCGTCCCGCACATCGGCGCCGTAATCACCGGAGCCGCGCGGCATCGTTCCTGCGTCTTCGCGGGGTCGCCATCGGCATCGACACGCGGCGACCGTCTCTTTCGAGATCGAGGCCATACATCGTGACCACGAAGCCCGAACTGGACTACAGGAAATACTGGGGAGAGGGCTTCCCATTCAAGACGTGCCTGGAGGAGGAGGCCGAGGGCCACCCCCTCCCACAAACGGCCGTTTTCGTGCATCTTGTCGGTACACCATCTCGACAACGTCCCACGCCTACGGGCGGAGTCGTTTCACGTCGACGGGAGCGTCGAATGCGTCATCGCACCCCTGCCTCCATCGGATTCGTGGGCCTGCTCGCCGGGCTGTGCCTGGTGGTGGCGCCCGCTCACGCGGCGGCTCAGAGCGTCGAATCGCAGGTCCAAGCCGCCGCGGACAGGCTGGACCAGGACCGGTCCAAACACCTCGATCTCATCGCCCCACGCTACTTCGAACGGGCCTCCGACCGGCTGACCGACGCCCGGAGTCTGCTCTCGCAGGGCGGCAACATCAACGACATCCGGAAGCGGCTCACCGACCTGGCGGACAACCTCACGAAGGCCGAGAAGCTGGAGGACGTCGGCAACCTCCTCCTCAAGAGTGCGCTCCAGGCCCGCAGCGACGCGCTCGCCGCCAACGCGCCGCAGTTCGCGCCGGACCTGTGGTCGGATGCCGAGTCGGCCATGCAGGACGCCGGCAAGAAGGTGGAGGACGGAAACCAGAACGACGCGCGCAACAAGGCTGGCGACGCCACCCAGCGCTACCACAAGGCCGAGCAGCGGGCCATCGAGGTGGACGTCCTGGGCCGCGCCCGGAACCTGCGCCAGCAGGCACTGCGCGCGAACGCCCAGGACCGCGCGCCCGCGACGCTGGTACGGGCCGACACCCTGCTCGCCAGGGCCGAGCAGATCCTCGGGAACGACCTCTCCCGCCAGGCCGACGCCCGGAAGTACGCCGAGCAGGCGGCGACACAGTACCGCCACGCGGCGCGGCTATCCGCGATGGCGGACAGCCTGCGGGGCCGGGATGCGGGCATCGAGACCCTGGCACTTCGGGCCGAGAGCCAGCTCTCCCTGATCGCGGACTCGGTAGGCTACGACGCGGACTTCGCCGACGGCTTCGCTCCAGTAACGAAGCAGATCCTCGCCTCCATCCAGAGCCTGCACGAGGACCGCGCCAACCTCGAGACGCAGTCCGCCGGGCTGCGTACGGACCTCAAGCAGGCTCGGGCCCACTCCGACTCGCTCGAGAGCCGGCTGGCCCAGCTGGGCGAGAAGCAGCAGCAGGTGACCGCCGAGCTCCAGAAGCGCCAGCAGCGCGAGCAGAAGCTCCGGGAGATCCAGGCCATCTTCGACCCGAACGAGGCCGAGGTGCTGCTGAGCGGCAACGAGCTCATCATCCGCCTTTACGGGCTCCAGTTCCCGTCGGCCTCCGCCGAGATCAAGCCCGACAACTTCTCCCTTCTGACCAAGGTGCAGCGGGTGCTGCGGGAGTTCCCCGACCAGTCCATCACGCTCACCGGCCACACGGACTCGCGCGGGAACGAGGACTACAACCAGGAGCTGAGCCAGCGCCGGGCCGACGCCGTCCGGGACTACCTGCTGGCCAACATGGCCCTGAGCGCCGACAGCGTCACCGCCAAGGGCTACGGCGAGAGTCAGCCCATCGCGAGCAACGACACCGAGGAGGGGCGGGCCAAGAACCGACGCATCGACGTGCGAGTGGATCTCACGGGCTGGGAAGGCTCCTGAGCCGGACCGGCTGACAGGCGCCCGGACCTCCCGAGAACGGGGGGAGTCGCCCCCCGCCCCGGACGGCGGGCGGGACGGCTTCCCCCGTTCGCTCGATTCAGGGCGGGTCGGCGCCCGATCCCGGGCCCGTATCAGGCCGGGGAGGACGGCAGGCGGCGCCGGCCGCCGGTGCGGCCCTCCGGCCCGATCGGATGCACGATCGAGCCGTACAGCTCGGGCCTCCGGTCGGCGAGCCGGTCGAACTCGTCCTCGCCCGCGCGTACGACGACCAGCGATCCGGCTGCGCCCTCCAGGTCGACCTCGGCGTGGAAGCGGCCCGCCTCCGCCCCGGCGGTCACGAGCAGCTCCCCCTCTGGACCCGCCAGCGTGCTCCCGCCCTCGAAAGCCAGTCCACCCTCGGTACCGACGCGATTCACGGCCAGATAGAAGACGTGGTTCTCGCGAGCTCGGATCCGCACCATCTCGCGCATGAGGTGCAGGTCGGACCAGTTGGTGGGAAGCGCGATGATCCGGGCGCCGGCCAGCCGGAGGACACGCGCCGACTCGGGGAAGCTACCGTCGTAGCAGATGTTGAGACCCAGGCGCCCGAAAGGGAGATCGAAGACGGGCAGGGGGCCTGGACCGGGCTCCACGAACCGGTCCACGCCGAGGCACAGGGTGTGGACCTTCCGGTACTCGCCGGCGACCCCGTCCGGACCGATGACGAAGGCGGCGTTGTGGAGCCGGCCGGCCTCGCGCACGACCGCCCCGACCACCGCCCAGGCTCCGGCCTCCGCGCACGCCGTCCCGATCGCGCGGAGCTCGGGTCCCGACGTCTCGATGGCGCCCTCGAGCGCCGCCTCCAGGCTGTCGAACACGTAGCCCGTGAGGCTGGCCTCGGGGAGGACCACGAGGCGGGCACCCTCGCGGGCGGCGGACCGTATCTCGGAGGCGGCCCGCTCGGTGTTCTCTCCGGAGCGGCCGAGCTCGGGATCGAGCTGGACGGCGCAGAGGCGCAGGGTCACGGGCGGCGCGCCTCCCCCTCTGCGCCGCCCGGGCGCGCCCCGGCGGCGCAGGCCGGCGGCGATCCGGTCGCCTCCTCGGCCCGGACCGGTCCCAGGACGGTGTTCTCCGGGTCGGCGGTCACGGAGTCGGGAGGCGCGTCGAGTGAAACCCGCAGGCTCGCCGATCGTCCACGCATCCGCAGGACGACGGTGGTGTCGGCGCCGCCTGCGCGAGACAGCCGCACCGGCACCGAGATCCGGTAGGCCGCTCCCTCCTGGACCTGGCAGGCGGAGAGCTCGACCACGCCCCCCGTCCCGCGCCCGGGTGCCCGTGGACCGGCCCTGGCGGCCTTCGTGCCTGGACGGCCCGGCGCGGACGCGCCGCGGCTTCCGCCGCTCCAAGACCAGGACACCCGGATGGAGGGAGCTCCCGGCCGCCTCAGCCACTGGTCGAAGAACCAGGACAGGTCGCGGCCGGAAGCGTCCTGCTCCGCGGCCTGGAAGTCGCCGGTCAGCGCCGATTCGCCGTGGTAGCGCGCGAAGTAGCGCCGCAGGCCGTCGAAGAAGGCGGAGTCCCCTACGGCGCGCCGGAGCATGGCCAGCACCCAGGCGCCCTTCTGGTAGGCGTTGGCGTCCAGGAGCCGGGTGAGGTCCGCCGGCACGGGTCCGAGGATCGGTCGGCCGACCGCGTCGGAGGACAGGTAGAGGTCTTCGAACTCCTTGAGCCGCTTTCGGTACGCCGCCGGTCCCCTCGAGATCTCCTGCCACAGCGCATCGCCGAAGCTGGCGAAGCCCTCGCTCAGCCAGATGTCGGACCACCGCGCCTCGGTCACGCCGTCGCCGAACCACTGGTGGGCGATCTCGTGGGCCACCTCGGTCTCTGGCGCGGTCCCATCGGAGATGTGCTGCTCCGCGAAGAAGATGGCGCCCGCGTTCTCCATCCCTCCGTAGCGGGTAGCCGACTGCACCAGGTCCAGCTTCGGGTACGGGAAGGGGCCGAACCGGCGCGCGAAACCCTCCACGATGCGAGCGGCGGCCCCGAACAGCTCCGGACCCCGGGCCGAGTCCTCGGGAAACACGACGTAGTGGATGGGCACCGCGGCGCCGCCCGGACCCGCTCGCGCCAGGCCGCCGTCCTCGACCGCGAGCCGTCCCGCGCCCACGACCATGGTGTAGACCGGGATCGACGCCCTCTCGACCCAGACCTGACGACGCCGCCCTCCCGGGAGCGGGAGATCCAGGGTCCGAATCCCGTTGGCGACGGTGGTCCAATCGGCCGGCACGGTGACGCGGATCGTGACCGCCGCCTTGTCGGCGGGGTGGTCCACGGAAGCGAACCAGTATCGGGCTCGGTCGGGCCAGTTGTCGGCGAAGACGGTCCACGCCCCGTCGATGTCGCGCCGCATGATGAGACCGTCGGTCGGACGACCGTGGTACGCCACCCACGCGCGCAGCGTGTCTCCCGCCGCGGGCGAGACGCCGGACGGGAGCGGCAGGAGGAGCGTGTCGCCATGCCGCCGGACGCGGACCGTCGTGCCGCCCACGGCCCCGGAGTCCACGGTGAGGCCGCGGAGCTCGAGCCTGAGCTCCCGGAGCGAGTCCGAAGTGATGCGCACCGTGATGCGCTGCACGGCCTCGAGCGAATCGATTCCGGCCCGGAGGCCCAACGAGAGGTCGTAGGAGAGAACGTCGAAGCCCGGAGACGGATCGAAGGCGCTATCCGGCGCAGTGACGGTCGTCCGGCGGGCCGGGAGCCCGGCGGTGGTCGGCGTCCCGGACGCCGGATTCGCCGGGGAGGGCAGCGCGTCCGGGCGAGCCGATGCGAAGATGGGGGGCGTGGCCGCGGGCGCCAGCAGCCCCGCCAGGAGCGCGAGCGCTACGGCCGCGGTCACGGTGCTCAGTCTTCCCGGGTCACGTACACGGCCGCCGCCACTCCCACCAGGAACGCCGCGGCCGCCAGCCCCACACCGATCCACCGACCCGCCTCGGCCGCCGGCCCCGGAGCGCCTTCCCGCCACGGCGCCGTGAGGCGAGCCCTCAGGCGTCCGGCCTCCACGGCCAGCGCGCGGCGAACCGGGAGCCCGAGCAGCCGCCCGGCCGCCTCGCCCAGATCGATCTCCAAGGGGCTCAAGCTTCCGGCCGGGCGTTGGAGCCCACGAAGTCCTCGCCGCCGTCCACGCGCAGGACGTTTCCCGTCATCCAGTACGTCTCCGGTGAGGCGAGGACGACCATGCAGCGCGCCACATCCTCGGGAGTGGTGAGCCGTCCGTGCGGATTCATGTGCAGGGCCTGCTCGAACATCGCCTCCGAGCCGGGGATCTTCCGAGACGCGGGCGTGTCGGTCACCCCCGCCCGGATCGCGTTCACCGTGATCCCGCGCAGGGCCAGCTCCAGCGCCAGCTGCCGGCAGTGGGATTCCAGCGCCGCCTTGGCGGCCGACACCGGACCGTAGGAGGGGCTCACCCGGTCCCCGCCCGAGCTCGTCATGGCGAAGATCCGGCCATCCCGTGCCATGAGCCCGCGGTGTACGAGCCCCTGCGTCCAGTACACCAGGCTGTGCGCCATCACGTCCAGGGTCATGTCCATCTGCTTGGGCGTAACGTCGCCGCCGGGCTCCTCGGCTACCAGCGGCCGCAGGGTCCCGAAGGCGAGGGAGTGGAGCAGAACCCGGACGGAGCCCTCCGGCTCCGACGAGGCCATCTCGTCCAGGGTCGCGTCCCGCTTCTCGGCATCGGCCGCGTTGATGTTGTAGAACGCGGCGCGGCGGCCCTCGGCCTCGATGGCCGAGCGGATCTCCTCCACGTGTTCGACACCGGCACGGCGGTCCAGGTGGACACCGAAGATGTCGTAACCGGCCTTCGCGAAGGCGCGCGCCGCCGCCTCGCCGAAGCCGCTCGACGCCCCGAGTACCAGGACCGATCCCGTGTGCTCCGCCATCCCTCGCTCCCGTGCGGCTGCGTCCGCTCCCGGTCCGGGCCTCGTGCGCCGGCCGGAGGAGGGACTCCGGGTCCCTCCCTCCGCTCCCGAATCTGTCGGGGGCCCGACCCCGGCGCACCCCCGCACGGCTCGTGTGGGGGGCTTCCGCATCCTTCCGGAGGCGTCGCGCGAGTCCCCGCCGGCTCGGTGACGAGCCGAGATTATTTCAAAAAAGGGATTCGCTCGCATCGAAGCGGACCGAAGTCTTTCCACGCGAATATCCGCTTCTCGCGCCGCTTAGGACGACGGCCCGCCGATTGTCCACATCAGTGCACATCGAAATCCACACCAGACAGGGGTTTTCGACATCATTTGTAACTTTTATGCAAACAAGGACTTACGATCGGCTCCAGGAGAGGCCGGTGCCGGAGGCGGGGTTGCTGCCTCCAAACGGCCCGGGTATACTGCTCCCCGCACGTCGGAAGCGGCAGGTCGCGCGACCCGAGGCGAGGCTGACTCCGGACCGTCGTCTTCACTGGCAATCCACGAATTTTAAGGGGAACTTCCGCCCATGTGGGACACCCGCCCTGTCGAAGTCGTCCTGCAGTTGCCCGACGATCTCGCCGACGATGTAGAAGAGGTGCAGAGACGCGATCCCGACTTCCTGAACAAAGTCATTCGATACGGCCTCACACGGCGCGCCATGTTCCAGGCCCTGAGTCGGTCGCTGGAGCGACACGGCGGGGATGGGATGGAGGGTCTCGCCTGAGAGACCGCCCCGCTCCGGGCGGCCCCGGTGCTGTTCACTCGGGCGGCCGCTTACGCTTGACTGTCCCCGTCCTCCGCGCTACATAGCTGCGACACCAGTCCGGACGACCGGGCACCCCCGGCCAGACGGGACGGTACACGTGGATGATCAGTCGGCGGGCCAGCACCGGGGAGAGTCGAGCGGCGGGCAAGTGCCCGCCGACGCGATCCTGCGCGCGAAGTACCTGGATTACTGCTCGGCCCGCCTCGCCGAAGTGTTCCTGTCCCTGAGCCCCGAGCGCGTGTACGGACTCGTGGAAGAGGCTGCCGCGGAAGCGGGCCTCAATCCCGCCGATCTGGGCTTCCGGAGGATGGTGAGGCTCGTGACCGACAAGCTGACCGCGAGCGTGCCCCTTCCCGACCTCGAGGAATGGGTGGCCGCGTACCTGGAGCATCCGGAGCTCTACGATCCCCTCCTGCTGGGCTTCTGGGAGGAGTCGGTCGGTGAGCGATCTGGCGGCGGGCGGTCGAGCAGTCCGTGAGCCGCGACGACGAAGAGCGCGGCCCCGAGGACGACGGCCCCCAGCTCCAGATCTGGGACGCCGAGACGCGTCGCCACAGTCTGGGCCGGCTCGTGGACGGCGACGAGGAGTGGGAGGTCCACGTGGTCGCCGAGACGGTGACCAACGACCTGGCCCGTGGCCGCCTCACGTTTCAGCGCGGCCGGCTCCAGCTGGTCACCGCCGCGGTCATCGTGGAGGAGACCGAAGCGGAGGTGCTCCGGCGCGCCGAAGCGATGCCGGAGTCCATGATCCGCCAGTTCCTGGTGTCCGTGCGGGACTGAGACCCGTCTGCGGACGCGGCGCGTTGCGCCGGCCGCCCCCCCCTCTATCTTGTCTGCGTCGCCGGCCCCCGGGTCGAGCCCGGGTACGGCCGCCCCTCCGGTCCCCCGACCCGTGGACCCATGCCCGGCGAGCGGATCCTGGTCGTCGACGATGAGCCCGACATTCTCAGCCTCCTCGTCTATCAGCTGAGCCGGGAGGGCTACCGGATCAGCACGGCGGTGGACGGGAAGGGCGCGGTGTCCACCGCCCTGGCCGACCGCCCCGACCTCGTCGTGCTCGATCTCATGCTCCCCGAGGTGGACGGCTACGAGGTGCTTCGCTCCCTTCGCGAGGACGACCGCACCGCTGACATCCCGATCCTCCTGCTCACCGCACGGCGCGAGGAGGAGGACCGGGTGCGCGGATTCGAGAAGGGGGCGGACGATTACGTGACCAAGCCCTTCAGCCCCAAGGAGCTGGTGCTGCGGGTCAAGGCGCTCCTGCGCCGGGCCAAGGCCGAGCCTGTGGCCTCCCACAGGCGACTCGCCCTGGCGGGCGTCACCGTGGACCGGGACGCGCACCGGGCCTTCGTGGACGGCGAGGAGATGGACCTCACGCCGCTGGAGTTCCGGCTCCTCGAGGTCCTCATGGAACGCCGAGGCCGCGTGCAGTCGCGGCGCCAGCTCCTCCAGGCCGTGTGGGACACGAACGCCGCCATCGAGACGCGGACGGTGGACATGCACGTGGCCCGCCTGCGCTCGAAGATGGGCGGCCTCGGCGACCTCATCGAGACCGTGCGCGGCGTGGGATATCGCTTCCGCGCCGAGGCCCACTGAGCCCGGGCGTCATGTCCCGCACTCCCTCCCGGATCCGCCTGCTGGTCGTCCTCGTAGCGGCGGGCGCGGTGTCCCTGGGTCTCATGCAGTGGTACGTGGCCGCGCGGCTGCCCGAGCTGCTCCGGTCACGCGTGGAATCCAGGCTCATCTCCGAGGCCTCCCTCGTACGCGAGGCCGTGCGGGGCCAGCCCTTCAGCGACTCCCTCGCCGACCGCCTGGGTCAGGCCATCGGCGACCGCGTCACGCTGCTCGACCGGAACGGACACGTTCTCGGTGACTCCTACCTCCCGGCGGACAGGCTCTCGCGGCTGGCCCGGGAGGCCGGCCGGCCCGAGATCCAGGCCGCCATCCGCGGAGACACGGGAATGATCGCGGCCACCCGAGCCGAGCTGGGTTTCGCTCTCCAGTACGTCGCCCTACCCGCGCCGGGCGGCGTCGTCCGGGTCGCGACTCCGGTCTCCGACATCCTCGACCCGGCCGTGCACGTCCGGCGGGCCATCGTCGCCATCGCGGTGGCCTATCTGCTCCTGGTTGCGTTCCTGGTGGTTCCGGTCGAGCGGTTCCTCTCGGCTCCCGAACTGGCCCGCCCCGTGGCCGCCCCCACCGGCCCGGTGTCCGGAGAGGAGGAGCTGCCCTGGGTGTTCGACCAGATGGACGATGGCGTCGCCGTGCTCGACGAACGGGGGATCGTCCTGAGCGCCAACCGCACGCTGTCCCGCATGGCCGCTCCCCAGGAGGCCGTCGGCCGTCCGGCCCGGAGCCTGTTCCGGGACCCGGCCGTCCTCGAGGCGCTGGACCGGGGCGTCGAGGGACACGAAGCCGAGACGGAGACCGGGTCGGGCGACCGGACCTTCCTCGTGTCGGTGCGTCCTCATCGGGACCGTATCCTCCTCATCGTCCGGGATCTGACCCGTCTCCGGCGGCTGGAAGGAGTTCGGCGCGACTTCGTGGCCAACGCGTCGCACGAGCTCAAGACGCCTCTCACCAGCATCCTGGGCTTCGCCGAGACGTTACAGGACGAGGCGATGCCCGACGACCCGCGCGCCGAATTCGTCCGGAAGATCCGGGACAACGCCACCCGCATGCGCCGGCTGATCGACGATCTCCTCGACCTTTCGCGCATCGAGTCGGGGGCGTGGCGTCCGCGTCTCGAGACGCTGGGCATCGAGGCGGCGGCCCGACACGCCTGGGACGAGCTCGGAGCGTCCGGCAGCCGCCGCGTGGGCCTCATCGTGGACGCCGCGGAAGCTCCTCGTGCGGAGGCGGATCGTGCCGCACTCGATCAGATCCTGCGGAACCTCCTCGACAACGCCCTTCGCTACGCTCCGCCCGGCAGCTCCATCCGCGTGGCGAGCCATCCGTGGCGCGAGCGGGTCCGCATCGAGGTCTCCGACCGGGGACCCGGGATCCCCATGGCTCAGAGGGAGCGCGTGTTCGAGCGCTTCTGGCGCGTCGATCCCGGCCGGAGCCGCGCCGAGGGCGGCACGGGTCTGGGCCTGTCCATCGTGCGCCACCTGGTCGCGGCGCACGAGGGCAGCGTGGGGATCGAGGGGGAGCCCGGGGAGGGGACGACGGTCTGGTTCACCCTGCCCGTTTCGCGTGACGCGATCGTTACAACGGCGTGACCGCCCCGCATTCCGCCACGGCCATCTTCGTCCGCGGTCGGGTGATTTGCACCCGCGATCTCGGGCCAGAACCCCGGAGGTTGAACGGAATATGGGCAGACACGCTTTCCACCGATCGGACTCGTCCCCCGCGCGCCGGGCCGGCGTGGCGCTCGTGCTCGCCGCGGGCCTGGTGGCTCTCTCGTGCGGCGGCGAGGCCGGCTCCGCGATGGCGAAGCACTCTTCGGGCGGGACGAGCTCTACGGCGGCCGCTTCCGATCAGATGGGCGCTACGGCTGCCCAGACGCTCACGGGAGCCGGCTCCACCTTCATCTATCCCGTGCTGTCCCAGTGGGCGGACCAGTACTCCAAGCTCAAGGGCGTCCGGCTCAACTACCAGCCAGTGGGGTCGGGCGCCGGGATCGCCCAGATCAAGGCCAAGACGGTCGAGTTCGGGGCCTCCGACGCCCCGCTCACCAGGGACGAGCTCGACCAAGCCGGGCTGGTGCAGTTCCCGGCGATCGTGGGCGGCGTGGTGCTGGCGGTCCACCTTCAGGGCGTCCAGCCCGGTCAGCTCAAGCTCACGCCGGGCCTTCTGGCCGACATTTACCTCGGGAAGGTCAAGAAGTGGAACGACCCGGCCATCAAGAAGGTGAACCCGGGTCTGAGCCTCCCCGACAAGGGCATCACCACGGTCCACCGCTCGGACGGCTCCGGCACGACCTGGATCTTCACCAACTACCTGTCCAAGGTGTCGCCCGAGTGGAAGCAGAAGGTCGGCAACGACAAGGCCGTCCAGTGGCCGGGCGGCGTGGGCGGCAAGGGCAACCAGGGCGTGTCGGGCTACATACAGCGCATCGACGGGGCCATCGGCTATGTCGAGTACGCGTACGCGATCCAGAGCCACATGACCTACACACAGCTCCAGAACGAGGCCGGGAAGTTCGTCTCGCCCGAGATCTCGAGCTTCATGGCGGCGGCCGGGAACGCCGACTGGAAGAACGCCCCCGGCTTCTATATGGTGGTCACGGACCAGCCCGGAGACGACACGTGGCCGATCACGGGCGCCACCTTCGTGCTCGTCCACAAGCAGCCGGAGAGCGCGGACCAGCTCAAGGAAGTCCTCAGGTTCTTCGATTGGTCCTACAAGAACGGCCAGGCCGCTGCCAAGAAGCTGGACTACGTCCCGATTCCGGACAACGTGGTGCAGCTGATCGAGAGCAAGTGGCAGTCGGAGATCTCCGGGAACGTCTGGCCCTGAGCCACCGGAGTCGCCACGTAGCGGACGCCGAGGGATCAAGCGGAGGGGTCGCATGCGGCCCCTCCGCTTGGCGTCGGCACCCCTCCCTCGAATCCCGATGCCCATGAGCACGATGCCCGCCACCCTCGGCCCCCGTCGCTGGCCGGACGCGGTGTTTCGCGCCGCCGCCATGACCTGCGCCGCACTGATCTGCCTGCTCATGGCGGGCTTCTTCGTGGAGCTCACCTGGAAATCGATGCCGTCCATCCGGGCCTTCGGCTTCGGCTTCCTGACCAGCGCCCACTGGAACCCGGTCACCCGCCAGTTCGGGGGCCTGAGCAGCATCTACGGGACGCTGGCCTCGACGGCGATCGCGCTGGTGATCGCCGTGCCGCTCAGCCTGGCCACGGCGCTCTTCCTGGTGAAGCTGGCCCCACGCGGTCTGGCCCGGTGGGTCCGGCAAGGGGTGGAGCTCCTGGCCGCGATACCGAGCATCATCTTCGGCATGTGGGGCCTGTTCGTGTTCGCGCCCTACATGGCCGATCACGTCCAGCCCTTCCTCCAGGAAACCCTGGGCTTCCTCCCCATCTTCCAGGGGCCGACCATGGGAATCGGGATCTTCACGGCGGGCGTGATCCTGGCCCTCATGGTGATCCCGTTCATCACGGCGGTCATGCGCGATGTGTTCACGATGACACCGCCCGTCCTGGAGGAAGCCGCCTACGGGATGGGCGCCACGACGTGGGAGGTGGTCCGCAACGTCACCGTTCCCTATGGCATCCAGGGGCTGGCGGGAGGCGTCTTCCTGGGGCTGGGGCGGGCCATCGGCGAGACCATGGCGGTGACCTTCGTGATCGGGAACAACCACCAGCTCTCCGCCTCGCTGTTCGCCTCGGGGAACAGCATCGCCTCGACACTGGCCAACGAGTTCAGCGAGGCCACCGACCCGGTGTACGGCGCCTCGCTCATCGAGCTGGGCCTCATCCTCCTCGTCATGACGTTCCTCATCCAGGTGGCGGCCCACCTGTGGCTCCGCAGGCTGGGCCGGACGACCGGGAGAACGCTCTGATGGCCAGCGTGATGGAGCGCCCGGCCGTGCCCTTTCCACTCCGATCCAGGACCCGGCGACGTGGTTGGGACCTGGTGGTTCGGCTCCTGTCCACGGCGGCCGCTCTGTTGGCTCTCGTCTTCCTGTTCTGGATTCTGGCCGTGGTGGTTCGCCGCGGCGTGGGGGCGCTGGACTGGACGTTCTTCACCAGCCTCCCCTCGCCACCGGGGGGAGAAGGCGGTGGACTGGCCAACGCCATCCTGGGCACGGTGGCCATGACGCTCATGGCGGCGCTCATCGGCGTGCCGCTGGGAGTCCTCACGGGAGTCTACCAATCGGAGTTCGGTCGCGGCACCCGCTTCGGCTCCTTCGTGCGCTTCACCGTCAACGTCATGCTCGGGATCCCGTCCATCCTGTCGGGACTGTTCATCTACGTCGTCATGGTCCTGGCCACGGGGCACTTCTCTGGTTGGGCGGGAGGCGCGTCGCTGGCGATCCTCATCTTCCCGTACGTAGCGCGCACCACCGAGGACATGCTGGGCCTGGTGCCCGACACGCTTCGCGAGTCCTCCCTGGCGCTGGGAGCGCCGCGCTGGAAGACCACGCTGGGCGTGGTGTTCCGCGCCGCGCGCTCCGGGCTGGCCACGGGTATCCTGCTTTCGGTGGCCCGGGTGAGCGGGGAGACCGCTCCGCTGCTGTTCACCGCGCTCAACAGCCCCTACTGGCCGACCGGCATGAACGGACCCACGGCCAATCTGACCGTCACCATTTTCAACTACGCGATGTCCCCGTACTCTGACTGGCAGCGCCTGGCGTGGGGCGCGTCGCTGCTGATCACCATGTCGGTGCTCGTGGTGACGATCTTCACGCGCTGGCGCGTGAGCGAGGAAGCCGCATGACCAGAGAAGGCGCACCGGTCCGAGCGGAGGTCGAGGAGGCCCCGATGTCGGAGGAAGCCCCCGTGCCGGAGACTCCGGCCGACGAGGCGAGTGGGCGTCCGGTTCCTCCGGTCCCCGAGACTCGACCGCACGCGTCGGAGGCGTCGCCGCTGGCCGAGCCGCCGGCCAAGATCTCCGTCCGCAACCT
Organism: uncultured Gemmatimonadota bacterium; assembly: GCA_964465015.1. Lineage (GTDB taxonomy): Bacteria > Gemmatimonadota > Gemmatimonadetes > Palauibacterales > Palauibacteraceae > Humimonas. Next base: position 15,274 of record CAYXHP010000050.1, read on the forward strand.
GGATTTCTGGTACGGCGACCGGCAGGTGCTGTTCGGCAACGACCTCGTCGTGGCGGAGAAGAAGGTCACCGCCATCATCGGTCCCTCCGGCTGCGGGAAGTCCACCCACATCCGCGTCTACAACCGGATGTTCGAGCTCTACCGGGAGCAGCGGGCCTCGGGGACGGTCCTCCTGGACGGGCAGAACCTCCTCGATCCGGAGATGGACCCCATCGACCTGCGCCGGCGCGTCGGCATGATCTTCCAGCGGCCGACGCCTTTCCCGATGACCGTGTTCGACAACGTGGCGTACGGCTTGCGCCTTCACTACCGGATCTCCCGCGCGGACCTGGACGAGCGGGTCGAGGAGGCCCTGCGCGCCGCGGCCCTCTGGGACGAAGTCAAGGACAAGCTCGGCGAACCGGGCACCGCCCTCTCGGGCGGACAGCAGCAGCGCCTGTGCATCGCCCGGGCCATTGCCGTCCAGCCCGAGGTTCTGCTCATGGACGAGCCCACCTCGGCGGTGGACCCGGTGGCGACCGCCAAGCTCGAGGAGCTGGTCGAGACGCTGAAGGACGACTACACGATCGTGATCGTGACGCACAACATGCAGCAGGCCGCCCGTATCTCGGACTTCACGGCCTTCTTCTACAAGGGCTACGTGGTCGAATTCGGGCCGACCGAGCGCATCTTCACCAACCCCAGCCAGAAGCAGACCGAGGACTACATCACCGGCCGCTTCGGCTGAGAACCGGGACGGGACTCCGATGGTCCAGACGCACTTCGAAGGCAAGCTCGAGGCCCTGAAGCAGAAGCTCCTCGCCATGTCGCACGAGGTCGAGACGCTGGTGGCCGACGCGACCGAGCTGGCCGGACGTCAGAGCGACCGAGACCCCGGGGCGATCGTCGCCGGGGACAAGCAGATCGACGAGGACGAGGTCACGATCGAGGAGACCGCCATCGAGCTCCTGGCCCTCCACCAGCCCATGGCCTCGGACCTCCGGGTCATCGTCACCGTGTTCAAGATCAACAACGACCTTGAGCGGATCGGGGATCACGCGGTGAACATCGCCCAGGCGGTGGAGCGCCTGCGCGAGGGCCGGCACTACCCGTCCATCCCGCCCGAGCTGGAGGAGATGAGCCGTCAGGCGCGGGCCATGCTGCGCGATGCGCTGGACGCCTTCCTGCGTGGGGACACCGAGGCAGCCGAGGACGTCCTCGCCCGGGACGACCGGGTGGACGGGCTCCAGGAGTCGCTCTTCCGGGTCATGCTGACCCACATGCTCGAGGACGAGATCTCGGCCTGCCTGCAGGTGATCCTCATCGGCCGCAACCTGGAGCGGATCGCGGACCTGGCCACCAACATCGCCGAGGACGTGATCTACATGGTGCGCGGCCAGACCATCCGCCACGCCCGGGGTCTGCGCGAGTCCGCCGAGCCCGCCGTCTCCTAGCGCACCCCTCCCTCGGCGCCCGATTCGCCCGGCGCGCGGCCTTCTAGAAGTCCACCTGCGCCAGGAGCCCGAACTGGCCGTCGGCCAGGCCCGGGCCCCCGTAGGACGGCACGCCGAGCCGCGCCGACCCCAGGCCGAAGGCGTACTGCAGTCCGATCTTGGTATGGTAGCCCGGGAGCAGGTTCACCCCCAGGACGACGAAGCTCCCCCCGTCCGGCACGTCGCCGCCCGCTTCCGGCGTGACCACGAACCCCCGCGTCATCGAGTCGAAGCGCAGCACGCCCTGGATGGCGCCCAGGTAGCTGTACCCGCCCTCCAGGTAGCCGCCGGTCACCACCCGGCTGGTGAGGGCCGCCTGCTGCGCCAGGCAGAGCAGGTCCGCGGGGATGCAGGCGCCCGGCTCGCCCGGCGGATCGAGCTTGCCACGCATGAACTCGCCGTTCACGAAGAAGCCCCGGTAGCTCGAGCGCAGGTCGAGGCTCCAGAGCGTGCGGTCTCCCGCGAAGGGCCCCAGGGCCATGGTCGCGCCCCGGAACGAGCCTCCGTTGGTGAGGTCGGCGGCGGCGTCCCGGGAGAAGGCGAGGCTCGCCCCCACCTGCACCATCAGGTCCTCGTAGAACTCCACCGGCCCGACGTTGTTGAACGCGACGTGGGCGGCGTACAGGAAGGACGAGTTGTCGTTCTGGAAGTCGCGACCGTTGCCGTTGAACAGGCCCGCGCGGTAGGTGAGGCGGTCCTCCAGGAAGGAGCCGGAGGCCTGCGCCCCCACCTGGCGTCCGGGAGCCAGCAGGTTGGTGACCTGGGCGCGCTCCAGGAAGGTGATCTGCGACTTCGACTGCAGCTCCTCTCTCCCGAAAGGCGCCTTAAACTGTCCCACGGTCACGGCCAGCTCCGGACGGATCGGCAGACTGAGCGTGGCATCGAGGAGGCGCACCCGGTCCTGGAGCCGATCGAAGGCCGCCAGCAGGTGGTAGTCGAAGGCGATCCCGATCCGGCCGTTGGCCGACAGGCGCGCGTCGTAGATGCGAAAGCCATCCTGCTCCCCGACGTCGGAGGGCCCGACCAGGAGACCCGTTCGGAGCAGTCCGCCCAGCTGGACCGTCGGACCCGCGCCAGCGGAGTCCTGCGCCGCGCCGCTGCGTGGCACCGCCACCCCGAGGAGCAGGCACAGGGTCCCGATCCCGCACCGCGCGGCGATTCCGCTCCGATCTCCGTCCTTCCGACCGCGTGCTCGCATGCCTCCCCTCCTCGCATCCACTCCAGGGTCCGGGCTGACGACGACCGACGGGGTCGCAGGGTCTCGCCGGGGGTCCGCACTCCGTGCCCCGGCGGCGCGCCCGGGCCGGGGGGCCCGGCCGGTCCCTCCCGGCTCTCAGCCGGGCGTCGAAACGTCGCCTTCCGGCAGGAGTCCGCGCCACCCCCCCAGTCCCAGCGCGGCGTTGATCCAGAAATGAGCCGCGATCGCCGGGTAGAGACTTCCCGTGACCACCACCGGCACTGCGAGCAGCATGCCGAGAGCGGCCGCGCGCACCACTCCGCCGATGCGCTGGTACCCGTGCGACAGGCCGAACGAGCCCGCCACGAGGCCCGCCGCGGCCCACGGCGATCCCGTCCAGGCGGCGAGCGTCCGCAGCGCGAAGCCCCGGAACGCGTACTCCTCGCAAACCGCCGCGACGATGGCCAGGAGCACGAAGCCCGCCTTCTCGCCGGGCGCGCGAGGCAGCAGGGCCAGGAGCACCGGGCTCTCCTCGCGTCCCCACGCCCGGTAGAGCCGGGTGAGCAGCACCACGAGCGCCAGGCCGGCCAGCGTCGTCGCCCCGGCCCAGGCCAGCGCGCGGGCGGGCGGCCCCACGCGCCACCCCAGCGCGGCCGCGGGGAGGCCCTGCCACAGGGCCACGGCCAGCGTGAGCGCCGCCAGAGTCAGCGACGACAGCACCGCCGACAGGTACAGGGCGCCCCGTCGGAGCTCCTGCAGGCCACGGGCCAGGGAGGCTTCCCGCGCGGCGAGCAGGGGGAGACCGAGGAGGAGGACGAGCGCGTACACGCGCGGGATCGGGCTGGTCACGATGGCAGGGGATCGATAGCGATTCGTCCGCCCGGGGGCAACCGCTCCACGTTGACAGCGGATCCCGGCTTGCGGACGTTGCAGCCATCATGATGCTGCGCCTCGCGATCAGTCAGCTCCGTCCGGAGAAGGCCCGCCCGGAGGCCACCCTGGCCAGGGTGGAGAACGTGTTCGGGCGCGTGCTCGCCTCCTCCTCCAGGCCGCGGGTGCTCCTGTTTCCCGAGACGGTCCTCACCGGCTACTTCATGGAGGGCGGGGTCCGCGAGCACGCCCTCACGGCCAGCGCCCTGTTCGCCGAGCTCGAGCGGCGCTGGCGCTCGGCCGGGGCGGGCGAGGCGCGCATCGAGATCGGGATCGGCTTCTTCGAGCGCCACCGCGAGCGCGTCTACAACGCGGGACTGTACGCCCTTCTCGGTGGCGATGCGCCGCGGATCCTGCACGTCCACCGCAAGGTGTTCCTCCCCACCTACGGGGTCTTCCAGGAGGAACGCTTCGTCGAGGCAGGCGCGTCTTTCGGGGCGTTCGACACGCCGTGGGGCCGGGCGGCCCTCCTGATATGCGAGGACGCGTTTCATTCCCTGCCACCGATGCTGACCGCGCTGGACGGAGCGCAGGCGGTCTTCATCCTGAGCGCCTCTCCGGCGCGAGGAGCCCGGCCGGGACCCGGCATGCCCGGAAACCTCGAGCGCTGGGACCGGCTCGCGCGCGGCATCGCCCAGGAGCACGGCCTGTTCGTCGCCGTCGCCCAGCTCGTCGGCTTCGAGGGTGGAAAGGGCTTCCCCGGCGGGTCGGCCATCTATGACCCGCGCGGCCGCCGCATCGCGCGCGCCGGGCTGTGGCGGGAGGAGCTGCTCTCGGCGGAGATGGACCTCTCCGAGCTCCTCCCCGCCCGGGTGGAGAGCCCGCTCCTCGCGGACCTCGAGGCCGCGCTGCCGCGCATCCTGGGGGCGTCGCGGTGGACCGGCGCGGCGCCGGAGCCCGGAGCGGCCGCCACCCCGGAGGAGGACCTTCGCGGCGCCGACGCGGCATCCCGAGCGAAAGACGCCGGAGGGACCCCGGAGACCGGGCCGCCGGCCGTCCTGACGGGCACCGGCCTTCCCTCGCCCGGGGACTTCTCCCCGCTCGACATCGACACGGAGCTGGTGGAGGAGTGGCTGCTGGAGTTCCTGCGCCAGGAGGTCCACCAGCGGCGGGGGTTCGAGCGCGTGGTCGTGGGACTGTCGGGCGGCGTCGACTCGTCGCTCACCGTCACGCTGTGCGCCCGCGCGCTGGGACCCGATGCCGTCCTCGGCTACCTCCTGCCCTCCGACGTCACCAGTCGGGAGAGCCTCGAGGATGCCACCCTGGTGGCCGAGGGGCTCGGCATCGAGACGAGGACGATCTCCATCGCCGCGGCGGTGGACGCCTACCTGGGGGAGTACGAGCCGGACGCGGACTCGCTCCGGCGCGGGAACGTCATGGCCCGCCAGCGCATGATCGTCCTCTTCGACCAGGCGGCGCGGCACGACGCCCTGCCGGTCGGCACGGGCAACAAGTCCGAGCGCCTCCTGGGCTACTTCACCTGGCACGCCGATGACTCCCCGCCCATCAACCCGCTGGGCGATCTGTTCAAGTCGCAGGTGTGGGCATTGGCCCGCGCCGTCGACGTGCCCGAGGCGATCGTGGAGAAGCCGGCCACCGCCGAACTCGTCCTGGGACAGACGGACGAGGAGGACCTGGGGGTCTCCTATCCCGAGGCCGACCTCATCCTGCACCACCTGCTCCGCGGCAGCACGCCCGAGCGACTCCTGGAATGCGGCTTCGACGAGCGGAAGGTCCGGACCGTCCACCGGCGCCTGGAGAGCACGCACTACAAGCGGCACCTGCCCACGGTCGCCATGCTATCCGACACGACGATCGGGGAATGGTACCTGCGTCCCGTCGACTACTGAACGCGCGCGGCCGTTCGGCCACGCGCTTCGCCCTCCGCCCGGCGACGTGAGGTCGGGCCCGAGATCACACGAACCTCCCGAGGAGGATCGATGAAGGAGAAGGTCCGGAAAGCGCTGAACGCACAGGTGGATCGTGAGCTCCAGGCCGAGCACATCTACCTGGCCATGTCCATCTGGTTCGAGCGCGAGGCCCTGAGCGGCTTCGCGAGCTGGCTCCGGGCGCAGGCGGCCGAAGAGCGCACGCACGCCTTCCGCATCCTGGAGCACCTGGAGGACCGCGGCGCTCGCGTCGAGCTCGGCGGCATCGACAAGCCGGCGGCCGACTACGACTCGCCGCTCGCCGCCATGCAGGCGGCCCTGGCGCACGAGAAGAAGGTGACGGGCCACATCGACGACCTGTACGAGCTGGCCCGAGCCGAGGCGGACCATCCCGCCGAGGTCATGCTGCAGTGGTTCGTGGACGAGCAGGTCGAGGAGGAGAAGACGTTCACCCAGCTGGTCGAGCAGCTGGAGCGGATCGGGGACTCTGCCGCCGGGCTGCTGGTCCTGGACCGCCAGCAGGGCGAGCGGAAGGACTGAGGCCGGCGGACCGAGCTCCCCTCGGTCCACCGCCGCCGCGGCGGCCCGAGTGCTCGAGACCGTGATCCGGAAGCTGGTCGACGTCCGCGAGGACGAGATCGCCCCCATGCTGTGGGCCACGGCCTACGGCTTCTGCATCCTATTCTCGTACTACATACTGCGGGCGGTTCGGGACGAGATCAGCACCACCAACCGCGGCGACCTGCAGGTCCTGTGGACCGCCGTCTTCCTGGTGATGCTGCTGGCCGTCCCCCTCTACTCGTGGGTGGCCTCGCGCTACCAGCGCGGCGTGTTCGTGCCCCTCGCCAACCGCTTCTTCATCGCCTGCCTGGTCGCCTTCTTCGCTTCCCTCTACGTGCTCCCGGTGAGCGCCCGCCCCTGGATCGACCGCGCCTTCTACGTGTGGACGAGCGTGTTCGCCCTGTTCGTGGTCACCGTCTTCTGGGGCTTCATGGCCGACTGCTTCCGGAACGAGCAGGCCCGGCGCCTGTTCGGCTTCATAGCGGTAGGGAGCTCGCTCGGGGGGATCGCCGGCTCGGCGCTCACCGCCGGACTCGCGGAGATCGTGCCGCGCTTCACGCTCCTCCTCCTGGCCTGCGTGCCCCTCGAAGCCGCATCCTGGTTCGCGCTGGTCCTGCACCGCCGGTTCGGCGGCGGGAGCGAGGTGACCGACGCCGGCCGGGGCGAGGGCGTCGCGGCGGAGGCCACGGCCGGGAGCGGTGACGCCGGTGTGCGCGCCGCCGCGGAGGAACCCCGCCGCCGAGCCGCCGCCCAACCGCTGGGCGGTACGGCCCTCAGCGGCATCCGGGTGATCTTCCGGTCGCCCTACCTCCTGGGCATCGCCGGCTTCATCGTCCTGATGAGCTTCGCCTCCACGATCCTCTACTTCCTGCAGGCCAACCTGGTGGGGCGCGCGATCGCGGATCGAGGCGTGCGCACGGCGTTCTTCGCCAAGATCGACCTCGCGGTCAACCTCCTCACGATTCTCTTCCAGGTCTACCTGACGGGTCGTATCATCAAGAGGGTGGGAATCGGGGTGAGCCTGGCCCTGATCCCGGTGGCGGTGGCGCTCGGGTTCCTGGCGCTGGGGACCTATCCGCTGCTCGCCGTCCTGGTGGCGCTCCAGGTGGCGTACCGTTCGGGCCGATACGGGATCACGAAGCCGGCCCGCGAGGTCCTGTTCACCGTGGTGCCGCGCGAGGAGAAGTACAAGTCCAAAGCGTTCCTGGACGCGGCCGTGTACCGCGGCGCCGACCTGGCCAACGGCTGGGCTTTCGCCGGCCTCCAGGCGCTCGGTCTTTCGCTGGGAGCCATCGCGCTTGTGGCCACGCCGCTGGCAGCCGCGTGGGCGTTCATCGGGGTGCGACTGGGCCGGGAGCAGGAGCGCCGGGCCGGGGGGGGCGCCCGCGACGCAGCCGCGGTCGCCGCCATGTCCTGAGGCCCGGCCCCCGCCATCCCGCGCGCCCCACGCTCGCGACACCGGAGAGGAGCCCGACGCCGGGCGCAGCCGAGGAGGTCCCATGAAGCTGACGCGACGCGAGTTCCTGGAGATCGGAGCCGGAGCCGGACTGGCCGTGTTCGCCGGCTGGCCCTCCGTGCGGGAGCCGGCCGCCGATCTCATCACAAGGAAGATCCCCTCCAGCGGGGAGGCCGTTCCGGTGGTCGGCCTCGGCACCCGCAACTACCGGGTCCAGCTTCCGGGCGGTGACCTCTCTCCCTTCCGGGACACGGTGAAGGCGTTCGTCTCGGGCGGCGGCCGCGTGATCGACACGGCTCCCTCCTACGGCAACTCGGAGAGCGTGCTGGGGAAGATCTTCGCGGACCTGGACATCCGGAAGGAGATCTTCCTGGCCACCAAGGTGGACCGCGAGGGGCGCCAGGCGGGGATCGACCGCATGCGCGTCTCTCTGCGGAATCTCGGCACCGACCACGTGGACCTCATGCAGGTCCACAACCTCCGGGACTGGCAGACCCAGCTACCGCTCCTGCGGGAGTGGAAGAAGGCGGGACGGATCCGCTACGTGGGCGTGACCACCTCCTTCGAGCGCCAGCACGACGGCCTGGTCCAGGTGATGCGAAAGGAGGCTCTCGATTTCATCCAGGTGGACTACGCGCTGGACAACCGGGCGGCGGCCGACCGCATCCTGCCGCTGGCGCGTGATCGAGGCATGGCGGTCCTGGTCAACCTCCCGCTCGGGAGAGGCCGGCTTTTCCGGGCCGTGGGCGGGCGCCCCCTCGCCGACTGGGCCTCGGAGATCGACTGCTCGAGCTGGGCGCAGGTCTTTCTCAAGTACGTCGTGTCGCATCCGGCCGTCACGGCCGCGATCCCGGGGACGACCAATCCGGCGCACATCACCGAGGACCTGGGAGCCGCACGCGGACAGCTCCCGGACGCTTCGCTGCGCAAGCGCATGGAGTCGTTCGCGGACGGGTTGTGAGCCGAGCGAACCATAGCGCATCGCCCGACCCCGTCCCATTCTCATGCGACCCGACGCTCGGCGTAGACGCCATCCCGGAGGTCGCACCCGGTGACCCTGCGCATCTGTCTGCTCACCAACCAGGACATCGACTCGGAGGACTTCCCCGAGGACGACTGGCCCTGCGACCCGCGCCCCTTCCTGCCCGACGCCGACTGGGATGTGGAGGTCCTCGAGAAGGCGACCGCCGTACACCGGGTCGAGCAGCTCTCGAGGTGTGGCTACGACCTGTTCTTCAATCTCTGCGACGGCGCCTGGGACGAGGACACGCCGGGGATCGAGGTGGTGCAGGAGCTCGAGCGCCTGGGGCTCGCCTTCACGGGGGCTGCGTCGGAGTTCTACGAGCCCTCGCGCGAGGTCATGAAGCGCGTGTGCCGCGCGTGGGGCATCGACACGCCCGCCTACGTGATCGCGGGGGATACGTCGGACGTCGAGCGGGCGGCGGAGGAGCTCCGGTTTCCCCTCATCGTGAAGCACCCGAGCAGCTACGCCAGCCTCGGCCTCACGCGTGACTCCCGGGTCGAGACGCCGGCCGGGCTCCTCGTCCAGGCCCGGCGTATGCTGGACGACTACGCCGGTGCGCTGATCGAGGAGTTCATCGAGGGACGAGAGTGCACCGTGCTCGTGGCCGAGAATCCGGATGACCCCGAGCGGCCGACCACCTACCAGCCCATCGCCTACCGCTTTCCGGACGGGGAGACGTTCAAGCACGCGGACCTGAAGTGGGTCGACTACCGGCGGATGGAGGAGTACCCGCTGACCGATCCCGGGATGGACGCCGGCCTGCGCGCGGACGCCGCGACCTTCTTTCGGGGGCTGCACGGATCCGGGTACGGCCGCTGCGACATCCGGGTGGACGGGGACGGGCGGCGGTTCATGCTGGAGATCAACGCCAACTGCGGTCTCTACTACCGTCCCGAGGATGCGGGGAGCGCCGACCTGTGCCTGATGCACGACCCCGCCGGCCACGCGGGATTCACGCGCCAGATCGTCCGGGCCGCCCTGGAGCGCAAGAAGCGGCGGGTCCGTCCGTGGGAGGTGCGTCCCCACCCGGACGGCGGCTACGGTCTCCATGCCGTCCGGCGGCTACGGCCGGGCGAGCGCGTCCTCGCCTTCGAGGAGCGCCCGCACACGCTCGTGTCCCTGGCTCGCGTCGAGTCGTGCTGGGACGAGCCGAGGAGATCCTGGTTCGACCGGTACGCGTGGCCGCTCACGGAGGAGACATGGGTGATGTGGAGCCGGGACCCGGCGGACTGGCGGCCGGTCAATCACTCGTGCGATCCCTCGGCGTGGCTCGAGGGTCTCGACGTCGTCGCCCGGCGACGGATCGAGCCGGGTGAGGAGATCACGCTCGACTACGCCACGTTCTACAACGAGCGCATGCCCGCCTTCGAGTGCGACTGCGGATCCGACCGGTGCCGGGGCACCATCCGCGGAACGGACTACCTCGAGGATTTCGTGGAGAGCTACGGAGCGCACGTCTCGGACTACGTGCGCCGCCGGCGTGAGGAGGCGGTCAGGACCTGACGGGGATGCCTCGTCGCCCGGGGATTTCCGTGCCGGGACGCGCCCCGCCCGACTAGCCTGCTCCGGAGCGCAGCCGGAGCTGGAGCGCGAGCGCTTCCGCGGGGCTCGACCGGCGCCCGAAGCGGGCGCACTCCCCGGGGCCGTCGGCCGTGAGGGCCAGGAGGGCCCGCAGGGGCCGCTCCTCGGGCAGCGCGCCGGAAAGCACGCTGCCGAAGCCGCCGACCCGCGCCTCCTGGCCGGGAAGCGGGAGCGGATCCGAGCCGCACAGGAAGCCGACTCCGGCGCGGCGCGCGCGGCGAAGCACTCGCGCGCCCGGCAGCCCCCACGGGCGCAGGGCGCTGTCTCCGAGGAGCACGCCACTCTCCCGGCCGCGACGAACGACGAGGTCGCGGAGCACCCGACCCCGGCGGCCCCACCACTTGCCGAATCCCCACGGAACGACCGCGAGCCCCCTCCCGGCCGATGTCCGCGACACGATTCGGGCCAGGGACGCCTCCACCCGACCACCGGCCTCCGGCTCCCCCGACGGGTCGGCTCCCGCCACCAGCACCTCGAGCCCCTCCCGGGTCGCCAGCTGCCGGGCCGGGAGCAGGAGGAGGCGATCCTCGCCGCGGACGGCGAGGACCGAGCCGGCCTCTCCGGCGGGCCGGACCGTCCATCCCCCTCCCGGGTCGGCACGCACCCGCACCCGGAGGTCGGCGTTCGAGCCGGGGAGAGCCGCCACCAGGAGGGCGAGGACCGAGCCCGCCTCTCCGGCGGGCCCGAGCGTCCGGGCCGCCGCCGAGAGGTTGGCGTGCGCGCGCTCCAGGAGCCGGACCACATCGAAGCCGTCGTGCAGGTGCGCGTGTGCGTCCAGCAGCGTTCGGCCCGCCGGCATGCTATCCTGTGCGCACCGCATCCGTCTCCGGGAGGTGGGTGTAACGGCCGCCAGCTTCAGCACCTTAGGCGACTCGTCCGGGTGGAGCAACCAGGTCCGGACGGCTCGAAGGAGCGACGGGAGCCGCTCGCCGCGCCGGACCGGTACGCATCCTGCGCGCGGCCCACGAAAGTCGTGCGAGATCGACCCGGGACAGGGACCTCCAGCCTGCGAGCGTTCTCGATATGAGGGTCCTGCTGCTGGCGCCTCACCCCTTCTTCCAGCTTCGTGGGTCACCGATCGCGGAGAAGGCGCTGCTGGAGGCGCTGTCGCGGCGCGGCGACGAGTTCCACGTGTTGACGTACGCCGAGGGCGAGGACCCCGGGATCGATGGCTGCACACTGCACCGAATCCCGGCTCCACCCTGGACGTCGGGCATCCATCCCGGCTTCTCCATGAAGAAGCTCGCGTGCGACACGGTCATGCTCGCCTCCTGCGTTCGACTGGTTCGGGAGATCCGCCCCGACGTGATCCACGCCACGGAGGAGGCGGTCTTCATGGCCCTGGTGGCGCGCGCCGGTGGCGACATCCCGATCGTGTACGACATGGATTCATCGCTGCCTCGCCAGATGGTCCAGCAATATCGCTGGCTCCGGCCGTTCGAGAGGTGGCTCCGCAGGCTCGAGGAGGTGGCCATCCGGCGCAGCACGGCGGTCCTGGCCGTGACCGGTGAGCTGGCCTCCAGGGTGCGCTCGGTAGACCCCGGCAAGCTCGTGGCCAGCATCGAGGACATGAGCCTCCTGGATGGACCGGCCGCCGCCGACGAGGACGAGGTGGAGGACCTGCGGCGGACGGTGGAAGCGGGAGGCTCGGACCCGCTCGCCCTGTACGTGGGCAACCTCATGGAATACCAGGGGATCGATTTGTTGCTCCGGGCGTTCGCCGTCACCCTTCGCAGCGTGCCCCACGCGCGGCTCGTGATCGTCGGCGGGGATCCCGCACACATCCGGGAGTACCGTCTCATGGCCCGGCGGCTTCGGATCGACGGGGCGGCACGACTGGTGGGGAGCCGCCCGCTGTCCCACCTTGGAGGGCTCCTGCGCCAGGCGGACGTGCTGGTCTCACCCCGGTGCTCCGGCGCTAACACGCCCCTGAAGATCTTCTCCTACATGGACTCCGGAGTGCCGATCCTGGCTACGCGCCTCACCACGCACACCCAGGTGCTCGACGACGAGATCGCCGCGCTGGCCGAACCGAAGCCGCGACCCATGGGTGAATCGCTCGCCCGTCTCTTCCGCGACCAGGAGCTTCGGCGGGAGCTGGCCACCCGCGCCCGCGCGATGGCGAGGGAGCGCTACACGCGCGCCCGCTTCGACGAGCGCGTGATCGCCTTCTACGATGCGCTCGA
>CAYXHP010000051.1:0-4845 GCA_964465015.1 uncultured Gemmatimonadota bacterium
CGCTCCAGCGTGCCGAAGATGGCCCGGTGGATCATGACCGGCCGGTGCGGAGCGTTGTCCGATCCGATGTACTCGAGCCCCAGCCGCGCCGGCAGGTTGAAGTCCAGCTGGATCGTGGCTCCCTGCCACTCCCGTCCGATCGCGTCCCGGAACTTGATGTCGATCTTGGGCCCGTAGAAGGCGCCGCCTCCCTCGTCGAGACCGTAGTCGGCGCCCGCCCGCTCCAGCGCCTGCCGCAGCGCCTCCTCCGCCCGGTCCCACACCTCGTCCTCCCCGATCCGGGTCTCGGGCCGGGTGGACAGGTCGAAGCGGTACTCGAGGCCGAGCGTGGTCATCACCGTGTCCACGAGGTCCAGGCAGGTGAAGATCTCGTCCTCGATCTGCTCGGGCATGCAGAACAGGTGCCCGTCGTCCATGGTGAGCATGCGCACGCGCAGGAGTCCGTGCAGCGTCCCCGAGCGCTCGTAGCGATAGACGTTGGCGATCTCAGACAGGCGGAGCGGCAGGTCCCGGTAGCTCCGCTGGCGCGAGGCGTACACGAGGCCATGACCCGGGCAGTTCATCGGCTTCACCCGGTAGACCTCACCCTCCCCCTCGCCCTTCATGGGCGGGAACATGTTGTCCGCGTAAGCCTGGAGGTGGCCGGAACGCTCGAACAGCTTCTGGTTCGTGACATGGGGCGTGTACACGAAGTCGTAGTCCTGCTCGATGAGGAGGTCCTCGATCCAGCGGCGCAGCTCGAGCTGCATGGCCGCGCCTTTCGGGTGCCAGAAGACGAGCCCCGGTCCCGCCTCCTCCTCGATCGAGAACAGGTCGAGCTCCTGGCCCAGCTTCCGGTGATCGCGCCTGCGGGCCTCCTCGATACGGTGGAGGTGCTCCTCCAGCGCCCCCCCGCTGAAGAAAGCGGTCCCGTAGATCCGCTGGAGCATGGGGCGGCGCTCGTCCCCCCTCCAGTAGGCACCGGCGGCCGACAGAAGGCGAAAGTGCTCCACCTCGCCCGTGGCGGGGACGTGCGGCCCGCGGCACAGGTCCACGAAGTCGCCATCCCGGTAGATGGAGATCGTCTCACCCTCGGGGATCTCCTCCAGGCGCTCGAGCTTGTAGGGATCTCCGGCGAACAGCTCCCGTGCCTCGTCGCGCGTCACCTCGCGGCGCTCCATGGGAAGGTCGGCCTCGACGACTTTCCGCATCCCGGCCTCGATCCGCTCGAGGTCGTCGGGCGTGAACGGCTCGGGAACGTCGAAGTCGTAGTAGAAGCCCTCCTCGATGGGCGGGCCGAACCCGATCCCCGCCTGCGGCCAGATCTCGCGGACGGCGGTGGCCAGGACGTGGGCGGCCGTGTGCCGGAGGACGTACAGCGCGTCCGGGTCCTCGTCGCTGCGAGTCACGATGGCCGCGCGAACGCCATCGGGGAGCGGCCGACCCAGGTCCCGCAGCTCCCCCTCCGCTCTCGCCGCGACGGCGTCACGGGCCAGACCGGGGCCGATGGAAGCGGCCAGGTCGGCCGCCGTCGAGCCGGCCGGAAGGTCCTTCGAGGAACCGTCGGGGAGGGTGATCGAGATCGTGGACTGTCCGGAGTCGCTCATCGCATACCCGTCGATGATCGGTGATGTGAGGCGGCCCGGAGGATCCCTGCCTCCGGGCCGAACAAGCTAGGAGCTCGGTCGACGAGGGGAAAGCCGCACCCCGGGCTCAGGGCTCCTTGAGGATGCCGTACCGGGTGACCGCGCCCGCGTCGTTGGTGACCACCCACACCTTGGCTCCCACCTTCGCCCCCAGCGAGCTCGAGACGGTACTCAGCGGCACCTCCTGCCCGTCCCCGGTCTCCAGGTAGTAGCCCGCCTCCGAACGGCGCAGGACGCCGACCTGCGGCCGATCCCCGTCCACCGACAGGATCGTGTAACTCGAGGCGCGGAGCACCGATCCCATGGCCCCCGAGCGGGTCGTGTCGACCTCGCCCACGACGCGAACGCGCGCGCCCACCAGGCGCGAGACCTCGTTCTCGTAGGGCCCGGCGACCTGAACGCCGCCCGAGTCCGTCTGAAGGATCGTGCGCACGAAGGGCGTATTCCCCACCTGACGGACCTGGCCGACGACGGTATCCGGAGGCACGCTGTCCCCTCCCCCCGACTCCACCCTCACCTGCCTGGCGCAACCGGCCGCGACGAGGAGCGCGGCTCCGGCCGTGGCCAGGAGGGCGGCTCCGGCCGCCGCCTTCCTCATTGGGTCCGCACGATGGTGACCTGGGCCGCGGCGGATCCCGCGAGGCCGCCGCCCGACGGGTCGGTCAGCCGGAGGACGAAGGCCGGAGCCGCCCCGGTGGATCCAAACGTGAAGTAGGCCTCGGCGCTCCCGTTCACGTCGAACGGGAAGCTGTCGGCGACGAAGCCCGAGCTCGTGACCGTCAGCGGATAGACCTTCTGGAACTCGGTGTTCTGACCGGTGCCGGCGTTGTCGTGCAAACCCTGGAAGACGTTGCGGAGATTCCACGTCGGCAGATCCTGCACGCTGGACTGGAGCGCCACCACATCGTCCACATCGGGCATGATCGAGAAGTTGGACAGCAGCTCCGCCCACGTCACCTGCTTCCCGGCCACGTCCGAGACCGCCCCCAGGACGTCGTCGATCCCGCCCTGGTGCGACGGTCCGCCGCTGTTCAGGCGCTGGAAGAGGGCCTGCTCGTTGCTCCCCGGAACCGCGCCGTTCCCCGAGGGCCCGTAGTGGTCTCCGAGCCAGCGCAGAAACACCCAGGCGAAGCCCCGCATCTGAAGCGAGGGGATGCCACCCGGGTCCTTGAGCGCCACCGTCTGGGTGCCCGAAGGGTTCAGGAAGTAGCGCGCCAGTCGGCCGAAATCGTCCAGGAGGAACGTGTTGAACACGTCCGTCTGGGTCTGGGTCGCGGGGTCGATCGGGGCCGGCGCGCCTCCGGTCACCTGGCTGAAGGTGAGATTCTGCCGGACGCTGTGTCCTCCCGCGGCCAGCCCCACGATCTCCTCGGCGATGTGGGAGAGTCCCTCGTCGAGCCACACGTCGTTCAGGTCGTTGAACGTGCCGTTCGACTTGATGATCCGGTTCTCGGCGCTCAGGAGATGCTGGAACTCGTGCGAGCTCACGCTGCGGGCGTTCTCCTTCGCGAAGCTCACGGACACCGTGTCGCTGAAGGTCCCGGTCGGGTCCGGCGCGAGGAGGTAGAGCATCTCCGCTTCGTTGCTGGTCGGGCAAGTGCCCGCCGTCGTCGAGCCGCTCGTGGAGCTGGCGTCCCGGCGCGCGAGGTCGGTCGGGATGAAGAATCCGCCGATGAAGGTCGACGAGTTCTTGGGCGTGAGCGCGTTCACCTCCTTGGTGAACAGCACGTACACGTGGCCGTTCTGGTCGATGTCGGCCGGCCCGCCGAAGTAGGCGCTGTCGATCGCGAAGATGTAGTTGTCGAACTCGTCCCCGAACTGCTGGTAGTCCGTGGCCGAGAAAGTGCCGCTGTTCCCGACGTCGGCCACGAAGATAGCCCGGTTGCTCACCTTCTTGACCACCGCCGTGATCTTGCTCGACTGCGTGGTGTCGCAGGTGATCGAGAGGTCCGACTGTTTGACCGGATACGTGAAGTGGATGGTGTCGCCCAATGACGGCGCCGTGGCCGCCCGGAGCCCGGCGCCAAGGCGCGGGCCGGTCGCCCCGGTCCGCGCCGGCTGCAGGGCGTGGCTTCTGAGGAACGAGCGGATGTGCTCACGCAGCCTCAGCTCCATCACGTCGCGCTGCTGCCAGCGCTCGCGCAACTGGTCGAAGCCCGAAACGGTCCTCCGCGCCAGGCGGGGGACGACGTCCGCGTTGCCTGAAGGCGTCGAGGTCTGGAGCAGCATCGACGTCGAAGAGGTCGTCTGCGCCGCGCTCTGCACCGCCACCCGATATTCCCGGGCGCCACTCGCGGACGGCAGCTGGATCTTGAGGATGTTCCCGTCGCCGGGGACGACCTGGCTCTCACCGATCCCGAGATTGGCATCCACGACCGTGCTGTCGCCGGAGGGCGGCGGCGGATTCTTGCTGGTGCCCGTGCCGCTGCCACTGCAGGCCGCGAGAAGCACCGTGCCGCCCGCGGCCAGGACCAGCCGGAAGGGGACTCTCCGACGGTGGCTCGACGTGGTCCTCACAAAGTCTCGCATCGAAGCGCAGTCTCCGGTGGCGATCGTGGTTACACACGAGGACGAGGCCGGAGAGGCCCCGGTCACTCCCCGCGCCAGAAGCTAGGCTACCTCCCCAACCCGCCAAAGGATCCGTCCCGGTCGAAACGACGAGGGCCCGGCACGTGGCCGGGCCCTCGAGACAACGGACGTGGACCGGGGAGCCGGGCGCGGTGCCCGGCCCCGGTCCGAAGAGCGGCTCCTAGTACATGCCGCCCATGCCGCCCATGCCGCCGGCGCCGCCCATACCCTCGTCCTTCTCCTCCTCCGGGTGCTCCGTCACGACGCACTCGGTCGTGAGCAGGAGCCCGGCGATCGAAGAAGCGTTCTGCAGGGCCGTGCGCGTCACCATGGTGGGGTCGATCACACCGGCCGCCACCAGATCCTCGTAGGTGTCGATCGCGGCGTTGTAGCCCCAGTTGAGCTCGCCCTTCTCGCGGACGCGCTCGACGATGATGGAGCCCTCGGCGCCCGCGTTGTGCGCGATCTGCCGGATCGGCTCCTCGAGGGAACGGCGGATGATGTTCACGCCGATCGCCTCGTCCGAGTCCTTCTTGATGCCCAGCGAGCGGAGCTCGTCCAGGGACGACTGACACCACAAGAGCGCCACGCCGCCTCCGGGAACGATACCCTCCTCGACGGCCGCGCGCGTGGCGTGCAGCGCGTCCTCGAC
>CAYXHP010000052.1:0-4872 GCA_964465015.1 uncultured Gemmatimonadota bacterium
TAGAAGACGCGGCTGGCGCCGTACTGCCCCGGGAACACGCCCCCCTGGTAGGGAAGGTTCACGCCGGCCGAGTCCACCAGGTAGACGATCGGGACCCGGCAGCGCATGGCGATCTCCTGGGCCCGGAGGATCTTGGTGATCGTCTCCGGCCACCACGAGCCCGCCTTCACTGTGGCGTCGTTGGCCACGACCACGACCTCGCGGCCGTCGACCTCCGCGATCCCCGTGACCACGCCGGCCGCCGGGGCCTCACCATCGTAGCGGTCGTGGGCTACCAGGAGACCGATCTCCAGGAAGCCGCCGCCCGGATCGAGCAGGAGCTCGACGCGCTCGCGCGCCGTGAGCTTGTCCCTGGCGTGCTGGCGCTCGATCCGCTCCTCGCCGCCGCCCAGCTGGAGTCGCTCCTCCAGCGCCCGGACCTCGTCGGCCATGGCGCGGAGGCGACCCCCGTCGCCTCGGCTCATGTCCCCCCGTCGGCGGCCCGGTGCTCGGCGTACCAGGAGCGGATGTACTCGATCGCGTCCACGGTCGAGCTCCCCGGCCCGAACAGCTCCCCGATCCCCTGCTCCCGGAGGGCCTCCATGTCCTCCTTCGGGATGATCCCCCCCCCGGTGATGAGGACGTCCTCCAGTCCGCGCTCGTCCAGCTCGGCCTTCACGCGCGGAAACAGCGTCATGTGAGCGCCCGACAGGATCGACAGGGCCACCACGTCCACGTCCTCCTGGAGGGCGGTCTGGGCGATCTGCTCGGGCGTCTGGTGCAGGCCCGTGTAGATCACCTCCATGCCCGCGTCCTGCAACGAAGCCGCGATCACCTTGGCGCCCCGGTCGTGTCCATCCAGGCCGGGTTTGGCCACCAGCACTCGGATCTTTCGTTCGGCCATGTCCGTCCCGCTGCTATCGTCCAGGCGCGAGCCCGCGGCCGCGCCGTTTCCGTCTCGTTATCGCGCGCAGGAAGTTATGCCGTCGAGGGGCGCTCCGTCGAGGGAGCCCACGCCATGGAGGTTCGGTGCGGGCGAGCTGCCGAAAGGTTCGGGCGCGGACTACTTTCGGAGGGCGAAGGCGAAGATGGCGTGTCCGGCCGCGATGCAGACGTACTGCGTCCCCGAGTGGCTGAAGGTGATGGGAGCCGCGACGATCTGACCTCCCAGGTTCCGGTGCCACAGCTCCTTCCCGGTCGCGGCGTCCAGGGCGAAGAACCGCCCGCTGTCCGTGCCTCCGAAGACGAGTCCACCCGCCGTGGAAAGCAGTCCGCCCTCCGACAGCGACCGATACATGGTCGTCACGACCGTGGACGGGGCGATCAGCCGAAGGGAATACTCCCAGCGCACCCGTCCGGTGCGCGGGTCGATCGCCCGCACCGCCCCGGCCGAATCGACCGTCCCGCTCACGGCGCTCCCCAGGTGCGTGTCCTCATCCGGGGGCGTCGTGGATCGGTGGAACTCCTCCACTCCGTCCTTGGCCGTGACGTACAGGAGGCCCGTCCGGGGGCTGTAGCTGGGAGACCACCAGTTCGTGGCGCCATCGCTGGGCGGCGAGACCCAGACACCCTCCGGCGTCGGGGTGATGTTCGGCTTGACGACCGGGCGTCCATTCTCATCGATGCGCTCCGCCCAGGTCTGTCGCGCAAAGCTGCGCGCCAGGCGGAACTGGCCGGTGTCCCGGTCCAACACGTAGAAGAAGCCGTTGCGATTCGCCCACAGGATCGCGGACCGTCGGCGACCCCCCGACCGGATGTCCGCCAGCACGGGGATCTGCACCGCATCCCAGTCGTGCGTGTCGTGCGGCGTGAACTGGAAGTGCCACCGCAGCTTCCCATCGTCGGGCTCGAGAGCCACGACCGAGTTCGTGTACAGGTTGTCGCCGGGTCGCGCCCGGCCGTCGAATGGGGGTGACGGATTGCCGACGCCCCAGTACAGGAGGTCGAGCTCCGGATCGTAGCTTCCCGTGAGCCAGGTGGGCCCGCCACCCGACTTCCACGACTCGCCCGCCCAGGTGTCGTGCCCCGGGCGCCCGGGGCCAGGCACCGTGTAGAATCGCCATCGCCGCCGACCAGAGTCGGCCGCGTAGGCGTCGATGAAGCCGCGGATGCCGAACTCCCCACCTCCCACGCCGGTGATCACCATGTCCTTCAGCGCCAGGGGAGCACCCGTGATCGAGAAGCCGCGCTTCGGATCCGCGACCACGACGTCCCAATCCACCCGCCCGGTCCGCATGTCCAGGGCCAGCAGGTGCCCGTCCATCGTACCTACGAAGACGCGCTCGCCCAGCAGGGCCACGCCCCGGTTGGGCATCCCACAGCACGCCGAGATCGGCCCGCTCGGGCGACGGGAGTGGGTCCAGAACGACCGACCGGTCTCGACGTCCAGCGCCGCCACCCCGCCCGGGGGATAGGTGACGTACATCACCCCATCGGCCACCAGGGGCGTGCTCTCGACGCGTCCGAGCGTCGGGAGTTGATGGACCCAGGCCAGCGACAGATGTGACACCGTGCGTCGATCGATCCCTTCGAGGACGCTGTACCGCTGCCCCGAATACGAGCCGGAGTAGGTGAGCCACGCGGTCGAGTCCGTCCCCGCGTCCAGCAGACGGCGGTAGGTGACGCCGGATCCTGGTGACGCAGTGTCGGCACGCGGCGTCACCACCTTTCCCGCACGCCCAGGTACCCCGGCATCGGGGACCTGTACGACGGTGCCGTCGAAACGGCTTCCCCGACCCAGCAGTGGCGCGGAGAGCACGCCGACCGCGAGCACCGCCACGCTGCGGCGGACGGTCATGGACAGGGTCCCGCCGAGGACCTCGCGAGGAAGACGCCGCCCACCCGGCCCTTCCGAGACCGGGCTCACCGGTGCACCAGCGACCGGAGGTACGTCACGAGGTTCCCCACCTGTCGCTCCGAGAGCCTGTCCGAGTAGTCGGGCATCAACGAACCATCCAGGAGATGCGCAGCGCGGAGATCCGCCTTTCGAAGCGAACGCAGTCGCTCCTTGAGATCCAGGATCTGTATGGAGAAGGCGCTCTCGTTGAGCACGAAGCCCCGAATCGAATCGCCGCGCGCGTCGACCAGGGACACGAGACGGAACTCGGGGCTGATGTCCGCCGCGGGATCCAGGATGGACCGCCGCAGGTACTCGGTCCCGCGACGGAGTCCCACGCGCGAGAGGTCGGGCCCGAGCCGACCGCCCCGCGACCCGACCCGGTGGCATGCCACGCACCCGCCGGTCCCGAAGAACAGCTGGGCGCCACGCGCCGAGTCGGCCGGCACGATGGGAGTGGAGGGGATGGCGTCGAGCGACTCCACGTAAGCGATGACGCTGGCTCGATCCTCGGGACTGAGACTCTGCCCGAAGCCGGGCATGTCCGTACCCGGACGACCGTTCCGCACCACCTGCAGGATCTGCGATCGGCTGCCGAGGTCCGCTAGCCGTCCCCCGCGGAAAGCCGGGCCGCGGCCCCCTGCACCTTCCGTCCCGTGACAACTCTGGCATTGCGCTCGGAAGATCCGTTCGCCTCGGGCCGTGCTCACGGCCTCGGATCCGCCGCGGTCGCTCCCGATGCCATGCCACAGCATTTCGAGCTGAGCGACGGGAAACAGCCCGAAGTGCTCGGCGATCACACCATAGCCGAACCCGCCGGCGGCCACCGAGAGCAGAAGCGCGACGACGGGCGCCCGCTCACGCCATCGGCTCACCTGTCACCGCCGCCGTGGCGGCGGGCTTCCGGCCATCGTCGCGGCACGGTAGGCAGCCCGGTCTCGGGCGGCGACGGCCGCCAACGCTCCCGGTATCGAGCCGTCAGAATCCGGGACCCTCGTTGGGCCATGAGCATCCGACGCGTCGTCCAGGCGCATACCCGCGGCCGCGCCGCCCGCCGCAGCCCGGCGAAGCCGGGGTCGCGCCCAGGTAGTGGCCATCGAGCCAGCTCGTTCCGAGCGGAAGGCGAACCGTAGCCGACCCACTAGAAGCTCACGGGCTCGTGGAACCTCCCGTACACCTCCTCGAGCGTGGCGCGGATCTCCCCCAGGGTGGCATAGGCCCGCACGGCGTCCAGCATGGGAGGCATGAGGTTCTCGTCGGCGCGCGCCGCCTCGCCCAGCCGGTCCAGGAGCCGCTCCACCTTGGCCCCGTCGCGGCGATCGCGAAGCGCCTCGAGGCGCTCCCGCTGCTTGGAGGCCGCCTCCTCGCCGATCCTGAGGATCTCGATCGGAACCTCCTCGTCCTCCACGAACTGGTTCACGCCCACGATCACCCGCTCGCCCGACTCGGCCTCGCGCTGGAAGCCGCGGGAGGACGCGGCGATCTGGGATTGGAAGTAGCCGTTCTCGATCCCCGACACGACGCCACCGAGGGAGTCGATCTCGCGGAAGATCTCCTCGGCGTCCGTTTCGAGCTCGTCGGTGAGCCGCTCCACGTAGTAAGATCCGGCCAGCGGATCGATCGTGTTGGCCACCCCCGTCTCGTAGGCCAGGATCTGCTGCGTGCGAAGCGCCACGCGGGCGGCGTGCTCGGTCGGCAGCGCCAGCGTCTCATCCAGCGCGTTGGTGTGGAGCGACTGCGTACCGCCGAGGACCGCGGCCATGGCCTGGTAGGCCACCCGGGCCACGTTGTTGACCGGCTGCTGGGCGGTGAGCGTCACCCCGGCGGTCTGGGCGTGGGTCCGGAGCCTCCAGCTCTCCGGCCTCTTCGCCCCGTACACGTCCCGGAGGTGCCGGGCCCAGATGCGACGCGCGGCGCGGAACTTGGCGATCTCCTCGAAGAAGTCGTTGTGGACGTCCCAGAAGAAGGACAGGCGCGGCGCGAACTCGTCCACGTCCAGGCCCCGCTCGATCCCCCGCTCCACGTAGGTGAAGCCGTTCTTGAGCGTGTACGCCAGC
>CAYXHP010000053.1:0-17567 GCA_964465015.1 uncultured Gemmatimonadota bacterium
GGACATGGCTACCACCACTCCACGGTCCAG
This sequence comes from uncultured Gemmatimonadota bacterium, assembly GCA_964465015.1. Lineage (GTDB taxonomy): Bacteria > Gemmatimonadota > Gemmatimonadetes > Palauibacterales > Palauibacteraceae > Humimonas. Next base: position 31 of record CAYXHP010000053.1, read on the forward strand.
GGACGTCCAGGGGTCGGCACGCCCGCTGACGCGCGTCGTCGTGCCGGCGCCGGGCGTCACCCCGGAGGCCTTCCTCGCCTCGGTCCCGGCTCCCCGCGGCTTCTGGAGCCGGCAGGGTGAGTGGAGCGCCTGGAGCGGGAGCGTCCGCGAGATCCGGGTCGACGCCACCGGGCCCGCCGATCGGTACGGGGCCGTCCGCCGACAGCTCTCCGCGCGGTCCGGCGCCGCCGCCGGGACGGGCGCGTCACGATGGTTCGGCGGAATGGCCTTCCACCCCGGGCACCGCCCCCGGGGAGCGTGGCGGGAGTTTCCCGCCGCGCGCTTCGACCTGCCCGCCGCCGAGCTGAGGGGCGGAGAGGGAGACGCCCCGCGGCTCGCGGTCACCGTGGAGGGCGAGGGTCGCGCGGCGCGCGACCGCGCCTCCGCCGAGGCCGAGCGTATCCTGGAACTCGCTTCGACGGCGAGCGAGGGCGGCGCTCCGGACGTCGCCGGAGGAGCAACCGACCCCGGCCGCGGTGCCCGGGGAGAGCCGGGCCCCCCCCGGGAGATCGTCACGCGCGCGGCGTGGCGAAGCGCGGTCGAGGCGGCGCTCGCGGCGATCGCCGCCGGCAGGTTCCGCAAGGCGGTCCTCGCCCGGACCGTGGAGATCGATCTGGCGAGGCCGCCCCGGGCGGAAGCGCTCCTCGCCCGGCTGCGGACCCGGGACGACGGCAGCTTCCCGTTCCTGTTCGAGCCGAGGCCGGGCGTCCTGTTCCTGGGCGTCTCGCCCGAGCTCGTCGCGGCCCGCACGGCCGGCCGGTTCCAGGCCATGGCGGTGGCCGGGACCGCCCCACGCTCCGAGGATCCAGCCGCCGACGACCGCCTGGGCCGCGCTCTCCTCGAGAGCGCCAAGGACCGCTCGGAGCACGAGATCTCGCTCCGCGACATGCGCGAGCGGCTCGCGGCGCTGGGCGAGGAGCCCGCGGTGGACGAGGCTCCGCACCTCCTCCGCTTGCGCGGGATCCAGCACCTGCGGACCGATCTGTCCGTGCGCGCCGGCCCGGGTCGTGACGTCCTGGACCTCCTCGAGGCGATGCACCCCACGGCGGCCGTGTCGGGCTATCCGCGCGAGCCGGCCGCGGCGTTCCTCCGCGCGACGGAGGGCTTCGATCGCGGCTGGTACGCCGGGCCGGTCGGGTGGCTGGACGACGCCGGGGACGGCGTGTTCGCGCCGGCCCTCCGGTGCGCCGTGGTGCGAGCCGCCACGGCCCGACTGTTCGCCGGGGCCGGAATCGTCGAGGGCTCCGATCCCGGGCGCGAATGGGACGAGACCTCGCTCAAACTCCGGCCGGCGCTGGAGATCCTCGCTCCGGGCGGCGGACGGGGGGCGTGAGGGCTCCGAACCGGAATACGGCCTGGGCGGCGGCCTTCGTGGACGAGCTGGCGAGGGCCGGGCTGCGGCACGCCTGCGTGGCTCCCGGCTCTCGCTCCACGCCCCTGGTGCTGGCCCTGGCCGGCCAGGCGCGCATCCGGACGACCGTTCACCTGGATGAGCGGAGCGCGGCCTTCTTCGCACTCGGCATCGGCAAGGCCTCCGGACGACCGGCGGTGGTGGTCACCACGTCGGGAACCGCGACGGCCAACCTCCTGCCGGCGGTGATGGAAGCGGACGCGAGCCGCGCTCCGCTCCTGGTCCTCACCGCCGACCGTCCGGCTTTCCTCCGCGGCACCGATGCCAACCAGACGGTGGACCAGCTCGGCCTGTTCGGAGGTCGCGTGCGGCTGTTCCACGAGGTGGCCGCCCCCGAGGTTTCCGATCGGCCGCTCCGGTACGTGCGGGCGCTGGCCGGACGGGCGCTCGGGGCCGCCCTCGGCCCGCCGGCGGGCCCGGTGCACCTGGATTTCCCGTTCGCCAAGCCGCTCGAGCCCACGCCGGTGGAGGGAGACGTCCCCGGCGACCTGGACGAGCGCTGGCCGCTGGCCGGGCGAGGGAGGGAAGGGGAGCGGCCGTACACGCCGGTCGCGCCGCCCGAGCCTGCCCCCGACGCGGCGACGCTGGAGGCGCTGGTCCGGAGCCTGGAGGCCGCCGGCCGCCCCCTCCTGGTGTGCGGGCCGGCCCCCACGCTCCCGGCGGCGCGGAGGATGGGCGAGGCGGCGCTCCGCCTGGCCTCGGCGAGCGGCGCTCCCCTCCTGGCCGACCCGCTCTCGGGCGCCCGATGGACTCCGGGCGCAGCGGCCGGCTCTCTGGGCGCCTACGACCTCTTCCTCCGCTCCGCCGGGATCCGGCGGCGCCTGCGCCCCGATTTCGTCCTCCGCCTCGGGCCGGCCTCCACCTCCGCGGCGCTGGCCCGCTACCTGGAGGAGCACGCCGACGTGGACCAGGTCGTGGTCGATACCGGCCCGAGCTGGGCCGATCACCTGGCCGTCGCGTCCGGCCTCCTGCGCGCCGATCCCTCCGTGGCGGCCGGGCGGCTGGCGGAGCGGCTGGAGGAGGAGTACGGGGCGTCCGCGGCCCCGCGAGCCACGGCCCTTGCCGGCTGGCGGGAGGCGTGGCTCGAGGCCGAGTGGGGCGCGCGGGAGGGCGGGGCCGAGGCGGTCCGGGATGCCGCGGCCGGCTCGGCGGCCCCGTTCGAGGGTGATGTGCTGGCAGCGGTGGCCGGCACGCTCCCGGACGGGGCGCGGCTGTTCGTGGGCAGCAGCATGCCGGTGCGCGACCTGGACGCGTTCGGGAGTCCGGCCGACCGCCGCCTGTTCGTATTGGGAAACCGCGGCGCGAGCGGCATCGACGGCTCGGTGAGCACGGCGCTCGGGATGGCCGTGGCCACCCGCGCCGGCACGCCCGGCGGACCGGACGACGGGTCGGGCGGCGAGTCCGCACCGGTCGAGGCGCCTGCCGTCGCGGTGATCGGTGACCTGGCGCTCTACCACGACATGAACGGCCTGCTGTCGGCGCGGGAGGCCGGCGCGGATCTGGTCCTCGTCGTCATCCACAACGATGGCGGCGGCATCTTCCACCTGCTGCCGGTCCGGGACTACGAGCCGGCCTTCACTGCGTTCTTCGCCACCCCGCACGGCCTCGATTTCAGTCACGCGGCGCGGATGTACGGCCTGGAGTACCGGGAGGTGGGCGCCGGCGCGGACGGGTCGGACGCGGCGGCCGGCTCGATGGCCGAAAGGCTGAGGGACGCCATCGAGCGCGCGACGGCGACCGGTGGATCCCACCTGCTGGTGGTCCGCTCGGACCGCGAGCGCAACCGGGAGCTTCACGAGACCGTGACGATGGCCGCCGTGCGCGCGGCCGAACGAGCAGTCCTCACGATGGGGAGTTGACGCAATGGGGGAGTTGTACTGGAAGTCCGAGGCCGACTGGGAAGAGGTGAAGGCGTACGAGGACATCACCTACCACAAATGGGAGGGGATCGCCCGGATCGCCTTCGACCGGCCCGAGGTCCGGAACGCCTTCAGGCCGGACACGTTGTTCGAGCTCCAGGAAGCGTTCCGCGACGCGAACGAGGACCCCTCGATCGGCGTCGTGCTGTTCACCGGGAACGGCCCGGCCGAGGACGGCGGCTGGGCCTTCTGCTCGGGCGGGGACCAGAAGGTCCGCGGCGACTCGGGCTACGTGGGCACCGATGGGGTGCCGCGGCTCAACGTACTGGAGCTCCAGCGCTTCATCCGCACCATGCCCAAGCCCGTGATCTGTCTGGCCTCGGGTTACGCCATCGGGGGCGGCCACGTCCTGCACGTCATCTGCGACATGACCATCGCCTCGGACCGGGCGATCTTCGGCCAGACCGGCCCCAAGGTGGGGAGCTTCGACGCCGGTTACGGATCGGCCTTCCTGGCGCGGATCGTGGGCCAGAAGAAAGCGCGGGAGATCTGGTATCTGTGTCGGCAGTACTCGGCGGAGGAGGCGCTGGACATGGGCCTCGTGAACACGGTCGTGCCCCACGACGAGCTCGAGGCCGAGGGAATCCGGTGGGCCAGGGAAATCCTCCAGAAGAGCCCGATCGCGATCCGGTTCATCAAGGCGGCCATGAACGCGGACGTGGACGGCCAGACGGGACTGCAGGTGCTGGCCGGGGACGCCACCATGCTCTTCTACATGACCGAGGAGGGGCAGGAGGGCCGCGACGCGTTCGTGGAGAAGCGGCGGCCGGACTTCGGGAAGTACCCCTGGAGGCCGTGAGGGCCGGGGCGGGGGACCGGGCGGCGGGAACCGGCGCCCCCCCGACTGGAGAGGGCGGCGCGCTGAGGGCCTGGGTGATCGGGGCCCGGCTCCACACCCTCCCGGCCGCGGCGGCCCCCGTGCTGGTGGGCGGCGGGCTGGCCCGGTGGGCGGGCCACTTCGCGGCGGGGCCCTTCGGGGCGGCGCTGCTCGGGGCGCTTCTCATCCAGATCGGGACCAACTTCGCCAACGACTACCACGACTATCACCGCGGCGCGGACACCGACGAGCGCCAGGGGTTCGTGCGGGTGACGCAGGCCGGCCTCGTGCCGCCCGACCGGGTGAAGCGCTGGATGATAGAGACCTTCGCGCTCGCCTTCCTGCCGGGGCTGTACCTGGCCTGGGTGGGCGGTTGGCCGCTGGTGGTGGTGGGGCTGGCGTCGATCGCGGCCGGCGTGGCGTATACGGGCGGTCCCTGGCCCCTGGCCTACCACGGCCTGGGCGAGCCCTTCGTGTTCGTGTTCTTCGGCCTCATCGCCGTCTCGGTCACCGAGTACGTGCAGACGCTGCGCTTCGACCCCTCCTCGCTGGTGGCGGGCTGCGGGGTCGGCGCGCTCACCACGGCCATCCTGGTGGTCAACAACCTCCGGGACATCCCCACGGACCGGGGGGCGGACAAGAAGACGCTGGCGGTGCGCTGGGGCGAGGCCGGCAGCCGGCTGGAGTTCGAGCTTCTCCTGCTGGTGGCGGTGGCCGCGCCGGTCGCGGGCGTGGCGCTGTTCGGCTGGCCGGTGGCTTCCCTCCTGGCCAGCCTGGCCGTGGCGAGCGCCGTTCCACCGCTCCGGACCGTGCTCGCCTTCGACGACCGCTCCGAGCTGAACCGGGCCCTGAGCCAGACCGGCCGAGCCCTCCTCGTGTACGGGGTGGTTCTCTCCGCGGGACTCATCTCCTAGCCCGGCGTCTCAGTCCTTGCCGGACTCGGCCAGGAGGGTCACGCGGGTCACGATGAGGTGCTCGAGGCGACCGGTGGACGTGCACCCGGTGGGGCTCGAGCTCAGGCCGTGCTGACGCGCCGTTCCCTGGACGATGGTGCTCACCACGCTGGACGTGCCGGAGGCGTCGGCGGGTCCGATCTGGGAGGCCACGGTCATGAGGACCTCGCCCTCGTCGGCCATCGATCCGGTGATGGTAGAGCCGCAGTCCAGGAAGAGCGACAGCCGGTCCTTCCCGAGGTGACGGGAGACCGTGAAGTTCTGGGTTCCCAGGACGCGCCGGTCGTCGTCCCGCACTTTCACCGGGATCGACAGCGCGTCGTAGACCTGGCCCATGTGCGACCATAGCTTCTCGGGCGGCTCGCCGACGGTGTCGGTGCGGGCCTCGGCGTCTCCGGACCTGCGGAAGTTGAAGGTCGACCCGGTGGTGTTGAGCTCGGCCACCGAGTTGCCACCGCTCGACACCTGGATCTGCCGGCTGCTGGCGCAGGCCGTGACGAGCGGAGCGGCGACCAGCGCCGCGGCGAGCAGGAGACCCGCCGCGCCGGAGCGGGCGGTTCGCGGGTCGCGAGGACCCGGGATTCGATGGACGAAGCGTGGGGTCATGCTCTGCCCTCGGTCGCAACGTGGATTCCGAAAAAAAACAGTCTATCCCCAGCCGAACACTAGGATGTCCGAAGCCCCGAGACAACGGCCGCAGGATCCCCTGGCCAGGGCGGCGCGCCGATGGCCGCGGGCCGTGGCGCTGGAGGATCGTAGGGCCGCGCGGAGCTACGCCGAGCTGAACGCGGCGGCGGGCCGGCTGGCGGACCTGCTCGCCTCGCTCTCCCTCGCTCCCCTCGACGGAGGAGCACTCGCCGACGGGTCGCTCGCCGGGCCGGCCGCGGCGTTCCTGCTCGGCCGCGGCCCCGCGGCCGTCGTGTGCCTGCACGCCATACCCCGGGCCGGGGCGGCGGCCCTACCGCTCCATCCGGAATGGACGGATCCGGAGCTCCGCGAGTACCTGGCGAGGCTCGGGCCCGCCGTCCTCGTGTGCGACACGTCCACCCGGGACCGGGCCGGGGCCTTGGCGCCGCCGCGCGCGGTCCTGGTCGAGCTGTCCCACCGCTGGCCTCCGGTCGCGGTCGGTGTGCCGGGGGGCGGCTCGGCCGATGCCTCCGGCCTCGATCCGCGCTCTGGGGGCGAGCGCGAAGAGTCCCCCGGAGCCCCGATCCACACGATCCTGGCCAGCTCCGGGTCCTCGGGCCGACCCAAGGCCGTCGCGCTCGGGCCGTCCCATCACCTGGCCTGCGCGCGCGCCACCGTGCGGCGCATGCTGCTCGGACCGTCCGACCGGTGGCTGGCTTCCCTGTCGCCGGCGCACGTGGGCGGCGTGGCCCTGGTCATGCGGGCGGCGTGGACCGGCGCGCGCCTGGTTCTCAGGGACGGCTTCGACTCCGGCGAGGTCGCCGCGCTCGCCGACGCCGGCCGGATCACGCATGCGTCCCTCGTCCCCACCATGCTCGGCCGGCTGCTCGAGGCGCGCGGGCCGCGGCGGGCTCCCCTCGCCCTGCGAGGCCTGCTGCTGGGCGGGGACGCGGCCATCCCCGGGCAGGTGGAGGCCGCGCTCGAGCTCGACTATCCGCTCTTCCCCACCTACGGCCTCACCGAGGCGGCCTCGCAGGTGGCCACGGCCCGGCCCGAGGAGGCGCGGCGCTTTCCCGGCACGGTGGGCCGGCCGCTCGCCGGCACGGAGGTGCGGATCGGTGAGGACTCCGAGATCCTGGTCCGGGGCCCGACCGTGATGGCGGGTTACGTGCTGGGGCCCGCCGCGGATGGCGGCGGAGCCGCATCGGTCTCCCCGGACCGCGAGGGCCCGGTCGGGCCCTCGCCCTTCACCGACGGCTGGCTGCGGACGGGCGATGCCGGCCGGCTGGACGAGGAGGGGCGCCTGTGGGTCACCGGACGCCTGTCGAGCCGCATCATCTCGGGGGGCGTGACGGTCGATCCCTCGGAGGTGGAGGCGGTGCTGTGCGGCCATCCCCGGGTGCTCGAGGCCGCGGTCGTCGGGCTCCCGGACGCCGAGTGGGGCGAGCGGGTGGCCGCGGTCGTCGTGCCCGGTAGCCCGGGAGCGCTGGAGGCCGGCGACCCGGACCGACTCGAGGAGGCGCTCGACGCCTTCTGCCGGGAGCGGCTGGCGCCGGCCAAGCGGCCGAGGCGCCTGCGGGCGGTGGCGGCGCTCCCCCGCGTGGCCAACGGCAAGGTGGACCGGGCGGCCGTGCGGGCCCTGCTCGCCTGATACGACCGGCGTCCCGGCCGGGCGTCCCGGCCCGGTGCGGAGGGCCGGGGACGGGCGGAGGGACCGGCGCCGGGGGATCTGGCGCGGTGACGGGTGGGTACCGATACTGGATCTGTCCCGCATCGCAGGGGGAAGTCCGCCATGTCCGCCACCCACCTCAGGCTCCTCGGCGGGGTCCATCTCTCGGTGAGAGAGGACGGCCGCGAGCGGCTCGTGCCCATGCCCCCGAAGCCGACCGCGCTCCTGGCCTTTCTGGCCGTGGCGGGAGCCGACGGCCGCGCGCTCCGCCGCGACACCCTCCTGGCCCTGTTCTGGCCCGAGCTCCCCGAGGCCAGGGCGCGGGCGGCCCTGCGACAGGTGCTGTTCCGCCTTCGCCGGATCCTGGGCGGAGAGGTCCTTCGCACCGACCGGGAGAGCGTTGCGCTGGCTCCCGGCGCCGTCTGCTGCGACGCCGTGGCCTTCGAGCGGGAGCTCGAGGCCGGCTCGCCGGTCTCGGCCCTGGAGCTCTACCGGGGGGAGCTGCTCGACGGGTTCTACGTCGATGGCATGTCCAGGGAGCTCGAGGACTGGATGGAGCGGGAGCGCGAGCGGCTGAAGCAGCTCGCGGTGCGCGCCATGTGGACGGTCGCGGACGAGGCCGACCGCGGCGGCGATCCGGCCGCGGCGACGGACTGGGCTCGCCGGGCCGTGTCCCTCGAGTCACACGACGAAGTCGCGGTCCGACGTCTCATCGCCCTCCTCGACCGGCGCGGAGATCGCGCCGGCGCCCTGCACGCCGCCGACGACCTGGCGCGCCGAATGGCCGAGGCATACGGATCGGGGCCGTCCAGGGAGACGCGGGAGATGGTGGCCGCGATCCGGGCTCGCCAGGCGATCCTGGACTCGAATGGGCCAGCGGAGACCGGCGGGGCGGCGGAGGTGGCGCCACCCGGGCCGGTGCCCGGGGCTGCTCCCGGGCCCGCGGCCGATGTGCGTTCTGAGCCTTCGGAACGGAAGGCGATGAGGCCCGGCGCGTCGGTGCCGGAGGCCACGGAGCCCGGTCGCGGGAGTCCGGCGGTCGGCGGCGCGAGTCTGGCGCGCCGCCTGCGCTGGTGGCCCGGCTCGCCGCGCGGGGCGGTTCTGCCCGCCGCCGGGGTGTTGGCCATGCTGGCGGTGCTCGTGGTGGGCGAGTTGCTGGCTCCCAGCGGCGGGCCGGACGGGAGTTCGGCCGCTTCCCGGCGGGCCGAGGCCGCGTCGCCCACGGCGACGATCGCTTCGCCGGTCGCGCGCCGCCTGTACGAGGAGGGACTCGGGCGCTATTACGCCGGTGACGAGCGCGAGGCCGCGAGACTCCTCCAGGCCGCCCTGACCGAGGACGCCGCCTGCGCGATGTGCGCCTACTACGCCTTCCTGGCCGATTCCCGCTTCGATGACACGGCGGCGGTGCGCATGCTCCGCGCCGCCATGGACCTCGCCCCGTCCGTCTCGGAGCCCGAGCGCCTCCTGATCCGTTTCGGCTGGGCGGATGCCACGAACAGTCCCGATCGCCTGGCCGTCGCGGAATCTCTCGCGACGCGGTTGCCTGCGTGGCCCGAGGCCCAGCTCGCGGTCGGCGAGGCCCTGTGGATGGACGGCGACTACCTCGGCGCGGTTCCCCATCTTCGTGCCGTCCTTTCGAGCCGGCCCGACGGGACCCACGCGGCGGGCGGTGAATGTCCCGTGTGCACCGCCGAGTGGCTCCTGGTGAACACCTACAAGTCCGCCGACTCGATGCCGGCGGCCGTGCGGGTCGCCCGCGGCTGGGTGCGCGTGAGCCCGCGCTCCCGCAGCGCCTGGCTGGAGCTCGCCAACGCGCTCGCGGGCTCCGACAGGCTCGACGAGGCGCGGGCGGCTCTGGACAGCAGCACGGCGTACGCGGCCGATGAGCACGACGATCCCATCGGGCGCGCGCAGATCGAGATCCGGGCGGGGAACTTCGCCGTGGCGGACCGCCTGCTCCAGACGCTGGCGCTGACCGGCCAGGCCAACAGCCGCGAGGACGCGCTCTGGTGGCTCGTGATCAGCCTCCGCGAGCAGGGTCGTCTGCGGGAAGCGCTCGCCGTGGCGCGGGGTCCGCTGGTGGCCGTCGAGAGTGGCTCGACGCTGGGGGGCGGAGCCGCCCTCGTGGCCCGGGGCCAGGTGCTCTTCGAGCTGGGCCGCTACCGGGAGGCGGCGCAGCTGTTCGAGGCGCAGGCACGGCCCAAGCCCGGTTCGGGACCGGCGGGCGTAGGCAACCTCGCTCGCCGCCGGACCTGGTTCCTGACCCAGGCCGGCTCGGCGCTCGCCGCGGTGGGCGATACGGCGGAGCTCGCCGCGCTCGCCGACACGGTACGCACGTGGGGGCTGCGGAGCGGACTCGGGCGCGACCGCCACCTGCACGAATACCTGCGCGGTCTCCTGTGGCTGGCGCGCGGGCGACCGAACGAGGCCGTGGCCGCGTTCCGTCGGGCCGTGGTCTCGGAGACGGAGGGCTTTTCCCGGCTGGACCTCCAGCTGGCCAGGACGCTCGTCGGGCTGGGCAGGCCCGACGAAGCCGTCTCCGTGCTCCGGCACGCGCTGAGCGGCTCCATCGAGGGTGGCAACTACTACGCGACGCGGACCGAGCTCCAGGAGCTGCTGGCCCGGGCCTACGACGCGGCCGCCGAGCCGGACAGCGCGGCGGCCTATTACGACCGGGTGGCGCGGGCCTGGCGCTCGGCGGATCCGCGCTTGCGGTCGAGAGCGGCGCGTGACCGGGCTGTCATCTCCCTGAGCCGAAGGAACCTGGCCTCTCGGCGCTGATCCCCCGCGCCCCGCCCCCCACCCGCAGACCCGCCCCGGTGACGGACCTGTAACGCTCGCCTCCTAGCTTTCCCATGAATTGTCACGGGGGTGCACCCCGGCCACCAGGCAGCGGTGGACCGAGCCGGTCGCGCTCGCCGTGCCGGCCGGGATGTCCCGGCACCGCGGGAGGACGAGGAATGCTCGATCGAGGCAGCCGGATACGAAGCGGAGCCGTCACCCTGAGCCTCGTGTGTCTCCTGACCGCAGCGTGCGGCCGCGCGGCGCCCTCACGGGCGGTGAATACCTCCGGGATGAAGACTTCCGCGACGAGCTCGGGCTCGCAGGCGCCGCCGATCTCCGAGTCGAGCACGGACGAGTACGACTACGACGATCCATGCTCCCTGCTCGAGCCCTCGGAGGTCGAGGCCGTCCTGGGGTCCAAGCTGGCTGTCGCGCCCTTCCGCTCGGGCGGGGACCCCGACTCACCGACCGCGGACGGGGACCACTGCATCTACGAGACGGCCGACTTTCACGTCATCTCCATGAGCGTCGATTTCACCGGCGGCGCCGAGGCGTTCGGGATGGCGAACTTCGGCAAGAAGCTCCTGGGCTCGGCGCCCGACGCGCAGCTCAAGCAGGCCTTCAAGCTCCAGGATGGCACCGAGCTCACCGGCGAGTGGGACGAGGCCACCCTGATGCCGATGAACTGCTGTGACTTCCTGGCGCTGCGCGGCGACCAGATGATCGACATCGATTTCACGGCCACCGACCTGACGCTGCCGCAGGCGGCCGGCCTCGTCGACGCCGCGTTCAAGCGGATCGACCGGCCGCTCAAGATCGACGGCGGCGCTCACGTGGAAGAGGCGGCGGCGCTCGCCGGGACGCGGCCGCGACCGGTCGATCCCTGCTCGGTGCTCACTCGCGCCGAGGTCGAGGCCATACTCGGGCCGCTCCTGTCCGATCCCAAGCCCAACGGGACCGACGAGTGCGACTACCAGGTGCCGTCACAGGGCCCGCCGGCGATCTACAGCCTCTTCTATTGGTGGCGCGGCGGCTACGCGGAATACCGCTCCAAGGCGCACGTCGCGGGCATCGCGTCGGACGCGCTCACGCAGCGGGTCAAGTGGAAGCAGAACGACACCGTCTACCAGCAGACGATTCGCGTGGACATGGCGCAGGCGGTATCCGACACTGGCGCCTGGGAGTGGGCCGGAGTCATCGGGTTCAACTTCGAGGCGGTGAAGCGGGATGTGCTGATCGAGGCCGGCATCCCCATGGGGACCGATCAGCACAAGGCCGCTCGGCTGGCCTCGGCCGCCTTGCGGAAGCTGTGAGAAGAGGAAGGTCCGGACCCGCCGTGGCGCGCTGAGGCGACGCGGCGCTCGGAGAACCCACACGGAGGTCGACATGAAGTCTCTAGCCATCGCAGCGCTCGCCCTGGCCTTCGTCAGCGCGGGCGTCGCCGCCCAGCAGCAGGCCAAGACGGTCGCTACGGCCCAGGGGGTCGTGATCCAGATGACGCACCGAGACCTGCCGTCGGGGAAGCCGACCCCGAGCGGAACGATCTACATCCAGGGCGGCATGATGCGCGAGGACGAGATGGACGAGCGGGGGCACATCAACAGCTTCTCCATCGTCCGGGACGGCGCGATCTGGGACGTCGACACCCAGGCCCGGACCTACAAGAAGATCGACAAGGCGTCCATGCAGCAGGCGATGGCGCAGGTGAACGCCATGATGGAGGGGATGAAGGCGCAGATGGCCAACATGCCCCCCGCGCGCCGCGCCATGATGCAGCAGATGATCGACCGCTTCCAGGGGAACGCGGCGACCGCGGCGACGCCCCCGGTGACCTACGTCGATGGGGGCAAGGACGAGACGAGCGGCTCGTATACATGCCACATCTGGGAGATGCGGGTGGGGGACAAGGTCGAGATGCAGTACTGCGTGGTACCGTGGAGCTCAGTCCCAGGCGGGGACCAGGCGGAGGCCGCCTGGACGCAGATGTCGGCGATGATGAAGGACATGATGTCCACGGTCACCTTCCCGGGCATCGCCAAGATGATGAACGAGCGCGCCAAGGCCTTCTCCGACCCGCACGGCTTCCCGGTCCTGACGCGTGAGATGGAGAACGGCCAGCCGCTGAACGAGGACGCGGTGACCAGCATCCAGAAGCAGTCCATTTCGGCCGACCGCTTCGAGATCCCCAAGGGCTTCAAGGAGGAACCGCTGACGAACGGGATGAGCCCCATGGGAGGCATGGGCGGTCCGGGCGGCCACTAGGGCGGTCGCGGGTCGGACTCGATGAGGCGCTGGCGGATTTCGGGGCCGGGGTACGCCCGGCTGGGAAAGGATCGCACCATGAGCGTCGGGTCGCGGCACCTTGCAGCGTTCCTCGCCCTGGCTCTCGCCGGGGCGCTCGCGACCGGCTGCGGGAAGGGCGAGAAGAAGGCGCCCGGAGGAGGATCTTCCCGGGGTGCGCCCGCGGCGGGCTCCGAGCAGGGCCCGACTCCTCCCCCCGGTGCGACCCTGGCCATCGCCGGCCAGATGTTCGATGGCAGCGACCCGGCTGCCATCCGCGCCTACCTGAAGTCCGTCACCGAGGTCAAGCCCAAGAGGTTCGACGTGAAGTGGAATCCCGCCACCGTGGCCGTCGACCGCGAAGCGGCCATGCGCTCCCTTCAGGCCATCAGCCAGGATGGCTCCGAATACACGTTCACGGCCTCGGAGCCCGCGATCGCAGCGCTCAAGCCGGGCAGCATCCTGTGGATCTGGGACATCGCCATCCGCAGGGTCGACAGCCTGGCGACGGCGGACGGCACCACGCTCGTGCGCACGAGCCCGGTACCGCTCTCGGAAGCGCTGACCGAGGCGCACATCGAGTTCGAGGCGCCCATCGACCTCCGGAACAGCTTCATGGCGTATAGGCCCCATCTGCTGCCCGAACCCGCGAGCCACGTCTCTCGAGCCTCGAGTCCGCCGGGTCCGGTGATGTTCGCGATGGCACGGGGTCCGGCCGGTGCCGGGAGCGCGGTCGACGGTTACGGCTACCGGGCGCGCGTCGACTCGCCGGCCCCCGACGAGAACCCTCCGCACGAAGGCAGCCCCCCGGGCGCGGAGAAGACCGGCGAGGACGACTGGGGTCAGGGCGTCGCCATGAGCAACCTGTTCGCCGGCAAGGTCAAGGGATACGAGTACGCCCTGCTGTACGCCTCGCGGAACACGGGCGCGACTCTCACGCTGGAAGCCAAGAAGGAGGACGAGGGGGCCGACCTGGGCCAGGTGAGGGAGACCAACGAGCAGGTTCGGGAAAAGTTCCAGGAGGCGATGCAGGAGACGGCCGAGCTCGACGCCAAGGTGCACGAGGCCGACGACGAGCTCTTCGAGGCCAAGAGCGAGAGCTTCAAGGAGCAGACGGAGCTCCAGAGCCTCACGCAGGAGTACCAGGAGGAGATGAAGAAGCTCAAAGCCGAGAACCTCCCCAAAGATCCGAATCAGCTGATGAGCACCGAGGAGGCGAAGGCGACCGCCAAGTTCACGAAGGAGCAGGCCGAGCTGGAGGAGAAGATCCAGGAGGCGGCCAAGAAGACCTCCGCGGCGCAGCAGGCCAAGGACGAGGCGCTGGCGGCCAGGAAGAAGATCAGCTTCGATCTCCTCAAGAACGTGAAGTGGATGAGCCTGGCGGAGTTCGCCACTTCGAACCTCGACGTGCGCTTCCGCTCGTCGGTCGACCTGGATGACTTCGTCCTGGACGACATGATGGACATGTCGAACGGGAAGCTGGACCAGTACCAGGGCCTGTTCAAAGACCTGAAAGGAGACGTCAAGGCGTCCATCGTCGCCCGCTGGGGCCAGAAGGGCAACGGCACCACGAAAGTTCCCGTCATGCACCTTCCGATCGCGTTCTACATACCCATCCCCGTGGGGGGGATACCGTTCATGGTGCAGCTCGCCGCCGACTTCAACGTGAACGTGTTCCTGACTGGCGCGAAGGCGGCCCTGAAGCTGGACGGGAAGCTCGCCTTCAGCGGCTCCGCGGGCCTGAGCGCGACCGGCTCGGCCAGCACGTCGATCGGGAACGGGTCGGCGGGCAAGCCCGAGGTCACGTCCTACGAGGGCAACAGCCTGGGCGTATCGGGCGTCGTGTGGGGCCTCCAGCTGCCCCGTCTCGGCGTGGGCCTGGGGATGGTGGGCTTCTACTCGGTGGCGTACGTCGACCAGGTGACGGTGTTCACGATGACGAACGGTGCGGCGGTCGCGAGCCCCCTCGGTCTCCCGCCGTGCAAGCGAGTGACGCTGGACTCGTACGGTCACGTCGGGATCGAGACCCAGGTGCCGCAGATCCCGTTCGTGCCGTTCCTATCGACCGTCGCATCGGCCAAGTTGAGCCCTTCGAAGCAGATATGGCACACCGACTTCCTGAAGACGGATCCTCCGATCAAGGCATGCGAGATCTGACCGTGCCCCGGCGTGGACCGCCGAATCCGGCGAGACGACGCGGCGCCCGGATGCTCGGGCGGCGGGTGGGCCCCCGGTCGCGGTTCGCGACGCTGGGGGCGGTGGCCTGCGTGACGCTGGCTCCGGGCGCCGCCCCGGCCATCGCGCAGGCCTCGACCATCAAGCCCGTGCAGGGCCTCGTCATCACGACGGCGGACTTCTACGGCCTCGTGGGCACGGACGTCAACTACGACGTCCTCGACATGGAGAACCACCTCAAGGTCATGAGCGTCACGCCGGAGGTGACCACCTTCGAGCTGCACCTGGGTGCGCCCACGAACCAGGTCGCGAACGACAAGATCGGCCGGTTCACGATCACCCGGGACGTGCGGAGGGTGGATCTCGACTCGGCCCTGCGGCTGTCCCTGTTCTGGAGCAGCGACGACCCGAGGCTGCTTCCCGGCCAGACCTTCGGCGAGCTCTCGAGCGCGGGGCTGAAGACACTGGACTCCACGGGTCAGCTCCCGCTGGTGCTGGGCACCTCCACGATCGACAAGACCATGGGCGCGTTCGCGAGCGCCCTGGGGTCGGCCCCGAGCCCCGCGGAGCCCAAGGGCCAGTCCGGAGCCGCCGTGACTCCCCGCAACCTGTCGTCGATGTTCGCGCTGCTCGGATACCAGCGTCGCTACTACCGCGGGACGCTCCACCGGGTCGAGCCCGGCACGGTGCCGTTCCCCGTGCTCCTGGACGGACTGCGTACGACGCTGCCGGCGGTCCACGCGGCCGGGGACTTCAGGTTCGGGACCGAGCCGACGGAGCACGTCGAGTTCTGGTGGCTCGACGATCCCGCTTTCCCGCTGACGCTGAAGTGGACCCACCAGGATAGGTATTCGGTGGTCATCCGGATCGACCGGCCATCGAGCACGGCCGACGAGGCGGCCAGGTTGGGCACCGACCTGGCCGGGAAGAGCTGCCGTGTGGAGCTGCACGGCGTGTACTTCGCCACGGGGAGCGCCGAGATCATGCCTGAGTCTGCGCCGGCGCTGAAGGCGGTCGCGGCGCTCATCATGGCGCACCCCGACTGGAAGCTCACGGTGGAGGGCCACACCGACAGCATCGGGTCGGCCGCCTACAACCAGGACCTCTCCGAGCGGCGCGCCCGGGCGGTGCGCACGGCCCTGGTATCGCAGTACGACGTTGCCGCCGCCACGCTCTCCTCGAAGGGATACGGCTTCACCCGGCCGGTGGAGTCCAACGCCACGATCGAAGGGCGGGCCCACAACCGACGCGTGGAACTCTCCAGGGACTGTGCGGCGGAAGGCGGGGCCGGGAGGAACGGGGGGGCCCGCTCGATACCGGGGTTCCCACAGGAAGCCCATCACGGAGATTCTCCATGAGGATCCGACATCACACGCTTTGCCTGCTGATCCTGGCGCCGCTTGGCTCCGCCATGGCGCAGGACACGACGACGGTGAGCAGCAGCCAGATCTGTCTCGCGCCCACCAGCGTCGAGAGCACCGTCGGCAACGCGGCCGCCGCCACTACCGCCGTGCAGGAGCTGTTCACGAGCTATCTCACGGGTCCGAGCCTCGGCGTGAAGCCGCTCACCGCCCGGCTCGAGTCGCAGGTCCGCGAGGAAGCGAAGGCCGATGGCTGCCCCTACCTGCTGCTGAGCGCGGTGAAGCACGTGCGCAAGACCAGCGGCGGCGGCTTCCTGCACCAGGTGGTCGGCAGCGCCGCACAGCAGGGCGCATGGTCGGCCGCCGGGGCCGTGAGCGGTTCCGAGGCCGGCCGAATCGCGGCCACAGCGGCCGCGGAGGCGGTGAGCGAGGCCGCCTCGGCCTACGCCAGCTCGGTCAAGGTGAAGGACGAGGTGTCCCTGACGTACCGTCTGGAGGCGAGCGACGGGCGAGCACTCGTGGACAAGAGCGACAAGCGGAAGGCGAAGTCCGATGGCGAGGACCTGCTCACGCCGCTGGTCCAGGAGGCTTCCAAAGCCGTCGCCGCGGCCGTGACGAAGGGCGCCGGGACGCCCTAGCGGAGCGCTCCGGGATTCGACGGCGACCGGGTCTTCCGATCGAGACGGGGCTCGAGCTCCCCGTCTGACCGTCCCCCACACCGGCTTTCGGCATTCGCCCGCGCCGCTCACCCGCCGCCGCTCCCTCCCCCCGATGCGGACCTAGGCCTCGCCTCCACGGTAGATTACCATCAGCGGCCGACCCCGCCCCGGAAGCTCCCGGGCCGTGGCGGCGTGGACATACAGAGGCAGGCGAGGGGCAGGCTTGAGCGAACAGAGCGGACGCGCCCGGACCGGGGTCCGGGCCGACGGATACAACGCGGGCTACGCGGAGCAGCTCTACGAGCGGTCGCTCCGGGACCGGGGACTCATCCCGCCGTCGCTGGCCGACTGGATGGCGGACGGTGGCGCCGGCGCCGCGGGCGCGCCGGTGGCCCCCGCCGTGGCGGCACCGGTGCCCGCCCCGGTGTCCGCCGAGCAGCTCCGGAACGCCGCCCGGGCCGCCGCCCTCGTGGAGGCGTACCGCGAGCTCGGCCACTTCGCCGCCCACCTCGACCCTCTCGGCTCGGAGCCGGGCGGTCATCCGATGCTCGAGCCCGCCTTCCACGGCCTCGAGCGCGGGGACCTGGAGGCGCTCCCCTCGGCGGCGCTGGGTCTGGAGCACTTCGGACGCACCGCGGCCGAAGTCATCGACCGCCTGCGCGACATCTACTGCGGACCGATCGGCTACGAGCTGGGTCACGTCGAGAACCCCGCCGAGCGCGACTGGCTGGTGGACTACATCGAGTCGGGTCGCCACCGGGTCGAGCTCTCGGCCGGGGAGGCGACGGCGCTCCTCGAGCGGCTCACCGAGGTCGAGGGACTCGAGCGCTTCCTGCAGCGCGC
>CAYXHP010000054.1:0-36250 GCA_964465015.1 uncultured Gemmatimonadota bacterium
GAGGCCCGGGTGGCGCGCGACAGCTCCGAGATCCACCTGTCGCGACTGTGGAACCGGGTCTTCTGGAAGGGTGAGGACCTGGAGGCGCTTCGCTCGGCCTACGCGGCGCTCACCCCCGGGACCGACCGATACATCGTCAACGCCGCCGGCGAGTGGTATGTGGACTGGTACAGCCGGGACTTCGCCGCGGCGGCCCAGAGGGTACGCGCGGACACGTTAGCCGACTGGGTCGATCCCAATAACATCGCGCTCCCCCGCGAGCTCTATCTCGCCTGGGCCCTGGGAGCCTCGGGCGACGCGGCCGGCGCGAGGACGAGCTACGCGGCCGTCGCCGCGCGTGCACGCAGCGCCCTCGAGGCCCACCCGGACGAGCCGGAGCTCCACCTGGCCCTGGGTTTCGCCGAGGCGGGGCTGGGCCATGCCGAGGAGGCGGTGAGCGAGGGACGCCGCGCCGCCGAGCTCATGCCGGTCGAGCGAGACGCGGTCACCGGACCCGGCTATCTGACCTATTTGGCCCAGCTGTACGCCCAGGTGGGCCAGAAACGGGAGGCCATCGACCTCCTGGACCAGCTCCTGTCCATGGCGAGCGGCGGCATCTTCTCGCCCGCGAGGCTCCGGCTCGATCCCTTCTGGGATCCGCTCCGGAAGGAGCCAGGTTTCCAGGAGCTGCTCCGCGAGCGCGGCCCCGTCCGGGTCGCCCCCGAGCCTGCGCCGACGCCGGCCGCGCAGGCCAGCTCGGCGGCCGAGCCGCGCTGAGCGACAGCTCCTCGCCTGCTTCCTTTCGCGCCTCGACAGAGCAGGTCAGGAAGCGACCACCAACCGGAGCCGGAGCTAGGCCGCCGGGCCCTCCGCCCTCAGCCGCAGGGCGGTCCCCCACGGGTCCAGCACCCGGCCGCCCTCCCCGTCGCGCTCGACGGCGTGGCCGGCCTCCTCCAGCCTGCCGAGCGCCGCCTCCACGGCATCGGCGCCCGGGAGGAGCAGCTCCCAGTCCAGGAGCTTCGCGTCGTCCTCGCCCGGCGGGCGGTCCGACCTCGCCCACGTGTTGAGCCCCAGGTGGTGGTGGTAGCCCCCCGCCGAGAGGAAGAGGGCGCCGGGATAGCTCCACGCCGTGCGGTCCAGGCCGAGCGCGTCGTGGTAGAAGGCGGACGCACGCCCCAGGTCACCCACGTGCAGGTGCAGGTGCCCGATCGTGGTCCCTCCGGGCATGCTTTCCCAGGGGGCCTCCTCGCCGGCGCGCCGGAGATTCTCCAGGTCCAGGGGCAGGGTCGCCATGGCAACCTCCCCGTCCCGCCGCCTCCACTCCGCCCGCGGGCGATCCCGGTAGACCTCGATCCCGAGCCCGTCCGGGTCCCGCAGGTAGAGCGACTCGCTGACCAGGTGGTCGGACGCGCCGGGCGTGATCCCCTTCTCCAGGAGGTGCGCCGCGAACCGGCCGAGCGCCGCCCGGTGGGGGAGGAGGACGGCGAAGTGGTACAGGCCGGGACGGCCCCCGCCCGGCCAGGAGGCGGCGCCTGGGCGCTCGCGGAGCTCGACGAGCGGAGGACCGGTGACCGGAGGCGCGGCGTCCGTCGACGCGGCACCCAGCCACGCGGCGTCCGCCACCCGCTGCAGCACGCGGAAGCCGAGGATCCCCTCGTAGTAGGCGAGCGAGCGCTCGAGGTCGGCCACCTGGAGCCGGACCCGTCCCGGGCGCGTGCCGGCAGGCAGGTGGAGCCCGGTTGGATCGTCGCCCCGCGGCAGCGGGTCGGAAGGGCGGGCCCGGTCGTCCATCGCTAATGATACACCCACAGGGTCCGAACGCGGCGCCGACCCGGCGGTCGAGCGGCGGACCCCCCGCTGGCGACGCGGGAGGTCGACTCCCGTGTGGAGGAGCCGGCACCCTCGTTGCGCCCCGTGGCGGCCGAATCTACGTTTCTCGCCGGAAGATCGGCCCCGTCTGCTCCCCCCGAGCACCCCCCAGGACCCGGACTGGCATGAGCGGCTCCAACCTGCTCCGCGAGCTCAAACGGCGTCACGTGGTGCGGGTGGCGATCGCTTACGCGGCGGCCGGGTGGGTCGTGCTCCAGCTCGCCGGCTTCGTCCTCCCCACGCTCGGCGCCCCTCCCTGGGTGCTGAAGGTCCTGCTCGCCATGGTCGCGCTCCTGTTCCCGATCGCCCTCATCCTGGCGTGGGCATTCGAGATCACCCCGGAGGGTGTGCGCCGGACGGTGCCCGAGAGCTCCGCGGCCGCCCGCGCTCCCGAGGCCGCGCGCCGTGTGGGCCGCGGCCTCAACAACGCGATTATCGCCAGTCTCGTTCTGGCCGTCCTCGTGCTGGCCTGGGGCCGATTCGGGCCGAAGCACGAGGCGGCATCGACAGGCGGCTCCGCTGTCGGTACGCCGGCTGCGGCGCCCGGCGTACCGACGGCTGATTCGATCCCGGCCCGATCGGTCGCCGTGCTCCCCTTCGAGAGCCTGAGCGGCGACAGCTCCAACGCCTACTTCGCCAGCGGCATGCAGGACATGATCCTCACCAAGCTGGCGGGCGTCGGCGACATGAAGGTCATCTCCCGCACCTCCACCGAGCAGTACGGGAGCCGCCCCGGGAACCTCCGGCAGATCGCCCAGGAGCTGGGCGTGGCGACCATGCTCGAGGGGAGCGTCCAGCGGGCCGGGAATCAGGTCCTCATCAACGTGCAGCTCATCGACGCCCGCACGGACGCGCACCTGTGGGCGCAAGACTACACGCGCACCCTCGAGAACGTGTTCGGCGTGGAGGGGGAGGTGGCGCAGAAGGTGGCCGATGCGCTCCAGGCCCGGCTCACGCCGGCCGAGCGCCAGCGGGTGACGGCCCCCCCCACGACAGATGCGAATGCCTACGACCTCTACCTCCAGGCCGACGCCCACGGCCAGCGTGCCAAGGATGACAATGCTCTGGTCGCCGCGGAGATGCCCCGGGCCATTCGGCTGTACGAGCAGGCGCTGTCGCGGGACTCGACCTTCGCCCTGGCCGCCGCGGCGCTGGCCGAGGCGCACATGGAGATGTACTTCTTCGCGCCCGACCGGACCGAGGCCAGGCTGGCGGCGGCGAAGGCGGCCGCTGACCGCTCTCTGGCCCTGCAGCCGGACCTCGGCGAGGGCCACCTGGCCCTGGCCCTGTACCTGTACTGGGGGCGGAGAGACTACGACGGGGCGCGCCGGGAGCTGGAGCTGGCCCGCCGAAGCCTTCCCGGGAGCGCCGAGGTCGAGGAGTATCTGGCCGCCATCGCCCGCCGGCTGGGTCACTGGGACGCCGCCATCACCGGCTTCCGGAAGGCGGTCCTCCTGGACCCGCGCCAGCCCGGCACCCTCGATCAGCTGGGGCTCGCTTACCTGATGCTGCGCCGCTATGCCGAAGCCGACTCGGTCTACGCGATGATGGCCCGCGTAGCGCGAGACACCTCCAACGCCCACATGTCGCGCCTGTGGTGCCGCTTCTTCTGGAAGGGCGACAACCTGGGTGAGCTTCGTTCCGCCCTCGCGGCACTGGCACGCGGTTCCGACAAGTACGTCGCCTACGCGTCGGCCGAGTTCTACGCCGATTGGTACGCTCGGGACTTCGCCGCGGCGATCCGGCGGGTACGCGCGGACACCCTCACCAGCTGGACCGACCCCCAGAACGTCGCGCTCCCCCGGAAGCTCTATCTCGCCTGGGCCCTGGGAGCCTCGGGCGATTCGGCTCGTGCCAGACAGACCTACGCCACGGTGGCCTCCGAGACGCGAGGCGCTCTGGGAGTCTACCCGGACGAGCCCGATCTGCACATGGCCCTGGGCTTCGCCGAGGCGGGGCTCGGCCACGCCGAGGAGGCGGTGCGCGAGGGGCGCCGCGCCACCGAGCTCATGCCCGTCGAGCGCGACGCCGTCACCGGACCCGATTATCTGGCCTACCTGGCCCAGCTGTACGCCCAGGTGGGCGAGAAGCAGCAGGCCCTCGATCTCCTGAACAAGCTCCTGGCCATGCCGAGCGGTGTCATCCTCTCGCCCGCGACTCTCCGGGTCGATCCCTTCTGGGACCCGCTGCGGAAGGAGCCGGCTTTCCAGGAGCTCCTCACCCAGGGAGGCCCCATCCGGACCGCGCCCCAGCAGGCGCCGCCGGCGGCGGCGCAGGCGAGCTCGGCGGCCGAGCCCCACTGAGAGGTGGGGGGTCGAGCACCTCGGCCGCCCCATCCCCTCCGAGCGGCGGGCGGCTCGAGCACCCGGGTTGCCAGCTCCTCCTCCAGGCCGTATCACATCCCCACACCGGGTGAGTTGTTCTGCCAGGCTCTCGTCCCGGAGCCCTCAGCGTTCCTCGGGCGACTCCTCCGGCTCCACCCTCACCGCCCGCACGGTGTCCCGGCCCAGGGTGGCGGTCAGGGCCCGGACCTGCCCGGCCTCGCCGCGCTCGAAGTGGACGTGCACCCCGCCGACCACACGGAGCGTGAACGCGTCCCGGCCGAGGGCGAAGAGCTCGGCCTCTCCCCTTCCCGGCACGTCCAGGAACAGGCGCCCCCGGTAGAGGAATGCCTCGCCGGTCGCGCCGCGTCCGAAGTCGTACGTGCCGGTGAAGGCGCGCAGGGAGTCGGGTGATACCTGCACGAAGCGGAAGGACGGCGCCGGGAGGAGCGGCTCGCTCCGCGCCTCCGCGTGGAGCGCCACCAGCCGGGGGTGCGCCGCGGGTTCTGTCCCGGTGGCCTCCGCTCCTGCGATCCTCTCCGCGATGGCCCACGCGTCCCGGCCCCGCACGCCCGGGCCGTGGTCGGTGTCGCCCCGGTGGACAATCACGAGGTCGAGGTCCGGCACGACCCACAGCGCCTGCCCGCCCGTACCCCGCGCCTGGAAGAGCGCGTGCTTCGTGAGGGCCGGATAGGCCGCGCTCGGCAGGTCACCGGGGCCGTACACCCACCACATGTAGCCGTACCCCGCGCCCCCGATCGCCTCGGAGATCCGCCGCGTGCTTCGGGCCACCCAGCCCTCGGGCAGGAGGCGGCGCCCGTTCCAGACGCCGTCCCGGAGCATGAGGAGCCCGAAGCGGGCCAGGTCCCGGGCCGAGATCCGGAAGGTCTGGGCCGGCAGCGAGGAGGCCTTCGGCTCCACGACCCGGAAACCATCGCCCGGGGTGAAGTCCTCCATGCCGATGGGCCGCGCGATGTCTTCGTAGAAGGCCCGGTACAGGTCCCGGCCGGTGGCCCGCTCATAGATGACCCCCGCCGCGTTGAAGTCCCAGTTGTTGTAGAACCAGAAGGTGCCCGGCGCGTGGCTGCCGCGCTCGGGCCGCTCCTCGTCCTGGCTCGCGGGCGCGTAGGCGGCCGGCAGATAGATCCCCGAGCGCGCCGAGATCACCTCCTCGACCGTGGCCCGTCTCTCGGGCGGCGTGAGGGGGTGCACCGAGTCATCGACCCCGAGCTCGGCCAGCGTGGCGCCCAGGCGGATCCGCCCCGACGCGACGGCCGGGCCGTACAGCGCGCTCACCAGGCTCTTGCGGACCGAGTGCGCCTCGAGCTCCCGGTCCACCGCCCCCCACGCGAACACCACGCGGTCATGGAAGACGGCCATCACGGCGGCCGAGCCGACGCTGTCGGCGATCGCGGCCGCGGCGCGCAGAGAGTCCGCGGAGAAGCCCGCCTCCGCGGCCGTGGCATACTGCTTCCACGGGCCCACGGGCTCCTGCGCCGCCGAGGAAGCGCCCCAGACCAGCCCGGAGGCGGCCAGCGCCAGGACGACGAGGATCCGGGTCACGGTGAAGGCCGAGCGTGGGGTCTGTGGCGAGGATGCGAGCATGGTCGGCTCCCGGCGATGGTGGCGTGGGGTTCGGCCAACGGCGGGATGGGGCGCGCCGACCCGGCCGCGCGGCACAGCTGCCGCCGGGCCGCGTCCTTCCAAACGACGAGCCGGCCCGGCGGGTTTCACCGCGCCTCGCGGGAATGTGCCGATCTCCCACCCTTGCTCCCGCTCGCCGGCCCGAGCGACTATGCCTCCATGCCCGGCGAATGCCCCTTCTGCTCCCCGGAGCCCGGCCGCGTCCTCCGCAGCTCGGAGCACGCGCTCGCCCTCCGCGACGGCTTCCCCCTCTCCGAGGGTCATACGCTGGTCGTCCCGCTCCGCCACGCCGGGAGCCTCTTCGACCTCTCGGACGAGGAGCGGGCGGACGTGTGGGCGCTCGTGGCCGAAATGCGGGCGGGGCTGGCGGCCGAGCTCGAGCCCGACGGTTTCACGATCGGCGTCAACGATGGCGAGGCGGCCGGCCAGACCGTAGACCATGCGCACGTCCACGTGATCCCGCGCTGGCGGGGGGACGTCCAGGATCCGACCGGCGGGATCCGCAACGTGATTCCGGGAAGGGCGAGGTACTGGGAGAAGTGATCCGCTGAAGCCTCCGGCTTCCCATTCCCCGTGGCCCCGGCAAGGAACGGCACACGCGTGACTTGTTCGCCGATCGTTCCCCGATCCATCCGGGGCACTCGCGCCGTGGCCAGCGCGTCCGCCGCCCTGCTGGCCGTCGCCCTGCTCCCGAGCCCGGCCACGCTCCTCGGCTCCCCGGCCGCTCTCCGCGCCCGGGCCGCCTCGCCGCCTCCAGCCGCTCGCTCCACCCGAAGCGCCCCTGCCGCCGGCGCCGCCCGGGCCGACACCGCCACCGTCTCCATCCGCGCCGCACGGATGTTCGACGGCCGGGGCCACGTGCTCCGGGATGCCCGCGTCGTGGTCCGCGAGGGGAAGATCGTGGGCGTCGACCACGAGAAGACCGCCACCTACGACCTCGGGGACATGACCCTCCTCCCCGGCTTCATCGACGCGCACAACCACGAGTACTGGCATTTCAACCCGAAGGGGCGCCTGCACACGGACCGGGACGGCGAGGACTCCGTCCAGGCCGAGCTGTCCGCGGCCGGGGAGGCGTGGAAGACGCTCCGGGGTGGCTTCACCACCATCCAGAGCCCCGGCTCGCCGGAGGACCGGGACCTGCGGGACTGGATCGACGCGGGGCGGATCCCCGGTCCCCGCATCCTCACCTCGCTCGAGCCCTTCTTCGATGACCGCCTGCCGCCCGACTCACTCCGGAAGCTGGTGGACGTCCGGAAGAAGCAGGGGGCCGACGTCATCAAGATCTTCGCCTCCGAGAGCATCCGCACCGGGGGAAGGCAGACCTTTTCCGAGGCCCAGCTCCGGGCCCTGTGCGGCGAGGCGAAGGCCCAGGGGCTCCGTACCATGGTGCACGCCCACAGCGATGCGTCCGTGCGGGCGGCCGTGCACGCCGGGTGCGACCAGATCGAGCACGGCATCTTCATCGCCGACAGCACGCTCCGGCTCATGGCCCGGACCGGCACCCACTTCGACCCCCAGTGCGGCCTCGTCTTCCACAACTACCTGGACCACTGGTCGCACTTCGACGGGATCGGGAACTACAACGCCGAGGGGAAGGCGGCGATGGAGAAGGCGATCCCGCGGGCGCTGGAGGTCTTCAAGCGCGCCCTCGGCACGCCCGGCCTGAAGCTGGCCTACGGCACCGACGCGGTGGCCGGAGCCCACGGCCACGAGGCCGAGGACATGGTCTGCCTCGTCCAGCAGGTGGGCGCCGACCCTGTGCGTGCCCTCGAGCTCGCCACCTCCGAGAACGCGAAAGCCTTGGGAATGGCGGACCGCATCGGCGCCATTACCCCGGGTCTGGACGCCGACCTCGTCGCCGTGGCCGGCGACCCCACCACCGACATCACCGCCGTGCGCCGCGTGCGCTTCGTCATGAAGGGCGGAACCGTCTACCGGAACACCCGCGGGGACGCGGGGGAGGGATCATGATCTACGATAGCATCGCCGACACCGTCGGCCACACGCCCGTCGTACGCCTGAACCACCTCGCCCCCGATGGCGTGGACGTGTTCGTCAAGGTGGAGGCGTTCAACCCGACCGGCTCGGTCAAGGACCGCCTGGCCTTCGCGATCATCGACGCGGCCGAGAGGTCGGGCGAGCTGAAGCCGGGCCAGACGGTGATCGAGGCCACCTCCGGCAACACGGGGATCGGCCTGGCCATGATGTGCGCCGCGCGCGGCCACCCGTTCGTGGCCGTGATGGCCGACGCCTTCTCCGTCGAGCGCCGCCAGATCATGCGCGCGCTCGGGGCGAAGGTCATCCTGACCCCGGCTGCGGCCAGGGGCTCCGGCATGGTGACGAGGACCGAGGAGCTGGCTGCGGAGCACGGCTGGTTCCACGCCCGCCAGTTCCGGAACCCCGCCAACCCCGCCTTCCACCGCCAGACCACGGGCCCGGAGATCCTGGTGGACTTCGCCGGCCGGCGCCTGGACGCCTGGGTCACGGGCTGGGGCACCGGCGGGACGCTGACCGGTGTGGGCGAGATGCTGAAGCTGGCCCGGCCGGAGGTTCGGATCGTGTGCGCCGAGCCGGAGGTGGCCTCGCTCCTCCAGGGACACGAATGGCAGTCCCACAAGATCCAGGGCTGGGTGCCCGACTTCATCCCCGAGGTCCTGAACGAGGAGATCGTGGACGAGGTCCGCACCGTCACGGATGACCGGGCCCGCGCGGTGGCGCGCGACCTGGCGGCGCGCGAGGGGATCTTCGTCGGCATCTCCTCGGGCGCGACGGCCGCGGCGGCGTTGGAGCTGGCCGGGGAGATGGAGGCCGGCTCGGCGGTCCTGGCCATGCTCCCGGACACCGGGGAGCGTTACCTCAGCACCTACCTGTTCGAGGACCTGCCCCAGGGCTCCGACGACGAGTGGCTGGCGGGGGTGTGAGGCGGGCGGAGGCGCCGGAGATCCTTCTCTCGGCGCCGCGGCGCTTCCCCGGGGAAGACGAGCCGGGCCGATGGCCGGGCGACGTAGGGGTGGGGGGATCCGAGAAGGGAGAGTCCGCGCGGACCGGAGTGGAGGAGGGCGCTGGTCGGCCTGAGTTTTTGTTTTTTTGCGCTGACCGCAGCGTCGATCCTCCGCCACCCCGCCCGGCGGTTCGGCGATCCGGAGATCGCCTCATCACCGGACACTAGAGCAGGTGCGGGGCCTCGGATCCGCCCAGTGGCCATGCCACGATACTAAGCGGTCACGCAACAACGACTTACAGTTCCATCAAGTCGGAAGATGGCCGCATGGAGCCCCGGACGCGGCCGCTCGTTCTACGGGCAAAATGCGAAAGACGTGGCTCAGCGCCCGCCGCCCTTCGACCCCCCCTTCGCCTCCTCCCGGATCATCTTCACCACCCGGTCGGCCAGGTCGTTCGGGATCGGGATGGTGAGGTGGTACTGGGCGATCTTCCACGCCCCGTCCTCGCGAACCAGGACCCCCGAGCTCCGCGTCGTGCCGTAGTGGTCGTTGTGGAGGATCTCGTCGAACCAGGCCGTGTTCCCGTCACCCGAGACGTACACGTGCCGGACCCGGGGCACGTAGCTCCAGCCGTCGCCCGCGTCGAAGCGCCGCTTCGCGTACACCCGGAACTCCCGCACCGTCCAGCGCTCGGTCGCGTCGGTGCCCAGGAAGACCGCTTCCCGGGCGAAGTGCGCGAAGTACCGGTCGTAGTCGGCGTGCGAGGCCGCGTCGTGGAAGTCGTCGAGCACGCGCGAGACCGAGTCCCGCGCGGAAGCCGGGACCGACGCGGAGCTGGAAACGGACGCGGAGCCCGTGACCTGCGCCTCGAGTCGCGGCGCGGCGACGAGGAACAGCGCGCCGAGCAGGCATCCCGCGAAGCGCCGCACCGGGACGCTCAGCCGGGAAGGCCGGTCATGCCCGGGCCAGGGAAGCCGATGAGCGCGCGTGCGACGATGCCGATCACGATGAAGATCACCACCGCCGCCACGATCACCACGACCGTGTAGCCCAGCGCCTTCTCCTTCGGCGCCCTGGTCAGCACCGGCAGGCCCAGGTAGAGAAGGTAGATACCGTACAGCGCGGCCAGCAGCTGCAGGACTCCCAGCGCCGGAAGAAGCCCCAGTACGCCGGCCACCCACGCGGGCGTTCCGGTGTAGGCCGCCAGCTTGAGCGCCTGGATTCGGTTCTTCTCGCCGCCGAAGTTCGGTGCCAGCCACTCGATGATCAGGGCCAACAGGTAGACGCCGGCCAGCGTCAGAACGTAGCGGACCACCGCCTGGCCCAGGCCGGTCCCGAGCGGCACCCTGTAGTGTCCCAGGAAGGGCACCGAAATGCCGATCAGCGACATGCCGATCCATCCGCAGACCGCCGGGATCGCGGCCAGTTTCGCCACGTAGCCGGCGTATAGACCGCCGGCGGTCGCCGGCTCCGCGGCGATGGTCTGCCACTCAGTCTTCGGCTGGAGGAGAATGCCCTTGACGCGGGCCATCAGCCCGGCCGAGGGAGCGCCGCCGGGGGGTTCTTCCATCGTGCTCATGATCTTCCCCGCAGGTTGATCCGGTGTCGCGGCCAATCGACCGGGCGGTTACTCGGCAAGAGCAGCTGCCACTTCAACGGCTCCCACGTCGCCCGGGCAGGCGGTCCGATGGGCTCCGATCTCGACACTAGAGGGTGAGACGCGGACCGGCAAGAGCCGTACATTCCACCCGTGAAGCTCTTCTACCAGCCCCGCAACCGACGGGGCGAGCCACTGCCGCCGGTGCGCGAGCGCCTGAAGGCGCTCCGGCACGTGCCGCGCTTCCTGAAGATGGTGTGGGACACGAAACCGGCCTACGGCGCCGGAATCATCGTGGTCCGCGTCGTGGCCGCGTTCGCGCCGGTCGTGATGCTGTGGATCGGCAAGCTGGTCATCGACGGGGTGGTGGCGAACCTCCGCTCTCCCCACCCCGACTGGGGCTACCTCGCGAAGCTCATCCTCCTCGAGCTCGCCGTGGCCCTGGTCTCGGACGTGCTGGGCCGGGCCTCGGCGCTCCTGGAGAGCGTGCTGGGGGACCTGTTCGCCAACGAGATGTCCGTCCGCATCATGCGCCACGCCTCGACCCTGGACTTGGAGCAATTCGAGGACCCCGACTTCCACGACATGATGCAGCGCGCCCGCCGTCAGACGATGGGCCGGGTGACGCTGCTCACGGACATGCTCGGCATGGGGCAGCAGGCGATCACGCTGCTCTCCCTCCTGGCCGCGCTCATCGCCTTCAACCCGTGGCTCGTCCTCATCCTGTTCGTCGCCATCCTCCCCTCCTTCCTGGGGGAGACCGCCTACGCGGGCGTTGCCTACTCGTTCATGTACCAGTGGACGCAGGAGCGGCGGGAGCTCGACTACTACCGGTGGGTGGCCTCGGAGATACGGCCCGCCAAGGAGGTGAAGCTCTTCGGGCTGGCCGATCACTTCATCCGGAAGTACGCAGACCTGGCCGACGAGTACGTGGCCGAGAACCGGAGGGTCGCGGCCCACCGGGCGGTGACGGGCGCCGTCCTCACCGCCCTCTCGACCCTGGCCTACTACGGCGCCGTGGGTCTCATCGTCTACCAGACGGTGATCGGGGCGATCACGATCGGGACCCTCACCTTCCTCATGGGCTCGTTCCAGCGGAGCCGCACCCTCATCAACTCGATTCTCATGGCCATCGCCCGGAGCTTCGAGTCCGGCCTCTACCTCCAGGACCTGTTCGACTTTCTGGCCGTCCGGCCCAGGATCGCCGGTTCCGGGAGCCGCCCCCTTCCCGACCTGATCCGCGAGGGGTTCGCGTTCGAGGAGGTGGGCTTCCGCTACCCGGGCTCGGAGGCGTGGGCCGTGCGCGACGTCTCTTTCCGCATCCGCCCCGGCGAGCGCGTGGCCCTGGTGGGCGAGAACGGGGCCGGCAAGACCACGCTGGTCAAGCTCCTCACCCGCCTCTACGACCCCACCGAGGGCCGCATCCTCCTGGACGGGGTGGACCTCCGCGAGTACGACCTGGACGAGCTCCGCCGCGCCGTGGGCGTCATCTTTCAGGACTTCTTCCGCTTCGACCTCACCGCCCGCGAGAACATCGCCGTCGGGAAGATCGAGGCGAGTGAGGACGAGCCGCGCATCCGGGACTCGGCCGAGAAGAGCCTGGCCGCCGGCGTGATCGCGCGCCTGGAGGAGGGCTACGACCACATGCTGGGCCGCCGCTTCGAGGGGGGCGCCGACCTGTCGGGGGGGGAGTGGCAGAAGATCGCGCTCGGGCGCGCCTACATGAGAGACGCCCGCCTCCTGGTCCTGGACGAGCCCACCGCCTCCCTGGACGCCCGGGCCGAGTACGAGGTCTTCCGCCGCTTCAGCGACCTCACGCGTGGCAAGATGGCCGTCCTCATCAGCCACCGCTTCTCGACCGTCCGCATGGCGGACCGGATCCTGGTCCTGGAGGGCGGGCGGGTCACCGAGGACGGGAGTCACGAGGAGCTCGTGCGGCTGGGCGGGCGCTACGCCGAGCTGTTCGAGCTCCAGGCGGCCGGGTACCGCTAGGGAGGGGAACGGCTCCGGAGCTCTAGCGCACCTGCGTGTCTGGCTCCCCGTCCACGAGCCCGGCGACGAACCCGAGCCGCCGGCCGACGGACCGGGCGGAGCCGATGCCGACGCATCCGTCCTCGACGACGCGGAGCGCGCCGATCGCGGGCGAGGACAGCGCGGCCACGGACTCTTCGATCTCCTTCTCGCTGTAGTCGCCGAGCTCGTCCCGGTAGTCCCGCAGGAGCCAGTAGAGGTCCCTCGAGCTCAGCGCTCCCTCGGTCGGGGCGTTCTCGGCTACGACCTGGAGGATGCGGGTCGAGAGCCGGAGCCGGCGCTCCGCCTCCTCCGCGCTCGCGCGGAGTTTCGCGACTCCTTCCCGGGCCGTGGCGGCTTCGAACAGGGCCCGGAAGGAGGCCAGGTCCGGGGCGATCCGGGCACACCCCTCCAGCAGCTCGACCAGGGCGCTCAGCTCCAGGAGGAAGACCCGCCCGTCGGCGCTGGCGGCCCACTCCCGGGACGCTTCCCCGGCGAACGCCGGAGCCACAATGGCGCAGAAGTCGGCCTCGTGCTCGTCCCGAAGCTCCTCGAGGGCGGACCAGTCGACGGCGTCCTCTTCGAGGCCCTCACCCGCCCCCGGCTCGCACGCCAGGAGCACGGCATAGCTCGCCCCGGGCGAGAGATCGGCGTGCAACAGGAGTCGGCCGCCTCCCGGCTCGCCGGGCACCGAGGTCCGGAAGCCCAGGAACCCGAACGCCTCCGTCACCGCCTCCTGGAGGGCCGCCCGGTCTCCGGCCTCGATCGCCCCCCCGAGGAGGGCGGTGAGACGGGAGGGCTCGTGCACGTCGGGACGGGGCAAGGAAGCCGCGGCCGGCTCCGGCGCCGCAGCGATCTCCGGCTGCGCGAGCGGGAGATCTTCGGCGTCTGACCCGGGCTCGGCTTCGAGCTCCGGCTCGGGCTTCGCTTCAGCCTGGGGCTCGGGCTCTGCTTCGACCTCGGCTTCGGCCTCCACTTCGAGCTCGGCCTCGGGCTCCGCTTCGACCTCCACTTTGGCCTCGGGCTCCGCTTCGACCTCCACTTCGGACTCGAGCTCGGACTCCGGCTCGGACTCGGATTCCGCCTCCGGCTCGAGATCTGGCTCGGCCTCGGCCTCAGACTCCGCTTTCAGCTCGGCCTCAGACTCCGCTTTCAGCTCGGGCTCCGCTTCGGCCTCGGACTCGAACTCGGACTCGGGCTCGACCTCTGGCTCAGCCTCCATCTCCGGTTCGGCCTCGACCTCAGGCTCAGCCTCCATCTCTGGCTCAGCCTCCATCTCCGCCCCGGCCTCGGCCTCTGGCTCCACCTCGACCTCGGGCTCGAGCTCGAGGATGGTCTCGGCGTCCAGCTCCTCGTCCGGGCCAGCTTCCGCCTCACTGGTCGGCTCGATCGCCGTCACCTCGTCCATGTCGGGAGCGACCTGGGCGGCCGTCTCCTCGATCCCGGTCGCCTCGACGCCTTCGTCCGCGGGTTCGCTCGACTCCCGATCTACGGCCGGGCCGTGGCCGCGCGACGGACTCTCGCGGAACCGGCCCAGAATCGCCCCGCCCAGGTTTCTGAAGCTCCACCGGCTCCGCTCGTGCACCTCCACCGCTTCCGCGGCGTCGAGGCTCTCCAGAGACGGAGCGAAGCGTTCGAGCGCCTTCCACTGCTCCGGATCCATGGCGAGCACCGGATCCAGCGAGGAGAGGAAGATGCTGTGACTCCGGAGCACGGAATCGGCGGCCACGTTCACCGCGGGCACGAAGGGGATCGGTTTCACGCTCACGGCGAAGCGCGGCGCCGGGATGCCATCCTCGCCCAGGAAGGAGGCCCGGAAGAAGCGCATCTCGTCCTGGGACGCCGGTCGCTCCGCCGCCTCCTCGACGACCGTCCCGCCGCCGACGATCCCGGCGTCGAGGCCGGAGCGCCAGATCACGACCGGATCCCCGAGCCGGATGTCCTCGGCGCATCCAGCCGCGCGCCACAAGAGCACGTCCAGCTCCTCGAGAGCGGCGTCGATGTCGTAGTGGTCGGGATCGACCTGCAGGAACCAGTGGCTCGACATGATCGAAGACCCGTTTGGGGCGGAGGCCGGCATGGTCTCGTGAGAGCTCATCTCAGCTGGCACGGTCGCAACAGGGTAGGCGCGGAGCTCCGGACGGGTGAGCTCGATGCTCACCGGCGCCGACCTCGTGCCCGGGCCGGTCGAAGCACTCCGTCATGGTGCGCGCGCCTTCCCCGGCGCCGTCGCGGCATCCGTCCGCGCCGAGCCGATACAGGGTCTCCAGTGTCGAGCGCCGCCTCCCTTCGTCCCGCACACCCACCCGGCTGGCGCCCGGCTCGCCTGGATGAAGAGTCCGCCGACGTTACTGCAAGGACCTCGCCGGGACGGCCACCGCACGGGCCCGACGTCAGGGGGTGACGTAAGGTCCGTGATGACGCGGGGTTGAAGGCATGCTGGGCCGCTCAGGAGCGCCACACGGGCGCGGCTCGAGGCGTCCCTCTGGAGGCAACGAAGTCCCGGAGCATGAAAGGTTTTCGGACGTTGTACGGGCCTCGACCGCGGCTCCCCACGGCCCTCAGATCCAGGCGAGTCCCACGAGGCCGATCACGGCCAGTCCGACCAGAAGCAGTGCCGCGCGGCGGCCCGTCTCGCGGTCGGCGAAGCTCCACGCGTAGATCGCCTTCGCCAGGTTGTTGCCCGAGGCCGCGATGATGATGGCCGTGGCGGCCACGTGCAGGGGGAGCGTCACCGCGTGCGACTGCGTGACGCCCAGGACGAACGGATCGACGTCGGTGACGCCCACGATGCCCGCCAGGGTATAGAGGCCTGGCTGCCCCAGGGAGGCCCGCACCACCGTCGTCACGACCAGCAGCGCGACGAAGACCACGGCGAACAGCAGGGCCGCCTTCAGGTCGAGGGGATTCACGCCGGGCCGCATCGGGGTGGCCGACTCGTCCGCGTCATCCCCGCGCGACGCCACGAGCCAGCCGCCCAGCGCTCCGGCCAGCGCCCCGAGGGCGAAGCCCGGAAGCAGCGCCGCCGCCAGGGCCGTGTTGAAGAGCGCGATGAGGACGAGGAAGCGGACGTACATCACGCCCGAGGCGGCCAGGATGCTCCCCGCGAACAGGTTGGGGCGCGGCCCCCGGCGGGCGTGGCGGGCCATCACCACCGTCGTCGCCGTGGACGAGTACGCCCCTCCCAGCAGCGCCGAGACCATGACGCCGCCCCGGCCCCTGAGCAGGCGCTGCACCACGTAGCTGCCGAAGGAGACGCCGCTGACCGCCACCACCACGAGCCAGGTCCGGAACGGGTTGATGGCGAAGCGCGTGAAGTCGCGGTTGGGCACGATGGGCAGGATGACCACCGTGAGCACCAGGAACTGCGCCACGGTGGCGATCTCGCCCGACGCCACGTGCTTCGTGAGTCCCTCGAGGGCCTTCTTGAGGTCCAGAAGCAGCACCGCGAGCACCGCCAGGGTGGCGGCCATCCAGTACTGGCCCTGGTAGACGAGCCCGGCCACCAGGTAGGTGACGAGCCCGCTCATCTCCGTGGTGATTCCGGCCTGACTCGTTTGGAGCTTGCGCTGATACGACAGCAGCATGAACCCGCCGACCACCGCGAAGCCCAGCATCCACGGCACCAGGGCGGCGCCGGACAGCAGGGCGAGCGAGTAGCTCACCAGTCCGATGAGCGGAAACGTGCGGACGCCCCCGAACACGATCTTGCCTTCGACTTGCTTGCGCTCCTCTCGCTCGAAACCGACGAGGAACGACAGCAGCAGGACCAGCGCGACCTGGATGGCCGGGGTGGGAATGAGCGCCGACATGGATGGGAAGATGGCCGCGCGAGCGGGCACGGCGCCAGCGGAACGGAAGACCCCGCGTCGCTGCCCTCGAGCCCCCCTCTCACCCCCGTGCGCCCGCCCGCTGTTGCAGCCGGATCGTCGAACCGCCTACCCTTCGTAGGGCCACATCGGGGGGTCACGATCCGGCTGGCGTGCCGCCCGCCGGATCCCTTCACGGGCGGCGCACCGCGCGCTGCTACCCACTCCAGCCGGAGACCGCCGCCATGACGCGCCCCGACCCGACCGAGCACGACGCCTACTTCTCGCGCTACATCGACCTCGTCCCCGACGGAGACCTGCTCCGGACCCTGGCCACACAGATGGACGAGACGCAGGCGATGCTGGCCTCCGTACCGACCGAGCGAGAGACGTACCGCTACGCCCCCGACAAGTGGAGCATCCGCGAGGTCGTCGGTCACCTGATCGACACGGAGCGCCTGTTCCAATTCCGCTCGCTGTGGTTCGCGCGGGCGGCCGGGACCCCGCTACCGGGCATGGAGCAGAACGACTGGGCCGAGGCCTCGAACGCCGGCGCCCGGGCGCTGGCGGAGCTCCGGGACGAGTGGGCGGCGGTGCGCCGCTCCACGATCGCGCTGCTCGGCGGCTACGACGAGGAGACGTGGACGCGCGCCGGCGTCGCCAGCGGCAACCCGATGAGCGTACGCGCCTGCGGGTGGATCATCGCCGGCCACGAGCTCTGGCACCAGCGCGGGCTGGTGCGGGACTACGGGCTGACGACCCGCTGAGACGCCGTGCCGGCCGGCCTCGGCGACGCGGCCGCGGGCGTGACCTGGCCGAGGCGTTCCGTAAGCCGTTGACGCATCGGCTCGCCCGCTCCCGCTTTCCTTCATGAGTGGCCGCGCCCCGCCCGGGAAGCGTCGCGGCTCCTTCTTCGAGGAGCTGAAGAGCCGACACGTCGTCAAGGTCGGTGTGGCCTATGGCGTGACGGCGTGGCTCCTCCTTCAGGTCGGCTCTCTCCTGTTTCCCGCCTTCGGGGCGCCCGACTGGGCGATCCGTCTCCTGTTCGGCTTCCTGCTCCTGGGCTTCCCGGTCGCCCTCGTCCTGGCGTGGGCGTTCGCCCTCACGCCCGAGGGCCTGCGCCGCGAGACGGGGGCCGACAGGTACACGCCGCGCCCCTCCGGCTTCGGCGGGAAGTTCAACGCGCTGATCGTCGGTGCGGCGGCCGTGGGACTCGCCTTCTTCGCGTGGACGCACGAGCGGCACGCGAGTGCGGACGG
Source organism: uncultured Gemmatimonadota bacterium (assembly GCA_964465015.1). Lineage (GTDB taxonomy): Bacteria > Gemmatimonadota > Gemmatimonadetes > Palauibacterales > Palauibacteraceae > Humimonas. The sequence continues at coordinate 17,434 of CAYXHP010000054.1, forward strand.
CGCCGCGCCGGGACAGATTCGGTCCATCGTGGTCCTGCCCCTGGAGAACCTGATGGGCGACTCGGCGCAGGGGTACTTCGTGGAAGGCATGCACGACGCCCTGATCAGCGAGCTCTCCAAGGTCAAGGCCCTGCGCGTCATCTCGCGGACCTCGTCCATGCACTACCAGGGCTCGGGCAAGTCCGTGCCGGAGATCGCCAGGGAGCTCAACGTGGACGCGGTCGTCGAGGGCTCGGTGCTCAAGGCGGGCGACAAGGTGAGGGTGACGGCGCAGCTCATCGAGGCGCGAACCGACCGGCACCTGTGGTCGGACACCTTCGACCGCGAGCTGGGCGACATCCTCAAGCTGTACGGGGACGTGACACGCGCGATCGTCGACCACATCGAGGTGACCGTCACGCCGGCCGAGCAGGCCAGCCTGACCGCGTCGAAAGCGGTCGATCCCGACGTCTACGAGCTCTATCTGAAGGGACGCTACCTGTGCCGTAGGTGGGGTCCGCGGGAGATGCGGCAGAGCGTCGACCTGCTGCAGAGGGCGATCGGGCTCGACCCGGGCCATGCCCCTTCCCAGGCGCTGCTGGCGCAGTGCCTGGTGGACGCCGCGTTCTTCGAGTACATGCTGCCCGTGGAGATCGAATCGCGAGCCCGGGCGGCAGCCCTCGCGGCCGTGCAGACCGACGACCGGCTGGCCGAGGCGCACGTGGCCCTGGGCGCGGTGAAGTACTACCTGGACTACGATCCGAAAGCCGCGGAACAGGAATACCTCAAGGCCCTGGAGCTGGACCCGAAGAGCACCGACGCGCTGCTGCACATCTCCTGGCTCTATGCCGAATCGGGACGCTTCGACGAGGCGCGTGAGCCGACCGAGCTCGCCGTGCAGCTCGACCCGCTCTCGGCCGTGGCGGTCAACGCCATGGGCCAGATCTACTACCTGAGCCGGGACTACGACCGGGCCGCCGATAAGTTCAGGAGCGCCCTGGAGCTCGACCGCAGCGATCCTTCCATGAACTACTATCTCGCCTCGGCGCTTCTCGAGAAGGGCCAGGTCGACGCGGCCCTCGCCTCGTTCCGGTCGGCCGTCGATCTGTCGAACGGTGCCCCCCTGTATCTCGCGGCGCTCGGCCACGCCTACGGGGTGACGGGCCGGGAGGCGCAGGCCAGGAAAGTCCTGGCGGAGCTCCAGAGGTCGGAGTACGCCTCGCCCTACAACCTGGCCATCGTCCACCTGGGTCTCGGCCAGGAGGACCAGGCCATCGACTGGCTGGAGCAGGCCTACGAGACGCGCAGCGGCCACCTGGTCTACATCAACCGGGGCCCCGTGTTCGACCCCCTGCGCGAGGACAGGCGGTTCATCGACCTGGTGTCGCGCATGGGGTACGAGCCCGAGGCCGGGAGCTAGATCGGACCACCCCTCCCGGCCCTCGCCGGCCGACCCATCTTCGGCGCCCCGGTCCTCGCCGGCCGACCCATCTTCGGCGCCCCTACCCTCGCCGGCCGGTCCGCGTGCGGAGCCCCCAGCGCGCGGCTATCATCCAGGATGGCTCTTCTCGACCGGGACGAGCGCCTGGCCAGGGAGCTGGGGCTCGCGGACGTGTTCGCGATCGGTGCCGGGGCGATGTTCAGCTCCGGCTTCTTCCTCCTGCCCGGCATCGCCGCCGCGGAGGCGGGTCCCTCCGTGGTGCTCGCCTACCTCCTCTCCGGCCTCCTGGTCGTCCCCGCCCTCCTCAGCAAAGCCGAGCTGTGCACAGCCATGCCGCGGGCGGGGGGCACCTACTACTTCCTGGACCGCAGCATGGGGCCCATGGTCGGGACCCTGGGGGGGCTCGGCACGTGGACGGCGCTCGTCCTCAAGAGCGCCTTCGCGCTCATCGGCATGGGCGCTTACCTGGAGCTGTTCGTCCGCGTGCCGATCCGGCCGCTGGCCATCGGCCTCACGGTGGTGTTCGTCCTGCTCAACTTGGTCGGCACTCGCGAGACCAGCGCGGTCCAGCGCGCGCTCGTCTTCTCCCTCCTCGCCGCGCTGGCGGTGTTCATCCTGGCCGGGCTCGCCCACCTGACCGGCGGCGCGGCGGCCGGGACGGCGCGCGAGCGCTTCACGCCGTTCCTCCCCTTCGGTTCCAGGGGCCTCATCTCCACCATCGGCCTCGTGTTCGTCTCCTTCATGGGGATCACCAAGGTGGCGAGCATCCCCGAGGAGGTGAAGGACCCGGACCGCAACATCCCCCTCGGCATGGCGCTCTCCCTGGGGGTGGCGATCCTGTTCTACGTCCTGGCCGTCGGCATCATGGTGGCCGTCCTCCCGTCCGAGGTCCTCCGCGGTGACCTCACGCCCGTGGCCGCGGCCGGCCGGGTGGTCCTGGGCTGGCTGCCCCGGCCGCTGGAGACGGTCCTCGTAGTGGGGGCGGCCATCGCCGGCTTCGCCGCCATGGCCAACGCCGGCGTCATGACCGCCTCGCGCTATCCGCTGGCGATGGCCCGGGACCGGATCTTCCCGGAGGACTTCAAGGAGCTGGGCCGCTTCGGGACGCCCGCGCGCTCCATCCTCCTCACCGGCGGGCTCATGGTGCTGTTCCTGTCCGTGTTGGAGGTCGAGACGGTGGCCAAGCTGGCCAGCTCCCTCCAGCTGCTCATCTTCGGGCTCGTGAACCTGGCCGTGATCGTGATGCGTGAGAGCCGGCTGGAGGCCTACGACCCGGGCTTCCGCTCCCCGCTCTACCCGTGGGTGCAGATCGTCGGCTTTCTGGCGCCCATGTGGCTCATCGTCGAGATCGGCGCGGGTCCCATCCTGTTCACCGCCGGCGTCGTCGTAGCCGCCGTGGCCTGGTACCAGGGCTACGCGCGCAGCCGCGTCGAGCGCGAGGGCGCCATGTACCACGTCTTCGAGCGCTGGGGACGCCGGCGGTTCGCCCCCCTGGACCGCGAGCTCCGGCAGATCCTGAAGGAGAAGGGCCTCCGGGAGGCCGATCCGTTCGAACGCCTCGTGACCGAGGCCGTGGTCATGGACGCCCGGGGCGCAGTGCGCTTCGAGGAGGTGGCCGCTCGCGTCGCCGCGCTTCTGGCCGCGAGCACCGGCACCGACGAGCGCGAGCTCCTGGACGCCTTCCTGGAGGGGAACCGGCTGGGGGTGACCCCCGTCTCCCACGGGGCGGCGCTGCCCCACGCGCGGCTGCGGGGCCGGGCCGAGCCGCGCCTGGTCCTCGTGCGTGCCCGCGAGGGGGTGGACATGGGCCTGGACGAGCCGCCGGCCGAGCCCATCCGGGCCCTCTTCTTCCTGGCCAGCCGGGCGGGCGACGCGGGCCAGCACCTCCGGATCCTGGCGGAGCTGGCCGGCCGGGTCGACGACGAGGGCTTCATGGACGCCTGGCTCGCCGCCCGTCACGAGCCGGCGCTCAAGGAGGTCCTCCTGCGCGAGGAGCGCTTCCTCACCCTGCGCCTGCGGGAAGGGACGCCCGCGGCCGCCCTGGCGGACCGCCGCCTGGCGGACCTCGGCCTCCCGCGCGGGGCGCTGGTGGCGCTGGTCCGGCGCGGGGACCGCACACTGGTTCCGTCCGGCGCGACCCTACTCGAGCTGGAAGACCGGCTCACCGTGCTCGGCGAGCCGGGCGCCATCGCGGAGCTCAGGTCCAGGTACGGGGGAGCCTGACCGGGCGGCCCGACCGGCACGTCGGGCCGGGCGGCGGCCGGTACGTGGGATCCAGACCACCGCGTGGACGCCCGCCCGCCTCCCCTCGGCGCACGACGACGAGCGTGCCGGGGATCGCGTAGACCGTCTCCCCGTACCGGTTTCCCGCACCGCCTGCGCCTCCCCCGGTGCCGGAGCCGTCAGGTGACCCTCCCGGCCGCCTACCCCTTCCGGAAGGCGATCCCCCTCTGCAGCAGCTCGACGGCCTTCTCGATCTCGACGACCGGCGTCATGTCGTAGTCCAGGTACGCGTCGACCCACGGCGCCGTCGCCTCGAGGGCGGCTTCCGCCGACGCCACTTCACACAGGCAGAACCCACCGCCGTCGGCTCGGGCCCACATGCCCTTGATCTCCATGTCGGCGGGCGGCTCCCACCGCGAGAACACATCCAGGGCGGCCTCTGACTCCTTCGGACCGTGGCCCGTGCGCGCCTTCCATTCGACGAAGAACAGCATCTCGACCTCCAGGACAGAGACAGGTGGATGGGTTTTTGGTAACCTAACTTCGCCCGGACGGCAAAGACACCTGGACGAGCGAGAGGGTCACGGGCGAGGCTGGCCATCCCCGCGCCCTCTCAGGCCGCAGACTCGTCGGTCGGGTCCACCTCCCCCGCCCTCAGCGACCACGTCACCTTCCGCACCGCCATCTCCCGGCACGCCTCCCTCACCTCCTCGGGCAGCTCCGGGTCGTCCGGCAGCGCCGCCTTCCGCCGCCAGTCCGGCTTCGTCTCCAGCACACGTTCCCACAGCCCGAGCGGCTCGAGGAGCTGGCGCAGCCTCTCGTCGTCCTCGATCCGCCACCCTTCCCTGAGGCTGCCGCGCACCCGGTAGGCCGAGCCCGAGACGGAGCGCTCTCCCGTGGCTTCGAAGAACGCCTCCAGCCGCTCCTTCACCTTCCCGAGCTCCTCCGTCACGGCGCTTGCCGCCGCCTTGAGCTCTCCGTATCGGTCCGCCAGATTCGCCGCCTCGGCATGCGAGGGCGCCGGCGCCGGCGGCTCCTGCAGCCAGTGCTCCGGGTACTCGTCGGCGAAGGCGGGGCAGAAGGGCTGGAAGTCGCACCACCGGCAGTGGGCCCCGCGCCGGGGCTCGAACGCCCCCGCCTCGATGCGCCGGGCCGTGTCCCCCACCAGCGCCCGGACCTCCTCGACCTCCGCCTCGCCGCGCCGCTCCACCTCGAAGGCGGTCTGCGACGGGACGTGGTAGAGGGCGAGGCTCTCCACCTCCATCCCGAACTTCTGCTCCGTCCCGATCTGGTACAGGGTGAGCTGGATCTCCTCGCGCGCCCGGTCCAGGTCGAAGCTCCGCCCCGTCTTGTAGTCGACGATCCGGAGTGCCCCCTCGCCCACCTTGTCGATCCGGTCCACGAAGCCCGTGAACGGGACGCCGTCGATGTCGAACACGAGGCGCTTTTCGACGGCGAGGGCGGGCTCGAAGTCCGCGGCGTGCTTGTGGTAGAACTCCTCGATCATGCGGAGGCCGTCGGCCTCGCGCCGGGCGGCCTCCTCGTCGGTCGGGTACGCGGCCGGGTCGAACGCCTCGCGGAACGCCTCCAGCACGGCCTCGAGGCTCGCGGGCGCCGCCGTCCGGCCCCGGTAGAAGGCCTCGAGCGCGGCGTGGACGGCGGTGCCCAGGTTGAAGAAGGGCTTGGGCGCCTCGGGAAGCCGGTCGATGTACTTGAGCTTCCAGCGCTGGGGGCACTGCCGGTACATCTTGAGGCTCGAGGAGCTCAGGCGGCGCATGGCGATCCTCCGGGGGATGGGCCGCGAGGCCGGGCGGGCGCGCTTCCCGAAGCTACGATCGCCCGCGCGGTCGGACCACGGCGTCCCGGCCCGCTCGCCCGCGGCGTGCATCGCCCGTATCCTTGGGGGCATGTCAGCCCAGGGCTCGGCCTCGGACGAGACAGCCTTCCCGCCCGGACCGGAGGGGCACCCGGAGGGCGAGCTCTCCCGGGACATGGGGCTGTTCAGCGTCACGTTCATCGGGATCGGGGCGATGATCGGGGCGGGCGTGTTCGCCCTCACCGGCTTCGCGGCGGGCCTGGCCGGCCCGGCCCTCATCGTCGCCTTCGTCCTGAACGCGGTCGTGGCCCTCCTCACGGCCATGGCCTACGCCGAGCTCGGCTCGAGCTTCCCGCGCTCGGGGGGCGCCTACAACTGGGTCTCCGAGGCGCTCCCGCGGCCGCTCGGCTTCTATACGGGATGGACCAACTGGTTCGCCCAGGCCGTGGCCTGCGCCCTCTACGCCGTCACGTTCGGCTCCTTCCTCACCGCCTTCATCGGCATCCTGTTCTACGGCGGGACGGAGGGACTCCATCTGCTGGGGCTGAGCCGGCACGCGTGGGAGAAGATCCTGGCCGGCCTGGTGGTGGCGCTGTTCGCCTGGGTCAACTTCCGGGGTGCCGAGGAGACCGGGAAGGCGGGGATCGTCGTAACCAGCCTCAAGGTCCTCATCCTGGGCCTGTTCATCGGCTTCGGCGCGGCCGCCACCCTGAAGGAGCCGGGCTGGACGCACAAGTTCCTGGCGGGGGGCGGCTTCTTCGCCACCGGCTTCGGCGGGGTGCTGGCCGCCATGGGCTTCACCTACGTGGCCTTCGAGGGCTACGACATCATCGTCCAGTCGGGCGAGGAGGTGATCGACCCGGCCCGCAACATCCCCAGGGCGATCTTCTGGTCGCTCATCGTGGTGGTGCCCATCTACGTGCTGGTGGCGTTCGCGGCGATCGGCGGGATCGACGTGAACGCGCACCTCCTGGAGCTGGCCGGGATCCCCGGGCAGGCGGGCGCGGCGACCTGGCAGGTGCTGGGCCACCTGGGGGAGCTCGGCATCATCCAGGCGGCGGGGCAGTTCATGCCCTACGGGCTCCCCCTCCTCCTCATCGCCGGCCTGGCGGCCACGATGAGCGCGCTCAACGCCACGCTGTACGCCTCCTCGCGCATCGCCTTCTCGATGAGCCGCGACAAGCTCCTCCCGGGCCGGCTCTCGGCGATCCACGCCCGCACCCGTGCGCCCCACGTCGCCATCCTCGGCTCCTCGGCCCTCATCGGGCTCATGGCCATGAGCCTCCCGATCGAGAGCGTGGCCGCGTCCTCGTCGGTGATGTTCATCCTCCTGTTCTCGATGGTGAACGTCGCGCTCATCGCCATGCGCCGGAACCGGCCGGACCTGGAGCGTCCCTTCCGGGTGCCCTTCGTCCCGGCCGTGCCGGCGGTGGCCATCTTCCTGCAGCTCTTCCTGACCCCCTTCCTCCTCGATGCGCTCGGGCTCCGGCCGGGGATGGGGTCCGGCTCGGAGGGCTTCGTGGCGCTGGTCGTCATGGCCGCCTGGTTCGTGCTCGGGCTGGCCGTCTACGCCACGTACGTGGAGGAGCGCGAGCTGGCCCGCATGGAGGCCGAGACGCCCAGCGTCGTCACCCGGACGGCCGTGCCCGGAAGGACCGAGGGCGCGGCCGGGACGATCGTGGTCCCCGTCGCCAATCCCGACCACGCGCGGCAGCTGGTCCGCACGGCCATCGGCGTGGCGCGAGATCGGGACGCCGCCCTGCTTCTCCTGGGCGTCGTGACCGTGCCCCGGCAGACGCCGCTCGAGGAGGGACGGAAGTTCGTGGACGAGCGCTGGGAGGTGGTCGGCGCGGCGACCGCCTACGCGGAGTCCGAGGCCCCGGACGTGCCGGTGAGCGGCACGGTCAAGATCGGCCACGACGTGGCGCAGGCCATCCTCAACACGATCGAGCAGGTGGAGGCCGAGGCCGTGCTCATGGGCTGGCGCGGCCGCTCGCGAACCGCCGAGTTCGTGCTGGGAAGCAACCTGGACCGGGTCATCACCCGGGCCCGTTGCGATGTCCTGGTCGAGAAGGTGGCCGGACCGCTCACCGACCGGATCCGCTCCATCCTGGTCCCGATGGCGGGCGGTCCCCACGCCGAGCTGGCCGCGGAGGTGGCGGGGAGCCTCGCGCGCTCCCTGGAGGCCAACGTCCACCTGGTCACCGTGGTCTCGCCCGGCGCCGACGCGGACGAGCGCGAGGGGGCCGCGGACCGGCTGGCCCGGACCCGCGAGCGGCTGGCCGGGACGCCGGTGGACACGAGGCTCCTCGAGGGAGAGGACATCGCCCGCGCCCTGCTCGCCGAGGCCGCGGGCCACGACCTCACGGTGCTCGGGGCCACCCGGGAGGGCCTCCTCCAGCAGCTCGTGTTCGGGAGCGTCCCCGAGACGGTCGCGGCCCGCCTCAAGGGCCAGGTCATCATGGCCAAGCGTCACCTGGGCATCACCTCGTGGGTCACGAGGTGGCTCCACTTCAAGTAGGCGGCCGCGCCCGATCAGGCCGCCCCGAGCGCACCTCGCACCCGGGCGATGTCCTCGGGCCCGATCCGGCAGCACCCGCCGACGCCCGCGGCTCCCGCCTCGCGCCACTCCAGGGCCGCGGCGCCCCAGTCCAGGGCGGCCGGGTCGGCCGACCACGCTTTCCTGTACGCGTCCCAGGTCTCCCCGGAGTTCGGATAGACGAGGAGGGGGCGATCGGTGACCCGCCGCGCCTCGCGGAGGAGACCCGAGATGTGAGGCGGGGCGGTGCAGTTCACCCCCACGGCGGCCACGCGGGGCGCGGCCTCGCAGTCGCGGACCCCGTCCTCGAACCGGCTCCCGTCGCTCAGCCGGGCGGCGTCCCGGCAGCTGAAGCTCATCCAGGCCCACGTCCCCGGGGACTCCTCCAGCAGGCGGAGGAGCGCCCGGGTCTCGCGCCGGGACGGAAGGGTCTCGCAGGCCAGGAGGTCGGCCCCGGCTCCGGCCAGGATCCGCCACCGGGGCCGGTGGAACGCGTACAGCCCCTCCTCATCCAGGTCGTAATCGCCCGTGTACTCGGAGCCATCCGCCAGGTAGGCGCCGTAGGGCCCCACGCTGGCCGCCACCAGCGGGCGGAGGCGGCCCCGCCGGTTCCGGGGCTCGCTCCAGAAGGCGTCGCGCGCCTCGAGTCCGAGCCGGACCGAGCGGCGGAGGAGCTCCGCGGCCTCCCCTTCCCCCAGCCCGCGCCGCCCGAAGCCCTCGAGGCTGGCCTGGTAGCTCGAGGTCACGATGCAGTCCGCCCCCGCCGCCAGGAAGTCCAGGTGCACCTGCCGGATCGCTTCCGGAGCCTCGAGAAGGACCCGGGCGGACCACAGGGGATCGTCCAGGTCGAAGCCCCGCGCCTCCAGCGTGGTGGCCAGGCCGCCGTCCAGCACGAAGAAGCCCTGCTCGCGCACGAGACGCTTGAGGGGATTCTCGCCCCGCGGGTGTCGTCCGGGGCTCACGGTCGACCTCGACCCGCTTCGAAGCAGGAGGCGCGAGGCTTCGCGGAACCGCTCTCCATGGGCCCTCCCATGCTAGCCCGATCTCCGACGGGCGCGCCGGCTCCACCCGGCGTGCCTCGCGCAGGTCCCCCGGATCGTGCTCGACAGCCCATCCCGGTCGAGATCGAGTGAGGCGTCTGCCGGTACCAGGCGACTCGTGCTCCAGCTCCATCCCGAACTTCCGCTGCGTCCCGATCGGGTAGAGCCTACGCTGGATCTCCTCGCCGGTCCAATCGAGCTCGAGGAGGAGGCCCTGGCCCTCTCGTTCTCCGTCCAGCTGTTGACTGACCGTTCGGTCAGTGATATTCTGGCTGACCACTCACGCTCAACCGGGGCCCCCATGAGTCCACGAAGCCGCACCGCCAACCGCCGGATGCGAAAGGCCTCCACGAAGGCGATCCTCCGGGGAGCGCTCGAGGCCTTCGGGGAGGCGGGCTTCCACCGCGCCACGGTCGAGGAGGTGGCCCGGCGGGCCGGCGTCTCGAAGGGGCTGATCTACAACTACTTCGACAGCAAGACCGCCCTGCTCGAAGCGATCCTCCGGCAGCGGGTCGAAGCGAATGCGGACCTCCTGCTGTCGGTCCGGGAGGGTGAGGAGCCCGCCGGGCGACTGCGGCGGCTCGTCGAGGGGACGGTCGACATGGTCCTCGAGAACCCCGAGGCCTTCCGCCTCACCTTCGCCCTGCTGCTCCAGCCGGGCATGAAGGACGAGATCGGACGGATCGAGCGGACCATTCTCGCGAGAGAGCGGGAGCTCCAGCGCGCGGCCGCGGACCTCTTCGCCGAGCTCGGCAGCGACGCCCCCGGAGAGGACTCCCTCGCCTTCCAGTGCGCGCTCACCGGGCTGGCCCTGGTCCTGGCCGTGCAGCCGGAGGTCGCGGAGAAGCCCGACCACTTTCCTCTCCGGTCCCTCGTGGATCGGCTCCTCCGACGATTCCTGACGAGGTCCCCATGAGCACTCTGCCGCCCGTCTCTTCCCCTCCCGAGCCGGACAACGTGCAGCCGACGAGGTCGGACCCAGCCACCGCGGGGGCGGCGGCCGCGGCTGCACCTCCAGACCCGGCCACCGGGGCGACCGCGGCAGCTGGGACCGCGGCCCCGGCGGCCCCCACCCGGCTCTTCAACCGCGACTTCACGCTCCTGTGGCAGGGCCAGCTGGTGAGTCAGCTCGGCACCCAGGCGAGCACGATCGCCATGATGTACTGGAGCATGCAGGCGACGGGCTCGGCCACGCTGCTCGGCATGCTGGGCCTGGCCGGCGCGCTGCCCGGCGTGCTGCTGGGGCCCGTGGCCGGGACCGTGGCGGACCGGCACTCGCGGCGGGGCATCATCGTCCTGTCGGACGTGGTGCGCGGGCTGGCCGTGCTGGCCGTGGCGGCGGCGCTGTTCCTGCGGCCCGCCGACACGAGGCTCGCGGTCGGGATCATCTTCGCCGTCGCCCTCCTGTCGGGCACGGTGGGCGCGGTGTTCCGGCCGGCCATCGGCGCCGCCATCCCCGACCTGGTCCCGCCCGCCTCCGTGGCCGCGGCCAACTCCCTCCGCCAGGTCTCGGTGCAGGCATCCGGCTTCATCGGCCAGGCCGTGGGCGGCGTGCTGTTCACCCTGCTGGGGGCGCCCCTGCTCTTCTTCGTGGACGGCGTGAGCTTCCTGTTCTCGGCGGGGAGCGAGCTGTTCATCCGCATCCCCCAGCGCCTGCCCGAGCGCACGCGCTCGTGGAGAGAGGCGCTGGCCGTCTACCGCGCGGACACGATGGCGGGGCTCCGGTACGTATGGAGCCGCCCGGGCATGCGGGCCTTCGTGATCACCGCCTCTGCGTTCAACTTCCTGGTCGTCCCGGTCTTCGTGCTGCTCCCCTTCTTCGTGTCGGACCAGCTGCATCGGCACGCCGATTGGTACGGCTTCCTGCTCTCTGCCCTGAGCGCCGGGGCCGTCGTCGGCCTGGTTTTGGCCGGGGCTCTGCGCCTGGAGGGGCGGCGCCGGAGCGCCGTCCTGTCCGCCGCGCTGGTGGGCGCGGCGGCGCTCACCGCGCTGCTCGGCCTCGTCACCGTCCCCGTGCTGGCGCTGGCCGTCTGCTTCCTGATGGGGGTCGGGCTGGGGATGGTGAACGTGTTCGTCATCACGCTCCTCCAGCTCGGCACGCCCGGGGAGATGCGCGGGCGGGTCCTGAGCCTGGCCATGGCGCTGAGCCAGGCCGCCATGCCGCTCGGCATGGCCCTGGGCGGGATCGCGGGCGACCTCACCGGCAAGGACGTGGGCCTCCTGTTCGGCGTGTGCGGAGGCGCGGCGACCCTGCTGTCGCTGGGGGCCGCGACCCGGCCGGCATTTCGGCGGTTCCTGTCGGGGGAGGAGGTCTAGCGGATCGCCACCCGCACGCGGCCGGTCGCCGGCGGCCCTCCCCCGGATGCCGTATATTCACGGTGACGACCGACAGGGGGCACCGCGGCATACCGATCGCCGACCTTCCGGGACCGGCCGGCGACGCGCACCGCCCCACGCCGGCGCCGCCGGCGCTCGCTCCCCCCACCCCGAGGTCGCGCCATGCCGGAGCCAACGACGGACAGTACCCTGCTCGAGAGGATCGGCCGGCTGGCCGAGGAAGGACAGGGCCTCTACGGCGGCGAACCGATGGACAAGCGCGCCGAGGCCCGCCTCGAGGCCATAGGGGACGAGCTCAAGCAGTGCTGGGACCTGCTCCGCCGCCGCCGGGCCCTGCGGGAGTTCGGCAGAAACCCGGACGAGGCGAGCACCGTGTTCGGGCTGGCCGACGACGAGACGGAGCCCGACCCGGACCCGGAGGTCCCGATCGCTTAGACGCGTGGACGGCCGAGCCGAGATGCCCTCGGCCGTCGAAGCGGATCGTCACCACCGTCCTTCCCGCACCCCGCCCGGCTCCCGAGCCCGCTCTCGCCCCCGCTCGCGGATCGGCACCACCCTCTCCTGCTCGACGCGCAGCTTCCCGGCGACCGCGACCTCCCTCAGGACCCGTCGCTGATGAGATACAGGCGGAGCGTCCCGAGCAGGGTGCTCGAGGTGAGCTGGATCAGGGTCCGACTCGGGTCGTCGCGCACGTACACCTCCGAGTGCCTCTCCGGCGCGAACAGGTCCGAGCCCGGGATCTCCACGGCCAGGTGGAGGACCGGGAAGGTGCCTGCCGGCGTGCGGATCTTCGTCCGCTCCAGCACGTGGATCGAGATCGGGTTGTCGGCGGCCCGGAAGTACTGCGGGATCAGGTACTCGACCCCGGGATCGAGCGGCAGGGACAACGGCAGGAACAGCACGGCGAGCTCGTCCAGCGGCACGACCGGCATCGGCCCGGTCAGGGCCTGGTCGTCCGGCGCGTCGGCCGCGACCGCCCCGGGCAGGGGCACGGTGTGGTAGCGCCCATCCGACCGGCTCAGGTCCAGCCGGTACGCCAGGCGGAGCGGTCCCTCGTGCAGCCGCCGGTCCGAGCGGAGGGTGCGCAGGGGCCGGACCGCGATCCAGCTCACCAGGCTGTCGTCGAGGACCAGGAAGAGCGCGCCGCCGGAGATCTTCAGCGTCACGCGGTACGCCTGGGCGCCGCCGTCCAGGGACTCGGTGTCGCGCACGGCCAGGGTGGCATGACCCGCGTGGATGGGGCCCAGGGACAGGCCGTACTTGAGCTCCTCGCCGGCCGGCAGGGGAGGCGTCTCCCCGAGCGAGGGGACGACCGTGACCGTCTGCGCCGCCAGACTCGCGCCCGGACCTCCGGCCCACGGCATCGGGAGGAGCGCCAGCGCCGCGCCCAGCACGATCGATATGGGGCGCCGCCGGCGAGCCCGGCCCCTCACGTGCACCGAGCTATCCGGCAGAAAGAGAGAGCCCCTGAGCCTCCTATCCTTCCACTTGCTCGGCGTTGGCCCAGGCGGCGATCTCCAGCCGGGTGTGCAGAGTGAGCTTCTCCATGATGTTGCGTACGTGGCTCTTCACGGTGTGGGGAGAGATGTGGAGCTGAGAGGCGATCTTCTTGTTGGACGCCCCCTCCGAGATGAGGTCGACCACCTCCCGTTCGCGCGGCGTGAACCGGATGTCCTCGAGTGCTTCGGGTCCGCGGCTGGCCACCGAGTCCCGGGCGATCAGGGAGAAGAGCGTGCTGGTCATCGGGGACGGAAGGACCCGAGCACCGTCCGCGACGGATCGGATGGTGTTCACAAGCTCCTCCAGGGTGGCGTCCTTCATGATGAACCCGAACACGCCCGCCTGGATGAAGGCGCGGATGTCCTCGTGAATCGGAATCAGGTCCATGACGACGACCCTGGACCCCGGGAGCTCCTGACCGACCCGCCGGGCCGCACGCAGGCTGTCGCCGTTCTCCAGTCCAAGATCCAGGAGGACCACGTCGGGCTTCAGGTCCTTGAGGCGAGAGATGTCGGCGCTCGGCCTCCCCCAGACCAGCCTCAGGCCCGGCACGCCGCCGAGCAGCTTGGTCATCCCCTCCAGCACCAGCCGACTGTCTTCGATCAACGCCACGTCGATGACGTTGGGTGCACCCGCCCGTGGCGAGAAGCTCGGTGCCGTTTCGCCCTCGGACAGGTGACCCATCGAAGCCGTGCCCAGCCGCGCGTTCAAGGTATGCCGACCCTGAAAGTATAGCGGTCGAAGAGCCCGGACGTCCAACCTCCGCGGCCCGAAGCCGCACGTTTCCAGCCATGGAGATCGGGTCCCTCAGATGCAGGACCGCGGCCCGCGGTTCACGCAACCCTCCGCCCCGTGATGAGCCGGACCACGAGGATGATCACCGCGGCCACCAGCAGAAGGTGGATGAGTCCGCCCATGGCGTAGCCAGTCGTCAGGCCGAGGGCCCACAGGACGAACAGTACGACGATCAGAGTCCACAACATGACGATCTCCATGGCTCGAGAGGGATGTCGCGCTCACGTCACGCCGGATCGGAGGTCCCGGGCTCGCGGTCGACGGGGTGAGAGCCTCAGCTCGTGGGCGGTGCGAGATTGCCGCAGGCCACGACCGCTTGCGAATTCGCGGCCGACGCGTAGACGACGACGAAGTACTCTCCGGTGCGGGGCGTCGCGATCGGCACCATGGCCATCCCGGTCGCTTGAGCGTCGGAGTCGACATGGAGCGGACTGTAGGCCTCCGTGGAGCCGAATACGCCTCGATCCGTCGTCGGTCCGCACTGGCCGTAGTGCATGGCCCACGGATGGAGCCCACCCGGAGTCGCGTTGGCCAGGTTCACGGTAATGTCGGTGCGGCTTCCATCCGTGTCAGGTGCCATGGACGCCGACCCGTTCATCTGCACCGCACCGGCCAGTGTGGCAGGGGATGCGAGATTGGCATGCCAGCGTGAGTTGAGCGTCGCGTCCTTGGCGCTCATCTGGACCGCCGACGCGTGATGGAAGGGGTTGCACGCAGCGACCGCGAGGACGGTGAGAGAAACCGCCAGCAGTTTGAATGGAGACATGATCAGACCTCTTGTTGGTGACCGTCGCCGCCCGATGATTCTGACCACGTCTCGCGTGGCAGCGGGCGGCGACCCTACCTGACAGGAAGTCTAGCGGAAGCCGTTGCCGGCGAACATCGCCCGTTGGGCGGACATCCGGACTACTCCGAAAGGACTACAGCGAAGCCGCGGTGGAGTCCGGAACCGCCGAGACGTCGGGCGAGGAGTCGGGCGCCGCCCCCGCGCCCGGCGCGATCGAGTCGGCGCGGGCCCGGGCCGCGGCCATGATGTCGTCCGCCCGCCGGTCGGCCTCGCGCACGATGCGGTCGGCCTGCGTGTCGGCCTGCGCGCGGAGCTGCCTGGCGGCCACCGCGGCCGCCGCCCTGGCCACCGGACTCTGGGCCTTGGACACCAGCGAGTCGGCCCGGGCGCCCGCCTCGGCCCGCACCTTCGCCGCCAGGCCGCGGGCGGCGGCGCGGACCGAGTCGGCCCGCTGCTGCGCCGCCTGCAGGAGGCTCCGCGCCCGGGCCCGGGCCTCCTCCGTGGCTCCCGCCACGCGCCGCTCCGCCCCGGCCCGGGCGCTCTCGGCCGCCGCGCCGGCCCCCTGGAGCGCCTTCGCCCCCGCGGCCTCGGCCGCTCCCTGCACGGCCTCCTTCGCGCCCGCGCCCGCTGACGTCAGCGACCGGCCCACGTCGGTCCCGACGGTGGGATCGGTCACCGTCCCGCCCAGCTGGATCCCGATCCGCACCGGCCCGGCGGCGCCGAGGTCCGCGGCGCTCCGGCCCGCCTTCTCGAGGAGACCCGACACGGTCCGGCGGGCCGCCTCGCCCAGGGCCGTGGGCGGCGCCTGGAGCTGGACCCCGTACTGGAGCGACCCGTCCACGCCGTTCGAGCCCGACACGGTCATGGCGAAGTCGCCCGCGCTCGCCGTGAACGGGCGCAGCTTCATGCGGCCCTCCTCCACGTCGAAGGAGGCGCGCACGGGGGCGAGCGTCGGATTGGCCAGCGCCGGGATCTTGAGCGCGTCGGCCACCCGCTGGAGCGCCGGGAAGCCCTCCAGCGACAGCCGCGTGGTCTGGAGCGAGCCGCTGCCCGCCAGGCTCCCGAAGCGCGGCAGCATGTTCGCCCCCAGGGCGCCGGAGAGATGGAGCGCGGTCGAGAAGCGGCCCCGCGCCCACCGGGCCACGGGCGCCAGGGCCCGCACGGTGGCCAGCTTCCCGAAGGCGGCCTGGATGTCCAGGCTGTCCAGGCGGAGCTCCGCGTCGAACGTAGGACGGGTCACGTCGGTCGTCTGGTAGAACCCCGACGCCGTCGCCCGTCCTCCCAGGAGGACCGCGCGGAAGCCCTCCAGCGTCACGCGCCGGCCCTTCACCATGACCTTCCCGCTCGCGGCGGTCATCCCGAGCGACCCGAAGGAGAGGGTATCGATGCTGGTGTTCAGGGTGAAGTCGACCCCGCGCGGGACGGGGATCACCCGCAGGGTGTCCCCGGAGCGCCATTCGTCCAGGTCGAAGTGCCGGCTCTCGAGCGTGGCCTGCCCGGCCAGGTCCTCGTCCCGGAGCACGAAGCCCACCAGGTTGGCGAGCGAGCCGGAGATGCGGAGGTCGCTGGCTCCGACGCTCCCCCGGAAGCCGGTGAGCTCGGCCCGCTCCGGGGAGAGCCGCAGCCGGGCCTCCTGGACGGTCACCGCGTGCGGCAGGGCGTCGGCCCGGAGGGCGACGTCGTGGGCCTCCGCCCCGCCGCGGGCCGTGATGCGGTCGTACTGGCGGCCCTGGACCCAGGACTGGCGCGTCCGGAGCGCCGCGTCGGCCGAGATCGTGCCCTTCAGCTCCTGGACGCCCTTCATCGGCACCGTCCGCCGCAGGGCGGCCAGGTCCAGCGTCCCGGCCACCCGCAGGTCCAGGTCGGGGTCGGAGACGGGGGTCCGGAGCGTCAGCGCGAGGTCGATGGGATCCTCGCCGATGACGGCGTGCAGGGTATCCAGCGTCACCACGGTGCGGTCCAGGTCGCCGCCGGGGTTCGACGCCCGCAGGTCGAGCGCCAGGTCGCGGGCCGGGAGGGGGAGGTCGGGATACCGGAAGCTCCCGCCCCGCACCGTCGCCTCGAGCTCGAACCCGGGGAACGCGCCTCCGCCCCAGCGCCCCTGCACCCGGCCCGACAGGGCCATGGTGCCGGCCGTCTGCACCGACGTGAACTCCTTCGTGTACAGGCCGGGCACCAGGGAGAGGAGGCCGCGGACGTCGTTCTCGGGCGCGCGGAAGGCCAGGTCCACCGTGCGGTCGCCGGCGGCGGCGCTCACCGATCCGGAGAGGTCGAGCGCCAGGTCGTCGAGCCGGAGCCGGGTCTGCCCCAGCGTGAACCGCTGGTGGGCCAGGTCGGCCCCGATGTCGGCCGTGAGCTCCAGGCGGCTGCGGGTGAGGTACGGGAGCCCCCCGAAGCTGGCCGAGACCGCCGCGGCCCGCGTCCGGGTCCGCAGCGTCACCGAGTCCCGGGAGAGGTGGCCGCTCAGGCTCTCCTCGAGTCCGGTGGCCGAGACCTCGAGCCGCTTCGCGCTGTCCCGGTAGGTGATGTCGCCGCCGTGGATCTCCAGGCTCCGGAGGCCCAGGCGCACGCCGCCGCCGGCGGCCGCGGGCTTCTGGCCTTCGGCCCGCGCGGGCTTCTTCCCGATGTCCCAGCTCGCCGCGCCCTCCCGCGTGCGGACCAGGCGGAGCGTCGGCGCGTCGACCACGACCGAGCGCACCACGACCGGCGCGCCGTGTCGCCACGCCCCCCACAGGCTCCCCAGGTCCAGCACCACGTCCAGGCCGCCGACCGAGGCCAGCGTGTCGCCCTCGAACGGCCCGACCCCCGTGACCACCAGGTTCCGCATCCGGAGGTCGGGGTTCGGGAAGTGGCGGAGGAGCGAGAGCCCAGCGCTCCCCCACTCCACGTGGGCCGAGACCGCGCCGTTCACCGCCCGGCGGGCGCGCTCCTCGATCTTTCCCCGGAAGAGGAGGGGGACGAGGGCCAGCACGACGACCACCCCCGCGAGGGCCGCGGCGACGCCGATGGTGACTTTCCTGGATCTCCCGCGGTCCAAGGCTCGGCCTCCGGTGGAGGGGTCGGGTGCTCACCGACGATGCACGCCCGGTGCCGGGGGGGCCGGGGGAGGGAGAACACCGTCCGGGCGACGCGGCGCGGCGCGGCATCCGGGCCCGGCCCGGCCGCGCGCCGGAGCGGACCCGGATGCTCAATATACCGCGAAGCCGACCCCCGGCGCGTGCGGCTTCCCGTTTGCCGCCCCCCCGGCCGGGGTCCATATTCGACGTCGATCCCCGGCCCCGCGGAGTCACTTCCGCCCGACCCTCGCGCCCCAACGGAGCGGCATGAGCGGACCCGGCCTCTTCCGCGAGCTCAAGCGCCGCCACGTGTGGCGCGTGGCGGTGGCCTATGTGGTCACGGGCTGGCTCCTGGTCCAGCTCGCCTCCATCGCCCTGCCGGCGTTCGGGGCCCCGGCCTGGGTGCTGCGGGCCGTCCTCGGGCTCGTCGCGCTCCTCTTCCCGGTGGCCCTCGTCCTGGCCTGGGCGTTCGAGATCACGCCGGACGGGGTGCGCCGCACGGTGGACCCGGGAAGCCCGGACTCCCGCCCCGAGGAGCTGGGGCGCCCGGTCGGCCGGGCGCTGAGCTACCTGACCGTGGCCGCCGTGGCGGCCGGCGCGGCCGTCCTGGCCTGGAGCCGGTTCGCCACGCCGGGGGCGGGCCCGGGGGCCGGGGCGCGCGGCGACGCGAGCGACGCATCCGCCGCCTCCGCCGCGTCCGCCGTACCCGACGTGTCCGCCGACTCCATCCCCGCCCGCTCCATCGCCGTCCTCCCGTTCGAGAACCTGAGCAAGGACACCGCCAACGCCTTCTTCGCCGGCGGCATGCAGGACATGATCCTCACCAAGCTGGCGACCCTGGGCGACCTCAAGGTCATCGCGCGCACCTCGACGGAGCGCTACGGCAGCCAGCCGGAGGACCTGCGGAGCGTGGGCCGCGAGCTCGGCGTGGCCGCGGTCCTGGAGGGGAGCGTCCAGCGGGCGGGGAACCAGGTGCTCATCAACCTCCAGCTCATCAACGCCCGCACGAACGGCCATCTGTGGGCGAAGTACTACACGCGCACGCTGGACAACGTGTTCGGGGTCGAGGGCGAGGTGGCGGGCAAGGTGGCCGACGCCCTCCAGGCCCGCCTCACGGCGTCCGAGCGCGAGCGCGTGGCCGCCCCGCCCACCTCGAACGCGGCCGCCTACGAGCTCTACCTCAAGGCCGACTCCCACTTTCGCCGGGGCACCGACGCCAACGCTTATACGACACAAGAGATGCCCCCGGCCATCCGCCTGTACGAGCAGGCGCTGGCCCGTGACTCGACCTTCGCGCTGGCGTG
>CAYXHP010000055.1:0-4118 GCA_964465015.1 uncultured Gemmatimonadota bacterium
ATCCTGGACGACGTGACGCCGCTGCGGCAGGTGGCGGACTCCGTCGCGGAGGCGGGCGACTACCTGTTCCAGCCCCGCCCGGCCTACCGGGCCGACATGCGCGGCGGATTCGGCGACGACGACGAGCCCGAGGGGGCGCCCGGCCCGGCCATCTTCGACTACTACCTGTCCAAGAAGCCGGAGGGGCCCGTGAAGCTCGAGCTACGGGACGCCTCCGGGAAGGTGGTGCGCACCTTCTCGAGCGAGAAGAAGAAGGTCGGCGAGGAGTCCGAGCTCGCGGCGTACTTCGGGGGCGGGCGCGCACGCCCGCTCCCGGACGCCCCGGGCATGCACCGCTACACCTGGAACCTGCGCTATCCTGGCGTGGAGACTTCGAAGGGCGCGGTCGTGTGGGGCTTCACCGGCGGCCCGACGGCCGTGCCGGGCAGCTACACGGTCCACCTGATCGTCGGGAAGGACACCACCTCGCGCAGCTTCGAGGTGAGGCCCGATCCGCGCTGGCAGGGCGTCTCTCACCAGGACCTGGCAGACCAGTTCCAGCTCGCGATGGCGATCCGGGACACGCTGGGGCACGTCTACGACCGCATCGACGCCCTGCGTTCGGCCCGCGAACAGGTGAAGGCGGCCCTGAAGCGTGCGAAGGATGCGGGCGTGGAGAGCGAGGTCTCGGGCCGGGCCGACTCCCTCGTAGCCGAGATGACCGGCCTCGAGCACGACCTCATCCAGACGCGGAACGAGAGCGGCCAGGACCCGATCCGCTTCACGCCGCAGTTCGACAACCAGGTGGCGACGCTGTACGGGAACGTGGCCCTGCCCGACGGGAGGCCCACGCAGGGAGCGCGAGACCGGTGGAAGGACCTCCTGTCGCGGTGGTCGGACCTCAGGAACCGCCTGACGAAGGCTCTGGATACCGATGTCGGAGCGTTCAACCAGCTCCTGCAGCAGAAGGGCGTGCCGGCCGTCGTGGCTCCCGGGAGCGACGACCGTGTCACCGGCGACGGCGACGGGAACGGGAGGGCCCGGAAGGACGACGGCGACGCGATCTAACCAGAGGAGCGATCCGGCTCCTGCCGTGCGGTGGCCGCGATGGCGTCCGGTCGAAGGAGGTCTCCCCGCGGTGGCCGGTCGGAAGACCGGCCACCCCTGCGGGGAGCGAGAGAAGCGGCCGGGTGCCGATCCGCCGAGAAGGATCGGCCGAGGGACCGGCCGGGAAGAGCCGTGCTCCGGCTAGCAGCCCGAGCCCGGCGAGACCTGCACGATGTGCCCCGCCCCGTTGTCGGTGTTCACGCACCACCACGACGAGGACGAGGAATGGGCGGCCGTGGCCACGTAGCCGCTTCCCTGGGTGATGGCGCCTCCCGAGATGCCCTTGCTGGCCGGCGTCAGGTCGTTGCCGTTCGCGTCCTTGAAGGGTGCTCCGGCGCTCGCCTGCGTGGCCGCGCTGTAGGCGGCATAGTCGTAGAAGTACGACTCCTCGGCGGTCATCAGGTTGCGAAGGTCGCTCTTGGCCGAGGCGTCGAACGCCTTTTCCTTGGTCGATGCGAACTGCGGAATCGCGATCGCGGCCAGGATGCCGATGATCACGACCACGATGAGCAGCTCGACGAGGGTGAATCCGGCCGAGCGGCGCGTGTCCGCGTCCCCCGTCCCCATCACTCCCGGCTGTAAGCCCTCGATCGTGGACATCCGTCTCCTCTCAGCCGACGGTTCCGGACGGGACTCGCCTTCACGAACCCCATCGTGACCACCGTCCGGGGGCAAGAGCCAAGCCCCTGGACTATCCTTGCGATGTCAACACAGTGTCACCACATGACTTGGATGGATCGCGGCGACGTCGGGCGTGGCGGCTCCGGGAGTCCGACCCCGTTGCACTTTTCCACACCCGTTGCGTCATGCGGCCGCGCCGGCGGCTCCGCGGGAGTCGCGAATCAGGAAGGGAGAAGCGGCGGCCGCGGGGTGAGGGACGGACCGCCGGGGGTGGCGGATCCGCGCTTCAGGTGGGCTGGACCTCTCCGGTCGCCCCCACGGGAAGGGTCTCCTCGGAGCCCCACAACCCGAGCCGCTTCTGCACCGTGTCCAGGTAGGTGTACACGACAGGGGTCACGTACAGCGTGATGAGCTGCGAGAACAGCAGACCTCCCACCACGGCCAGGCCGAGGGGCCGCCGCGACTCGGAGCCGGCGCCGAAGCCGATCGCGATGGGGAGCGTGGCCATCAGGGCCGCCATGGTGGTCATCATGATCGGCCGAAAACGGACGCTGCATGCTTCCAGGATGGCCGCCCGAGGCGAGGCGCCCTCCTCGCGCTCGGCGTCGAGAGCGAAGTCGATCATCATGATGGCGTTCTTCTTCACCAACCCGATGAGCATGATGATGCCCACGTAGGCGTACACGCTCAGCTCGACGTGGAAGACCATGAGCGTGAGCAGGGCGCCGAACGCCGCGAACGGGAGGCCCGACAGGATCGTGATCGGGTGGATGAAGCTCTCGTACAGGATTCCCAGCACGAGGTAGATGACGAGGACGGCCAGGATCAGCAGCACCAGGAGACCCTGCTGGCTGGACTGGAAGGCCGCCGCTGTCCCCGAGAAGCTCGTGCTGACGGTCGAGGGCACCCTCACCCGCGCCAGGCGCGTGATCTGGGAGACGGCCGTGCCCAGCGAAGTGCCCGGCGCGAGGTCGAACGAAACCGTGACCGATGGCACCTGCCCGGCGTGGCTCACGGTGAGCGGCCCGAGGGTCGGCTTGAGCGACGCCACCGAGCGTAGCGGCACCATGGCCCCACTGTCCGAGCGGACGTAGAGCATCCCGAGGGCATCCGGGTCCCTCTGGAACTGCGGTAGCAGCTCCATGACCACCCAGTACTGGTTGGTCGGCGTCAGGATCGTGGACACCTGGCGGGACCCGTAGGCGTCGTACAGGGCCCGCTCCACCTGGTCCGTCGTCACCCCGAGAGCCGCGGCCCGGTCACGGTCTATGTCGACCGCCACCTGCGGATTGGAGATCTGCAGGTCGCTGGTGACGTTCACCAGGTCGGTGAGGCTGTCCATGGCCGCCGCCATGACCTGGGCGCTCTTGTAGAGCGTCGGGAGATCGGGGCTCTCCAGCGTGAACTGGTACTGGCTCTTGGAGCCGCGACCGCCGATCCGGATCGAGGGCGGGTTCTGAAAGTAGACCCGCACTCCGGGGATCTTCGACACCTTCTGGTTGAGCTCCTTGATCACGTCGTCCACGCCCACGCGCTCCGAGCGTGGCTTCAGGTGCATGAAGACCGTGCCCTGATTCATGGTGCCGCGACCGCCGCCCACGAAGGACATGAAGTCGCGGACGTTGGGGTCGGCCTGGATGATGGCCGCCACCTGCTTCTGGTGCTCCAGCATCGCCTGGAACGAGGTGCCCTCCAGCGTCTCCACCGTGCCGTGGATGCGTCCGGTGTCCTCGGCCGGGAGGAAGCCCTTGGGGATGTGTATGAACAGGAGCGCGCTCCCCACCAGGATAGCCGCCGAGAACACCATGACGGCTAGCCGGTGGTCCATGACGCGGTCCAGGGACTCCTCGTACAGCGTCAGCGCACGCTGGTAGATGCGCTCGGTGACCTCGTACAGCCGCCCGTGGTGCTGCTCCTTGGGAGGCCGCAGGAAGCGACTGGAGAGCATCGGCGTCAGGGTGAGCGACACCACGCCGGAGACCAGGATGGCCGACATGATCGTCACCGAGAACTCGTGGAAGAGCCGGCCGATCACCCCTCCCATGAGCAGGATCGGGATGAACACCGCCGTGAGCGACAGCGTCATGGACAGGATGGTGAACCCGATCTCCCGCGAGCCCTCCAGCGCGGCCTGGATGGGCTTCTTCCCCATCTCCATGTGACGCACGATGTTCTCGAGCATCACGATCGCGTCGTCCACCACGAAGCCCACGGCCAGCGTGAGCGCCATGAGGCTCAGGTTGTCGAGCGTGTATCCGGCCAGGAACATGACCGCGAAGGTGCCGATGATCGAGATCGGCAGGGCGAGGCTCGGGATGATGGTCGCGGACAGGTTCCTCAGGAAGAGGAAGATCACCATCACGACCAGGCCGAGCGTGAGGAGCAGGGTGAAGCGCACGTCCGACACCGAG
>CAYXHP010000056.1:0-26807 GCA_964465015.1 uncultured Gemmatimonadota bacterium
TACGAGGGATACGAGCCGCTTTCGGCCGACGATGTGGCCGACGCCATCCACTACGTGGCGGCGGCCCCGGACCACGTGAACGTCTTCCAGATCGTCCTGCTCCCCGCGGCCCAGCGCAACGTGTACGTGCTCGACCGGAGCTCCTGAGCCGGGAGGCCGCCGCCGGACCCGGCGCCGACCGACCCGCCTCTCCCCCGGGTCGTGCGCCGCCTAGTTGGCCGAGACGGTGCGCCCCGCCGCCCAGGCGCGAAGCGACTCGATCTTCTCCGACATGACGCGGGACAGGGGCCGCGTCCCGCGGATCTCCTCCAGTATGCTCGCGGTGTCGAGCGCCCGGCCGCGAGAGAAGGAGGCGTACAGAGCGGCCACCACCGCCTGCTCGAGCTCGGAGCCGCTGAAGCCCTCGGCGGCCTCGGCGAGCGCGTCGAGGTCGAAGCGCGCCGGGTCTCGGCCCCGTCTGCGCAGGTGCAGATCGAGTACGGCCCGGCGCGCGTCGCGGTCGGGAAGGTCCACGAAGAAGATCTCGTCGAAGCGGCCCTTTCTCAGCAGCTCCGGGGGGAGCCGGGACACGTCGTTCGCGGTCGCCACCACGAATACGTCTCCCTGCCGGTCCTGGAGCCAGGACAGGAAGGTCCCGAGGACGCGCGCCGAGACGCCACCGTCTCCCTCGCCGGCCGCCGCGAACGCCTTCTCGATCTCATCGATCCACAGCACGATGGGCGCCAGCTTCTCGGCCATCTCCGTGGCCCGGCGGAAGTTTCGCTCCGTCTCCCCCACGAACTTGTTGTACAGTCGCGAGGGATCGAGCTTGAGCAGGGGAAGCTCCCACGAGCCGGCCACCGCGGTGGCGCTGAGGCTCTTCCCGCAGCCGGGCACTCCGAGCAGCAGGACACCCCGTGGCGCCGGGAGACCAAAGGATCGGGCCCGGCCGGGATCGTGGAAGAAGGCTTTCCGCTCCTCGAGCCACGAGCGCAGCGCGGCCAGGTCCGCGACGGACTCGAGGCCCGCGCCGGAGGGGCGGTACTCCAGCAGACCGTCCTTCTCGACGATCTCCCGCTTGGCCTCGAGCACCCGGTCCAGGTCGTCGGCGGCCAGGCGACCGTCCTCGACGATGGCCCGGGTGAGGACCTTCTCGGCCTCGAGCAGCGTGAGGCCCCGCAGCCGTTCCAGCAGACGGCGACGCGACCCGTCGTCCAGGTCGACCTCCACCCGCCCCCGGGCCCGCAGGTCGCGGAGCAAACGCTCGAGGAGCTCCCCGTACTCGGCCACTCCCGGAGCCGGGAGGCGGAGGCGAGCCGCGACGTCGTCGACCGCGTCCGGCAGGACGAGATCCTCTCCGCTCAGTACCAGCGCGCCCGCGAGCTCCGCGTACGGGGCCGCGGCGTCGGCCAGACGCCGGGCGACCACGTCGTCGCCGAGATACGATCCGAGGCCGCGGAAGTGGTAGATGGCGGGAAAGCCCGAGACTTCCACGTGCGCCAGGGCCTTGCCCGGATCGGTCGATCCATATACGGAGC
Source organism: uncultured Gemmatimonadota bacterium (assembly GCA_964465015.1). Taxonomy (GTDB): domain Bacteria; phylum Gemmatimonadota; class Gemmatimonadetes; order Palauibacterales; family Palauibacteraceae; genus Humimonas. The sequence goes on from CAYXHP010000056.1 coordinate 1,518, forward strand.
CGTCCACGCCGTCCCGGCGGAGACCCTTGGTCCGGGTCCAGGTGAACAGCGGCAGCTCGAGCGCGTCGGCCAGATGGCGGAGCAGGGTCGCGGCCCGCTCTTCCTCCGCCGTCTCCAGCAGGACCAGGCCGTACCGGGCCTTGAGGAGGAGCTCGAGGTCGGCCAGTGGGTCCCCGATCCCGGGATCGGCTGTCGGAGTGGAGGGCGGCGCCCCCGGTCTCGTGGGTCCTGGTTCCGGTCGTGCGACGGGACCCGTCCCGGGTGCTCCATCTCCCTCACGCTCTCCCTCCATTCCGCCTCCCCGGTCGTTCCAACCTGCGTCCCGCCCCGCCCGGTCGCGGCGCTCTCCTTCGCCGGTCGACTACCGCTTTCCTCTTCGCCGGCCGGCTGGCCCATCGGAAGGTAGCGGGCCGCCCCCGCGGCGGCAGGGCCGCACCATGGACCTCTTCCTGCTCGAGGAGTACGATCCGGAGGCGCCGGCCGGAGCCTCAGGACTCCGGCCGCATCCCGACCGGACTCCCGCCGCGAGGCGCTGACCATGAACCTGCACGACATCGACCCGGGACCGCGTGCCCCCGAGGTGGTCCACGTGGTGGTCGAGATCCCACGTGGCAGCCGGAACAAGATCGAGTACGACGCGACTCTGGGAGCCTTCCGCCTCGATCGAGTCCTGTACGCCTCCGTCTACTATCCGGGCGATTATGGCTTCATCCCCGGCACGCTGGCCCCGGACGGAGATCCGCTCGATGTGCTGGTCCTGGTCAGCGAGCCGACCTTTTCGGGCTGCGTCCTCGCCGCCCGGCCGATCGGCGTCCTGGACATGCGGGACGAGAAGGGGGTGGACGAGAAGGTGCTGGCCGTACCGGTGCGCGACCCGCGCTTCGACGAGACGCTGGACCTCCCGGACCTGCCACGCCATCTCCTCGAGGAGGTGGAGTACTTCTTCGACATCTACAAGGAGCTGGAGCACAAGGTGAGCGCCACGGGCGGCTGGGCCGGTGCCGAACGGGCCCACCGCATCATCGAGCGGGACATCGCCACCTATCGACCGCCAGGCTGATTCGTCGGGGACGGCCAGGACGGAACGGGCCATGCATACTCTTCGTCGCGGACGAGCCGAAGGTTCGCAGGTTGCGAGATACGCAGGGGGAGATCATGGCTAACGGTTGGGTCATCGGCGTGCTGGGGATCTGGATGGTCATCGTGCCTTTCCTCGGCTTCGCGGCCGCGGCCAATTCCTGGATCGACTGGATCGTCGGCGTCATCGTCGCCATCTTCTCCTTCACGTTGACTCCGGCCCATCCCGGCCAGGGATGGATCGCGGGGATCGTGGCGGCATGGCTCTTCATCGCCGGCTTCATTCCGGGTCTCGTGCACGGACCGGGCACGTGGTGGAACGACATCCTGGTGGGACTCGTCTTCATGGTGATGGGGTTCACGGCTCTGCCCGAGAGCCGGACGCATCACCCCCGGACCGCGTGAGCGCGACATGAGGGGGACGATCGGCAGGGGGCCGATCGTCCTCTCCGGTCTCTTCCTCGCCCTGGCGGGGATCCGGGTCACGGGTGGCGCCGACCACGGGCCGCAGCCACCCGAGGCGTACCGGGCCCCATCCTCGACGACCACCCCCGTGGACGCGGAGAAGCCCCCGATGACTCTCGACGTCGCCAGCCCCGCCTTCGACTCGGGCGATCCCATTCCGCCCCGCTACACGTGCGATGGCCAGAACGTGTCGCCTCCGCTTCGCTGGTCGGGTGTGCCGGAGGATGCCGTGGCGCTGGCAGTCGTGGCCGACGACCCGGATGCCCCGCGCGGCACTTGGGTGCACTGGGTCCTCTACGGTCTCGACGCCGGCCGCAGCGGCCTCCCGGAGGATGTGCCCGCGCGCGAGTCGGTCCTCGACGGCGCCCTCCAGGGTCGCAACGATTTCAAGGACATCGGCTACGGCGGCCCGTGTCCACCGGCGGGCCAGCGGCATCGCTACTTCTTCCGGGTCTTCGCACTCGATGCCCGGCCCGACCTGGGCGCCGGGTCCACGCGTGACGAACTGCTCGAGGCCATGGACGGACACGTGCTCGCCCGCGGCGAGCTGATGGGAACGTACCGGCGGCGCTGAGGTCCCCGGCCCTCCCTTCCGCCCGGCGGGAGGACGCGCGGCAGAGCCACGGTCTCCTCGCCGCCCTCTCCCGCTCCCGGCCGGGCCGCCTGGCGGCCTTCCCGGCCATCGTGTGCGCCCTGGTCACCGGTGAGTCCGCTCCGGCCGCCCCCTCCCTCGCCCCCGGAACGGTCGTGGCGGCCGACTCCGTCCGGGCGGACTCGACCACGATCGAACAGACGTTGCGCGCGGCCCAGAAGACGTTCGAGTGGAATCGCCGTCGGAGACTGCCGACGACCCGGTCCGAGCACGACGGTTGCCCGGAGCGGGTGGGACGGTTCTGCGTGTGGTTCGACGATGACGACGTCCCTCCGCGTCCCGAGCCGCCCGCCATCGGCGAGCTTCGTCTTCGGCTCGTCGCCCGACTCGACTCGGGCTTCGAGCGGTTGCGTGGATCGCGCTGGATCTCGGGCCAGCTCGTCCGCTATCTGATCGAGGCGGGTCGACCCGACTCGGCCCTGTCGGCGGCCCGGGCCTGTCGAGCGGACGAGGCCTGGTGCGCGGGCCTCACGGGTCTGGCCCTGCACGCCCTCGGCCGGGAGGCGGCGGCGGTGACTGCCTTCCGTCGCCGGGAGGCCGCGATGCCGACGCCGGAGCGCTGCCGCAGCACGGACCTCTCCCACCTGCTGCGCGGCGAGGTCGCCTCCCACTACGCCCGCCTCCCCTGCCCGAGCCCCGCACGGGAGGTGTTCGAGCGCCGCTTCTGGTGGCTGGCCGATCCGCTCTACCTGGTCCCGGGGAACGACCGCCTCGCCGAAGATCGCGCCCGCCGGCTCACCTCGCGGATCGCCGAGGACGCCGATTCCCCGTACGACGTTCGGTGGGGTCCGGACCTGGCGGAGCTCACCCTCCGCTACGGCTGGCCCACGTGGTGGGAGCGGGCACGCCGAGACCCGCTCCTTCCCGGGCCGGACGCGGGGATGGCGGCGCACTTCGTCCCCCACGCGCGCTATCTGGTGAGCCTGGTCGATCCGCTGACACCACCCCGTGAGCTTGCGCCCTCGGACTGGAAGATCGACGCGCGGAGGGCGAAGTCGTCCTACGCTCCGGCGTACATCGACACACTGCTCCCGCTGCCGAGCCGCCTGGCGGTGTTCCGGCGCGGGGACTCGGCCGTCGTGGTGGCCGCCTACACCCTCCCGCGAACCGACTCCGCCGGCGCCGGCGGTCGAGGGCTCGCCCGCGCCTCCCGGAAGGCGAGCGTCCCGCCACCGGCCGCTTCGACCGGCCCATCCGACGGGAGCGCATCGAACGTCGCCGCGCTCCTCTACCTCTCGGGCGGACCGGAGGAGACTCCCTCCCGCGACCTGCACGAGTCGGCGCCGCGGGAGGGGGTGCTGGCGGTGCGCGTGCCGGCCCGCGGGCTGCTCGTCTCGGTCGAGGCGCTGGATCGGACCCGGCGCGTGGCCGGACGGGCGCGGCGCGGACTCGACCTCCGTCCCCCGCCCGAGGGCGTGCCGGCCATTTCGGATCTGCTGGCGGGTCCACCCCTCGAGCCGAACCGGCGGCGAGCCCGGACGCCGGGCTCCAGGCGCCTCGCCTCCGGCCCCGCCGACCCGGTGGCGGCCGCGGCCGACTTGCGGCTCGCCGGGCCCGGTCCGGCCGCCGCGCCCGCTTCCCGGCCGGGCACGCGGCTCGAGCTCTACTGGGAGCTCTACGGTCTGCCACCCGGCCGGGCTCCTTTCCGGGTCTCAGTGACGCTTCGACCGGCCAGGGCGAGCTGGTTCGAGCCCGGGGGGGCCCCGCCGAGGGTTTCCGACACCCACGGTCCCGCCGCGGATCTCGAGTGGACCGAGGAGCGGGGCCCGTTCGCCCCCGCCTATCCCGGGAGGGTCGCCCTGGCGCTGCCCGCATCCCTGCGCGAAGGGCTCTACGAGGTCGAGGTGAAGGTCTCCGTTCCGGGCTGGACGCCCCTGGTCAGCCGGGCGCCCGTCCTCGTCGAGGGGTGGCGGGTGAGCCGTGACATGGAATAGTTTTGATGTGTGAAGCACGCGCGCGACCGGGCGCGTGTTCCCGGCCAGTCGGAACGACGGGCCGACGGGCGCGTAGGAAGCGTGCAGGCCACGCGGCACCCGACCCGGGGGAGGTCATCATGCCGAACGCAGCACCCGGCGCCAGACTGGCTCGCGCGACCGCCATGGTCGGCGCATCCCTCTTCGGGCTCTTCGTGGGGGTTCCCTCCGGCATCCACGCCCAGCAGTCCGCCGGGAACGGCGCTCAGCTCCGGGTGCGTCTCGCCACGACCGGCACGTACCACTTTCTGAGCCCGTTCGCTCACGTGACCCTGTCCGAGCCGGCCTACGTGACCGTGTTCGAGGTCCAGCCGGACGTCGGCGCGCTAATGCTGTACCCGTACTCGCACAAGAGCCAGTACGTGGGTCGGTCCCTGGGCCTGGACCTGGCCTCGCCCGTCCTGCACTTCTATCGGCAGGAGTTCCACACGGCCCTGCTCACGAAGTTTCAGCTCGCCTCCACGGTCCGGACGGAGGGATACTTCGTGGCCATCGCATCCCGACGGCCGCTTCGCACGGATCTCCTGCGGTCCGGACGCATCTTCGCGTATCCGGGCGGTTTCGCGGGTCCGTACGCCATCGTGGAGCGGCTGGCCGAGCTCATCGTCCCCCCGGAGAGCAAGACGGACTGGGACTACGACGTGTACGCCTTCTCACTCGACCAGGAGCCGACGCTGGCGCTGCTGACCTCGTCCTGGTACGGCGGAGCCGCCCTCGGCCTGTGGGGCTATCCGGGCTGGGGCTGGGGATCCGCCGGCTACCTATTCCCCTACGGTACCGGCTACTTCGGCTTCGGCCCCTTCGGCTCGTGGGCGGGCTTCGGTGGCTGGGGATGGTATGGCCCCTACGGCCCGTACTGGCCCTACGGTCCGAACCGGCCCGTCCACGTGGCGCACGCAGGACCCGGGACGCTACGCGCCGACCCGAGCGGCATGACACCCGGGTACCCCAGAGTGCGCCACCGCGCCGGGGTCCGGGACGACGGGCCGACGGGCACGGTGACGACAGGACGCGTCGGAGAGGCGCGCGCGAAGCGCACGGGCGTGTCGACCCCCGAGGCTCCGGTCGCCGAGCCAGGTCGCGTGGCGAAAGGTCGGAAGGCGAAGCAGGTGGACGAGTGGAGGACGCAGCAGCGCTTCCGCCAGATCCTGGACGAGCTCGGAGACGCGCGGAGCTCCGCGCCGATCGACCCCAACGTGTTCAGCCGGTTGCGCGGCTTCCGTGGAGTCTCCTCCGGCGCGAGCGGAGGAGGATCCGCGGACCTGGCCGGCCGAATGGAAGCGCAGGGACTGTCCGCGCAGATGCGGCTCGAGCACCGGTTGCAGCGGATGGGGGTGCCACGCTCCGAGGCTCTCCAGGCCGTGAGCGAAGCGGGCGGCGCGCCGACGATCCGTTATTTCCGGGGCGGCGGCGCCCACATCGGCGGGACGGCGAGCTCCGCGGCTCGGCCGACGGGCCTCACGCCCAGCTCCTCGGCGCACGGCAGCAGCGCCGGCTTCAGGACCCGGACGCGCTCGGCCCCGCATGTCTCGCCACGGGCCGTCGCGCGCCCCAGGCCGATCTCGCGCCCTGTCCGGGTCTCTCGCCCGCACTCGGGCGGATCGCGCGCCCACGGCGGCGGTTCGGGCGCCCACGGTGGTGGAGGCTCGCACCACCCCGGGCACTGAGGGGAGGCCGACTAGGAGGGGTCGGCCGCCGGGGGTCGCAAGGACTCCGGTGAGCTCGACTCCACGGGGGGCTCTTTCCGCACGGCCCGGTCGCTCTCGGAGCGGCCGGGCTTTCGTGCGTCCGTTCCCGGCGTCGCGCTGCTGCGCGTTTCGCCGTGCCGGAGGAGCCACAGCTCGCCCGGCGGCGCCGCACGGTCCCAGGCGTCCCTCAATCGCCGCGGCGGCTCGGTCATGGGCTCGTCGGTGAGCCGGAAGGTCCCCCAGTGGACGGGGACCACGGCCCCCACCCGCCCCGTGCTCGCCGCGGAGAGCTCCCGCCACGCCTGCACGGCCTCCTCGGGACTCATGTGCACCGCGCGCATGAACCACCGGGGCTCGTAGGCGCCGATCGGCAGCAGGGCGAGGTCGAAGGGGCCCAGCCGGCCACCGATGGCCGCGAACTCCGGGTGGTATCCGGTGTCGCCGGCGTAGTAGACGCGTCGGTCGTCCACCGCCACGGCCCATCCGCACCAGAGTCTCCGATTCCGATCGAAGGGCGTGCGAGAGCAGAAGTGTCGGGCCGGAGTGCAGGTGACCACCGCCTCTCCGCCGGGCACGGGCACCTTCGCGCTCCCCCACCAGTCCAGCTCCCGGGTCCGTGCCGCTCCCCATCGCTCCACGAGCGAACCTACCCCGAGCGGGACCAGCCACCAGGCGGTCGGATGCCTTCGGGCCAGCCGCCGAACCGTCTCCGCGTCCAGATGGTCGTAGTGATCGTGCGAGATGAGGATCAGGTCCATCGGCGGGAGGGCCTCCAGCTCCACCCCGGGTCGGACCCACCTCCTCGGACCCATGAAGCCCACCGGCGAGGCCCGCGGGCTCCACACCGGATCGGTGAGCACGTTGACGGGCCCCACCTGCACCAGCCCACTGGAGTGGCCCACCCAGGTCACCGTGAGCTCCCCCGGCCCGGCCCGCGGCCGGCGAAAGGCCGGACCGGCCACCGGGAACAGCGCCGGATCCATGCCCTCGAACAGCGCGTGCAGCTTCCGCCACGAAAAGCTCCAGCGCAGGAACTGGAGCCACCCGTGCCGAACGTCCCCTGGCCACGGATTCCGGAATCGGCCGTCCGCGCGCCGCGCCGAACCGCCCGGAGAGCCGGTGGTCCCCGGCGCCGTCGCCGACGCCCCGCCGTCGTCCGAGGAGCGACCTCCCATGCGAGCCAATGTCCCCTCCCGTCACGAGCTCCGATAGCCCGCCCCGGCACCTCGTGGACGGAACGGACGTTGCTCAGGCGGGTGCTTATAGCAGGTTGCTCGCCAACAGGATCGGGGGCGGGTCGGTCGGCGAGCCGAGATTCCCCACACGAGGTGGATCATGACGGCAGCCGAGCGACGTTGGACGACGCTGGTGACCCTGGTCTTCGCCGCAGCCCTTCTCCTCCCGGCATCCCTCCGGGCCCAGTATTTCGGGCGCAACCAGGTCCGCTACAAGTCCTTCGATTTCAAGGTGCTCGCCACCGAACACTACGACGTCTACTACTATCCCGGCGAAGAGCAGCTGGCCACCGACGTGGGCCGCATGGCCGAGCGCTGGTACTCGCGGCTCTCGCGGCTCCTGGACGACGAGCTCACCGGCCGTCAGCCGATCATCCTGTACGACACGCGCCAGGCCTACGATCAGACCAACATCGCCAACGTGGCGGGAAGCGAGGGCGTCACCGAGCCCTTCCGACGCCGGGTCGTCCTGTTCTCCGGCGGGCCGCTCGCCGCCACCGACCACGTCGTGGGCCACGAGCTCACGCACGCGTTCCAGTACGACATCTCCGGGATCGAGCCCAAGAGCCCCCTGTTCGGGGCTCCGGCCATGAACGGGCTACCTTTGTGGATGACCGAGGGCATGGCCGAGTACATGTCCAAGGGCTCCGACGACCCGCTCACGGCCACCTGGATCCGCGACGCCCTGGGCAGCGACCAGGTCAAGCTGCCGAGCCTCGGGGACCTGGAGAACACCTACAAGTACTTCCCCTATCGATGGGGGCAGGCGCTGTGGGCCTACATCGCCGGCGTGTGGGGCGACACCGCGGTCCAGCGAATCTACCGGATCGCGCTGCGGACGGGACGGGCCGCTCCCGCGATCGAGGCGGTCACCGGCCTGTCGGCCGATACCGTGGTCGCCCGCTGGCACGAGGCCAGCAAGAAGGAATGGGGGCCGCTGCTCGAGACGACCAGCCGGCCCGACTCCTTCGGCACGCGGATCATCGAGGGCTCGCGCGACCGGAACCCGTACAACGTCGGACCGTCGTTGAGCCCGGACGGCAAGCGGCTCGCCTACCTCTCGACGCGAGGCCGCTTCTCCATCGAGCTCTACCTGGCCGACGCCCGGACCGGGAAGACGATCCGGCAGATCACCAAGACCACCTTCGACCCCCACCTCGGCAACCTCGAGTTCGAAAGCTCTTCGGGTGCCTGGGCCCCGGACAGCCGACGCTTCGCCCTCGCCGCCGTCTCGGGAGCCACGCCGGTCCTGGCCATCTACGACATGGACAACGGCCACAAGCTCAAGGAGCTTCCGTTCAAGAGCCTGGGCCAGATCTACACGCCCGCCTGGTCCCCTGACGGTCACACGGTCGCCTTCACCGGCATGGCGGGCGGGCTCGTGAATCTGTACGTGGTGGACATCGACTCCGGCCGCCTCACGCAGCTCACCCACGATCCCTACGCCGAGATGGAGCCCGTCTGGTCGCCGGATGGGAGTCGGATCGCCTTCGTCACCGACCGGTTCGGGTCGAGCCTCGAGCACCTGGACATGAACCACTATCGGCTGGCCACCATGGCCGCGGGTGGAGGCGACGTCCAGCCCCTCCCGAGCTTCGATCACGCGACCAACATCAACCCGGTGTGGACCGCGGACGGGCAGGCGATCTACTTCATCTCCGACCCGACGGGGATCCCGGACATTTACCGGGCCGACGTCGGGTCGGGCCAGATCACCAGGGTGACCAACGTCCTGGCCGGAGTCGGCGGCATCACGGAGCTGAGCCCGGCGCTCTCCGTGGCCACCGGGACCGGAGACGTCGCGTTCAGCGCCTTCGTGAACGGGGCCTTCAGCATCTACCGGATCGACGACGCCCGGGTGCTGGCCGGCAAGCCGATCAGCGACAGCGCGAGCCTGGCGGATGCCGGCCAGCTCCCGCCGGTCGACCGGGCCGGCTCGGAGGTGGCGACTCTCCTTTCGAACCCCACCCTGGGGCTCCCCGACACCGCCACCTTCCAGCAGCACGACTACAATTCGGCCCTGGGGCTGGACTACATCGCCCAGCCCTCCCTCGGCGCCGGCATCAGCTCTTTCGGGAGCTACATCGGCGGCGGAGCGGCCTTCCTGTGGGGCGACATGCTGGGGAATCACTCGCTGATCACGCAGATCCAGCTCCAGATCATCAACGGCAACGTGGTGAACGGCCTGGGCGGCCTGGCGACCTACGTGAACCGGACGCATCGCCTGAACTGGGGGGTCCAGGCCGGGCAGGTGCCCCAGTTCTCGCAGTACTACGCCGGCGGGTACGTCCAGCAGAACAACCAGATCCTGTACGAGATCCAGACCTACAACTTCTGGCAGACCGACCGGCGGGCCCTCGGTCTGGCCATCTATCCCCTCAGCAGCGTGCTCCGACTCGAGTTCCAGGGAGGGTTCGAGCAGCTGGGCTTCCACGCCGAGACGCAGACCGAGCTCTACGATCCGAATACGGGACAGCGGCTCTACAACAACACGGTGAGTGCGCCGGCATGCGGTGATTCGCTCAACTTCTTCACGAGCCTGTGCAATCCGGGCAACCTCAACGAGGCCCTCGCGTCGGCGGCTCTGGTGTTCGACAACTCGATCTCGGGACCGACGGGCCCGATCGTCGGACATCGGTTCCGGCTCGAGGCCGACCCCTCGGCCGGGACGCTCAACTACGTCGGCGCGCTGGCCGACTTCCGGGAGTACCTGATGCCCGTCTGGCCCATCACCCTGGCCGGCCGGATCATGCACTACGGCCGCTACGGCAGCGGCTCCGGGGACAACCGGCTCGGGATCAACTTCCTGGGCTACCCGACCCTGGTCCGGGGCTACGACTACGGTTCGTTCAGCACGACCAACTGCCCGCAGACCGGTTCGCTCTCGAACTGCAGGGAGATCCAGGTCTACAACGAGCTGTTCGGGAGCCGCATGGCGGTCGCCAACGGGGAGCTCCGGATTCCGATCACCGGCCCCATCGGGCTGGCCCACACCGGGAGCGCGGTCCCGCCCCTCGACCTGTTCGGCTTCGCCGACGCGGGCGTCGCGTGGGGGTTCAACGCCCTGAACGGAAAGTACCAGCCCTTCAACATCAGCCGGTACGCGGTGACCAGCGCCGGCTTCGGCGGGCGTATCAACCTTTTCGGGTTCGCGGTGGGCGAGGTCTACTGGGTGCACCCGTTCGACCGGCCCGGAAAGGGCAACTACGTGGGCTTCGCGCTGACTCCGGCGTTCTGACCGAACCGGCCCGGAGCGAGCCTCAGCCTTCGGGACCGGTGGGTGGCGGCGGGTCGCCGTGACGGCGGCTCGCCGCGCCGACCTCCCGGAGCACCTCGGTGACCTCCCGCCCCTCGATCATCACCTTGCGGTGGAGCTCCCAGCCCCGCCACGTCCGGGCGTCGTTCAGATGGGCGGTGAGCTCGGCCTGAGTCTCGGCGTCCTGGAGAGCGGGGTCGGCGGCAAGCCGCTCCAGCTCCCCGATCCAGGTGTCGATCTCGTCGGCCGGGCTGAAGCGTCCGACCGGTGGGTTCAGGTTCACGGTCCGGCTCCGACCGCCGCGACCCCGCACAAGGCGAGGAGAAGGACTCGCGGGATCGCCCACGGTCCACTCCGGGTCACCCGGCGGCTCACATCCTGACTGGCGTGCATGGCTCGACTCTCGTCTCGAAAACACCCCCCGAGCCCGGCGCCTCGCGCGCCGAACCGAGGCACGGTAGGGAGACGTCCACTCTCGGCCAAGACGCCTTTCGCCCGTGGTCGAATCGCCGTTCGGGCGCATCGAAACCCTCGATCCCGGCGATGTACGGATGCGACACCCGGGGCGGGCTCCCGGACCGCGCGGGCGGGAGTCGCCCTCGCAACGGAGTGGCAGCACGTAAGATGCGAGACGCGAACGAGCACGGCGCGAGCGGCACGCGCCTTGACCTGCACTCCTGGTGGATTGCGGCCACTCCGCTGGATGGAGGACGCTCATGGATGTACTCGCGTCGACGCCACGCGAATACGAGGACTGGCTCGTGGCCGAGGTCACCGCTGGAGCGGTGCGCCTGTGGCTCCGCGCCACCGGAGAGAGCCTCAGGCTGAGGCGAAAGGGCTCGCTCGCGGAGCTCAAGCCCGGGGACGTTCTGCGCATGAAAGCGCGCGAGACGACCTGAAGCTCTCGTGAGGGCGGCGGGATCGACCGGAGAGCGATCCCGTCGTCAGGGGATGGCGCGGCGCGTCTGCTCCAGGGCCGCCAGACTGCGCGACCCGAGCGTGAACAGTGCGCGGAAGATCCCCTCCACCTTCACACGCGCCCGTGGGGCGGCACGCCGAACTGCTTGCTCACCACCGGGAGAGACCCGGTTCCGTCATCGACCTGGTAGGCGCCGCGGCCCAGCACTCCGGCCGAACACCCCACCCGGCCCTCCACCCGAACCTTGCGTCCATCGTACCTCCCCGGCTCGGACAGCAGATCCCTGCGACCCACCTGCGCCCCCCGTGCCCGCTCACCGGACGAGAAGAACCGGTGTCTGCGCCAGGATCGCCACCTTGTGGCTCAGGGTTCCCAGGTTCCGCACCGGGTCCTCGAGATCCTGTCGGTGGGAGCTGAGTACGATGAGGTCCATGCGCTGGTCCGCCGCGAACTCCACGATCTCTCTCGCGCGGTCGCCGTAGACGACCTGCTGTCGATGCTCCACGCCGGCCACCTGCAAGGGTTGGCTCATCGCTTCCATCGCCTCGGCGGCCCGGCTCTCGAGCTCCTCGTAGAAGTCCTCCAGCTCCTCGAACGGGAGGTCGAGCGGCTCGATGACGTGGAGGAGCGTGACCACGGCGCCACCCCACTCCGCCAGCTCGCGCGACCACTCCACCGCGCGCACGTTCTTGTCCGTCAGATCGACCGGAACCAGGATGCGGCGAAACATGTCGCTCTCCTCGCTGGTGAGGGAGCCAATCTCGGCGCCGAGCCGCACGTCGGCTGTCGGGAACTCGCCGACCGTGCGCGTGCGGTCCTGCGAGACCGGAGTGTAGGGAAAGGTACTCCCCGGCTCACATCCCCGGTCCGGGCGCTCCGGGCGGCGCCTCGGTCAGATAGAGCCGAAGCTTCCCGACGGCGGTGCGGGCGGTCAGCTCCACCACTGTGCGGTCGGCGTCGTCGGTGACGTAGACGCGAGCGTGACGCTCGCGGCCGAAGATCCCCGAGCCGGGGATGACCGCCGACAGGGCGACGACCGCGAACCGCCCGGCCGGAGTCCGGATGGTCTCCCGGTCCAGGACGCGCAGCTCCACCGGATTCTCCTCCTGGTCGAAGTAGCGCGGGACCCGGTAGTCGGCGCCCGGGTCCAGGGGCAGCGTCCGGGGCAGGAAGAGGACGGCCAGCTCGTCGAGGGGATCGGCCGGCATCGCACCGCTCGGTTTCTCCTGCGGCGTCTCCGCGGGAGCCGAGCCCGGTAGCGGGGACAACCGATAGCGCCCATCGCGGCCGCCCAGCTCCAGGCGCATCGCCTCGGTGCTCGGCCCCTCGTGCAGGCGCCGGTCCGAGCGCAGGGTGCGCAGCGGCGCCGGGGCGATCCAGCTTACGAGGCTGTCGTCGAGCGCGAAGAACAGAGCACCCCCCGTCACGTGGAGCATGACCCGATAGGCTTCGGTCCCCTCCAGCCGCGCGGTGTCGTCCACGGTGAGGATGGCGTGACCAGCGTGGATCGGACCCAGCGACAGCCCGTAGCGGAGACGCTCGCCGGCGGGGAGGACGGTGGCCGCCAGCCCCCGAAACGCCTTGGCCGCCAGCCCCCGGAACGCCTTCGCCGCCGGGTCTCGATGCCGCCGGGGGGCCCGGTCCGGAGACGGTCCGCGATGCCGCGACGGGCGGCTCGCGCGGAGGCGGACGCCGGACAGACCCGTCCGGCTCATGGGCGCCACCACCAGCAGCAGCACGCCCGCCCCCACGACCCAGCGCACACTCCCGTGACGTGACCTGCTCCCAGCCACCATCTTTCGAACTCTCCCAGTCGAGAGGACCCCGGGTCGGGCTCCGCCAGTGGCACGTACTTCGCTGGCCTACCCCGCGGAGCATCGAATGGCTCCCGCATCGTCCGGCGCCACCCGGTCGCGGCCCGTGGCCCACTTCGGCCCATGCGCTCCGGGTGAGCGCCAACGGAGGAGCGACATGAACGTGCTGGTGGTCATCGAAATCGAGGCCGAGGCCGACGAGGTGGCGCTGGCGCCCCTCGAGTGGGTGCTGGAGCGGCGCGGCCGCACGGATCGGCTCACGGTGGCGCTGGCGGGACCGACCATGGGCCGGCCGGCCCAGGACCTCGCGCGCCGGATCGAGCGACGTCTGGCCGAGTGGGGAGGCATCTCCAGCCTTCGGAAGGCCCCCGGAGATCCGGCCCGTGAAATCCTGCGGCTCCTGGGTCACGAGCCGTTCGACGAGCTGATCGCCGCGGGCGGCTCGAGGACGCCGGCCGGCAAGATCCGGCCCGGTCCGCTCGCCGAACGCCTGCTGCTCAACGCTCCCGTGACACTGACCTTCGTACGGTGACCCGCCTCTCCCGCGCGTCCCGGCCTCTTCCATTCCCTCCGTTCGGCCTGCGCGACTCGACCGGGCGAGCGGTCCTGGTGCGGCCGGTGGACGAGAGCGCCGCGAGGGCGCTCGAGGCGTTCTACGAGGCCTTCGACCCGGGCGACCGCGCCCAGGGGCTCCCACCCATCGACGCGGACCGGATCGCTCGCTGGCTCGAGGTGCTCGCGGAGGGACCCGGCGTGCTGGCCGAACACGACGGACGGGTCGTCGGTCACGCCGCCCTGGTGCCCGACCGCCTCGGAGCCCACGAGCTCGTGGTCTTCGTGGCCCGGGGCTTTCGGGGCACGGGGATCGGCACGGCCCTCGTCCGCGGCCTCCTCGGGCTGGGCCAAGCGTGCGGTCTGCGGCGGGCCTGGCTCACCGTGCAGCGTTGGAACCAGCCGGCCATCGCCGTCTACCGGAAGACCGGCTTCGAGCGGGAGGGCGAGGAAGGCCTCGAGATCATCATGGCCCGCGACCTGCACCCCCAGTCCGCCACCGGACGGGTCTGAGCCGGGGCCCGGCGGGGTGGCCGGGTCGCGGTCGCGCGTGTCTTGCACGGCGCCGCCTCGAACGTCAGCTTGTTCGGCGACTTTTCGGTTTCCCGGCGGCGCGGCAACGCCGTCTCGGAAGCGCACATCCAACCAGGGGACGAATCGGGACATGGCCAGCTCGCCCGAACTCGTGGCGCTCGAGCTGAATCCTTCTTCCCGCTTCGACGTCATCGACGTGGCCGCGCTCGTCCGCGACGGCCGTGGCGAATTCTTCCAGGAGTTCCCCTTCAGCCTGCTCTGCTCCATGCACACCACGGCGGGCTACCTGGAGCAGCGCCTGTGCGCCCGGCTCGGGCACAGCCAGCGCCGGGTGGGTCGACTGGTCGGACTGTTCCGACGGCTGTTTCCCTACGACGCCGGATACCACCACGACCGGCTCGACCTGCGGGAGGAGCTCACCGAAGCCGAACGGGCCCAGGAGCCCGTGAACGCGGACTCACACCTGACCTTCATGAGCGCCGGCCTCACCAACTGCGTTACCTACCGGAGCGTGCCGGGAGCCCCGATCTACTTCATCGACCTCGACGGGGTCACCGAACACAGCCGCCGGATCCGGAGCACGTCCGTCGTGGGCTACCACACCGAGACCGAGGTGTACCGGGGCACGGTCGAGATCCCGGCCGCGGCCGATCACGCGGTGGACTCGTTCAACCTCAAGTCACCCTCCCTCGGACTCTATCAACACATCGCGGACATCCTGGCCGAGCGGGGGGTCCGCACGGGACGAGTGGACCTGCGACTGGCCGCGGGCGAGCGGCACGCCGGGCTCACGGTGAACGAGGCCGAGACGCTCCTGATGCGCAACGACCTCCCCGAGGCGCTGCGGGAGCCGCTGCGCTACGTGGTGCGCCACGGCGGGCGCCTGCTCCGTCATCCGGGATCGATCCCGGGCAAGACGCGGGGGTATGCCGTCTACGACTTCGTGCACCTCTACAACGAGATCATGGACGTCCTGGGCGTGGGCCGGGCCATGGCCGACCGAATCCTCTCGCGGCTCGCCGGTCCGGCCTGGCGGCTCTTCCGGCTCAAGCGGCAGGTGAGCTTCCCGGTCCTCGTGGATGCCGACGAGACCTCGGGGAAGATCGTCCAGGGCCGCTACCAGAGCCCCATCCTCATCCAGCACCGACCGGCCGAAGGAGGCGTCCGGCGCCTCGAGGTCGCCGTGTGGCGATTCCAGTAGGACGACCGACCGACCGGAGCGATCCTTCGTGACCAAAGCGTTGTTCGGGGCCGGGCGCTACACGTTCGCCGTTCCGGCCGCGGGCAGCCTGGCGGCCGCCACTCTCGCTCTCGGATTCGCCCTCACCGTGGTGCCGCGCGAACCGGAGACCGACGAAGGCCTCTTGTTTCTCATCGAGTCCGGAGGCGCCGCATGCCCCCTGACCGCCCGGTGAGGGTCTCGCGCGGAGGGCCGGCGGCGGGGCCGGGCGACCGCGAGGCAGTGGCCCGCCTCCGGGAGCTCGAGCGAGCCGCGGCTCCTCTGGAGCCCGGACCCGCCGAGCGGCGGGCGTTGCTCGAGGCGGTCGCCTCCCACGCGGAGCGCTTCCTGGAGAACCTCGAGGACGCGCCCGCCTTCGTGGCCGGAGCCGGCGCCGCGGCGGAGGAGATCTCCCGGCTGGCCCCACGCGAAGAGCCGGTCCCGTTGCCCGAGCTCCTGCGCCTGTTCCGAATCGCGGTGGAGGAGACCGGGCTCAAACCCTCCTCGCCCGGCCACCTGGCCTACATTCCCGGCGGCGGCCTGTACGTGTCGGCCCTGGGCGACTACCTGGCCGACATCACGGACGAGTACGCCGGGATCGACTTCACCGGCCCCGGGGCGGTCGCGATGGAGAACCTGCTCCTGCGCTGGATGGCCGGACTGGTTGGCTACCCCGAGGACGCGGCCGGCAACCTCGCCTCGGGCGGGAGCATCGCCAACCTGATCGCGGTGGTGACGGCCCGCGAGGCCCACGAGCTGGGATCGGCCGATTACGCGCGCGCCGTGGTCTACCTCAGCGACCAGGCCCACCACTCGCTCGACAAGGCGCTCCGCATCGCGGGGCTCGGAGAGTGCGTCCGCCGCCGCATCGCCACCGACGACCGCCTCAGGATGGACCCGGGCGCCCTCGAGGACGCCATCCAGGAGGACCGCTCGCGGGGGCTCCGACCCTGGCTGGTGCTCGCCGCGGCCGGGACGACCGACGTGGGTGCGATCGATCCACTCGAGCGGATCGGACGCGTGGCGGAGCGGGAAGGCCTGTGGTACCACATCGACGCCGCCTACGGCGGCTTCTTCGCGCTGCTGCCCGAGATTCGGGAGCGGATGCGGGGGCTGGAGCTCTCGGACTCGATCACCATGGATCCCCACAAGAGCCTCTTCCTGCCCTACGGGCTCGGCGCCGTCCTGGTGAAGGATCGGCGAGCCATGCACCGGGCACACCGCTACCGGGCCCACTACATGCAGGACGCGGCCGGCGACGATCGGGCGGCCATCGTGTCACCGGCCGAGCTCTCCCCGGAGCTCACCAAGCACTTTCGCGGACCGAGACTGTGGCTCCCGCTCCTCCTTCACGGAATGGCTCCCTTCCGGGCCTGCCTGGAGGAGAAGCTGCTCCTCACCCGCTATTTCCACGAGCGGGTCGGGGCCCTGGGCTTCGAGACGGGCCCGGAACCGGACCTCACGGTCACGACCTACCGGTGGGTGCCGATGGAGGGGGACGCGGATGCGTTCAACCAGGCGCTGGTGCGGGCGATCCACGAGGACGGACGGGTGTTCGTGTCCTCCACGCGCCTGCGAGACCGCTACGTGTTACGCCTGGCCGTGCTCACCTTTCGAACCCACCTGGATACGATCGACCTGACGCTCCGGATACTGGGCGAGAAGGTGGCCGAGCTCGAGGAGCGCGGGGCCGGCTGAGCGACCACCGCCGCCCGTCGGAGGCCCGGCCGCCGCTCACCGAGACCCGAACCGGGCTCCGCGCTTGTCGAAGAACGAGGCGAGTCCCTCGGCGAAGTTGGGCTCGTCGGCGATGCGCGCGAGCTCTTCCAGCTCGCGGTCCAGGTGATAGTCCAGCCGGTCGACTCCGTCCGCCTGGTGGATGAGCGATTTGACCACGGCGTAGGCCCGCGTGGGGCCGGCCGCGAGGCGGTCCGCCGTCCGGTCCACCTCCTCCGCGAAGGTCCCGTCCGGGAACACGCCGGTCAGGAGTCCCATCTCCAGCGCCTCGACGGCCGACAGCCGCGGGTTCAGGAAGACGATCTCG
Source organism: uncultured Gemmatimonadota bacterium (assembly GCA_964465015.1). GTDB lineage: Bacteria > Gemmatimonadota > Gemmatimonadetes > Palauibacterales > Palauibacteraceae > Humimonas. The sequence continues at coordinate 18,946 of CAYXHP010000056.1, forward strand.
AGCGCCTTGCGCAGGCCCACGAGCCGCGGGAGGAAGAAGGTGGAGCTCTCGGCGCCCGTGAGCCCCGTCTTGTGGTAGGCCCACTCGAACGTCGAGCGCTCCGAGGCGAACACGAGATCGCACGCCATGGCGAGCCCGAACCCGCCGGCGGCCGCGACGCCGTCCACCGCGGCCAGGAACGGCTTGGGAGCCCGCTTGATCTCCGAGATGGCGCTGTGCAGGTACTCGAGGATTTCCTTGAAGCTCTCCCCGTATCCGCCCTCCGGTGCGCGGCCGTCCGGCTGGAGGTAGGCGAAGTCACGGACCTCGCCCCGCTGGCGCACGTACTTGAGGTCGGCACCGCTGCAGAACACGCCGTTGGTACCGCGCAGCACGACGCAGCGCACCTCCTCGTCCCGGGAGAGCTGGAGGCCGGCGCGCCGAAAGTCTCTGGCGGTCTCGACGTCCAGCGAGTTGAAGCGCTCGGGCCGATGGATCGTCAGGTAGCCGACGGCGCCCCTGCGCTCGACCCGGATCGGCCCCTCGCCGTCCACCCGGCCCGTCCCGTCACTCACCGGCCGCCTCCGGACACCGCGAGGCCCAGGGGCGGGGCCGCCCGCCGGGGCCCGGCGAGCACCAGGGGACCGGGCCGCCCATCCACCGTCGCCCCATCCGGGCGCACCCGTATCGCCCCGCGCGCGAACAACTCCGCGGCCCGCACCAGGAGCGGCCCCCAGGCGCTCTGCATCATCCAGCCCCGATGCGCGTAGGCATAGGCCCGCACGACGTCCCGCGGTCCGCCCATGGCGACCATGCCGTGCACGGGGAAAGCCCACGACACGAGCAGCGGCGGGCCGGCGTCCAGGTCGTCCGTGACCACGTGCAGCGTCGTGCGCGTCTCGGCCGCCCCGCCCTCGATCGCGTCGCGCGTGGCGTGCAGGCCCGGCCAGGCGGGATGGCCGCCGGGGCCGATGACCCTGAGGTCCGCGTCGTGGACGCTCACGATGCGGTCGGGGAACGCCTCCAGCAGCGGTGCCGTGACCAGAAGGAGGTAGCCGCACAGGACGACGAGATCGGGCCGGAAGGGCGCGAGGATCTCGAGCGTGGCCCGGTCGTACTCGGGGCGGACGGAGAGATCCCCCACCTTCGAGCCGCGTTCGGCGCAGAATGCCGCCGCGTCGTGGAGGCGCGCCGGGATGCCGGCGGAGCGCGCCTGTGCCAGCGCGTCGCTCCCCGCGTGGCTGGCGAGAAGCGCCACGATCTCGAAGGCCGCTCCCGGACGGTCGGCCGCCTCAACAAGGTCGCCGAGGCCCGGGGCGCGGCGCGACGTGAGCACCGCGATCCGGAGCCGGGGCGTGCCTCCTCCCGTGCCAAGTCTCACGGATCTCTCAGCAGATGCGGGGGAGCGGCTCGCCGACCGGCTCGGTCAGCAGGCGACGACCGAGCCCGGTGTCGAGGACGAGGCGGCCGGGATGGTCGGCGGCGCACGTCCCGATGATCGCCGCCTCGCTTCCGAGGGGATGCGCCCTGAGGGCGGCCAGCACCGCCTCCGCGCGGTCCGGCCGCACGCCCAGGAGCGCCTTGCCCTCGTTGGCGATGTGGAAGGGATCGAGACCGAGCATCTCGGCCGCCGCTCGCACGGCGTGCCGCACCGGTACCGTCGGCTCCTCGATCACGATGCTCACTCCGCTCTTCTCGGCCATCTCGTGCAGCGCGCTCGCCACGCCCCCTCGGGTGGGGTCCTTCATGGCCACGATCCGGTCGCCGCCGGCGGCGAGCGCCCCGCGGACCAGGGCGTTGATCGGGGCCACATCGGAGAGTAGCTCCTCCTCGAACTCGAGCTCGTGACGGCGGGCCATGAGGGCGATCCCGTGGTCACCCACCGTGCCGGTGACGAGGATCCGGTCTCCGGGTCGCAGGCCGTCGTCGGTGACGATCCGGGAGGCGAGCGCGACACCGGCCGTGTTGATGACCAGGCCGTCCACTTCGCCCCGGCCCATGACCTTGGTGTCCCCGGTGATGACCGTGGTTCCGGCCTCCCTGCAGGCCTCGAGCATCGAGGCCTGGATCGCCTCGAGCTCGATGCGCCGGAAGCCCTCCTCCACCACGACGGCACAGGTGAGGCCGAGCGGCTCGGTGGCGCCCATCATGGCCAGGTCGTTCACCGTGCCGGCCACGGCCAGCCGGCCGATGTCCCCGCCGGGGAAGCGAATCGGGTGGACCACGTGCGAATCCGTGGTGACCACCAGCCAGCTCCCGTCCGGGAGCCGTAGCGCCGCGCCGTCGTCCATGGCCTCGACACCCCGGCCCTCCACCGGTCGCTCCGGGTAGCCGGCGGCCAGCGTCTCCTCGATCAGGAGGCGCATGGGGACGCCCCCGGCGCCGTGCTTGAGCGTGATGAGCTCGTCGGGCCCCGCCGAGCGCGCCCGGATCCGGGAGGGGCGCGGAGCTCCGTCCGAGTCCGGTCCGCCTCGCGTGACGGTCGTCTCGCCGCTCTTCCGCTCCATCGCCCTCACCTGCTCACAGGTCCGGGTGGCCGCCGTACATGTGCCAGATCCGGCACGTGCCCTCGGTGCTCACCATGCAGGCCCCCACCGGGGTGTCGGGAACGCACTCCTTCCCGAACAGCGGGCAGTCCATCGGCGATGCGATGCCCGCCATGATGTCCCCGCAGAGGCACACCTGGGTGAGCTGGGAGGGCGCGTGGTCCCACAGCCGCCGTACGTCGATGTCGAAGCGCCGCCGCGCATCCACGTGCGCGAACTCGTCGCGCAGACGCAGGTTGCCGTTCGGAACGTGGGCGATCCCCCGCCAGCGTCCTCCCGTCGTTCGGAAGACGCGCCACATCTGCTCCTGCGCGTTCCGGTTCCCCTCGGGCGTCACGCAGCGCGGGAAGGCGTTCACCACGCGCGCCTCGCCGTCGCGCACCAGTTCCGTGAGGCGGAGGAGGCCGGCGAGGATATCCAGGGGCTCGAATCCGGCCACCACGACCGGGAGCCCATGTCGCTCCACGAAGCGCTCGAAGATGGCCGAGCCCGTGATCGTGGCCGCGTGCCCGGCGGCGAGGAATCCCTCGACCCGGGCGCCCGGCATTTCGGCCACGATCTCCATCACCGGCGGGATGTACTTGTGCGCGGAGAGGACCGAGAAGTTGGGGGGCGGGTCGGCCAGCACGACGGCCGCCGTGGCGACGGCCGTCGTCTCGAAACCGCTGGCGAAGAATACGACATCCTCGTCGGTGTCGCGGGCCAGCTCCACGGCTTGCGCCGCGCTGTAGACGACGTCCACGCGGGCGCCCTTGGCCTGCGCGTCCGACAGCGAGCCGGCCGAGCCCGGCACCTTGAGCATGTCGCCGTAGGAGGCGATCCGAATCCCATCCTGGGCCAGCGCCACGGCCTCGTCGACCTCGGGCACGTCCGTGACGCACACGGGGCAGCCCGGGCCCATGATCACATCGAGTCCCTTCGGAAGCAGGGTGCGGAGCCCGAACTTCGCGATGGACTGCTCGTGGCTCCCGCACACGTGCATGATCGACACGGGGGCGTGGTCCACCTGTTCCGTCACCCGTGCGATCGCGCCGGCCAGCTCGCGCGCCCGGGCCGGATCACGGAAGCGGAGCTCGGCGGCCTCTCCGGCCACGCCCACGGCGGCTCCGGGCCGACCGTCGAGTGCGCTCACGCGTCCTCCAGCCCGCCGAGCGCCCCTCCCAGCCCGACACCGCGCCCGCGTTCCGGGGCCGCACCCGGTCCGGCCGGACCGGCCGCGTCGATCTCCCCCCGGACGTCGCCGGCCATCATGTCGCTCTCGGCCTCCTCGAGGAGCATCTCGTACATCGCGAGCGTCTCGCCGATCTCCTCGGCGGGGATCTTCCGGATCGCGAAGCCGACATGGTTCAGAATGTAGTCGCCGGGAGCCACGGGCTCGTCCACGACATCGAGCCTCGTCTCCCGGCGCGCACCGAAGAAATCGACCACCGCCACAAGGCCGTCCACGGAGACGACGCGACCCGGCACCCCCAGGCACATCTCAGGCCTCCACAGCGCCGAGGGAGCCCCGAACGGGCGCCAAGTCCGACGCGGCGTCCACGTGCGTCACGGCCCCGGCGTCCGTCCCGCGGACCTGCGCCTCCAGGAAGGCCGTCCACTCGTCGAGCCCTTCCCCCGTACGCGCGGAGGTGAGAAAGAACTCCAGCTCCGGATTCACCTCGCGGGCGAACGCCAGCGCCCGATCCACGTCGAAGGACAGATGAGGCAGGAGGTCGATCTTGTTCAGGACCGCGTAGCGGGCCATCCGGAACATCTTCGGATACTTGACCGGCTTGTCCTCGCCCTCGGTGACCGAGAACACGACGATCTTGGCGGTCTCGCCCAGGTCCCAGCTCGCCGGACACACCAGGTTTCCCACGTTCTCGATGAACAGGAGGTCGGTGTCGGCCAGCTCCACCGCCTCCAGCGCCGCGGCCACCTGGCTCGCGTCCAGGTGGCAGGCCCCATTCGTCACCACGGCCTGCACGAGCCGGTCCGTGTGGGCCGCCAGCCGATCCGCGTCGTTCTGGGTCTGCACGTCTCCTGTCACCACCGCCATGCGGAGGTGGTCCCCCAGCCTCTCCAGGGTCCGCTCCAGGAGCAGCGTCTTCCCGGACCCGGGCGACGAGACCAGGTTGAACGAGGGCACGCCCGCCCCGGCCAGCCGCTCCCGGACGGTGGCGGCCAGCTCGTCGTTCCGGGCCATGACCCTCTCACGTACGTCGATCGTCCGGACCGCCATCCTCCACCTCCAGATACTTGACCCGCAGCGTGTCCCCTTCGGCCGGCTCCACCACAGGGCGAGCCCGGCCGAACGGCGGGCTCCCGAGCAACGCTTCCAGGCAGAAGGTCAGGTTGGAGACCTCGACGCCGGCGTCGTCCCCCACCTCGAGCACGACGGCGCGCACGTCGCCCAGGCGGTCGGTGCCCACGTTCTCCTCGGTGATCCGGCAAATTTCGAGCGCGAGGCTCATCTCATGCACGGAAGCCGCTTCCCGCGAGGAGGTCCTCCTCGGCGCCGGGGGCGCCCCCGACCGGCTCGGCGCGATGTCCCCACGAGGTGAGCTCTTCGATCGCCGCGCGCTCGACCGCGGGCAGTCCGGCACGGGCTATCGGTGTGAGCTCCGTGGACATCTCGACCCGGACCGGCTCCAGCCCCACCGCGACGGTCCGCTCGGGGAGCGTGCCCCGGAACTCGGCCAGGGCCAGCACCTCCCGGAGGTCTACCTGGTGGGGCGAGACCTTCGTGAACAGGTACCGCGGCAGTTCGTCGCCTCTCAGCACGACGAGGCTTCCCGGCGTCCGTCCGGCGTGGATGGCGTCCAGGATCAGGAGCCGGCCGGCTTCCTCGATGAGACCCAGCAGGTTCATGCCCCACGTCCCGCCGTCCACGAGCTCCACCGACGGCGTGAAGCGCCAGGCCGAGCGCAGCCTGGCCAGGGCGGCCAGGCCGAGCCCGTCGTCGGCCATGAGCGGGGTGCCCAGGCCCAGGACCAGAGTGCCGGACGGGCCCGGAGCGACGGAGCGCCCCGGGCTCACGCCGCGCCGCGCCTCACTCATCCTCGAAGTCCAGATCTTCGCGCACGAACTTGCCGCCGCTCACGATCGAGGAGAGCGAGCCGTCCAGCTCCGTCACATCCGCACGGATGGCCAGGTAGACGTGGATCGGGAAGAAGATGATGAAGAACCAGGTCATGACGTGGTGCCAGAAGCGCACCCCCTGTGCGCCGCCCAGCCACTCCCTCACCCACGCGAAGGCGTCGTAGAAGAAGCCCTGCGGGTTGGAGAGCCCGTACAGCGCGAATCCGGTCACGACCATGAACGCGCCGACCAGGTAGACCAGCGTGTAGCTCAGCTGCTGGAGCGGGTTGTGCCCCAGGTAGTGCGGAGCCCGCTCGGGGCGGATCATGAGGTACTTCTTGAGCATGCGGCCCAGGTTCCCGATGTCGCGCTTCCGCAGCGGAAACAGCGCCCTCAGCCGCTCGAACTTGCTCCCCGCGAACAGCCAGTAGATGCGCACGATGCCGGTGGCCACGAACACCCCGGCCGCCGCGAAGTGGAGAAATCGCATCCACCCCATCGCATAGGACGTGGCGTTTCCGGTGCCTGTCATGAAGTACGGCCGGCCGATGTAGAAGCCGGTGAGGGCCAGCACGACAATGGACCCGAACGCCAGCCAGTGCATGGCCCGGATGGGCCAGTGCCACAGGTAGACCCACCGGTAGCCGGAGACCGCGGGACGAGGCCGCTCGCCGATCGCGGCCCGCGCCTGCGCATCTGTCGCGTCCCGCGCGGTGGCGCCGGAGCCACCGCCCGACGCCCCGGCGCTCATCCCTGCACCTTCACGCTGGTGACCAGCTCACCCGTGGCATCGAGCACGTGCACCCCGCAGGCCATGCAGGGATCGAACGAGTGGATCGTGCGAAGAATCTCCAGCGGTTGATCGGGCCTCACCAGCGGGTGGTTGTCCACGAGCGACTGCTCGTAGGGACCGCGCTGGCCGTCCTTGTCCCGCGGTGAGCAATTCCAGGTGCTGGGGACCACGCACTGGTACCGGGAAATCTGACCGTTCTGGATCTCCACCCAGTGGCCCAGCGCACCCCGCGCCGCATCCAGGTATCCATAGCCGCGCGCCTGGGCCGGCCACGTGGACGGGTCCCATTTCTCCCCGTTGAAGGTGGCCACGTCCCCGTTCTTGATCCGGGTGACGAGGTCCCCGTACCAGTCCTGCAGCTTGCGCGCGATGAGCACGGTCTCAGCACCGCGGGCCGCCGTACGGCCCAGCGTCGAGAACAGCGCCGAGGGCCCGACCTTGAGCGCGCCCAGGGCCTGGTCGATGACCTCCTTGGTGTCGTGGTGACCCGACGCGTAGGCCACCAGCATGCGTGCCAGCGGACCCACCTCCATCGGCTTCCCCTCGTATCGGGGCGCCTTCATCCAGGTGTACCGGTCGTGGTCCTGGAGATACGTCCACGGGGGCTGGGGACCCGTGTAGTTGGGAACGGTCTGGCCCTGGTAGGGATGGAGGCCCTCGTCGCCCGCCCCCTGGTACTCGTACCAGGAATGTGCGACCTGCTCGCGCACCTTGGCCTCGTCGTAGGGAACGACCTTGGTGAGGTCGTTGTCCAGGATGATGCCTCGCGGCAGGTAGAGGTGCTCGATGTCGCGGAAGTCCGTGCCCGGCGCGGGGAACATGCCCACGGCCAGGTAGTTGGGCACGCCGCCGCCGATGGCCGCCCAGTCCTTGTAGAAGCCGGCGATGGCCAGGAGGTCCGGCCAGTACACCTGCTCCACGAAGGTCAGGGCCCGGTCGATCATCCCCTTGATGTCGGTGAGGCGCTCGGCGTTGATCGTGCCCGTGTCATCCAGGTTGATGGCCGACGCCATGCCGCCGACCAGGAAGTTCGGGTGCGGGTTCTTGCCGCCGAAGATCGTGTGCAGCCGAATGACGTCCCGCTGCCAGTCGAGCGCTTCCAGGTAGTGCGCCACCGCGATGAGGTTGACCTCGGGCGGTAGCTTGTAGGCGGGATGACCCCAGTAGCCGTTGGTGAAGATCCCGAGCTGCCCGGAGGCCACGAACTTCTGGAGCTTGTCCTGCACCGCCTTGAAGTAGGTCCCCGAGTTGTTGGGCCACGGGGAGAGGCTACGCGCGATGCGGCCTGCGGCGTCCGGATCCGCCTTGAGGGCACTCACCACATCCACCCAGTCCAGCGCGTGCAGGTGATAGAAGTGGATGACGTGGTCCTGCACGGTCTGCATGCCGTGCACGAGGTTCCGGATGATGGTGCCGTTGGGTGGAATCGTGATGTCGAGCGCGTCCTCGACCGCCCGGCAGGTGGCGATCGCGTGCACGACCGT
>CAYXHP010000057.1:0-6223 GCA_964465015.1 uncultured Gemmatimonadota bacterium
CGGCGCAGGTGTCCGCCGTGTGTGTCCCTCCCGCGAGGCTGACGGCGCACGTACCCCAGAGGGCCACAGCGCTCGCAACCTCCACGCCGGCATCCCAGGCGCGTGCGGCGGCGGGCCCGTGGGCGAGCGTGAGACCCACCAGCGCGACCGCGGCCGCCGCCGTCATGGCCGTGGCCCCCACGAGATACGCCCGCACCCGAAAGACCCGGGCCAGGGGATAGAAATGCAGACCCACGATCAGGGCGATCGCTGCCGGCACGTAAGCCTGGAGCCCATAGCGGACGAGTCCACCGACCGCCAGGAGCAACGCCGCGCCCTCGACCGCCGCCACGCGCCGGAAGCCGGATGTAGCTCGCCGACGCTCGGCCGCTACGGCCGGCTCGGAATCGGAGAGGGTCGGGGAGCCGATGAGGAGGCGGAAGCCGGCGCCCAGGAGGCCCGCACCGATGACCGCGGCGGCCAGACGCCCGACCCACGTCCACGGCGCGGGCAAAGCGCCGGCGGCCGCGAGAGCCCAGCCGGCGCCGAAGCCCGCTCCCACCAGCACTCCCTTCCCCCGGCCCCTCGGATCCGCGCTCACCACTCCGTCCTCCCTCCTTCTGGTCGTGATTCCGATCTACGCTCCTCCCCTACGTCGGCCGGCTCCCGCGAGTGACGAGCACCAGCGCCAGCCCCCGGCCGAGCGCCATGTCTGGCCCCGGAGCCACCGATACGCCACACTGCATTCCTTCCGACGATTCGATCTCGGCCTCGAGGCCGGAACAGCAGGAGGCGACTCCCGTGCGCACGCGCTCTTTCGATGATGTCCGATCACCGTCCCTCCAGCCCGGGCGACTGCGGCGAACCGCGCTCGTGGCGGCCCTCGCGATGGCGCCTTCGCTCGCGCTCACTCCAGCTCCCACAGCCGCGCAGTCGGCGCTGACCGCACAGCCGACGACGTCCGCGGCCACGTCAACCGCGGCCTCGCCGGACCCGGACACGGCCCTCTACGCCGGCATGCAGTGGCGCCAGATCGGGCCGACGCGCGCCGGCCGCACGCGCGCCCTGGACGGGGTGCCGGGCCATCCGGACATCTTCTACGTCGGCTACGACAACGGCGGCGTGTGGCGCTCCACGGACTACGGCTCCAACTGGGTGCCACTGTTCGACCACGAGCCGGTGAGCTCGATCGGGGCCATAGCGGTGGCCCCCTCGAACCCGAACGTCATCTACGTGGGCACGGGAGCCGGCATCATCCGTCCCGACCTGTCCACGGGGGACGGGGTCTACAAGTCCACCGACGCCGGGAAGACCTGGACGCACCTCGGCCTCCGCGACAGCCAGATGATCGCGGACATCGTCGTGGATCCGACGAACCCGGATCGACTGTTCGTGGCCGTCCTCGGCCACCCGTACGGACCCAACGAGCAGCGCGGGATCTTCCGCTCCACCGACGGCGGGAAGACGTTCCAGAAGGTGCTGTACCGGGACGAGTACACGAGCGGCAACGACGTCCTGCTCGACCCCTCCAACCCGCAGATCGTGTACGCGGCCCTGTGGCAGCAACAGGAGAGCTTCCGGGAGAGCTATGCGTTCGCGGGAGCCGGCGAGCGCGTCTTCAAGTCCACCGATGGCGGCACGACCTGGCGTCCGCTCACGGCTGGCCTCCCGAGCGTGATCGAGGCCAATCTGGCCGTGGCTCCCAGCGACCCGAACGTCCTCTACGCGATGGTGGCCGGCGAGCCCCAGGCGGGGACGGCGGCGGCCGGGGCGCAAGGCGGGATCGAGAGCACGACCGGGATCGTGGGACTCTACAAGTCCACCGACGCGGGCGAGCACTGGACGGCCGTCGACGTGCCCGAGGGACCCATGGGCGCGGCCACCTCTCACGTGGACACGCGTCCGCTGCGCCGCATCGGTGGCGGAGACCTCGCGACCCTGGCCGTCGACCCGACGGACCCGAACGTCGTGTACAGCGCCAGCGTGGTCATGTGGCGATCCGAGGACGGCGGTGTCCACTGGTCCGCGGTGCGGGGCGCGTACGGCGGGGACGACTACCAGAAGATCTGGATCGACCCGCACGACCGGAACACGATCCTGGTCGTCTCGGACCAGGGCGCGGTGGTCTCCACCAACCGCGGTGAGTCGTGGAGCAACTGGTACAACCAGCCCACGGCGGCCATGTACCACGTGACCGCCGACGATGCCTTCCCCTATCGGTTGTGCGGCGGGCAGCAGGACTCGGGCTCGGCGTGCGTCAAGAGCCGCGGGAACGATGGCGAGATCACCTTCCACGACTGGCACCCCGTCAACATCCAGGAGTACGGGATCGCCGCCCCCGACCCGCGCGACCCCGACATGGTGTACGGGGCCTCCCGAACCAACGTCACGCTCTACGACCGAAAGACGGGGCAGACCACCCAGGTGGGTCCAGACATGGGGCCGCGGGGCGGCCCCTTCAACCGTGACGTGCGCACCATGCCGTTGCAGTGGTCGCCCGTCGACCCGGACCTGCTGTTCTACACCTCGAACGTGGTGTGGAAGACGACGGACCGCGGGCACTCGTGGACCAGAATCAGTCCGGACCTGGCCCGCTCGACGTGGAAGGTGCCGGCCACGGCAGGCAAATACGCATCGAGCGTAAAGCCGTCTGCGCAGGGGGCGATCACCGCCCTGTCTCCCTCGCCCATGGACGTGAACGTCCTGTGGGCCGGAACCGACGACGGGAACCTCCAGGTCACCATGGACGGCGGCGCGCACTGGAGGAACGTGACTCCGGCTCAGATCGCGCCCTGGACAAGGATCTTCAACATCGAAGCCGGTCACTTCGACACGCTGACCGCCTACGCGGCCGCCAACACGATGCGAATCGATGACATGCATCCGCACTTCTGGCGCACGCACGACGGCGGCGAGACGTGGACGGAGATCGACGTCGGCCTCGCCGGCGGCGGGGTGGCCAACTCGATTCGGGAGGACCCGCGGCAGAAGGGGCTCCTCTACGCCGCCACCGAGACCCAGGTCTGGGTCTCCTTCGACGACGGTGACCACTGGCACTCGCTGCGGCAGAACATGCCCGCCGTTTCGGTGCGGGACATCCAGGTGAAGGACGACAGCAGCTGCCTGTGCTCGGACCTGGTGGCCGGGACCCATGGGCGCGGCTTCTGGGTTCTGGACGACGTGACCCCGCTCCGGCAGATGGCGGAGGCCAGGGCCGCCGCCGACGCCTATCTCTTCCGACCCGAGACCGCGGTGCGCGTGCGCTTCGGCATGAACGACCCCACCGAGTGGCCGCCCGAGCTCCCCGCCGGCCAGAACCCGCCTCCCGGGGGCCTCATCGACTACTGGCTCCCGAAGGACGCGTCGGGACCCGTCAAGCTCGAGGTCCTCGACTCCAGCGGCGCGGTGATCCGCTCCTACTCGAGCGAGGACACCCTGATCGAGCCCGACCCGGGAGTCGACCCGGACGCGTACGACCGGGTGTGCCGGGAAGAGCCCACGGCGCCCAACTGCAACGTGCCCCTGTACTGGCCGGCGCCCGAGATGGCGCTCTCCACCCGGGCGGGCATGCATCGCTTCTCCTGGGACCTCCACTACCAGCCGATCGGTCCCGAGCCCCGCGAGGCGAGCGCCGAAGGCGCGGTGCCGCACCACACGTATCCGTCCGTGAACACGCCGTGGGCCCCCCCGGGCGCCTATACGGTGCGTCTCACGGTGGACGGCCACGCGTACACGCAGCCGCTCACGCTCCGCCTGGACCCGCGGGTGACGACCCCGGCGGTCGAGCTCCAGAAGGTGGCCACCCTGTCGCGTGAGATGTACGACGATGCGGTCGCGAGCCACGCCGCCTACGAGGAGGCGAGGAAGATCCTGACGGGCACGGCCGCCTCAAGCCTGAGTGCGGCTGACCGTGCCGCTCTCGACTCCCTGGCGCCCGAGCCGAGGCCGCGCCCGCGGTTCTTCTTCTTCATGCCCGCACCCTCGGGACCGCCCACCCTGAACGGGGTGAGCGACGAGCTCCTGCGGGCCGCGATGGCCATGCAGCGGGCGGAGACACCGGCGACCGACGCCGAAGTCGCCGCCTGCGACGCGGCCCGCAAGCGCTTCGAGCAGGCGATGGCGCGGTGGAAGGGACTCAAGGCACGGTCCGGGGGGTGAAGACCTGCGTGCGGCCTCGGGAGACGAAGAACTGCTAGAGTAGACGCACGTGAGCGGGGCTCCGCGCGCCGGATGTGGTGGCCGGGGGCGGAGCCACGCCTCGACCCCATCGCGGAGCTCGCTCGCTCTCCACTCCCCTTTCGGCATACCCGAGCGCTGCTATCCTGCCGCGAGACGGGGCCGCCCCGTCTGACTCCGACTCCTCGAGCGCCCCGCCGTCAACGGATAGTGGCGGACCCGTTGGTCGTGAGGTCCGATGAGCCAGACCCGCTTCTCCCGAGAGCTCCGAAGGCGTCACGTCGTCAGGGTCGGCGTGGCCTACGCCGCCACAGCGTGCGTCTTGCTGCGGCTCGGCTCCATCCTGTTCCCCGCTCAGAGCGCTAAATCCGTAGCGACCGCACAGCTCCGTAGCGGCCAGCCATAGGCAGCGGAGACTACTGCGCGGCCGGTCGCCCGCTAGTCTCGGGACCTGCCTTCCACTCGCAAGGCCAGAGGAACCCGCAGGTAGGTTCGCTCCCAGGCGACGACCAGGTCGGCCGCGTTGGGGCCGGTCTTCTCCAGGCGAAGCGTGAGCTGCTCGACCAGCGAGTCGAGGCGCATCGAAGACACGATGCCCGACCCCACGTCCTTGGCGCGCACGCCCTCGTCGATCGGGACACCCCAGCGTCGCGGTTCGCCGTTGACCGCGATCCGCCACTCCCGCTCGCCGGGAACGGCGTACAGGGAGTACTGGCCGGCCTGGACTTCCACACCCGCGATGGTGCCGGACGCCGGCATCCGGATCGTGGTCGCCTCGTTGGCCCCGAGCCTCCAGGGCTCACCGAACGGAACCAGGCCGCCCATGATCTCCCGGCCTCTCCGGCTCGGGCGCCCGTAGCAGACCTGGACCGTCCCGCCCGCCAGCGAGACCGAGGCCGAATCCAGCGGGCTGGGTCGCCGGGCCAGTCCGTCCCTCGATCCGCGGACCCAGCAGCCTTCTGCCGCCTGCTGCGCCGAGAGGCCGCTCGCCTCGCCCGCCACGAGAGCGAGCAGGACGGGAGCGCACAGCCAGACTCTTGGAAGAGTCATCCGGTGGATCATGCGAGCCTCCGCACAGGTCGGGCGAGATCGGCGTGGGGGCGCGCCTCCCTGGCGCCGGGTCGCGCCGCCAGCGGTCGCCAGCGGGCCGCGGCGCCGGCCCTCCGCCGTACTTCGCGAAGCGAGGCGTCTCTCCCACAAGATCGAAGGCCGTCCCGGACCTCGCCAGCCCGGAGACTGAAACCATGCGCGTGCGTCGATGATTCCGCTGGCTGCACACGAGGCCTGGCGCACGCACGACGGCGCCGCGACATGGAGCGAGATCCCCCGTCTCGCCATCGTCCGCCGTGAGATCACGGCCATCCGCAGAGATTGACGTCATTCGACGTCGGCTCCAGCTTGAGTGGATGTCCGGTGCCCCGGAGTCCGGAGAGTCCCCCCGCTCCTTTCTGGCCGAGGTCGGGCGTCGTCACGTGGTCAGGGTCGCGGTGGCCTACGCCGCGACCGCGTGGCTGCTGCTGCAGGTCGGCTCCATCGTCCTCCCGGCGCTCGAGGCGCCGCGATGGGTGCTGAAGGGCCTGATCGGCCTCATCGCGCTCTGCTTCCCACTCGCCCTTCTCCTGGCATGGGCGCTCGAGCTCACGCCCGAGGGCCTGCGCCGCACGAGGCCAGGGTCGGCGACGGCCGAACCGAGACCGGCGTACGAGCGAGCCCGGCCGCTCGGCAGCGCGCTCCGGACGCTCCCGCTGGCCCTCCTGGTCCTTGCGGCCATTGCGGTCTCCTTCCTGCTGGGCGGCAAGGTGGCCACCGATCGCGCCGTCACGATCGGGCCGCTTCGCGAGCTCACGTTCGGCCGGAGCGCGCAGCTCACCTCCGATCCCGGCATCGAGGTGGATCCGGCGCTGTCGCCCGACGGCAAGGTCCTGGCCTACGCGGCGGGACCGCCCGGGCAGATGAACCTCTTCATCCGGCAGGTGGCCGGGGGCAACGCGATCGAGCTCACCGGCGGTTTTCCCGGCCACCACCGGTGGCCCCGGTGGTCGCCGGACGGCAACACGCTCCTGTTCGT
>CAYXHP010000058.1:0-46172 GCA_964465015.1 uncultured Gemmatimonadota bacterium
TCCTGCGTCAGCACCCCCGCCAGGATCATCAGCCCGCCACCCAGCAGCGCCGCGATCGCCCGGTTCACCTTCTCCGACATGATCACGACGTAGGTGACCCCGAACAGGATCGAGGACACCCACAGCATGCTCCACCCGAACGCCACGTGCCCCGCCCCGGTCATCCCTTCCTGCATCCCCGTTCCCTTCTCAGCCGAGTTTGGCCACGACGTCCCACGGCGAGATCATCCCCATCAGCCGACCCGTCTTCCTCTCCAGAACGGGCACGTCCTGACCGTCCCGATGGAGGAGGAAGAGCACCTCCGTGAACGACGAGTCGGGGTCGAGCGGATACCGACGGTCGCGGTCCAGGTGCTTACGGACCGGGTCGTCCTGCACCCGCTCCATGCGCTCCCTGAGCTGCTCGAGGCTGTCGGCGATGAAATCCAGGTCTCCGAGCCCCTCCAGCCACTGGGCTCGCGTCACGGAGAGCGGCAGGAGCACGCGGGCCAGATCCCCAATGCCGAAGGTCCCCAGCAGTTTGCCGGAGGCATCCACCACCGGCAGCGCCAGCACGTGATGCTCGACCAGAAGCCCAGCCGCCTTCCCGACCGTGTCGGTCGGACTCAGCGTCACGGGATCGCGGTTCGTGATGTCCGACACGCTCATGCCCTGCTCCCCTCCCCACCGACCGACCCGGTCCCACGCATCGCGGCCCACCTGGCCGGCGACGTCACCACTGGGACTGGGCCCCGTCGACGATCTTCTGGATGAGATTGTCCAGCGCCTGCTTCATCGCCTGTTGATCGGTCTCCTGCGGCGGAGCGTACTCCCCGGTGCCCGCCACGCTCGAGCTCCAGATCGTCCGGTTCTGGTGCAGATCGACGATCTCCACCGTGGCTCCGATCGTGATCCGCCTCTGGAACACCTGAGCTCCCTGTCCCTGCTGACCCTGGAGGCTCACTGCCTCATCGGAATAGGACGTGATCCGGGTCCGAATGACGGCATCGGCATCATCGCGGGACCCCAGCTGCGCTCCCAGCCGTCCGCGTACCGCGTCCAGCAAGCCCTGTGTGAGCTGCTGCGTGAGCTCGAACCGGGACGTCGCGTTGTCCACCGGCGGCACGTAGATGCTCTTGATGTCCGGCGGCAGACCGCCGCCCCCCGAAAAGCCGTACAGGCAACCGGACGCCAGCAGCGCCAGCACCAGGCTAGCCGCCGACCGGTAGCGCGAAGATCTCATCGGGAAAGCGTTCATCGACACTCGTAGCGCTGTCCAGACTCCACCGGACCCGACTGGGCGTCACCAGGTCCCGGTACTCGGCTCCGGCGGGCCAGGCGGACGAATCGGCCGGCCAGGTGATCTCCAGGCGTCGCAGCGTACGACCGCCCCGAACGTCCTCGACGCGGACCAGCCGATCGCCGTGCACAACATATCGGCGCTCGACGCCGTCCGGAACATCGTATACCAGGACATCCCCGTCCTCACCCCGGTAGCCTCGGGCGGGAGCCTCGGACCGGGGCTCGAACAGCCCGGCCGTGGCGTACAGGAAGGGCGCCGGTGGAAGCTGTACGTTCTCCAACCGTCCCAGGGTCCGGAGACCGTCACCGGTCAGGGCCACGGCCATGCTGGCCTCTCCGGCCCCGAACAGGTCCAGCCGCAGACTGTCGGGGGGATTGTACCGGCCCACCCCTTTGCCACGGGTGGGTCCCCGGCGATCCGCGTACTCCCACTCGAACCGGAGCCGTGCGGGACGTTCGGGAGCGGCGCCCCGGGCGAGTCTGCCGGCCACCGCGGCCGGATCCCCCAGGGGCGGTCCCGCCGGCCCCCGGGCGGCGCAGGCCGCCAGCGCGGCGGCCACCAGGGCCGCCGACGCGCCAGCCGCCAGCCCCTGGAACGCCCCGGGGGCCCGGAGCCGAAGGCGCCGCGTCAACCGGCGTTCCCGGCCGCCCCGGAGGCCGCCTCGAGTCGCTGGCGGAGCTCCTGCGGGAGGCGCCGGACCCGGCCGCTCGCGTCCATGCACACGAGCTCGGTCCATGCCTCGGCCAGCAAGGGCCCGTCGCCCGCCCGGAGGATCCGGTAGGCGAAGGTGACCGAGCGGCTCCGCACTTCCTCGACCCAGGTCACCACCTCGATCTCCTCCTCGTACCGCGCCGGTTCACGGTAGGACACGTTCACGCGCGAGACCGGCAGGAGCACGCCCTCACGCTCGAGCTCGGCGTAGGACGCTCCGCGCTCTCTGAGCCAGTGCGTCCGGCCCTCCTCGCACCACATCAGGAAGTGGCTGTGGTGGGCCCGCCCCATCTGGTCCGTCTCGCCGTAGCGGACCCGCAGCCGAATGGCGCTCGTATTCATGCATCTCCCGGTTCGAGAGAGGCTCGAGCCCGACCGCGGTCCGCGCGAGTCTCCCACCGCGACGCGAAGCGCCGAGACTACCGGCGGTCCCGGACGCTGTCAAACCGGCCCCTGAGCGCGATCCAGCGTTGACTCGGAGTCACGTCCTCCTATCTTCGCCCCATGCCGGAGCCTCCCACGCTCATCGCCTCCGACGCCCACCTGGGCGCGACTTCACCGGAGGCCGAAGCCACCTTCCTCGCCTTCCTCGACGCGGTCCCCGACCTCACCCGGGACCTCGTCCTGGCGGGAGACGTGTTCGACTTCTGGTTCGAGTACGAAAGCGTCGTTCCGAGCCGCAACTTCGGGGCTCTCCGCCGCCTGGCGAAACTCACCGAGGCGGGCGTGCGGGTGCGGTGGCTGGGAGGCAACCACGACGCGTGGGGTGGCCGATTCCTGAGCGAGGAGCTGGGCCTCGAGCTCCTGGACGCACCGCTCGTCACCCAGGTCGGGGGCCGCCGCACCTTCCTCGCGCACGGCGACGGGCTCGCTGGCGGAGACTGGGGGTACCGGGCGCTCAAGGCGTTCACTCGCAGCCGACCGGTGCGCACGGCCTTCCGGTGGCTCCACCCCGACCTCGGACACCTCCTGGCGGGAACGGCGAGCCGCACGCCCTCGGAGCCGGCGGCCGAGCGCGACCGCGAGAAGCGACGGGCCGAGCGGTTGGCCGCCTACGCGTGCGAGCTCCTGAAGGCGGATCCCGGGCTGGCGCTCGTGATCTTCGGCCACAGCCACCGGCCCGAGCTCACCGAGTTCGCTCCCGGACGCCACTACCTGAATCCCGGTGACTGGATCCGTCACTTCACGTACGGCGAGGTGGGTCCCGATGGCGTCGCGCTGCATCGCTGGAAAGATGCCGGCTAGGCTCCCCGGCCGACCGGCCGAAGGACGACGGTCTCCAGGGACTCCGGCTCCTCGTCCAGCCAGCGTGCCGCCAGACGCCGGAAGCGCGGCGCGTCATCGGTGACGAAGAACCACGCTCGGGAAGGTCCTTCTCCCCGAGGAGCGGCGAGCCCGAGTCGATCGAGCTCGGCCTCCACCGCCCTGGCCGTGGCCTCGGCCGAGTCCACGAGCGCGACCTCCGTGCCCGCCACCTGCGCCAGGAGCGGCGCGAGCAGGGGGTAGTGGGTGCACCCGAGCACCAGGGTGTCGATCTCCCGCTCGAGGAGCGGCCCCAGGTAGCGCTCGGCGGTGAGGCGCGCCACCGGGCCCTCGGTCCAGCCCTCCTCCACGAGCGACACGAACAGTGGGCAGGCGGCGCTCTCCACCGTGGCCTCCGGCCGCAGGGCCAGGATGGCTTCCTCGTAGGCTCCGCTGTCGATGGTCCCCCGGGTTCCGATCACCCCGATCCGCCCCGAGCGCGACCCACGGGCCGCCGCCCGGGCCCCTGGCTCGACCACACCGATGACCGGCACGGGCACGGACGCGGCCAGTGCCGGGAGCGCGTGCGCCGTGGCCGTGTTGCAGGCGACGACCAGGAGATCGATGTCGAGGCCGAGAAGGAAGTCCGCCGCTTCCCGCGCGTATCGACGGACCGTCTCCGGCGACTTCGGTCCGTACGGGACCCGCGCGGTGTCGCCCAGGTAGACCGTCTCCTCGCCGGGAAGGCGGCGGCGGAGGGCCCGGAGCACGGTGAGCCCGCCGATCCCCGAGTCGAACACTCCGATCACCGGCCCCCCCCCAGCGGAATCCGGACCTGCAGCGCCGCTCCCGGCGTCCCATCGGGCGGCGGAGTGAGGGGTTGCTGGAAGTCCGACAGGTTGGCCGACACCCAGGCGTCGACGCCGCTCATCAGGGCCCAGAACGCGGACAGCACGATCCAGTCCTCACGCTGTGAGACGCGGCTCCGGACCAGGGAGGAGTCGGCCTGGCCCGCGCCCACCGCGCGGCGCGCCGCATCGAGCTTCTGCTGGGACTTCACCACCATGAACAGGCTGCCCGCCTCGGCCGCGAAGTAGAAGGCCCCCCGCACCGGCCGTCCCACCGCCGCCTGACCCCAGCCAGGGAGGATGATGGAGCGCGCCAGCGCCGCGAGCGGCGCCGGACCCGGGCGTCCCCCCGCCGCCGCGCTGTCCGGCCGTGTCGTGTCCGGCCCGCCGGGGGCGCCGGTGGTATCCACCCCGGCCGGCCGCGCCGTATCCGGGGCGGTGGGCGGGACCGTGTCCGTGACCACCGAGCCGGTCGTGGCGGATGCGCGGCTCGATCGGGTACGAGCGCCGACCGCGCCCGGGCCCCCGGACGGGGGTAGCAGCACGGCGAACGCGAGCCCGCAGGCCACGAAGCGGCCGGGATGGCGGGAACGTGTGGGAATCGAACCCACCGGGGACGCTCTCACGCCCCCTGACGGTTTTGAAGACCGCAGGCGACACCAGTCACCATCCGCTCCCATCCCGGTCCGGGATCGGGGGCCCGGGACCTCAGTCGCCCAGGCGGGCCACGACCTCGATCTCCACCCGGGCTCCCTTGGGGAGCTGGGCGGCCGCGACGGTGGACCGCGCAGGGTAAGGCGGCTCGAAATACGAGCCGTAGATCTCGTTCACTGCGGCGAAGTCCGCCATGTCTGCCAGGAAAATCGTCGTCTTGACGACGTCGTCCATCGACGCGCCGGCCTCCTCCAGCACCGAGCGCAAGTTCTCCATCGCGCGTCGGGCCTGGCTCTCCACGTC
Source organism: uncultured Gemmatimonadota bacterium (assembly GCA_964465015.1). Classification (GTDB taxonomy): domain Bacteria; phylum Gemmatimonadota; class Gemmatimonadetes; order Palauibacterales; family Palauibacteraceae; genus Humimonas. The sequence goes on from CAYXHP010000058.1 coordinate 5,041, forward strand.
GGGACCCACGAACTCGCCGGTCGACGGATCGAGACCGATCTGTCCGGCGCTGAACAGCCACGGTCCGACCCGCACGGCCTGCGAATAGGGGCCGATCGCGCCGGGGGCGCCATCGGTATGAATCGTCTCGCGATTTCGGGCCATCTGTACCCTCCTGGTTGGACGGGTCGCGATGCGGCCTGCGCCGCGCCGCTCACCCTTCGGTGTGTCCGCAGTGTTCCTCGATCGCCGCCAGCAGCTCCCGGCCGTCGACGGGGACGGCGCCCAGATGCGAGACCTCGATGCCGGCCGCGAAGTTGGCCAGGACGCAGGCTTCGCTCACCGCCGCCCCGGCCGCCAGCAAGCCGGCCAGCACCGCCGTCACCGTGTCCCCGGCGCCCGACACATCGTACACCTCCCGGGCCCGGGACGGGATCCTCCGGGGCTCCTCCGTCCCTTGCTCCAGGAGGAGCATGCCCTCCTCTCCAAGCGTGACGAGCAGGTTCCGGCACTCCATCCGCCGCCGGACCTCGGCCAGCTCCGAGGCCGAGCGCACGGGCCGTTCCCGTCCAAGGGCGGCCGCGAGCTCGGTGGCGTTCGGCTTGAACAGGTGCGCACCGGTGAACGAGAAGAAGTTGCGCAGCTTCGGGTCCACGACGGCGGGAACGCCCCTGCGCGCCGCCTCCCGCAGCAGGTCGGTCGCCCAGTCGGGGTCCAGGGTGCCCTTGTCGTAGTCGACCAGCGCCAGCGCGTCGGCCTCGGCCAGGCGCTCGAGCGCGCGCTCGCGCACCGCCTCCCGCACCCCGCCGGCGAGGGGAGCAGAGGACTCGAGGTCGAAGCGGAGCATCTGCTGGTGGCGGGCCAGAACCCGAGTCTTGACGGTCGTGGGCCGGTCCGGGTCCGCCACGAGGTCGCGCCGCACCGAAGACCAGCCCCCGAGCAGGTCCCCCAGCACCGCGGCGTCCGTGTCTCCACCCACGACCGAGACCAGGTCGCAGCTCGCCCCCAGGGCCGCGACGCCGGTGGCCACATTGGCCGCACCTCCCGGCGCCACCCTCTCGCCCTCCACGCGGACCACCGGTACGGGCGCCTCGGGCGAGATGCGATCCACCGAACCGGTGACGTACCGATCGAGCATCGCGTCCCCCACGACCAGGACGCGCACCCGGGCGACGCGCGCCAGCCGGTCGGCGACGGCGGAGGGATCGAGAGCGGAGGCGGGATTTTCCACGTGGCCTGCGGACGTTCGGCTTGCGTGGCCCGGTGGGGAGGGGTAACCTCCCGGCGCGGTCCGGGCCTCTCGGGACACCGTGGTCGTTCGGGCGCCGTACGGCCCGTGTCGGCCGCCCCAGAGCACGGAATCCCTCCCGGCAGCGGCCCGACCGCGGGCGAACATAGAGGCGATCTCTCCGGAGTGTCAAAGGAACCTCTCGATGCAGTCCAGCTCCGGCCTGCGCACGATGGGCCGTTGGATCGATGGCGTCCTGAAGGGTTGGGCGCTGCGGACGCAGGAGTACTTCATGCTCCTCGCGCATGCCGCGCGAGGATCGGTCAGTCGACCCTTCTACACCCGGGAGCTCCTGCAGCAGATGGACACGATCGGGGTCTCCTCGGTCGGCATCGTCGTTCTCACCGGGCTGTTCACCGGGATGGTGCTCGCCCTGCAATCGGCGGTCGAGATGCGCCAGTTCGGCGCCACGATCTACATCGGGCGTCTGGTCGGGGCGAGCACCATCCGGGAGCTGGGACCGGTCCTCACGGCGCTCATGGTCACGGGCCGGGCCGGCTCGGGCATGGCCGCCGAGCTGGGAGCCATGCGGGTCACCGAACAGATCGACGCGCTCACGACCATGGGGGTCGACCCGGTCCGCAGACTCGTGGTGCCTCGCCTTCTGGCCGGCCTCGTCATGATGCCGATCGTGACCGTGGTCACCGATCTCGTGGCCATCTTCGGCGGCTCGATCATCGCGATCGCCAAGCTCCACCTGACGGCCGAGCTCTACTATCGCTCGGTGTACCTCACGCTGGCCGAAAACGGTTTCATCCTGCGCTTCATCCCGGTGGATCTGTTCGGCGGCATCGTGAAGCCGATCGTGTTCGGCGGGATCATGGCTCTCACGGGCTGCTACTTCGGGTTGCGCACCTCGGGCGGCACGGAAGGCGTCGGACGCGCGACCACCCGAACGGTGGTGACGGCCTCGGTCCTCATCCTGGCGGCCGACTACATCCTCACGCAGCTCATCATCGCGGCGCTGATCCCGTGAGCCCGGACGAGCCCAGGGATCGGGTCGTGTCGGCTGGAGGCGCGGGCGGCCGAGCGACGGGGGACGCGCCTTCCGTGGAAGACGCCCCCCCGGAGGTGGAGCTCGACGACGTCTCGCTCACCTATGACGGACGCGTCGTACTCGACCGGATCGGGTTCGCTCTTCGGCCGGGCGAGACGTTCAGCATCCTGGGTGGCTCCGGCGCGGGCAAGAGCACGATCCTCCGCCTCATCCTGCGGCTCACGCTCCCGGACACGGGCCGCGTTCTGGTCAAGGGTGTGGACGTTACGGAAGCCCCGCTGGACGAGGTCCTGATCCTGCGCCGGCGGCTCGGCATGGTCTTCCAGGCTTCGGCGCTCTTCGACTCCCTGCCGGTGTACGACAACGTGGCCTTCCCGCTCGAGGAGCACACGGATCTCGAGGAGGACGCCATCCAGGCACGCGTCCACGAAGTGCTGACCTTCGTGGACCTGGACCCGGCGGAGGTGGAGGATCTCCTGCCCGCGCAGCTCAGCGGTGGGATGAAGAAGCGGGTGGGCATCGCCAGGGCCATCGCGCACGAGCCCGAGCTGCTCCTGTTCGATGAGCCCACGACGGGTCTCGACCCGATCACCACCCGGACGATCAACGAGCTGATCCTGAAGCTCAAGCGCGAGATGAACGTGAGCGCGGTCGTGGTGACCCACGACATTCGATCTGCGTTCACGATCTCGGATCGGAGCGCCCTGCTCCACGAGGGGCGCATCGTGTTCATGGGAACGCCGGAGGCCATGCGTGCCTCGGACGACGAGTACGTGCGTGAATTCCTTAGCTGAGCCCTTGGGAGTCCCGTGCAGCGGGAGCCCCACATGAGACGCTCGCGAGCTATCACCTGGGACCAGGTCCGGGTGGGCATCCTCCTCCTCGTGTCCCTCGCGATCCTGGGCGTCGGGACGTTCTTCATCGGGGAGGTCGGACACGTGTTCGGGCGCCGGTATCGCCTGGTCACCCTGATGAACTCGGCCGAGGGACTGGTGCCGGGGGCCGCCGTGCAGCTGGCCGGTCAGAACGTCGGCCAGGTCGCCACCGTGGACTGGCTGGAGCCCGAGCAGCGAGCCCGCACGGGTGAGGCCGTGGCCGTGCAGCTGGCCGTGAACCGGGAGGTGCAGGACCAGATCCGGGCCGACTCGAAGGCCCACATCCGGACCCAGGGGCTGCTCGGCGACCGGGTCATCGACATCTCCCCCGGCTCGGCCGGGGCGCGTGTCCTGCGGCCGGGAGACACGCTCCCGGCCGAGGAGCCGCTGGACTACCAGGCGATCCTGCGCCAGGGGTCCGAGGCCGTCGACGGCCTCAGCCGACTGGCGGCGCGCCTCGATTCGCTGGCCCGCCAGATGCTGGCCGGACGCGGCAGCCTGGGACGCATGCTGGTAGACGACTCGCTGTACCGGAATGTATCCAGCCTGAGTCTCTCCCTGGACCGCTTCCTCCGGCGGGTGAACGCCGGCGAGGGGGCGTTGGGCCGGCTCCTCACGGATTCGACGCTGTACGGAAACCTGGTCGGGCTCACCGCGGGCCTCGACACGCTCACGAGCCAGGCCGCCTCGGGACATGGAACGCTGGGTCGGATGATGGCCTCCGACTCCCTGTACCGGGAGCTGCACGGTGCCGCGAGCCGCGCCAACGCCCTCCTGGGGAGGATCGACCGCGGCGAGGGAAGCCTGGGGCGGGCCATGGTATCGGACTCGATGTACGAGGAGGTGCTGAAGTCGCTGGTCGACATGAACGCGATCCTCGCCGACCTGCGCGAGCACCCCAAGAAGTACATCCCCCCGGTCAAGGTCTTCTAGGAGGCTGTCCCAGCGCGAGCCCGAGCCACACGGTCCGGCGGGATCGGCGGGGCCCGCGGACGGCGGAGCTCGCGGAGCCCCAGGAGACGGTGGACCGACCCCGATCAGGAGCCGCTCGCCCCGTCCTCCCGGCCGTCCGCCAGCTGGTGGATCGTGGTCACCTCGACGACCTGGTAGTGCAGCTGCCCGCCCGGCGTGGCGACCACCACCTCCGCTCCCTCTACGGTCCCCAGGAGCGCCTTCCCGATGGGCGAGGCCATGGAGATCTCGGACTTCTCGAAGTCGATGAAATCTCCGAAGGCCAGGGTGAACACCTCCTCGGCGTCGTCGGAGAGGTCGCGCACCCGCACACGCGAGCCGAAGCCCACCCGATCGTCCGGGATGGTCTCCAGATCCAGCTCGGACAGCTCCGAGAGCCGTCGGGAGAGGTAGTCGAGGCGCGCGCGGACGAACTGCTGGCGCTCGAGCGCGGCCGAATACTCGGAGTTCTCCCGCAGATCTCCCTGCGCCACCGCCTTCTCGATCTCCGCGGGCAGCGTGACGTTCAGCTCGTGGAGGAGCTGCTCCGCCTCGTCGTTCAGCATCCTCTTGAGATCTTCGAGCACGGGTCCCTCCTGCCATGCGCGGGCTCGTGCCGCCTCGGTCCGGAGGCGGACGGGGCCGGGTCGCGAGCGCGACCGTGGTGGCCACGGGCGCGGATGAAAAAAAATTCCGTGACGCCGCCGAAGGGCGACATCACGGAACCATGGAGGCGGCGGGAATCGAACCCGCGTCCGCGAACCCGTCCATCGTGGTCTCTACGTGCATAGCCTGCGCTCGGGTTCTCGCCAGATCGGGGTCCGCAGGCGACCCGTCACCGGCCAGCCTCGAAAGGGCTCTCGCCCCTCTCGCCCGTGACGCTCGAGGCCTGCGTCCCGGACCAGCCCGATTCATCGTCGCCCGCCGGCCCGCCTCGGGCCCGGCCGATCGGCGGACGGGCTACGTTAGATTACGCAGCCAGTGCCAAGTTGTCGTTGGCAGGTATCGCGTTTCCCGGTGTTTTACGAGGGTCCGAGCACCTCGGCACGCTACCACGACTTCCGACGCTCACGTCGAAGCCTGGTCGCCCCCTGGTTTTCAAGCATCGAGCGCACGGCCCGCCGGGCGTGCCGCCGCCTGTGATCACGGATACACGCGTCCCGCTCGTAGGATCCAGTATGGCGCGGACTCCGTGCCGAGAGGCCGGAGGGAGCGGACGCTCAAGTGGGCCGAAGATAGCCCGCCCGCTCCAGGTCCGCCAGGTGATCGAGAGCCGCCTGGAGTCCGCGTCGTGCCGCGGCCGGGGGCGATCCCGGAAACTCGAGCGTCAGCGCGCGCCGGCTGCCGGGCACCACTCCGAGCAGAGTCCAGCCTCCCTCGAAGGCGCTCCAGCCCAGGCGCTCGGAGGGGAGCTGCAGGACCAGGCCCTCCCGGAGCGCCCAGGTGAGCGGGTGGCCCTCGGCGGCGACGGGACCGGCCTCGGGCGCCGCCCAGTCGTCGAACCGGGCCTCTCGCTCCACCTGCCAGGCGCCCTCCTCGCGCCGATAGACCCATACCGCGGCGCGGCCGGCCGAGAGCATGGCCAGGAGAGCGCACAGGAAGCTCTGGGCGGGGGGCTCGCGACCGGGCTCACCGGCCGGACGTGCCGGCGCGCGCTCGGGCAGGCTGAGCGCCGGTGTCCCGGCCGTCGCGCTCCCCGCCCGGCGCCTCTCTGACGGCCACAGCCCGGCCGGCCACCACCTCGGACGCTGCACGCTAGCCTCCCTCCCCGCCACCACGGGTCGAGCCGCCGTCGGCCCCGGACCCTCCGGCTCTCCCGGACGACTCGGTATCCAGGGACGATCTCGCGTCGTCGCGCGCCAGCGACGCCTGATTGATTCGTGTCGCCGCGCAGGCCGCCCCGAAGCCGTTGTCGATGTTCACCACCGTGACGCCGGGTGCGCAGGAGCCCAGCATGGTGAGAAGGGCCGCAAAGCCTCCGGCCGCGGCCCCGTAGCCCGTGCTGGTGGGCACAGCGATCACCGGCGTGGCGACGAGACCCCCGACCACGGACGGCAGGGCCCCGTCCATCCCGGCCACCACGACCACCACGGCGGCCTCCTGGAGCTCGTCCCGAACCTGGAGAATCCGGTGCAGGCCGGCCACTCCCACGTCGTAGCGCACCTCCACCGGGTTTCCGTGGGCCCGGGCCGTCACGGCGGCCTCCTCGGCGACCGGGATGTCGGCCGTCCCTGCCGACACCACGATCACCCGCCCCAGCACGCGAGCCCGAGGCAGGTCGGCGGCGGCCAGGTGCGCGATGCGGCCCGTTCGGGACACTTCGAGACCCTCGAAGGTGCGCTCGAGCTCGTCCAGGGTGCTCTCGTCCGCCCGCGTGGCCAGGAAACCCTCGCCCCGGTCGGCGAGGCTGCGGGCGATGGACACCACCTGCGCCGTCGACTTCCCCGGACAGAAGATGGCCTCGGGATGACCCAGCCTCAGCGCCCGGTGGTGGTCGACGACGGCGAACGAGAGGTGCTCCACCGGATCGCGGTCCAGGTGGCGCAGCACCTCCTCCCGTGAGAGGCCGCCGCTGGCGAACCGGTCCAGGAGCTCGCGCAAACGCTCGCGACGAACGGTCATGCGGACGTAACGCCCATAATCCGGTGTAGTTCCTGCATCTCGTCCAAGCTGGAGCAGCGGCCGAGCGCACGCCAGTCGCCGACGACGGGTCGGTGACCGGCGACGGATCCGGCCGGCCGGGCCGGTCCGCGACGCCCGAAGCCTTTGACACCCTTTCTGGCACCCGAATATACTGGCGCGGCCCCCGGACGGTGCCTGCCGCCGATTCGGGGTAGAGCCGCGAACGCGTATCGTGCCCCAGAGGGGAGGAGTCGATAGATGCAGCTGCGTGATTTCTTCAGCCCCGAGGCCATCCGACTGGACCTCGAGGGCGAGACCAAGGACGATGTGCTCAAGGAGCTCGTGGGGCTCCTGGCGCTGGACGAGAAATCCGAGGGCATCCTGTTCAAGATGCTCAAGCGCCGGGAGAACCTCGGCTCCACCGGAATCGGTCGCGGGATCGCCATACCCCACTGCCGGTCCCTGGTCGTCAACCGTCTGCGCGTGGCCTTCGGACGCAAACGCGAGGGCGTAGACTTCAAGGCCATCGACGGGAAGCCGGTGCACGACATCTTCCTCATCGTGGCACCGCCGCTGGAAGTCTCCAACCAGTACCTGCCGGTCCTCGGCAAGATCGCCCAGTTCAGCAAGGAGCCCGACATCGCCGAGCGCCTCGATGAGCTCGAGACCCCCGACCAGTTCATGCAGCTCCTCGAGGAGCGGGGAGCGTAGGCCGGTGCACGCCCAGTTGGAGCTCCTCCTGGAGATGCAGGACCTGCGAGCTCAGCGTCGCGCCCTGTCCGAGCAGGACCTGGGTGGTCTCGAGTCCGAGCTGTTCGAGATCGAGCCCGAGCTCGCGGTGCGGCGGATCGACGACAAGCTGGACGAGCTCGAAGATCGTCTCGACGCGAGCGTCCGGGGCCGCTACGAGCGCCTCAAGGGCGCCGGAGAGCGGATGGTCGTGCCGGTGATGGGCGGAATCTGCTACGGGTGCTTCATGGCCGTGCCCACCGCCTGGGCCTCCGACGCCGAACGCAACGAGGCGATCGACGTGTGCGACAACTGCGGCCGGTTTCTCTATCACCTGGACTGAGCTTCCGGACCGGGGACGCGGCCGTCGGCCGTTCTCCGGGTCACGTGGTTCGCGTCGAGGTGCTGAAGATAGGGGATCAGATAGCGGCGGCTGACGCCCAGCACCTCCTTGAAATCGGAGGCCTGCGCCGGCGACGTCCGCTGCAGGACCCCTAACGCCGCAGCCCGCAGCGAGCTCTCGGCCGGGGCGGACACGTACAGGTCCGGGCTCACCGCCACGAGGCTCCTCTCCTCGACCAGGAGCTCGAGGAGATCGTGCAGGAGTGCCTCGTCGCCGTGGGCACGCTCGACGAGATCCGCCACCATCGGCGGCTCCAGCCCGGCCTCGGTGACCGCCGTTAGCAGCGCCTCCCGCGCGCTCTGCTCCGCATCGGTGAGCTGCGCTCGATGCCCGGGCAGCCGGACCCGGGGTCCGTCCACGACGATCCCGCCCGCCCGGACCAGGTCGTCGAGACAGCCGTCGATGAGCTCACGCGAGCGGCTCTCGTCGACTTCCCGGCGGAGGGCGGCCAGGGACGCGGCGCTCGACCGCCGACCTCTCCTGTGCAGTCGGCCGAGCGCCTCCAGCAGCGCCTCCCGGCACCCGCGCACCGTCCCGGCTGCGTACCAGCGCTCGCCGATCCGCACGATCGAGGCGGCGACCTCCGCCGCGCGCTCGGTATCCGCGGACGGAAGGCCGGTGACCAGCGGGGCGCTCCCCACGGAGAGGCCCCGACCTCCGGCGAGCTCGCAGGCGGCGGTCATGGCGTCCTCCGGCGACCCGTCCAGGATCATCGCCCAGAGTCCCTTCCGCTCTCTCCAGGGAGCCGGGGGGTCGAGCTCGGCGACGCGTCCCCCGCCCACCGTCGTCACCGGCGAGTAGAAGCGCAGCACGAAGCGGTCGCGGGAGCGAGCCACCAGCGGGCGCTCGAGGCGGAGCCGCGCCCAACCCTCCTCCCCCGGAGCGAGGGTCTCACGCTCCAGTTCCAGGCGGGCCATCACTTCCCGCGTGCCGAGATAGACGCGGACGCGTTGACCCCGTTCCAGGGGCCGGTCCAGGCACCCGGGCACGACGAGCCGGGCCCCCAGTCCGGTCACGAGCTTCCAGGCCGAGCCCCGCACGGCGGTCTCGCCACGCGTCACGTCGTCGGCGTCGACGCCGACGAGGGCCAGCGCGCATCGGCGGCCGGGCCCCACCCGCGGTCGGTCCTGCCCGTGGACCTGCAGGCTCCGGACGCGGGCCGAGACGTCGCACGGCAAGAGGCGGATCTCGTCCCCGACCCGCACCCGACCGCTCCAGGTGGTCCCGGTCACGACCGTGCCGGCCCCGGCGACGGAGAAGCTACGGTCGACCGGCATCCGGAACAGGTCCTCGCCGGGCCGGGTCCCGAGGGTCCCGGCTCGCTCGAGAAGGACCCGCCGCAGTGCGTCGAGCCCGATCCCGCCCGGGGCCGACACCGGGACGACGGGCCAGTCGTCGCGCCCGATCACCAGACGCAGCTCGTCCAGCACGGTCTCTCGGGCGAGCTCGAGCCACTCCTCGTCCACCCGGTCGATCTTGGTCAGCGCCACGACGCCGGCGCGGACGCCCAGGAGGTGGGCGATGAGGAGGTGTTCTCGGGTCTGGGGCATCGGTCCCTCGTCCGCCGCGACCACGAGCAGGAGGAGGTCCACGCCGGTCGCGCCGGCGAGCATGTTCTTCACGAAGTCCTCGTGCCCGGGGACGTCCACCACCCCGATCTCGAGTCCGGTCGTCGCCTCTCGGGGGAGCGGCGCGAAGCCGAGGTCGATCGTCAGCCCCCGCTCCCGCTCCTCGCGCCACCGATCGGTCTCGATCCCCGTGAGTCCCCGGACCAGCGTGGTCTTTCCGTGGTCGACGTGACCCGCCGTTCCGACGATCAGCGCTCGCCCTTCCTCCTGGCCGGTCACCGGTACGCGCTCGTCCGTCACGCGCCCTCCCCGCCCCGCTCCAGGAAGCCCAGGGACCTGAGGTGCGTCCCCTCGGCCAGGTGGTAGCGAACGAAGTCCGCCAGGAGTCGACGCTGACGCCGGCCGGGCCGCGCCGGAGGTTCCCCTCGCTCCATGAGCCGGCGCAGGACGTCGATCTCGGCACCCGTCAGCCGCGGGGCCCCGCCCCCGCACGAGCCACACACGAGCCCTCCGGAGGCGAAGTCGAAGCTGGCGGCCTCGTCCACTCCCAGGGGTCGCCCGCACGCGGCGCAGCGACCCAGGTCGGGCGCGAAGCCGAGAATTGCCACCAAGCGCCAGATGGCGCGAAGGGCGGCCCCCTCGACGGAGCCGGCCGGCGCCACGAGGAGCTCGTCCAGGCCGCGTACGAGTGCGGCGTACAGCCGATCGTCCCGGTGCTCGGGAGCCAGGCGCATCACCATCTCCGAGAGGACCGACGCCCCGGCGAACCGCTGCAGGTCGCGTCCCAGGCCCTGCCGCTCGCGCACGAGATCGAAATCGGAGAGGGTATGGAGCTCGCGTCCTTCCCTCAGGTAGAGTGTCGCCGCTCCCTCCGCGAAGGGCTCGATGAGTCCGCCGAACCGGCTTCCCGGGCGGCGGGCCCCCCGGGCGATGGCGGAGCGGGGTCCGTGCTCGCGGGTCATGAGTCGGAGGATCTTGCTGGTATCGCTGTAGGCGTAGGTCTGGAGCACCACGACCCGGGTCGTGACGATGGGCACCGGCGCCCTCCTAGCCGCTCCCCGCCGCCGCGCCGCATGCGCGGCCGGGATCGGTCAGCGTGGAATCTCGGCTCAGCTGCGGATGGATGGCCTCGGCCAGGGATCCGGCCGCATCTCCGACGCGGGGGCCGAGCCGGTCCAGCAGGTCACGGTCCACGCTCCGAACCCGACCGGCCGCCACGGCCGGGATGGCTCGCCAGCCCGGCCGGGCCCCGGGTCCGGCCCGGCCGCTGCCCCCCCGAGGAACGATCACCACGTCCGGGTTCCTCGAGGCGATCGCCTCGAGGCTCACGCGCGGCGATGCCTGCGGCATGTCCCCGAACACGTTCCGACCCCCTGCCACCCGGATCAGCGAGTCCAGATAGCTGCCGGAGCCGACGGTGTACGGCGGGTCCTCCCAAACGTCCACGTACACACTGCGGCGGGGGAGGCGAGCCGTGACCGCCGCCACGGCTCGCAGCGAGCAACGGATGCGCTGCTCCAGCCGCCGTGCGGCCGCCCGTCGGCCGGTGACGACGCCCAGCCGGTCCACGTTCCGGTACAGGTCCGCGAATCCGTCGTGCCGAACCGCCAGGGACGCCACGCCCAGGGCCTCCATCTCGCTCACGGTGACGCGGCTGTCCGCCCCCGCGTAGAGCACTACCAGGTCCGGCCGGCGGGCCGCCACGGCCTCCGCCGAGGGCCGGATCCCTTCGCCCACGGACGGCACCGACCGGGCCGCCTCGGGATGCACGCCGTATCGCGTACGTCCCACGATCCGGTCGCCCGCGCCCATCGCGAACAGGAGCTCGGTCACGGCCGGGACGAGCGACACGATCCGGTGCGCCGGCCCGGCGAGGCGGACCGAGCGACCCAGATCGTCCGTGAGTCGGATGGAGTCGACCGACGCCTCCAGCGTCGACGTCGCCCCCGCGACCGGGCTCGCGGCCGGCGCCGATGGGCCCGCCAGGAGGAGCGCCGCGGCCAACGCCGCGCTCCACGGACCCGAACGAGCGCCACGCCGGCACCAGCTCACGATCGGTCCGGACCGGTGCCCGCTCGGCGTCCGTTCACGATCGGCCCGCTCGGGCCTCCGGCCGACCACGGCTCACTACGAGCCCGATCCCCCACCCAGGCGGCGCCAGCTCACGAACGCCCCGGCGGCCAGCAGCAGACCCGCCACGATGAACAGCCACGCCGCCGTTCTCGAGTGACCGCCCTGGATCTGGAGGGCCAGCGGGCTGCCGCCGGGGACGAAGTTGGCCACCAGCGCCCGATAGGTGTCCCCGTGGAACGAGACCGGCTCGGCCGGGGTCATGCCGCCGCCGAACAGGACCCGGTCCGTGCCGGACCACAGCACCTCGAGGCGCTGCAAGGGGTGGACAGTCGTGAAGCGGGGGGGGCGGTCCGACGGGAGACGGTATTGAAGCAGCACCTGGTTGGCACCCGGACGCAACGACGGGTCCAGCAGGGCGTAGCCGGCCACGAAACGCACGCCTCCCGGGAACATGTCGCCCTGCAGGGCCTGTGGATCCACCGCCCCCTCGGGGAGGGCGACGCGCCAGGCTCCCTGCCCCGATCCGGAGCCGACCAGGGTGGTGTCCCCACCGTTGTCGAGCTCGATGGCGTCCAGGACGCGAGCGCCGTCACCGTCGTACGTCAGGACCAGGCTGCGGCGCGTAATCGGGAAGGTGTCCGGGCTCGCGACGGCACGCGACGGAAAGACGTTCACCACGTAGGGCTCCGGAGGCACCATCGCCCGGATCGGGGATCCCAGGTACAGCACGCTGTCGTACCGCACCGCCACGAGGAAGATGGTGCGGGCACTGTCCCCCGACAGGGTGAAGGAGAAGGAGCCGTCCCGTCCGGTCACGGCGCTATCGAGCGCCGCTCCGCTGTCACCGGTGATGGCGTGCAACATGACCCGGTGCCGAGCGACCGGGAGGGAATCTCGACCCAGGAGTAGCTTGCCGTGGAGCGGCGCGGTGACCTGCTGTGCGGACGCCCCGGTCCCCAGCAGAGCCACGAGGAGGAGGCCGAGCCCGGCCGCCCACAGGGCCGCGGAGCGGAAGCGATGGGCGCACGGGCGATGGGCGCGAGGGTGGACCACCGGTCGGTTCACCGGAGCTCGCACCTCAGGGAGTGAACCGACCGAAATCCTCGGGGTTCAGGCCCTTGAGGTACTCGCGCAGCCCCTCCCCACGTGGCGTCTCCTCGGCGTTCCCCGGCGTCGGGCCCGACGCTTCGCCGGTCGTCGCGAGGAAGTCCGGCTCCTTCTCGCCCGGCTCGAACTGGGCCTCCTCGATCTCCAGGGCCGTCATCTCCAGAAGGTCCTCGTCGGCGAAGATCGGGGCCTCGGCCCTGAGCGCCAGCGCGATGCTGTCGCTGGGCCGCGAATCGATCGAGAGGAGCTCCCCGTCCCGGCGGAAGATCAGGGTCGCGTAGTAGGTGTTGTCGACCACCTTCGTGATCAGAACGCGTACCAGCTCGCTGCCGAGTCCCCGCACCACGGTGTTGAGCAGGTCGTGCGTCAGAGGACGAGAGAACTGGATGCCCGCCAGCTTCATGGCGATGGCGCTGGCCTCGCCGGGTCCGATCCAGATCGGGAGGACGCGCTCCCCACCCTTCTCCTTGAGGATCACGACCGGCGTGTTGGACGCCTTGTCGAGACCGAGGCTCGCGACGTTCACTTCCTGCATCGACTCCCCCATGGTCCACCCGCCTCCCCTGCCCTCGGCCACCCGGCCCCGGCGTCGTGTCAGGTGCCCAGATGCCATGACGAGAGATACCGCTCCTGCTCGTCGGTCAGATAGTCGATCTCGACGCCCTGAGCCCGAAGCTTGAGCTCGGCGATCCGGCGATCGATCTCGAGCGGAATCCGATGGACCTGACGATCCAGGCCGCGTCCTTCCGCGGTAAGGAGATACTCCGCCGCGAGCGCCTGGTTCGCGAACGACATGTCCATCACGCTGGCGGGATGGCCCTCGGCCGCCGCCAGGTTGATGAGCCGCCCTCGTGCCAGGAGCACGATCCGTCGCCCGTCCACGACGTACTCCTCGGCCAGGTCCCGGAGGAGTCGAGGACCGGTCTCGCAGATCTCCTCCAGCCGGTCCACGTCGATCTCGACATCGAAGTGCCCGGCGTTGGCCACGATGGCACCATCCTTCATGGCCCGGAAGTGCTCCTCGCGGATCACGTGGATGTCGCCCGTCAGGGTGATGAACAGGTCGCCCTCGGGCGCCGCCTCCTTCATGGGGAGGACCCGGAAGCCGTCCATCGATGCTTCGAGCGCCCGCAGCGGATCGACCTCCGTCACGATGACCTGTGCGCCGGCGCCGCGCGCCCGAACCGCCACGCCTCGCCCGCACCAGCCGTAGCCGGCCACCACGACCGTCGAGCCGGCCAGCAGGATGTTCGTGCTGCGAAGGATGCCGTCCAGGGTCGACTGCCCCGTCCCGTAGCGGTTGTCGAACAGGTGCTTGGTGTGGCTGTCGTTGACGGCGATGACCGGAAACTGAAGCACTCCGTCAGCGGCCATCGCCCGCAGGCGGATCACTCCGGTGGTCGTCTCCTCCGTCGAGCCCACCACCTCCTCGACCAGCGACCGCCGCTCGTCCTCGGTCAGTCCCGTGGCCCACTCACGAACCGGCGCCGCCAGGTCGTCGAAGCGGCCCAGCGCCATCATGTGGAGGGAGCCAACCAGGTCCGCCCCGTCATCCATGGTGAGGGCCGGCCGGTGCGCGAGGGCGGCCCGGACGTGCTCGTAGTAGCGCTGGTCGTCCTCGCCGCACACGGCGAACACGCCGACCCCACACTCCTCGACCAGGTAGGCCGCGACGGCGTCCTGGGTGGAGAGGGGATTGGAGGCGCACAAGACGAGATCGGCGCCTCCCGCCTGGAGGGTGCGCACGAGGTTGGCGGTCTCGGTGGTCACGTGCAGACAGGCGGACAGCCGCACGCCTTCGAGCGGCCGCTCCCGCTCGAAGCGCTCCCGGATCTGGGCCAGCACCGGCATGAACCGATCGGCCCACTGGACCCGCCGCCGACCTTTCTCGGCCAGGCCGCGATCCGCGATGTCGCACGCCACTTCCATTTTCGAGGTCCGCCGGCTCATGGAATCGCTCTCCTCGGTATAGTCTGTATGTCCTGGCGCGCCGGCACCGACCGCGTCGTGCGGCTCGGCTCCACCCGGCGCGGGTCGCTCACACGGCCGCCCGCAGGGCATCCACCCGGTCGGTCCGCTCCCACGTGAAGCCGCCGTCCGCATCGGGCTCGCGCCCGAAGTGACCGTAGGCGGCCGTCCGGCGATAGATCGGCCGCCGCAGCTCCAGCTCCTCGATGATCGCACGGGGCCTGAGGTCGAACACCTTCTCGACCGCCCGCACGAGGGCCTCGTCCCGCACCTCGCCGGTGCCGAACGAATCCACCATGACCGACACGGGCTCCGGGACGCCGATCGCGTACGCCACCTGAATCTCGGCCCGCCGGGCCAGACCCGAGGCCACCAGGTTCTTGGCCACCCAGCGGGCCGCGTAGCTGGCCGACCGATCCACCTTGGATGGGTCCTTGCCGCTGAAGGCTCCCCCGCCGTGCGAGCCCACGCCGCCGTACGTGTCCACGATGATCTTGCGCCCGGTTACGCCGCAGTCGCCGCGCGGGCCGCCGGTCACGAAGCGGCCGGTCGGATTGATGTGACAGATCAGGATGTCCGGGTCCACGAGATCGGCCGGAATCACGGGATCGATCACGTGCGCCCGGATCGCCGCGTGCACCTGAGGCTCCTCGATCTCCTCGGTGTGCTGGGCCGAGACCACGACCGTGCCGACGTGCATCGGCCGCCCATCGTCGTACTCGACCGTGACCTGTGCCTTCCCGTCCGGCCGCAGCCACGGCAGGGTGCCGTCCCGCCGCACCTGCGCCAGGCGCCGGGTGAGCGCGTGCGCCAGCGAGATGGGGAGCGGCATGAAGGTCGGCGTCTCGTCGGTAGCGTAGCCGAACATCATCCCCTGGTCCCCTGCCCCACCCTTGTCCACGCCCATACCGATGTCTTTGGACTGTTTGTCGATGGAAGTCAGGACCGCACAGGTGTCCGCGTCGAACCCGATCTTCGGATCGTCATAGCCGATGGACCGCACGGTGTCGCGGACCACCTCCGGCAGGTGGACGTAGGCGCTGGTCGTGACCTCGCCCGCGATGAGGACGAGGCCGGTGGTCACCAGCGTCTCGCACGCCACGCGCGCTTCGGAGTCCTCGCTGAGCATCGCGTCGAGGACGGCGTCGGAGACCTGGTCGGCCACCTTGTCGGGGTGACCCTCGGTGACCGATTCGGAGGTGAAGAAGTGATGGCTTCGGGGAGAGCTCACGTGGCCGCCGTTCTCCTGCGCGATGTGGTTGGGAGCCCGGGCGGTACGCGGCCCATCGCCGGACACGGGGACGGGCGGGCCCCCGGGCTCGCGAGGCGAAGCAAGCTACCCCGGGCCCCTGGACCGGACAAGCGGACCGGGCCCCTCATTCCGGCCTCACCAGCAGGCCGGCCGGCACCGCCTCGGCCGGGATGGCCGCCTCCATGTAGCGCAGGAACGGCGCCCGCACCTCCCCGGCCGTCTCGGCGCCCGACACCTGGTCGGCAAGCGTCTCGAGCTCCGAGGCGGAGGCGGCGGCTACCCATTCCCGCACCTCCGGGAACACGTACGGCGGCAGACTGAAGGTCCGGTAGCCCAATCCCAGGAGTGCGGCCAGCCCGAC
The DNA here is from genome assembly GCA_964465015.1 of uncultured Gemmatimonadota bacterium. Lineage (GTDB taxonomy): Bacteria > Gemmatimonadota > Gemmatimonadetes > Palauibacterales > Palauibacteraceae > Humimonas. The sequence continues at coordinate 21,214 of CAYXHP010000058.1, forward strand.
CGGGTCCGTGGCCAGGTCACCGCACACGCCCAGCTCGAGACCGTGGTCGTCGGCCGCCAATCTCAGGCGGCGGTAGAGCCGCATCAGAGCCGGATGGAGGGGGTCGTAGCGGTCGGCCAGGTGGGCGGCGCCCCGGTCCACCGCCAGCACGTACTGGGTCAGGTCGTTGGTGCCGAGGCTCAGGAAGTCCACGTAGGGCGCGATGAGGTCGAGGATCTCCGCCGCGGCGGGCGTTTCGATCATCACTCCCAGGGGAATGGACTGGTGACGGCCCGGCATCTCGAGCGACGCGCACACTTCCCCCAGGATCTCTCGCGTGCGCCGGATCTCGTCCACCGAGACGATGAACGGGAGGAGCAGCCGGAGACGTCCGTGGGCCGCCGCCCGCACCGCCGCGCGCAACTGGTTCCGGAACAGCTCCGGCCGGTCCAGGCACACGCGGATGGCCCGCCAACCCAGGTACGGGTTGGCCTCGGGAGGAGCGTCCAGGAAGATCGGGAACTTGTCGCCCCCGATGTCGAAGGTCCGTAGCGTGACCGGGTGGTCCGGGAAGGCCTCGACGACCTTTCGATAGGCCGAGTACTGTTCTTCCTCATTCGGGATCGAGCGGCGGCCGATGACCAGGAACTCGGACCGAAATAGCCCGACGCCCTCCGGGCGGACCCGCGTGGCCTCGGCGACCTCGTCGGGCTGGTCCAGGTTGACCCGCAGGGTGAGCCTCACCCCGTCCGCGGTCACGGCCGGGCGGCGGGCGAGCGCCTCGATCCGGGCACGCCGGCTGCTCGACTCGGTCGTCGAACGCCGGAAGCTCTCTACCGCCTCCGGCCCCGGATCGACGACCAGTCGGCCCGTCGACCCGTCCAGGATCACGACGGTGCCCTCCTCGATCTCCGCCAGTCGCTCGCCCAGGCCCACGACGGCGGGGATGCCGATGGAGCGCGCCAGCACCGCGCTGTGGGAGACACGCGATCCGGTGGAGGTGAGCAGTCCGAGGACCGATGCCCGGTCCAGGCGCGATGCCACGCTCGGCACCAGGTCGTCGAAGGCGAGGATGGCGGGGCTGCCGGAGTTCTCCCAGGACATGGCGTCCGATCCCTGCTCGAGACGCGACAGGACGCGGAAGCGGATGTCGAGGAGGTCCGCGAGCCGGTCCAGGACCAAGGCGTGGGCCGAGTCGAGGAACCGGGAGCGGATCTCCAGGAGACGCCAGTCGAACGCTCGCTCCGCGGACAGGCGGTTCTCCCGGATGTAAGCGCGCGTTCCATCGATGAGATCCGGATCCTCGAGCATGAGCACCTGCGGCTCGAACATCTGGGCCTCGACCTCTCCCATGCGCTCTCGGGTGCGCCGGGCCAGCTCGTGGGTCCGCTCCACCGCCCACAGCCGGGCCTCCTCGAACCGTGCCAGCTCGGACTCCGCCTCCTCGGGCGCGATCGTGCGGTGCGGCACCGGCCCCATCTGCATCGTCACGATGTGGACCGGGCCCATCACGCGGCCCGCCGAGGCGCCGATGCCCTGCATCCTCCGGCTCATCGGGACGAATCCTCCGCCGCGGCCGGATCCTCGGGCACGTCCTCCTCGCCCCGGTCCCCGGAGATGAGCGAGACGAGGGCGTCGACGGCCGGAGCGGCGTCCTCGCCAGCCGCGCGGATCGTGAGCACGGCTCCGGGCTCCGCGGCCAGCATCAGCACGCCCATGATGCTCTTGCCGTTCACCTCGAGATCCTCGCGGCGGACGGTGATCTCCGAGCGAAACCGCGAGGCGAGCTTCACGAAGGCCGCGGCGGGCCGGGCGTGGAGCCCGTTTCGGTTCAGAATCGCCACCTCCCGGCTCACCTCCGGCATCTCATCTCCCTTCCCACACCCGAGTCCGACGCCTCACCCCGGCAGCCACGCCACGAGGCTGGCCACGACGACCAGCGCCGCCGCGGCCACGCCGAGCGCGCCCGGCCAGGCCAGTCCCGCGAGCGCGGCCCCGCCCCCGACCACTGCGCGGACCCACGCCGGCCAGTCGCCTGCAGGTATGCGGGCGCACAGCGCCACCGCCACCGCGCCGAGCAGCACCAGGTCCGCAGCCACGAGTCCGGAGGCCGCCCGCCGGATCCAACCGCTCGAGAGAACGTCACCCACCTTCAGGCCGTTGTCCCACCCCCGCCGGAGGCCCCAGGCCCTGAGCGCCACGTGTCCCGTGTTGTAGAGGAGGAGGAAGACGAGCACGGCCCACCAGGGACCCAGGCCCATACTGAACGCGAGCACGGAGATCAGCAAGCAGAAAGGACGCCAGCCCTGCCACACCAGCCGGTCACCGATCGCGCCCAGGCTGCTGCTGAGCGCGGTTCGAAAGCGCGCGATGCGCTCCGGGTCCTCTCGTTCGTGCTCCAATCGCGCCAGGGCTCCCACCGCGACCGGAACCAGGTAGGGATGGGCGTTGAACGGCCGCAGGTGCCGCTCGAGAGCCTCGCGCAGGGCCACGGGGTCACCGGCGTGGATCCGTTCCAGCAGTGGCAGCAGGGCGTACGAGAGGCCTCCCGCCACATAGGTCCGGTAGTTCCAGGAGCCCTGAGCCGCGAAGGTGCGGGCGAGGGCCCGGAGGAAGTCCCTCCGCTGCAGCCTCACGCCAGCCATCCGACCCCCAGAGCCACCGCCACGCCAGCCGCCAGCAGGAGCCAGGCACGTCGGCCTCCCGCCGCGCTCCCGGCGATCGCCCCGGCCGCGGCGCCCGTGGCCAGCACCAGCGCCCCGACCACGAACGCGCCGGGCGTCCCCCCCGGCGCCGGCGGGGCCGCCCGAGCCAGCAGCGTGGCCGGCACCAGGAAAGCCGCCGTGAGGACCGCGCCGCGTCCGAAATCGAGCGCCACGCCGAGCCGCTGACGGCGCTCGAGACGCGCCGGAACCCGGGCCAGACCCGAGACGTCGGCGAGGAGACGCGCGTTCAGGGACCGGAGGAGGCGCACCGAGCGAGCACCGATCCACCCCAGGACCCAGCCGAGCGCCACCGACACGGCGAGTGCGGCCGGTCCGGCGTGTCCAGCCGCGCCGAAGGCGGCTCCGGCCACGAGACCGGCCGGACCCGTGTCCGGGTACCGCGCCGCGCCGAAGGGAGGGTGGCGAAGCGTGAGCAACTCCAGAATGGCCCCCACCAGCATCCCGTCCGCCGGGCGTCCCATGAGCGCGCCACCCACGGTCGCCGCGACGAGCGGCCGAGACACCATCACCTGAGGCCAGGCCACCGCATCGGCGCCCACGAAGCCGCCCGCCACCACCGCCAGGACCCAGCTCCACAGATCGGGCTCAGGCACCGGATTCTCCCACCATGCGATCGAGACCCACGGCGGGGGCGGAGGGCAGATCCCGGGCCTCGAGCGTTCCCACGAGCGACGCGAGCGCCCGGAGGTCCGCCGCCTCCTCCGGATTCAGATACACGTAATCGAGCACGCGATGACGCCCTGGAGCGGCGCCGAGGCAGCCCACGTGCACGGCTCGCCCCTCGAGGACCCCCGCCTCGGCCAGCCGCCGCATCGCGGCGGTCGTGCGCGTGAGCAGCGCGCCCCGGCCCGCCCGCTCCTCCAGCGTGCGGAAGCGGCGGGCCGCCTCCTCCTCCGTCAGAAAGTAGGCGCTCGCCCCGTCCGGGAGGCCGCCCATGTACAGCTCCTGCTCCCAGTCCGAGGCGGCCAGGTCGTCGTCGACCACCACGTAGTAGTCCAATCCGAGCCGCTCGCCCCATCCCACGACCACCTGGCCGTGGAGGAGGCGCTCATCGATGCGGAACAGTCGGATCGACATCGGACTCCGGTGCGGTGGGCAGATGGACCCGCGTGGCCACCCGTCCCTTGTCGGCGACCCGCTCGGCCAGGGCCTCGAGCTCCATCTCGCGGTGGAACACGAAGTCGAGCAGCATCGGCAGGCTGGCTCCCGTGACGACGGCCAGGTTCGGACGTGGGCGCGCGACCTGGCGCGCCGCGAACGCGCAACTCCCACTGGCCAGGTCCACGAACAGGAGGGCAGGACCGTCGCCAGCGGCCTCCTCGAGCCGACCGCGCAGCTCCTCCGGAGAGCAGCCCTCGTTGCTCACCTCCCGCAGGGCTCCCTCGACGCCCGAGATTCGCTCCACGGCCCGGACCAGCGCCGCCGCGACCCCATCGTGCGCCACGACGACGCCCACGACGGATCCGGTCACTCGTTGTCCTCCTCGAGGTACTCCCGCACGGGGCGCATGTGGCTCCGAAGCTTCTGGTCGAAGGCGCGCGCCGTGTCCACGCCCGAGTACTTGAGGAGGTGGTTCATGGCGATCACCTCCGAGATCACGGTGATGTTCTTGCCGGGGTTGAGCGGGATGAGGACCTTGGGGAGCCGAACGCCCAGGATCTCCGTGGTGTCAGAATCCAGTCCCGTGCGGTCGTAGGTCGCCTCCTCGCTCCACTCCTCGAGCTGCACGACGACCTCGACCCGCTTCTGCTGACGCGTGGCCCGGACGCCGAACAGCGCGCGTATGTCGATGATTCCCACGCCGCGGATCTCCATGTGGTGCTGCGCCAGCTCGTGGCCCCGGCCGATCAGCACGTCGTTCCCCCGCCGGGTGATCATCACCACGTCGTCCGCCACCAGGCGATGGCCTCGCTCCACCAGGTCCAGCACGCACTCACTCTTCCCGATCCCGCTCTTCCCCACGAACAGGAGGCCGACGCCGTACACGTCCGCCACCGAGCCGTGCACTGCGGTACGCGGTGCGAACTCGTCCTCCAGATAGGGCTTGATCCTGCGGTAGAACTCACCGGTCTTGAGGCCGGAGCGGAGGAGCGGAGTGCCGGAGCCGGCCGCCGCCTCGAGGAGCTCCCGGGGAGGCTCCAGCCCCTTGGTGATCACCAGGCAGGGCACGTCGAAGCCCAGCAGTGTGTCGACCGCCACCTCGCGCTGACCCGGGGGAAGGGAGCGCAGGTATGTGATCTCCGTCTCTCCGAGCACCTGGATGCGACGTACCGGAAAGCGCTCCGTGTAGCCGCTCAGGACCAGCCCCGGACTGGAGATCTCGGTGCCCGGAATCGAGCGGCCGAGACCTTCCTCCCCCGTCAGCAGCTCGAGGGAGAGGGACGCGGCCTTGCGGTCCAGCAGGTCGCCGACCGTGAGCGCGCTCAAGGCTCCTCCGGCTCCCCTCCCGGAACACTCACGTCCTTGAGCGGCCCCTGGTGGTCCCGGTGCCGCTCCCGGTGGCGCTTGAGCTGGCGTGACAGGCGCTCGGCCGCCTGGTCGATCGCGGTGCGGACGTCGCGCGCCTCGCCGTGCGCGTGCACGGGAGGCGACCGGTCCACGGTGGCGTGCGCGTCCACCTCCCAGCGGTTCTTCTCGTCGGTGAGGGTCACCTCCACACGCGACACGCGGGCCTCGTAGCGGGCTACGCGATCGAACTGCTCGCGCGCCAGCTGTTCGATATGCTCTGGAAGGCTCCCGTGGCGGGCCGTGACGACCAGGTCCATGCTACCTCCTGCTCCGTTGTCGGGTCGATTCAGGGATCCCGGCGCCGACTCCGGCGTCCGGTCAGGATGCGGCGGAGCGATGATTCGGTGCGAGCCGCCGTCCGCTCCCACGAGAAGCGGGCGGCGTGCCGCAGCGCCCCCCGGGACAGTCGCTCCCGTTCCCCGCGATCGGTGCACAGCCGCTCCAACCGGTCGGCCCACGCCACCGCATCCTCGTGGGGCACCAGGTAGCCGGTCTCGCCGTCGACCACCGACTCCCTCAGCCCCGGTGCGTCGCTGGCCACCGCGGGCGTCCCGCAGGCGGCCGCCTCGATGTTCGTCAGCCCCCAACCTTCCTTGGGTGAGGGGTACACCGTCGCCCAGGCCCGGCGGAGGAGATCGACCTTTTCCCATTCGGAAACGTAGCCCGCGAAGGTCACCCGCGCGGCGATGCCCTGGTCGCGTGCTACTCCCTCCAACCGGCCCCGGTCGTCCCCGGAGCCGGCCACCACGAGTCGGGCTTCCACGCCGCGATCTCGCAGGAGCGCCATGGCCCGGAGGACGACCTCGAGACCCTTGTACCGCTTCAGCCGCCCCACGTGCACGAAGGTGGGCTCCTCGAAGAGTGGCACCTCCGGGTCGGGACGGTACACGGCATGGTCGATGCCGCCGGGAATCACCTCGATTCGGTCGGGATCGATCCCGCGCCGCACCAGGTCCCGGGCCGTGCTCTCCGACACGGCGTGGAACGGGGTCTGCCGGTAGACCGGGGGAATCAGCCGCTCGGCGGTCCAGACGACCGAGGCCACCGGCCAGCTCGCCTCCCGGAAGGCCGTGGCGCCGAACAGGTGGTTCACGAGGCCCACCACCGGCTCCTCCATCCAGGCCGGCGTCAGGAGCGGCAACTTGTTGATGTTCTCGACCACCAGGTCGAAGCTCCGCTCGGTCCGGAGCTTCCGGTACACACCCCGTACGAAGAGAGGGAAGCTGTTTCGGCGCCCGGCGCGACGTACATCCATGCCATCGACGCGATCGCGCGCGGCGGCGTCCTCCCACCCAGAGACGAGGAGCGTAACCTCGTGCCCTGCCGCTGCGAGGCGCCCGAACGTCTCGTGGAGGTGGACCTCGGCGCCCCCTGCGCGGGGGTTCTTCCGGTCCTGCCAGTTGACCACCAGCAGCCGAAGCCGCTCCGGCCCATCGCCGCGATCAGCGGGCGACGACGGCGTCCTGGTAGACGGCGTCGAGGACACCGTTGACAAACCTGGGACTCTCCTTCCCGCCATATCGTTCGGCCAGGCGGATCGCCTCGTGGATGGCGACCTTCCCCGGCACGTCGTCCTGGTACAGGAGCTCCGCCGTCCCGATTCGGAGGATGTTGCGGTCGATGGCGGACAGCCTCTCCAATCGCCAGTTGGGCATGTGATCCTGGAGCGATCGATCGATCTCCCCCGGGTGGGTGGCGACCAGCTCGAGGATTCGGTCCAGGTACGGGCGGTACCGGTCCGAGACCCGCCGGTGCCCGAGCGCCGTCCCGGCATAGGCGAAGAGGTCGCTCTCCGCGCCTCGCATGTCCCAGCCGTACAGGACCTGGAGCGCCCAGCTCCGCGCCCGCGACCGCACGTGGGCGGGACGTCTCACGTCGACTGTGCCGGGGCCGGGAGCCCGTCGGCGAGCTCGCACAGCTCCGCCGCGGCCCGCGCGGCCTCGGCGCCCTTGTTGCCCACCGCGCCTCCGGCCCGCGCCTCGGCCTGCCGGGTCGTGTCACAGGTCAGGAGGCCGAAGCCCACGGCCACGCCGCCCTCCGCGGCCAGGCTGGCCAGACCATCCGTGGCGCCCCGGCACACGTAGTCGAAATGTGGCGTCTCGCCGCGGATGACGCAGCCGATCGCCACCACCGCGTCGAACCGGCGCGTCGCGGAAGCCCGCCGCGCGGCCCACGGCAGCTCCCACGCCCCCGGCACGCGCACCACCTCGATCATGTCCTCGGCCGCGCCCAACGCGAGCAGCTCCCGGCGGGCGCCCTCCTCGAGCTTTCCGGTTACCGATGCGTGGTACCGGCTGACCACCAAGCAGAAGCGGCGTCCCGCCGCGTCGGGGAGCCGGGCTCCGCCGGTCGCCTCGGAAGGCGAGGCTCTCACGAGGAGCCCAGGAGGTGCCCCAGCTTGTCCCGCTTGGCCTCCAGGTAGCTCTCGTTCTCGTCGGTCGTGTCGGTCTCGAGGGGCACCCGGCCGGTGATCTCGAGCCCGAAGCCCTGGAGGCCCGAGAGCTTCTTGGGATTGTTGGTCATGATCCGGATGGAGTGCAGACCGAGGTCGGCCAGGATCTGCGCCCCGATACCATAGTTCCGAAGGTCCGGCGGAAAGCCCAGCACCTCGTTGGCCTCGACCGTATCGTGGCCGCGGTCCTGCAGCTCATAGGCCCGCAACTTGTTGAGGAGACCGATCCCCCGCCCCTCCTGGTCCAGGTAGACGATGACCCCCGATCCTTCCTCGACGATGAGCTCCATGGCCCGGTGCAGCTGGTCGCCGCAGTCGCAGCGCAGGGACCCGAACACGTCCCCGGTGAGGCACTTGGAGTGCACGCGCACGAGCACATCCCTCCGATCCCTCACCTCGCCCCGCACGAGCGCCACGTGCTCCCGGTGGTCCACGTCGTTGCGATAGCCGACGATGGTGAACTCCCCGTAGGGGGTCGGCAGCCGCGACTCGGCCACCCTGTGGATGAGACGCTCGTGGCTCAGTCGGTAGGCCACGATCTGGGCCACGGTCACGAAGCGGACGTCATGTCGGCCGGCGAACGCCTCCAACTGGGGACGGCGCGCCATCGTTCCGTCCTCGTTGAGGATCTCACAGATCACGCCGGCCGGCTGCAGCCCCGCCATACGGGCCAGGTCCACCGAGGCCTCCGTCTGGCCGATGCGCTGCAGCACGCCGCCGGGCTTGGCCCGGAGCGGAAAGACGTGCCCCGGTCGGAGCAGGTCGGAGGGACGAGACTCCGGGTCCAGGGCCACCTGGATCGTCCGGGCCCGGTCGTGGGCGCTGATTCCGGTCGAGACACCAAAGTCGGGGCGCGCGTCGATGCTCACCGTGAACGCGGTCTCGTTGGGATCCGACTTTCGACCGTCGGCCATCAGCGGCAGGTCGAGGCGGTCGGCGATCGACGGGGCCAGGGTGAGACAGATCAGGCCCCGTCCATGGGTGGCCATGAAGTTGATGCGCTCGGCCGTGATGAGCTCGGCCGCACAGACCAGGTCCCCCTCGTTCTCCCTGTCCTCATCGTCCGCCACGATGACGAGCTCGCCGCGGCGGATCGCGGCGATGGCGTCCTCGACGCTGTCGAAGCCCATGCCTCAGCTCTCGGTGCCGGAGGGTTCGGCGTTCGCGGAGACGGCGGGCCCTCCCCCCCGCCGATCTCCCGTGGACAGCCTCTCCAGGTACGGCTGGACGAGCCCGTGCACGTACTTACCCACGAGGTCGGCCTCGAGGTTCACCCGTCCTCCCGGCTCGAGGTCGGGAAGCGTCGTGTGCGACCATGTATAGGGGATGATGGCCACCTCCGCGACCGGGCCCAGGAGGTCGCTCACGGTGAGGCTGATGCCGTCTACGGTGAGCGAGCCCCGAGGCACGGTGACGGCCGCCACGTCCGGCGTCATCCGGATGCGAAGGAAGCGCGTCTCGCCCGCTTCGCGGAGCGCCAGCAGCTCCCCCACGCCGTCCACGTGCCCCTGGACGAGGTGTCCGCCCAGGCGGTCGCCGACCCGCAGCGCCCGCTCCAGGTTCACTCGGTCACCCGGCTCGAGAGAGCCGAGGGTCGTGCGGGCCAGCGTCGTTCGGATGGACTCGAACGCGAAGGAAGCCCCGTCCGCGGCCGTCACCGTCTGGCACACGCCGCTCACGCTCACGCTGGCCCCCGGCTCCAGCCCGTCCGACACCTCGCAGGCCACCCGGAAGCGCAGGCCGCCCTCGTGCGGCTCACGCTTCACGACCCGGCCCACCGCCTCCACGAGTCCAGTGAACATCGCGCCTCCTCTCGCGGCGGTCCTCAGTCGGCGGCCGTCTCCGGGCCCGGTCCCTCGAGCACCTCGGTCAGCTCCCGGCTGTCGAGCGCCATCCGTGTGTCCTGGCCGAGCGGAGCGCGCTCGGCGACCCGCCACTCGCCGGGCGTCGACGCCGCGCCCCCGAACCCCGCCGGGGCCCCGGCCCCGAACAACACCGGCGCGACGAGGAGGTGGAGTCGCTGCACTCTCCCGGCCTCGAGGAGCGAGCGGGCCACCCGGCCGCCTCCTTCCGCCAGTACCGTCCCCACACCCTGCTTCGCCAGGCGATCGAGCGCACCCCCGACCGAGAGGCCGCCCGGCCCCTCCGGCGTTTCGATGACCCGAGCCCCGGCGGCCTCGAGCCGGTTTCGGCGCTCGGCCGGGGCGCCCGGCGCGCACAGGATCCAGGTGGGGACCTCGCGCGCGCTCCCCACGAGGCGGGCGCGGGGAGACACGGAGGCCTCCGAGTCCAGGACGACCCGCACCGGCGGCCGGCGGGGCTCGATGTCGCCTCGCACCGTGAGGAGAGGATCGTCGGCCGCCACCGTTCCACGCCCCACGAGGATGGCGTCGAAGCCGGCCCGCAGGCGATGGACCCACGCGGACGCGTCCGGGCCCGTCACCGTCGTCCGCACGCCCGGCTCCCGGGCCAGGGCCCCATCCAGCGACAGCGCCAGCTTGAGCGCGACGAAGGGCGGGCGGCGGAGCCGATTCCACAGGTAGTGGGAAAGGAGCCGGGCGCAGACCTCCGGCTCGACCCCGGTGGCGACCACGACCCCGGCGGCCCGCAGCACCGCGGCGCCGCCTCCCGCCTCCAGATCGGGATCCAGGCAACCCACCACCACACGGGTCACCCCGGCCGCCGCCACGGCCGGGGCGCAGGGCAGGGTCTTCCCGGTGTGCGTGCAGGGCTCGAGCGTGACGTACAGCGTCGCGCCGGCCGCCTCGGCGCCGGCCCTCGACAGGGCCATCACCTCCGCGTGAGGACCCCCGAACTCGGCGTGCCATCCCTCGCCGACCACCCGGCCCTCGCGCGCCACGACGGCCCCGACCATCGGGTTCGGCGCCACCCGCCCCCACCCGCGGCGTGCCAGCTCCGCCGCCCGCCGCATGAGCCGGCGGTCGACCTCCGGTCCGGCGGCCGGCCCCGCGCTCACGCGGCCGGCTCGAGCCGCACCCGGCCCGAGCCGCGCACCAGCTCCCCGCACGCGAAGGTCGGGCAGCCCGCCGCCTCGACCGCCTCCCGCACCGCGCCCTCGTCCACCTTCCGCACGACGGCGACCATGCCGACGCCCATGTTGAAGGTGCGATACATCTCGTCCCGGGACGTCCCGCCGAGCTCGGCCAGCGAGCGGAATTCGGCCGGAGGCTCCCAGCTCCGGGTGTCCACGACCGCGTCGAGGTCGGCCGGCAGCACGCGGGACAGGTTGCCCGGCAACCCGCCGCCGGTGATGTGCGCCAGGGCGCGGATGAGGCCGGCCTCGCTCGGTCCGCGAACCGCCTCCAGGTAGGAGCGGTGGATCCGGAGGAGCACCTCGCCCACGGTCAGCCCCAGGCCCGGCCAGGCATCCCCCGTGTCCAGCCCCAGCTCGCCGAACAATAGCGCGCGCGCGAAGCTGTAGCCGTTGGTGTGGAGACCCGAGGAGGCGAGTCCCACGAGGCGGTCCCCCTCCCGCAGGTCCCGGCGAGCCACCTCCGGGAACGCCACCCGGCCCACGATGAACCCGGCCAGGTCGTATTCTCCGTCCGGGTAGGAGTCCGGCATCTCCGCCGTCTCGCCCCCCAGGAGGGCGCAGCCGTTCCGGCGGCAGCCCCGGGCGACGCCCTCGACCACCGCGACCGGGATGTCGGGATCCAGGCGGCCGCAAGCGAAGTAGTCCAGGAAGAAGAGCGGCACCGCCCCCTCGGTGAGGATGTCATCCACGCAGTGGTTGACCAGGTCTTCCCCGACCGTGTCGTGGCGCCGAGCCCGGAAAGCCACCCGGAGCTTGGTGCCGACCCCATCGGCGCTCGCCACCAGCTCTCCCCCCTCCTCGAGCCGGAACCGCCCGCCGAAAGAGCCGAACGCCGCACGCACGCCGGACGTCCGGGTCGACTCCACGAGCTCGCCCAGGCGGCGCTTCACCGCCTCGGCGGCGCCCCGGTCGACCCCCGCGTCCCGGTAGCTGAAGCCTGTCTCGCTCACGGCGCTACCGTCCTCACGCTCGGGCCGGCATCTCGTGCTCGAATCGCGTCATCTCCAGGAACGACTGCACCCGGGCTCCGACCTCGTGCAGGGACAGGTCCCCGAGTCGGCCCGGTCCGAACGCCTCGCAGGCGAAGGAGCCGAGCGCGCAACCGAACACCACCGCGCGTCGGAGCTCGGCCTCCCGCAGCGAATCGGCCCGGGCCAGCTGTCCCAGGAGGCCGCCGGCGAACGCGTCACCCGCGCCCGTGGGATCGAAGATCTCCTCGAGCGGGAAGCCCGGCACGAAGAAGACGCCGTCCTCGTGGAAGAGCACCGCTCCGTGCTCGCCCTTCTTGATGACGACGTGCCGCGGACCGCGCTCCAGGATCCAGCGGGCGGCACGAGCCAGGTTGTGGTCCTCGGACAGCTCCCTCGCCTCGGCGTCGTTGATGACGAGCATGTCGATCCGGCCGAGGAGCTCGAGTAGCGCATCCCTGTCCCGCTCGATCCAGTAGTTCATCGTGTCGCAGGCCACCAGACGCGGCTCGTCGACCTGGTCCAGGACCCGGAGCTGGAGCGCGGGATCGATGTTGCCGAGGAAGATCCAGCGGGCCGTGCGGAACGACGCGGGCACGGTGGGCTCGAAGTCGGCGAACACGCCGAGCTCGGTGCTCAGGGTGCGCCTGGCGTTCAGATCGTACTCGTACACGCCCGACCAGCGAAAGCTGCGGCCTTCGGCCACCTCCAGCCCCGACAGGTCGGCGCCCCGTTCGTGGAGGAAGGCGAGGCGGTCCAGCGGGTAGTCGTCCCCGACGACTCCGACCAGCTGGACGCGTCCGAACAGAGATGCGGCCGCACCGAAGTACACGGCCGAGCCGCCCACCACCTCCTCGGCCTTCCCGAAGGGTGTCTCGACCGTGTCGAGGGCCACGCTGCCCACGACCAGGATGTCCGCTCGACGATCCGCCGCTCCCTCTTCGGCCATGCTCAGTCCGCCTCCCCTTCCGACGCTCCGCCGTCTCTCTCCATGTGCTCGGGCGCCGTGAGCCCGAGGAGCTCGAGCCCGTTGGCCAGAGTCACCTGGACGGCCCGAGCGAGCCCCAGACGCCCGTTCCGGGCCGGCCCTTCACACAGTACGCGGAGGGCGGGATCCTGGTTGCCGGTGTGGTACCAGGCGTTGGCCAGGCCGGCGGCCTCCTCCAGATAGGCGCACACCTGGTAGGGGGCTCGAGAACGCGCAGCCCCCTCGACCACTTCCGGGAAGCGCAGGAGTGCCCGCGCCAGCGCCCGCTCGTGCCCGGTCCCGAGGGAGCCGAGATCCTGGTCCGACGGATCGATCGCCCCGGCGTCGATCCCCCCCTTCGCGAACACCGAGCACATGCGGGCGTGCGCGTACTGGACCTTGTAGACCGGGTTGGCCTCCGACCGGTCCAGGGCCAGATCCAGGTCGAAGCTGAGCGGCGCCTCGGCCCGGCGCATGAGGAAGAAATAGCGCGCCACATCCGGCCCCGTCTCCTCGAACAGCTCCCGGAGGGTGACGAAGGTGCCGGCCCGCTTGCTCATGCGCACCTCCTCCCCGCCCCGCATCACGGTCACGAGCTGCAGGATGACCACCTCGAGGAAATCGCGTCCGAGCCCGACCGCTTCCAGGGCCGCCTGCATGCGGGCCACGTGGCCGTGATGATCCGCCCCCCACACGTCGATGGCGAGATCGAAGCCCCGCTCGGCCTTGTCCAGATGGTAGGCAATGTCGGGAAGGAAGTATGTGTAGCTCCCGTCGCTCTTCACGAGCACCCGGTCCTTCTCGTCCCCGAACCGACTCGTGGCGAGCCAGGTGGCTCCCTCCTCCTCGTACAGGAGCCCGGCGGCCGCCAGGCGCTCGAGGAGACGCTCGATGGCCCCGTCCTCGTACAGACGGCTCTCCTCGCTCCAGGTCGCCATGCGCACGCCGAAGGCGGCCAGGTCCTCCTCGTGCTCGCGGCGCAGGAGCTCCGAGGCGTGCGCGGCGAACCACGCCGAGCGCTCCTCCGGCGTCATGGCCTCGAGCCGGCCCGCCCCGGCCTCCTCGCGCAGCCTCACGGCGAGCTCGCGCACGTAGCCGCCGTGGTAGCCGCCGTCGGGGATCTCCGCTCGGTGACCCAGGAGCTCCTGGTAGCGCGCTTCGACCGAGGCGCCCAGGAGGTCGATCTGCCGACCCGCATCGTTGACGTAGAACTCGCGAACCACCTCGTCGCCGGTCCAGTCGAGCAGAGTCGCGATCGCGTCGCCGAGCGCGGCTCCGCGTCCATGCGCGACGTGCAGCGGGCCGGTCGGGTTGGCCGAAACGAACTCCACGTTCACCCGGCGCACCTCTTCGGGGAACCGGTGGCCGTAAGACGGACCCGCATCGAGGATGGCGCGCAAACCCTGGAAGTAGACGCCGTCGGTGAAGCGGAAATTCAGGAAGCCGGGTCCGGCCACGTCTACGGTGGCGACCGGCGCCTCCGACATGTCCAGCGCGCCCCGGATCGCCTCCGCCACCTGGCGCGGCGGACGGGCGAGCCGCCCACCGAGGACGAGCGCCGCGTTGGAGGCCACGTCGCCGTGCGAGGGATCGCGCGGGCGCTCGAGCTCGGGCTCGAAGTCGTCCGGCGCTCCGGCCACCCGCGCCGCCCGAGCGAGCGCCTCGGCCAGGCGCCGCCACGGCTCCACCATCGGATCGGGGCCGCCCGCCACGGCGCCGGCCCGGACCGGTGGGGCGTCAGTCATGCTTGTCGCCGCCCCCGGACTTCTTGTCCCCGGGTCCGGCCTCGCCCCCCTCCTTCCCCGCCTTCCTGGGCGGAGACCGGTAGTCGGTGGCGTAGAAGCCGGGCCCCTTGAACAGGAGGCCCGCCCCGGCCGAGATCTGCTTCTCGACCGCCGCCTCGCCGCACTCGGGACACACTCGCACCGGCCGGTCGTTGATCTTCTGGAAGCGCTCGAACGCGTGTCCGCACGCCGTACAGCGGTATTCGTACGTAGGCATGACGCTCCTCGTTCTCCGGCGGGACTCCTGCGGACCCGCCGTCCTCACTCGTCCCGGTACTCTCCCCACGCCTCGCGCAGGACGTCGCTCACCTCCCCGAGCGTCGCCCGCCGGCGGACCGCGGCCAGGATGGGGGTCACGAGCTCCCCTTCCCCAGCCGCGGCCTCCGCCAGGCCGATCAGGGCCTCCCGGACCGGGGCCTCGTCCCGCCGGGCCCGGACCTCGTCGAGGCGCGCGCGCTGCTCGCGGGCCAGCCCCTCGAAGTCCGGGAGCTCGATTCGGGGCTCGGGCTCCTCCGCATCGCGGTGGACGTTCACCCCCACGACCTCGGTCTCACCCGCCTCGAGCTCGCGCTGGAAGCGATAGGCCGCCCCGTGGATCTCCTCCTGCATGAAGCGGATGGAGCGGGCCGCGCCCCCGGCCTCCTCGATCCTGTGCAGGTACTCGCGGGCCTCCTCCTCGATCCTGTCGGTGAGGGCTTCGACGTAGTAGGACCCGGCCAGCGGATCCACCGTGCTCGCCACCCCGGACTCCGATGCGAGCACCTGCTGCGTGCGGAGCGCCAGACGGGCGGCCTCGGCCGACGGGAGTGCCAGCGCCTCGTCGAAGCTGTTCGTGTGCAGCGACTGCGTGCCGCCCAGCGTGGCTGCCAGCGCCTGCACCGTGACCCGCACAACATTGTTGCGCGGCTGCTGCGCCGTCAGGGTGGAGCCCGCCGTCTGGGTGTGGAACCGCAGGCGGCAGCTGGCGTCGGAGGCCCCGTACCGATCGCGCATGAGGGTGGCCCACAGGCGGCGTGCGGCCCGAAACTTGGCGACCTCCTCGAGCAGGTCGTTGTGGGCGGCGAAGAAGAAGCTCAGCCGGGGGGCGAAGCTCTCCAGCTCCAGCCCTCGCCCCAGGGCGCGCTCCACGTACTCGAGGGCGTCGGCGATCGTGAAGGCGAGCTCCTGCACGGCCGTGCAACCGGCCTCGCGCATGTGGTAGCCGCTGATCGAGATCGCGTTCCAGGACGGCAGCTCGCGGGCGCAGAAGTCGAACAGGTCCGTGACCAGGCGGAGGCTGGGCTCGATGGGGTAGATGTAGGTGCCCCGAGCCACGAACTCCTTGAGGATGTCGTTCTGCACCGTGCCTCGAAGCCGCCGGCGCTCGACGCCCTGCTGCTCCCCCACAGCCACGTACATGGCCAGGAGGATGGCCGCCGTGGCGTTGATCGTCATCGAGGTGGAGACGCGCCCGAGAGGGATCTCCCGGAAGAGCCGCTCCATGTCATCGAGGGTGTCGATCGCCACGCCGACCCGACCCACCTCGCCGTCGGCCATCGGGTGGTCCGAGTCGTATCCCATCTGCGTGGGAAGGTCGAAGGCCACCGAGAGGCCGGTCTGGCCCTGGTCCAGGAGGTAGCGGAAGCGCTCGTTGGTCTCTTCGGCAGTCCCGAAGCCGGCGTACTGACGCATGGTCCACAGCCGGCCCAGGTACATCGTCCGGTACACGCCCCGCGTGAACGGGAAGTCGCCCGGGTCTCCGAGCTTCTCCTCGTACGAGCCCTCGAGGTCGGCGGGACCGTAGAGCCGGCGGACCTCGATACCGGACGGGGTGACGAAGCGCTCGCGACGCACGTCCGGGTCGCTCACGTCTCCTCCCCGGCCTCGAGGACGACGAGCACATCTCCCTGCGCGACGGTGGCACCCTCCTGCACCCGGATCTCGGCCACGCGACCCGCGACATCGGCTCGCAGCTCGTTCTCCATCTTCATGGCCTCCATGACGACGAGGCCGTCTCCACGGTCGACGTCCTGCCCGGTCTCGACCAGGAGCCGGACCACCAGGCCCGGCATCGGCGCCCGGAGCTCCGTCGGTCCGTCGGCGGGCGCCCCGAGACCGGCCAGCTCCCGAATCGAATGGGTGCGCTCATCCTCGACCTGGACGTGGAAGCGGCGACCGCCGGCCGTGATCACCCAGCCCGACTCCTGTCGGCGGGTGACGAGCGGCCAACCCGCGTCGCCCAGGAGGAGGTGCCGGAGGCTCGAGCCGGGGACCGTCGCGAGCTCGGCGGATAGGGCGCCCTCGCCCTCGAACACGACCCCTTCGGGGCCGAGTTCGAGCTCGATGCGCTGATCGCCCACGGTCACGTAGTACTTCACGCCGCCTCCAGGTACGCGACGGTCTCGACGTGGGCCGTCTGCGGGAACGCGTCGAACGCCTCCACCCGGCGCAGGCGCCACGCGTCCCGGATTCGCCCCAGGTCCCGGGCCAGCGTGGCCGGGTCGCAGCTCACATACACCAGGCGGTCCGCGCCGCCTCGCCCCAGGGCCCGGGCCACCCGCTTCGAGAGTCCCTGCCGCGGCGGGTTCACGACCACCAGGTCGGCGGGCAGGAGACGCTGGATCTCCTCCTCGACCCGGGCGGCCCGGAGATCGATGGCGGCATCGTATCGTACCGCCGCCTCCCGCCCCGCCCCCACGGCCCCCTCGTCGACCTCGCACGCCGCTGCGTCGGCGCCACGCAGCGACCAGCGCAGAGCCCGGGTGGCGACACCCGCGTAGAGGTCCACGACCCGGAGGCCCCGCACCTCCCCGACCTGCTCGTCGACCGAGCGCTCCAGGGCCTCGGAGACGCGGCGGTTCACCTGCACGAAGGTCTCGGGCCCCAGCAGGAGCTCGAAGCCCTGCCAGCGCTCGGGGAAACCCGGCTCTCCCGCGAGGATTCGGCCGCCCTCGCCGCTCGGCCGCCAGGCCAGGCAGACCAGGCCCGGGACCGCGTCGGCGATCTGCCGGGGTCGGCCCGGGGACCCCGGCGCGCCTCCCTCCACCACCAAAGCCGTCTCACCGGTAGCCGAGGCGCGCACCGTGAGCCGGAGGTCACCGCCTCCCGGCAAGTGGCGGGCCGCCTCGCCCCAGCCTCGCCGCAGGGCGCGCCAGGCATGCCCCACCGCGGGCTCGGCCAGGGGGCAGTCGGCGACATCGACCAGCCGCTCCGGATCGTCCGCCGCGTGATAGCCGGCCCGGACCCCGCCTCCCGGCTCCCGCCGGAGCACCAGCGAGATCCGGTTCCGATATCCGACACGCGGCCCCGCCTCCCACACCGACGGCACCTCCACCTCCAGCTTTCCGATCCGCCTCAGAGCGTCCTGCACGGCGACCCTCTTGGCCTCGAGCTGCGCCGCGGGAGACAGATGCTGAAGCCGGCAACCACCGCACGTGCCGTAGTAGGGACAGGCGGGTGGCACGCGTCCGGGGCCGGGCGCGAGGATCTCCTCGCACCGGGCCCGCAGATACGATCCGTGGTCCGAAGCCACCCGGGCCACGATCCGGTCGCCGGGGGCCGCACCCGGGACGAACACGACCCTTCCGTCCGGCTCCCGGGCCACGCCGTCCCCGCCAATGGCCACCGAGGCGACCTCGAGCTCGAGGGTCCGACCGGTCATCTCACCGGAAGCCGTCACGGGGCTCACCGGGGATCGAAGGCCCGCTGCCACGCCGAGCGAAGGGCCCCTGCCGGGCCCCCGTCGCTTCTCGGCTCTCCGGCCGGCGCCGGTGTGGGGTGGGCACCCTGACGGAGCTCCTCCTCCAGGAGCGCCGCCGCCACGGCCACCGCCCGGAGGGTCTCCGGGTCCACGTCCCGACGCAGGAGCCCGGGGTGCCCCTCCACGTACCGGATCGACAACCGTCCGGCACGAAAGTCGGGCTCGCGCATCACGGCGCGGTGGAACGGAGCGCTGGTGGCGGGCCCGACTACCTCGAGCTCGTCCAGGGCCCGCGCCATGCGATCGATGGCCTCGTCGCGGGTGGGAGCGTGTGCGATGAGCTTGGCGAGGAGGGGATCGTAATGGAGCCCCACCTCGAAGCCGGACTCGATGCCGCCGTCCCAGCGTACACCGGGCCCCGACGGCACGCGCAGCGCCCCGATCCGGCCGGCAGAGGGGAGGAACCCGGCCCGCGGGTCCTCGCCGCCGATCCGGCACTCGATGGCATGGCCGCGCGGCGCGTCCTCGGGCGGCTGCCACGAGAGCGTCTCACCGGCCGCCACCCGGAGCTGCTCCTGGACCAGGTCCACCTCCCATACCAGCTCCGTGACCGGGTGCTCCACCTGGATCCGGGTGTTCATCTCCAGGAAGAAGAACTCGCCGTCCTGGAACAGGAACTCCACAGTGCCGGCGCTGCGGTAGCCGACGGCCTCCGCGGCGGCGATGGCCACCCTTCCCATGCGCTCGCGGGTCTCCACGTCGATGGCCGGCGAGGGCGCCTCCTCGATGAGCTTCTGGTGCCGGCGCTGGATCGAGCATTCGCGCTCGCCCACGTGCACCGTCCGCCCATGCTCGTCCGCCAGTACCTGGATCTCGATGTGACGAGGGGAGTCCAGGAAGCGTTCCAGGTAGACCCGCTCATCCCCGAACGCCTGGCCGGCCTCGCTGCGAGCACCGCGGAAGGCGGACTCGAACTCGCCGGGCTCGCGCACGACGCGCATCCCCTTGCCGCCGCCGCCGGCGGCCGCCTTCAGCATGACGGGGTAGCCGATGCGCTCGGCCGCGGCACGCGCCTCGTCCGGGTCCTCCACGGCACCCTCCGAACCGGGGATCACCGGGACCCCGGCCGCCCGCATGCGCTCGCGCGCCTCGGTCTTGTCGCCCATGGCCGCAATGGCCTCGGCCGGAGGGCCGACCCAGACCAGCCCGGCCTCGTCGACGCGGCGGGCGAAGGCGGCATTCTCGGCAAGGAACCCGTACCCGGGGTGCACCGCGTCGACGCCGGTTCGCCGGGCGGCGTCCAGGAGCCTCTCCACGTCCAGATAGCTCTCCGAGGCCGGCGCGGGGCCGATCGGGACCGCGCGGTCGGCCAGGCGGACGTGCGGCGCCAGCCGGTCCGGGTCCGAGAACACGGCGACCGACTCCACGCCGAGCTCGCGGCAGGCGCGGATGATGCGGACCGCGATCTCCCCCCGGTTGGCCACCAGCACCCGCCGCAGCGGGGTCACGCGCCACCCGCGCCGGGGCGCGCCAGCCAGGCGTACCGCCCCCACCGGTCCAGCGTGTAGGCGCGCAGGCTGTAGCTCACGACCGGCCGCCTCCTGCCCAGGGCCGCAGCGGCTCGAGCGATGCGACGCTTGTGGACATCATCGCACACGAGGGCGCCGCCCGCCGCCACGCGGCCGAGGATCTCCTCCATGCACTCGGCCCGGGTGCGCACATCGCCGTAGTCCCACAGCACGAGGTCGAAAGCGCGACCGTCGGCGCGGAAGCCCGGCCAGCCCACGAACCCTCCGGGCTCGAGCCCGCGGTCGGCCACGAATTCCCGTGAGCGCTCCAGCCACGCCGGGTCGTCGTCCACGGACACGACCTCGACGTCCGCGCCGTGCTCCCGAGCCCACCGGCGGAACAGCCACGAGGTGAAGCCGGAGCCGAGATCGGCGATGCGCCCCGGATGCCGGCATCGGCACCAGGCCAGCAGGAAGCCCGCGAGATCGAGGGAGGCCGCCATGACCGGATCCGCTTCCGGGAGGTGCACGAAGGCACGGTAGGCGTCGTCGAGCTCGGCATCGCCCCCACGGACCTCCGCGAGGCGGTCCGCGAGGCCGTCCACGTCCCGCGAGAGGCGCGTCGCGTCGCGCCGTCCCTCCCGGTCCAGGAGGTGGCGCTGAAGGGACGCCGGAAGCCAGTGGTATCCGGGCATCGCTCCCCGTTCACAGCGGGAGGTTGCCGTGCTTCTTGGGCGGATTGCGGTCGCGTTTCTCCGCCAGCATGGCCAGACCCGAGATGAGGCGTGCGCGTGTCTCCCTTGGATCGATGACGTCGTCCAGGTACCCGCGGGCCGCGGCCAGGTAGGGGTGCGCGAACGTCCGTCGGAACTCCTCCTCGAGCTCCGCCGTTCGCGCCTCCGGGTCCTCCGCCTCCTCGATCTCCCGTCGATGCAGGATCTCGACCGCACCCTTGGGTCCCATGACCGCGATCTCCGCCGTGGGCCACGCCAGGTTGAGGTCGCCCCGGATGTGCTTGGAGGACATGACGTCGTAGGCCCCGCCGTAAGCCTTCCGCGTGATCACCGTGAGCTTGGGCACCGTGGCCTCGCAGTAGGCATACAGGAGCTTGGCGCCGTGCTTGATGATCCCACCGTGCTCCTGCGCCAGCCCCGGAAGGAAGCCGGGGACGTCCTCGAACGTCACCAGCGGGATGTTGAAGGCATCGCAGAACCGGACGAAGCGAGCCCCCTTGAGGCTGGCATCGATGTCGAGGACGCCGGCCAGGACCGCGGGCTGGTTGGCGATGACCCCCACCGTGCGACCGCCCAACCGGGCGAAGCCGACCAGCAGGTTCGCGGCGTAGTGCTCGTGCACCTCGAGAAATCCGCCTTCGTCCACCACCCGCTCGATGACCCGGTGCATGTCGTAGGGCTGGTTGGGCCGGTCGGGGACGATCCCCAGCAGCTCCTCGTCCGCTCGATCCGCAGGGTCCTTCGAGGCCCGGACGGGAGCCGGCTCGGAGTTGTTGGACGGTAGATAGGAGAGGAGCCTCCGGATCTCGCGCAGTGCCTCGACCTCGGTGCGATGAACGAAGTGCGCCACGCCGGACTTCGAGGCGTGGACACGCGCTCCCCCCAGCTCCTCGAACGTCACCTCCTCGTGGGTGACCGTCTTCACCACGTTGGGCCCGGTCACGAACATGTGACTGATGCCCTCGACCATGTAGATGAAATCGGTGATGGCCGGGGAGTAGACGGCGCCGCCCGCGCAGGGCCCCAGGATGGCGCTGATCTGCGGCACGACGCCCGAGGCGAGCGTGTTGCGGAGAAAGATGTCCGCGTAGCCACCGAGGGAAGCCACGCCCTCCTGGATGCGTGCGCCGCCCGAGTCGTTCAGGCCCACCACCGGCTTGCCGTTCTCGATCGCCAGGTCCAGGAGCTTCACGATCTTCTCGGCGTGCGCCTCGGAGAGCGATCCTCCGAACACGGTGAAGTCCTGGCTGAACACGTAGATGGTCCGGCCGTCCACGGTCCCGTAGCCGGTCACCACGCCGTCGCCGGGATAGCGCTCTTCGTCGAGGCCGAAATCGTGACACCGATGCTCCACGAACCGGTCGAACTCGACGAGGGAACCGGGATCGAGAAGGACGTCCAGGCGCTCCCTCGCGCTCAGCTTGCCCTTCGCGTGCTGCCGCGCCAGCCGGGCCTCGCCGCCGCCGAGCTCCGCCTCGCGACGTCGTTCCTCGAGCTCCTGCAGCCTTTCCCGCATGGTCACGGCCTGCCCCCTCCTCCCGTCGTGTCCCCCGCGGCCTCGCGCACGGCCTCCCGCGCGGAGGCGCGCTGCCGGCGGAGTCCGGCCGCCTCGAGGAAGCCGCTGTGGTCGAGCCACGCGCGCACCGAATCCGGGTCGGCCGGCGCCAGGCGGCGGTCGGCCAAACGTCGGATCAGGGTGGCGCGCTCCACGGTGCCGGTGGCCGCATCGGGCGTCAGCGTGCCCGTCGCTCCCCGGACGTTCGACAGGCGCGCCAGCGCCCGGGCCGTGGCCCTCGGGTGCGGCACCGGCTCAGCCGGAAGTGCGGCTAGGATCAGCTTCGTGGCATCGAATCCTAGAGCCGGTACCACGTTATTTCCAAGCGACTTATGGTATTTTTTCTCATACATGACTCGAAATGCACTCCACCCTGAGCCGGGGTCCGACCAGTCCATGGTGGCGGCCACGATTCGTTCCTGGGTCGGGCTCGGCTCCAGGCGGCGGACCACCTCGGGCCGCGCCCAGGTCGGTCCGCCCGCCACGAGCACATCCCGGGCCCCGAAGTAGGAGAGCTGGGGCGCGAGCTGGAGAATGGTGCCGGCATCGGCTCCCGCCACGAACACGCCGCGAGGATCGAAGGCCCCCACCCGGGCGATCGGCCCCCTGAACGTGGTCGAGTCGGTGTCGAACGGCTCCGAGGCGACCGTGCCGGAGCCGGCCGCGAGGCCGGCCCGGTATGCGAGCGCTTCGTCGATTCCCACCGGATCGCTCGCGTACAGGGTGGCCGAGGCGCCCAGGCGGACCACCGAGCCGAGCCAGCGGCCCAGGTCCCGGGCGGGGTCGACGCGCCGCCTTCCCTCGTCCCACAGCGCGTAGGCCTCCAGGCCGGAGGCCCCCGGCGTGCGGGGGGGCGCGGTCGTGGCCGTCGGGCTCATCAGCGCGACTCCCGGGTCGGACCGCGCCGCCGCCGCATCGACCAGCGCCCGCGAGCGAACCGGCCCCACGATGGCCACCGCCCCGTCCTCTTCGAGGCGCCGGACCAGGCCGGGGATGGCGGAGGGATCGTCCCCCTCGTCCACCACCTCGAGCTTCACCTCGAGGCCGCCCCCGGCAGAGGCTTCCTCGAGGGCGAGGTCGATCCCCTCCCGCAGCCAGCCGCCCACCGCCGCGAAGCGACCGCTGTTGGTCAGGATGGCGCCGATCACGACCGGCTCCTTCGAGACCGAAACGCCGCCAGCCTCGATCGACCGCGCCAGCTCCCGTTCGGGACCCACCGCCCTCCCGCGCAGCACCTCGGACGCGAGGCGTGCCGCCGAGTCCGCCCGTCCGGCCGCGGCCAGGTCCCGGGCGAGGGCGGCCACCAGGACGAGTCGATCCGGATCCCGTCCGGGCGGAGAGGCGGAAGCGCCCCGCGCGTCCCGGGCATCACGGAGCGCGTTCCGGAGTTCGGCCGCGGACATCCGACCCGCGGCCGTGCGCAGGAGCGCGCGCCCGCTGTCGTCGATGGCATCGGGGTGGGAGAGGAGGAGGGAGGCGGCGGCCGGCTCCCGGACGAGCTCGATGTCGAGTCGGGCCAGGAGCCGCAGCGCCTCGTTTCGCTCACCGGCGGAGGGAAACCGCTCCAGCAGCTCGTCCAGACGCGCGGCGGCCTCGCGGGACCGACCGGCCCGCACCAGAGCCCGGCTCTCCCGCCACAGGGCGGTCGCTGCACGGTCCGCCGTCCCGCGCGAGTCGCGCCAGGCGAAGTAGAGCGAGTCGGCGAGCGTCGCGGCGGCGTCGGCCTCTCCGGCCGCGACCATCCGGTCCACGAGGTCCAGCGAGGCGGAGGGAGGCGGCGTGGGCGAGCGGTCGGACCCGGCGGCGGCTTCCGGTCCGCCGGAGGCTCGGGGGCCGACCGACCCGGCCGCGCAGCCAGCGGAGAGCGAAGCCGCCAGGCAGGCGGTCAGGAACACCCTCGCGTGACGGCGCACGGTCCCGCGGCCCCCCTCCATCGGCGAGCTCAGGACGGGCGGCTCAGGCCTCGTCCTCCTCCTCGGCCTCGTCCTCCTCCTCGAGTTCCTCTTCGGACTCGGCCTCGGGCTCTTCTTCGGGCTCGGCCTCCGCCTCAGGTTCCTCTTCGGACTCGGCCTCGGGTTCCTCGAGCTCCTCGGCTTCCTCTTCGGCCTCGGGCTCTTCTTCGGGTTCGGCCTCCGCCTCAGGTTCCTCTTCGGGCTCGGCCTCGGGTTCCTCGAGCTCCTCGGCCTCCGCCTCCGCCTCGACGGCATCGGCTTCGACGTCCGCTTCCGCCTCGACTTCGCCGGCTTCCGCTTCCGCCTCCGCCTCGGTCTCGGCGACCGACTCGTCCGACGACTCCCCCGCGCTCTCGTCGGAGGGCTCGGCGGCGGCTTCCGCCTCCGCGGCTTCCGCCCGCTCGGCGGCCTCGGGCCGACCCGTCACCTGGAGCACGATGCGTCGGTTGATCGGGTCGGACTCGAGCACCTTCAGCTCGACCTTCTCGCCCTCGACGAACTGCGTGGACGGGTCCTCGACCGGCTCCTCGAGCCCGAGCTGCGATAGGGGCACGAAGCCCTCCACGTCGTTCCCGAGGTCCACGACCATGCCCTTGTCGAGGAGACGGACGACCTTCCCGTCCACCTCTCGCCCCGGCTCGTACTGCTGCGCGAGCTCGTACCAGGGGTCCTCCTCGACCTGCTTGAGGCCGAGGGAGATCCGCTTCTGCTCGGGATCGATGTTGAGAACGACGACCTCGACCTCCTCGCCCTTGCGCACCACCTCGGAGGGATGCTGCACGCGGCGCGTCCAGCTCATGTCCGAGATGTGGACCAGACCGTCGATGCCCGGCTCGACCTCCACGAAGGCGCCGAAGGAGGTGAGGTTCCGGACCGGACCGGTGATGTGCGTCCCCGGCGGGTACTTGGCCGGCAGGGAAAGCCACGGGTCCTCCTCGGTCTGCTTCATGCCGAGCGAGATCTTCTGCTCTTCCTCGTCGACCCTGAGCACCACACACTCGATCTCCTCGCCGATGGAGACCAGCTGCGAGGGGTGCCGGACGTTGCGGGTCCAGCTCATCTCCGAGATGTGGACCAGCCCCTCGACGCCCT
>CAYXHP010000059.1:0-27484 GCA_964465015.1 uncultured Gemmatimonadota bacterium
GCGCGTCGGCCAGCGTATGGCCCGACTCCACGTCGTAGAGGATCTCCTGGATCGTCTTCTTGAGGACCTTGTTCTCGGTCTGCTGCTGGAGGATGTCCAGCGCCTGCACGAGCGGGAGACCCGCGTTCACCATGGTGGCGAACTGCCGGGTGAACAACACGAGGTCACGGGTCTTGACCCCGCTCCCGATCGTGAAGTTGATGTCCTTGGGCTTCTCCCGGATGGTGATCGGGATGAGCTTCTGCTTCCGCAGGTACGTGACGACGTCGTCCCGGCTGGGGAGCTCGATGGAGTCCCGGTGGATCTCGCCGCCGACGGTCCTCGCGCTGTAGTTCCAGGTCGCCATGGGTCGTTACCTCCTTACCGTCCGACCGCCACACCAGCGCCGGCGGCCACGGGGCCGCCGATCATGCGCTGGAGCTCCGCCGGGTCGCTGCTGACCCGGAGCGCCTCCTCCAGGTCGATGTCCCGCTGCATGTACAGCGAGTACAGGCTGTCGTTGAGGGTCTGCATCCCGTGCTTCTTCCCCGACTGCAGGGCCGAGTAGATCTGGTGCACCTTGTCCTCCCGGATCAGGGCACGGATCGCGGGCGTCGCCACCATCACCTCGCAGGCCAGCACCCGTCCGGGCCTACCGGCCCGCGGGAGGAGCGTCTGGGTCACCACGCCCTCGAGCACGAAGGCGAGCTGGGCCCTCACCTGCTGCTGCTGGTGAGCGGGAAACACGTCGATGATGCGGTTGATCGTCTCGGCGCAGGAGTTCGTGTGCAGGGTCGCGAACGCCAGGTGCCCGGTCTCGGCGATGGTGAGCGCGGCCTGGATGGTCTCGAGGTCCCGCATCTCGCCGATGAGGATCACGTCGGGGTCCTGCCGCAGCACGTACTTGAGGGCCGAGGTGAAGCTCGGCGTGTCGGATCCCACCTCGCGCTGGTTCACGAGGCAGCCCTTGTGGCGATGCACGAACTCGATCGGGTCCTCGATCGTGATGATGTGGCCGCGCCGCTCCCGGTTCACCTTGTCGATCATCGAGGCCAGCGTGGTCGACTTACCCGAGCCGGTGGGCCCGGTGACGAGCACGAGCCCGCGCGGCTTCTCGGCCAGGCGGCCCACCACGGGAGGTAGTCCGAGCTCGTCCAGCCCGAGGATCTTGAAGGGGATGGTCCGCAGGGCGAGGGCGACGGCGTTACGCTGCCGGAAGACGTTGCCCCGGAAGCGGGACAGGTTCTCCACCGCGAACGAGAAGTCCAGCTCGTCCTCGCGCTCGAAACGCTTCTTCTGCTCGTCCGTGAGGATCGAGTAGGCCACCATCTGGGTGTCACGCTGATCGAGCACGCGCTCGACCGAGCCCTCCACGAGCTTCCCATCCACCCGGAACTTGGGCTTCTCGCCCGCCGTGATGTGAAGGTCGGAGGCTCCGCGCTCGAGCATCTCCTCGAGGAGGCCGCGCAGGTTGATGGGCTGCCGCTCGTCCATGATCGTCCTGTGATTGGATGGGATGCCGGGGCGCCCCGGGGGCGGGCTCGGCTCACGGACCGCCCTGGGTCGCGGCCTAGGCCGCCGTCTCCTTGATGACTTCCTCGAGCGTCGTGATGCCACGCTTGACCTTCAGCATGCCGTCCTGGCGCAGGGTCAACATGCCGGCTTCGACCGCCTCGCTCTTGAGCTCGTCGGCCGACACTCCCTGCAGCACCATGCGGCGCAGCGGACGCGTCATCGGCATCACCTCGTAGAGACCCTGCCGGCCCGAGTAGCCCGAGCCGTCGCACGCATCGCAGCCCTCGCCCCGGTACAGGGTCATGCCGTCCAGGCTGCCCGGCTTGAGGCCGGCGGCCTCGAGGTACTCGGGCGGATAGTGCGCTTCGGCCTTGCAGTTGTTGCAGATCTTCCGGACCAGCCGCTGGGCCGTGATCACGTTGACGGCCGAGGCCACGTTGAAGGGCTCGACCCCCATGTCCACCAGACGCGTGATCGTCGAGGCGGCGTCGTTGGTGTGCAGCGTGGAGAGCACGAGGTGACCCGTGAGGGCCGCCTTGATGGCGATCCCGCCCGTCTCGAGGTCCCGGACCTCCCCCACCATGATGATGTTGGGGTCCTGCCGCAGGAAGGCCCGCAGCGCCGCGGCGAACGTGAGGCCGATGTCGGGCCGAACCTGCACCTGGTTGATGCCGTGCAGGTTGTACTCGACCGGGTCCTCCGCCGTCATGATGTTGACGGCGGCATCGTTGATCCTGTGGAGGGCGCTGTACAGCGTGGTCGTCTTACCCGAGCCCGTCGGCCCGGTGACCAGGACCATCCCGTAGGGGTTCATGATGGCCGAGAGGAAATCCTTCTCCGCCTTGGGCTCCATCCCGAACTTCTCGAGGTCCAGGGTGAGGTTCCCCTTGTCGAGAATTCGGAGCACCAGCTTCTCGCCGTGGATCACCGGCAGGGTCGAGACTCGGAAGTCGATGACCCGGCTTCCGATCTTCATCTTGATACGGCCGTCCTGCGGGACCCGTCGCTCGGCGATGTTGAGGTCCGCCAGGATCTTGACCCTCGAGGTGAGCGCCGCCTTCATGCGCTGGGGTGGCTTCATGATCTCGTGCAGGGCGCCGTCGATCCGGTAGCGCACCCGCAGCTCACGCTCGTAGGGCTCGATGTGGATGTCGGAGGCTCCGCGCCGCACCGCGTCGCTCAGCAGCCCGTTGATGAGCCGGACGACCGGGGCATCCTCGACCTCCGCCCGGAGCTGGGAGGCGGTGAGATCCTCGTCCTCCTTGTCCTCGACGAGCTCGACCTCCTGCTCCTCGAGCTCCTCGAGCAGGTTCCCGAGCCGCGCCGTGGCGATGTCGTAGTGGCGCTCGATGGCCTGGCGGAGCGAGTACTCGCCGGCCACCATGGGCTCGATGTCGAACCGCGTGATGAACTTGAGGTCGTCCACCACGTTGAGGTCCGTCGGGTCGGCCATCGCCACCGTGAGCGTCCTTCCCACGCGCCGGAGCGGGAAGACCAGGTGCTTGCTGGCGAACTCGGCCGGAATGAGTCGCAGGATCTTGGGATCGACCTCGACCCCCGAGAGATCCACCGCCTCCACCTGGAACTGCCGGCTGAGGACCTCCGTGAGCTGCAACTCCGTGAGGAAGCCCATGGCCACGACGCAGTAGCCGAGCCGCGTACCGTTGCGGCTCTGCTCGAGGAGCGCCTGCTCGAGCTGCTCGGGAGAGACGAGTCCCTCCTGGATCAGCAGCTCGCCAATGCGCTTCTCGCCAGGCGAGAGTTCGGGCCTCTGCAGGACGCCGTGGGTGCTCATGGAGTGCGTGGCAACCTCGAAACGCGGGATCGGTGCACTGGAGCGGGGCCAAAAAAGCTACCAACGGGCACGGTAACCGTCAAGAACAGTGCCGCCGCGTCGGGACGCCGTCGGCCGGCGTAGCCGGAGGCACACAATGCAGTCTAATTCATGTTATTAGAGCGTGTTAGCGAATGACAACCAGATTCTTGATGAAATCGAAGCGCGCCGGGCCGATCCCGGGCACCTTGCGAAGTGCCTGCACATCTTGAAACGGACCTTCCCGCTCCCGCATCGTCACGATTCGGCGGGCGATCGAAGGTCCGACGCCCGGCAGCTTCACCAGCTCGTCCTCGGTCGCGCTGTTGAGGTCCAGCAGGACGCCATGGTCGCGGGTCGGGGGCGGAGCCAGGGGCGGAGGAGCCGGCCGCGAGAGCCCCTGGGTGTCGAGCGGCGGCCTCCGCGAGCCGTGTCGGCGCTCGAAGTAGGGAAGCGAGTGGTCGAGGAGGAAGGGCAGGATTCGGCTCATACGCTTCGGTCCGATGCCCGGGACCCGGCCCAGCTCCTCGGGCCGCGAGAAGCCCCCGGAACGCTCGCGTTCCTTCACGATGCGGCGAGCCGTGGCCGGTCCGACGCCGGGGAGCCGCTCGAGTTCTTCGATCGAGGCGCGGCCGAGGTCGATCTTCTCGCCGGGAGCCAACGGGACCGATGCGCGGCGCGAGCGGGCCAGGTTGCGCTCGACCCGGCCCCGGACCCGGGACAGCTCCGTCTGGGATCCCCGCGGCTGCTCCGCGTGCTTCGGCCGGGCGCCGGGCGCCGCAGGCTGGCTCGTCTCATCGGCGGTCTCCCAATCGACGGCCGCCGGGCCCGGGCCGAGTCCCACCCGGACGGCGCCGCCGACGACGAGGAGCGTGGCGCCCAGGAGGAGCGCCCGACGCTCCGGGCGGTTGAGCTCGAACATCGATCCGCGACCTCGCGACTCGGAGCGTGAGGCTACGGCCGA
Source organism: uncultured Gemmatimonadota bacterium (assembly GCA_964465015.1). Classification (GTDB taxonomy): domain Bacteria; phylum Gemmatimonadota; class Gemmatimonadetes; order Palauibacterales; family Palauibacteraceae; genus Humimonas. The sequence goes on from CAYXHP010000059.1 coordinate 4,272, forward strand.
CCTGTCAACGGCTTATCAACAACGGAAGGCTCCGCGGGCCGAACGCGGGGGAAGGGGCGTGAGCCGGCGAAGAGCGCCGCAGGGAGCCGGAGAGCGCCGGACACGCCCGGAGAACGCCGGAGGCGGCGAGAAAGGGTCGCAGAAGGAGGGAGCGCGCGGAAGACGCGCCGGGCCAGGTAGCTCGGGAGGAGCCTCCCACCCCGAACGGCGGGCTAGAAGCGGATCACGAGCTCCGCCCACGCGGCCACGGGCCGGCCGTCGACGCGGGCCGGACGAAAGCTCATGAGCAGAAGCTTGTGCCGCAGTCGCCGGTTGAAGTCCGGGTCCGAGGTCGGCGGCGAGAGCACCACCGGGGCACACGGGTGTCCGGCGGAGTCCACCCACATCCGCACCGTCATCGCGGTCCCGACCGCCGAGCGCGGCGGGTCCCACGGTGGATACACGGAGGTCGGGGCGGGTCGCTCGAAGCGTCCGGCCGCCCCGGCGGCCTCCTCCCCGGCGGTCCCGGATCCGGGCTCGGCCAGGGCGGGTCGCACCAGGCTCACGGCCACGGCCGCGCCCGGCTCGTAGCGGGGCGCGGAGATTCTCGGGGCGTGGCGGACGGCGATCGGAGGAGGCGGTGCGACGATCTGGCGCGACGCGGCGGAGGTCGGGAGGCGCACGGCCCGGAGAAAGCTCCGGTCGGCGCTCCGCGGGACCGTCGGGTCGCCGGCGCCGGCCGACCGGGCGGACCCCGGGGCCTGTCGCCAGCCCAGGAAAAGCCCCACGTGCACCACGGCGGAGCCCACCAGGCTCCAGGCCAGGATGCTTCGGAAGCGCCGATCGTTGCGGTCCTTGGAGAGCTCGAAGGAAGGTCGCACCGTCCGCTTCCCCCTCGGGGGGCTCGTGTTCCGTGGCGCCTCGGAGCCGTGCGCGTGGCATCCGCGCAGCGGTGAAGATCGGCTCCGATCACGCCATGTTGTAGGGCCTGCGGCCCACGAGGTTCCTCCCGCCGACCCGCCGCCGACGCCCATGCCGCGGGTTCCGTCTCCGTCTGGCCCGGGTCCTCTCCTTGCCCCTCTCCCTCGGCGCCCGGCAGATTGGCCCCCATGAAAGCCATCGTGAAGCCCGCCCCCGAGCCGGGGCTCGAGATACGTGACGTCGAACACCCCTCCCTGCCCCAGGACGCGGTCCGCATCCGCGTTCGGCGGGCGGGGATCTGCGGCACCGATCTCCACATCTACCAGTGGGACCGCTGGTCCCGGGGCCGGATCCGGCCGCCCCTCGTCCTGGGCCACGAGTTCATGGGCGAGGTGGTGGAGCTCGGCTCCCTGGTGTCCAACGTCGATGTGGGGGACCGGGTCTCGGCCGAGGGTCACATCGTGTGCGGCCACTGCGAGCTGTGCCGAACGGGCAACGGCCACGTGTGCCGCGACATGTCCATCATCGGGGTCGATCGAGCCGGCGCGTTCGCGGAGGAGATCGTGATGCCGGCCACCAACCTCATCCCCATCCCGGACTCGATCTCCGACGACCACGCGGCCGTGTTCGATCCGCTCGGCAACGCCTTCCACACGGTCCTCCACGACGACGTGGCCGGGAAGACGGTGGCGATCGTGGGCTGCGGACCGATCGGCCTGTTCGCGGTCGGCGTGGCGCGCGCCGCCGGCGCCGCCCGCGTCATCGCGATCGAGCCCGCCGCCGACCGGCTCGAGATCGCCCGGCGCATGGGAGCCGACGACCTGCTGGACCCCTCCGGGGTCGACGTGGTGGAGGCCGTGCGCCAGCTCACGGACGGTTACGGCGCCGACGTGGTGTGCGAGATGAGCGGCAACCCGGCCGGGCTCAGGGACGGGCTCAAGATGTGCCGGAACGCCGGGAGCGTGCGTCTGCTGGGGCTTCCCAGGGACGACGTGGAGCTGGACCTGGCCGGCGATGTCATCTTCAAGGGGCTCAGGATCTACGGGGTCACCGGCCGACGCATGTACAGCACGTGGATCCAGATGCGAAACTTCCTCGCTGCCGGCCTCCTGGACATCGAGCCCGTCCTCACCCACCGCCTCCCGATGGAGCGCTTCGAGGAGGGGATCCGCGCCATGGAGAGCGGCGAAGCCGCCAAGGTCGTCCTCGAGATCACGTGACCCCGGCCCTGGCCGTCCACGGGTGACGCGCCGCGCGGCCGGCGTCCTCCTCTTCGTCGTGGCGGCGTCCGGGTGCGCCGAGGGCACGCCGGCGCGAGGGCCGGCGCGCGTGACATGGGCCGCCTACCCCGAGACCGTCCTCGTCGGCAAGACGTTTCCGTTCGAGATCGCCGGACCCGTCGGTCCCACCACCTGCTCGCGCCTGGACAGCACCACCGTGGCGGTGACGGACACGGCGATCGTGGTCAGGGCGCTGCGAGCCACCTACAGCTCCCTCCTGTGCTCCCACTCCCGGGTCAGCTTCTACCGTCCGCGGCCCCTCGTCATCGAGCGCGCCGGCCGCTATCCCGTCCGCGCCTCGGGAGGCACGGATCTGGGGGCCGTCGTCGCCCTCGACTCGGGCACCTTCTCCGCGCTGCGAACGATCGGTGAAGGGACGGTCCGGCACGGCGGAGGCTGCCTCCTGTTCGGCCCGGGCTGGGCCTCCAACCAGCGTCCGTTCTCGCTGCACGGCGCACCGCCGCGGATCGAAGCCCTGGCCGGGACCGACTCGGTGGTCCGGATCGTCGGCGGGCTCGTCGGCTTCGACCAGTGCGGCGGCATCGGGTCGCTGCCGGTCATCCACGCCGACTCGGCCGCGGTGACCGGGTCGCTGGCCGCCCACTGGTACGACCCGGGGCGCTGAGCTCCGTCGTCCCGCGCCTCGCGCGCGCGCCCGCCGGGGCGCGTGGCCGCCCGCTTGCTCCGCGAGGCCGTGACGACTAACTCCGCACCGACGCCGGCCCGAACGACGGGCCGATTCGCACGCATACATGCGCGGGAAGACGACCGGACACGTGGACACGACCGACCGAGAGGATCCGCCCGAGGACGAGGAAGAGCCCGAGGAGACACCTCCAGCGCCCGAGGGCGCCGCCCCCGGAAGCGCGTTCAGGACGGGCTGGGTGTCCCTGCTGGCCGTGCTCGTGGGCCTGGCGGCCGGCGGGACGGCGTGGGTCCTGTACAGCCTGATCGGGTTCTTCACCAACCTGGTCTTCTTTCAGCGCATCGGCTTCAATCTCCCCAGCCTGGCCCACAACACGCTGGGGTGGTGGATCCTCATCGTCCCGTCGCTCGGCGGGCTACTCGTCGGGCTCATGATCAAGTTCGGCACCAAGCGCGTCCGGGGGCACGGCATCCCCGAGGCGATGGAGGCCGTGCTGGCGAACCGGAGTCGGATCGCCCCGCGCGTCGCCTTCCTCAAGCCCCTGTCGGCGGCGGTCGCGATCGGGACGGGCGGGCCGTTCGGAGCCGAGGGCCCCATCATCCAGACGGGCGGGGCGCTGGGCTCGGTGGTCGGACAGCTCATCGATTCCACCGCCTCCGAGCGCAAGGTGCTCCTGGCGTGCGGGGCCGGCGCGGGCATGGCGGCCGTGTTCGGGACGCCGATCGCGGGAATCATCCTCGCGATCGAGCTCCTGTTGTTCGAGTTCCGATCGCGCTCCTTCATCCCGCTCGTGGTGGCCACCACCCTGGCGACCGAGGTGCGCTACCACCTCCTGGGCCGCGGCCCGATCTTCCACATGACGCCGGCCCACTACGACGTGATCCGGGGCGTCCCCTGGTACCTGACGCTCGGCGTGCTGGCCGGACTCGTGGCCGTGGCGCTCACCGAGGGGCTCTATCGGGTCGAGGACTTCTTCGAGACCACCGACCTGGACGAGATGTGGTGGCCGGCCCTCGGGGCCATCATACTCGGGATCTGCGGGTTCCTGATGCCGCGCGTCCTCGGCGTCGGCTACGACACGATCACCGAGATCCTCAACGGACACTTCGCTCTCGGCTTCCTGGTCGCCCTCTTCTTCCTGAAGAGCATCGCGTTCCTGGTCTCGCTGGGTTCGGGCACCTCGGGCGGTCTGCTGGCGCCCACCTTCATGGTGGGAGCGTCTCTGGGAGGTGCCTTCGCGCTGGCGGTGAACGCGCTCATCCCGGGTGCGCACCTCGACCCTGGCGCGTACGCGCTGGTGGGGATGGCCGCCGTTTTCGCCTCGGCCGCCCGGGCGACCTTCACGCTGTTCGTGTTCGCGTTCGAGATCACCCGGGACTTCAATTCGATCCTCCCCCTGATGCTCGTGTGCGTGGTGGCCGACGCGGTCTCGATCAAGCTCATGAAGCAGACGATCCTCACGCGCAAGCTGGCCCGCCGTGGGCTCACGGTGCCGCAGGAGTTCGAGGTCGATGCGTTGCAGCAGGTCACCGTGGGCGAGATGATGGACCCCGAGCCGCCGACGCTGCCGGCCTCGATGCGGCTCTCCGAGCTGGCCGACCGACTGGCGGACCAGGATCCCGAGCTCTCGCGCCACAAGGGGCTGCCGATCGTGGATTCCAGGGGCCGGCTGGTGGGGCTGATCACGCACGGGGACGTGCTCCGGAGTCTCGAGCACGGCACCGGCCGCGATCTGGACGTTCTCACGGTCGGTACCCGCCAGCTGGTGGTGGCCTACCCGGACGAGCTGGTCCATGACGCGGTGCTCAAGATGCTGCACCACGGCGTGGGACGGCTGCCCGTGGTCGAGCGCTCCGATCCGGGCCACCTGGTAGGCTACCTGGGCCGGTCGGCGACCCTGGAGGCCCGGCTCAGGAGGCTCCAGGAGGAGCGGGTGCGCGAGCCGGGATGGCTGCCGCTCTTCCGGCATCACGACGAGTGACCGGCCGTTCCCACGGCTGAGTCGGCCGCCGCGCGCGCACGACGGCTCGACTCGACACGCAAGCGAGGCTCGGCTCGACGAGAACGGCGGCCGGGCCGCCCCCCCAAGGAGAGGAGACGCACGGTGAACCAGGGACTCGAGAAGCGCCTCTCGTCCGAGCTCCACGACATGGAGGATCGCGGTACGCTGAAGCACCTCCAGGAGATCAAGGGTCGCCAGTCGGCCGTGGTGGACCTGGAGGGCTACGGCGAAGTCGTGAACCTTTGCTCCAACAACTACCTGGGACTGTGCGACGAGCCCTCGGTCATGGACGCGATCGAGGAGGGGGTCGAGCGCTACGGGGCGGGCACGTCCTCGGTGCGCTTCATCTGCGGCACGTTCACCATCCACCGCGAGCTGGAGCGGGCCCTGGCGGACTTCATGAGCACGGAAGCCTCCGTCACCTACACCTCCTGCTGGAACGCCAACGAGGGGCTGTTCGCCCCGCTCCTGTCCGAGGAGGACGTCCTCATCTCCGACGAGCTGAACCACGCCTCCATCATCGACGGCATCCGCCTGTGCAAGGCGAAGCGGGCCATCTATGCCCACATGGACATGGATTCGCTGCGCGAGGCGCTGATCGCGGCCAGGGACGCGCGCCACCGCCTGGTGGTGACCGACGGGGTGTTCAGCATGGAGGGCGAGATCGCGCCGCTGCCCGAGATCCGGGAGCTGTGCGACGAGCACGACGCCATCATGGTGATCGACGATTCCCACGCCACGGGGGTTCTCGGGGCGACCGGCCACGGCACACCCGAGCACTACGGCATGCACGGCGAGGTCGACATCGTGACCTCGACGCTCGGAAAGGCTCTGGGCGGGATGGCCGGGGGCTTCACGGCCTCCACCGAGGCCGTGGTGGAGTACCTGGTGCAGAACTCCCGAACGCAGCTGTTCACCAACGCCCTCCCGCCCCACTCGGCCTGCGGCGCGCTGGCGGCCGTGCGGCACCTGGAGGCGCACCCGGAGCTGGTGGCCCGTCTGCGAGAGAACACCACCTACTTCCGTGAGAAGCTGCTCGAAATGGGCTACCGGCCCATCGAGGGCGACACCCCCATCGTGCCCATCATCATCGGGGAGACGGCCGACGCGATCGCGCTCAGCCACAGGCTCCTGGACCACGGCGCGTTCGTGATCGGCTTCGGCTTCCCCGTCGTGCCCGAGGGGAAGGCCCGCATCCGGTGCCAGATCTCGGCCGGCCACCGGACCGAGCACCTGGATGCGGCCCTGGACGCGCTGCGCGAGGTCGGGACGGAGCTGGGGATCCTCTGAGCTTCCCCGTCCGGGTCCCGTCGGACACCGGCGCGGCCGGCCCCGGACGCGCCACCGCCCTCGTTGACAGGCCGGCCGGGCGCTCCTAGGCTCCGGGCGTTCGGGGCCCGGCACCGACCGGGTCCCGCGCCCGTCGGCCCGGGTGGGCGACGGGACCTCCGCCACCGGAGCAGCCGCGTGGGATCGCAGACAGGCCGGACAGCCGGGAAGGGCCCGCGCGTCGGCCGCCTCGTGCGGCGACCGGCCGCGGCTTTCCTGTTCGCCCTGTTCGTCGTGGCCAACCCGGCCTACTTCTGCACCCTCAACTGCCTCCTCCACGACCACGGGGCCCGCGCCGACCACCACGCTCACGTCGCCGCGATGGGCGACATGTGTCACCCGGGCCCGCAGGTTACCGACCAGGGAGCGCCCGGCCGAGAGCTCTCCCCGGCGCTGCCCCGCGCGGTGCGCGAACCGCCCGCGGCTCCGGTCGAGACCTCGTTCGAGGACCCCGGCATGGTGGGCTCGACCGGCTCGTTCCTCCCGGCGCCTCTTCCGCCGCCTCCCAGGGCCTGATCGACGGACGTCCCCCCGGGACGTCCCAGGCCACTCGCGACTCCACGACGACCGCTGCCGGAGCGCCCTTGTCGGGCGCCCCGGGGCGCGCACTCCCGTGGGGCACGCGCACCCATCGACGTGGGGTACCCGCACCCATCGAGGAGGACGCACTCGAGGGAGGAGACCGAGGTGGAAGCACGATATGAAGCGAACGACTCCGCGCGCGGGCCGGCCCGAAGGCCGCTCCGGCGCATCCCGACGCTGGCCGCCGCGGTCCTGGTGGCCGCGATCGGATGGGGCGCCGCCCCCCGGGCCGCCCGGGCACAGCAAAGCGACACCACGAAGAGCACGGTGAAGCCCCTGGACCTCTCGTCCGTCAGCGGGGACCAGAGCACGTTGGGAGACCTGACGGGCGAGAACTCGTTTCCCCTCCAGATCACCGGATTCGGGGTGGGCGACTACACCTACGACGGCCGTACGAACGACAACACGTTCGCGGCCGGCAAGCTCGCCGTGGCGATGTTCCGGGAGCTGGGGGATTCCTTCTGGGTGTTCGGACAGCTTACCACCTCCCTCTCGGAGGAGGGCGGCGACGCCGGCGACGAGGTGCCCACCAGCATCGAGATCGACAACCTGATCGTGACTTACACGCCGCCCGGGGCCACGAACCTGAGCCTCAGCTTCGGGAAGTTCGACGCGCCCATCGGATTCGAGCGGGACGACGAGCCGCTGAACCTGGTCGCCACCGAGAGCTTCAACTTCTCGTACGCCCGACCGGTCAAGATGGTGGGGCTCATCGGGCGCTGGAACCTCACGCCCTCGGTGGACCTGGCGGGCTGGATCGCCAACGGCTGGGACAGCCAGCTGGACCCCAATCACGGCAAGACGTTCGGAGCCAGGCTCGGCACTCGTCCCACCGAGAACACCAGCTTCGGGCTGTCGGGCCTGTACGGTCCGGAGGGCCAGCAGGGCGACACGTTCGACCGCTATCTGCTCACGTTCGACTATGCGCTCCAGCCCACGCCGGACGTGATCGTGGCGGGCGAGGCCAACTACGCCGGCGACCGTCACGTGATGGTCGATGGGAGCGACGCCCACTGGTACGGTGGGCTCCTCACCGTCTTCGGTCGCTTGTCGCGGCGCGTGGGCGCGACGGTCCGCGGCGAGGTGTTCCGGGACGCGGACGGCACCCGCACGGGCATGGCGCAGACCCTCGAATCGCTCACGCTCATGCCCATCTACTTCCTGGGCACGGGCCGCGAGGGGATCTTCGCCAACGTGGAGCACACCACCTTCCGGATCCCGCGGCTCCAGCTGCGCGCGGGACTGCGCTACAACCATTCCAACCAGGACTTCTTCGAGACGAGCGACGGCGCGTCGAACTGGGACATCCAGTACCTGGCCGAGCTCGTGGTGACGTTCTGAGTTCGCTTCGAATCGATGGGATGAGACGATGAGCGCGAGAGGCCTCTACAGCCTTCGAGACGCGGACCGGTCGGTGAAGCTGGCCGCTGTGCTGTTCATGCTGGTGCTGGGCTACGCCTACGTCTTCGCCTTCTTCATGGTGAAGCAGTACGCGGGCCTCACGCCGGCGGACGTGGCGACCACGTACGTGCCGACGAAGGTGGAGGCGTCGAAGCTCCCCGAGAAGTCCAGCAGCAGCACGCAGGCGCTGGACCTCTCCGCCATGAAGCCCGAGCACCACCGGGTGGACACGCAGCTCCTCGTCCAGGACAGCCACATCCACATCATGATCTACGCCCTGATCGCGGGCCTGCAGACGCTCGTGATCCTCGGGCTCGGCTGGTCGCCCGGGTTTCGCGACCTGGTCATCCTGTGCGCGTTCGGGTCGGGGGCGCTGGACTTCGCCGGTCAGTGGCTCATGAAGGCGGGGATCGGCGGCTTCGCGTGGCTGACGATCGCCTCCGGCTGGCTCATGTCCCTCGTGTACGTCGTCGTGTTGATCGGAACCTTGAGAGCCGTGTTCGCGAACAAGACCGGGCGGGACGCCGCCGCCGGCGCCTGAGACGGCCCCGCACCGGACCCACGAAGAGCAAGAAGAGGTCGATACTATGAGAACGACGAACCAACCGGACCGGAGCGATCGCGGATTCGTGCGGCGGGCCGTGCGGAAGGGGGGCGCGGCGGCGGCGCTGGCCCTCCTCGTGCCCGTGGTGGCCGGGTGGGCCGACCACATCACGCCCACCGTGGTCCTGCGCAAGCAGGTGGACGTGATCCGCTCGACCCTGCCGGGCGCCACGCAGTTCTTCCTGAAGACGGTCCAGATCGGACGCCAGGACCTGAGCCGCATCGAGCAGACCGCCGACTTCAAGCCCGACGATCCCAAGGTCAAGTTCTACTACGGACAGAGCGGGTCGGGCGGCCTGGTGGGCGTGGTGCTGTTCCCGCAGGTGAACACGCAGCACGGCCCGTTCGAGGTCGGCTTGACGCTGGGTCCCGATGGGACGATCCAGGACGTCAGCCCCACCAAGGCCACCGTCGAGACCAAGCCGTGGGTTGAGAAGGCGGACGGAACGGGCTTCCTGGACCAGTTCAAGGGCCTCGCGGCCGGGCAGCGGCCGGACAGGGCACTGCAGGTCCTGCGCTCGGCGGGGCTCGGCGACATGCCGACGTGGGCCGGCGAGCAGATGGCCCAGGCCGTCCAGCACGGCCTGGCGCTCTACCAGGTCCTGTACGCCGGATCCTCGGCGGGCCAGGCGAACTGAGCCCGAGGCGCACGTGAGAGGAGCGGGTTCGTTCTCGACGAGGAGCAGGAGGATCCGGCGCCTGGCCGGCGCCTTCCTCCTGTCGCTCTTCATCGTGGCGAACCCGGCCTACTCCTGCCCGATCCACTGCCTGCTGCACCACGAGCACGACGGCGATCACGACGGGTCCCGCGGCGGGCCGGCCATGATGGATGGTATGTGCCACGACTCGGGCCCCGCTTTCACGGCTCCGGGGCCGCCGGGAGACCGCGACCTGTCCCCTAACGTCCCGGCGGCCGTCCGGACGGACGCGCCGCCCCCTCCTCCACCCGACGTGCGGGACGTCGCCCACGACGCACCGCCCGTGTCGACGCCTTCGCGCGCGCCCGCCACGCCTCCCCCGCGCACCTGACCTTAGCCACAACGAGTGCATCCGAGAGGCCGGCGCCCGTTCGGTCGGGGCCGTGCCGCACGTCCGCATCCCATCACGTGGGAAGGTCGAACCGATGTCATTGCTCAAGTGCAGGTGCTCGTTCCTCGCTCCGAGGCGCGGCTCCGCCGCGCTGTTCGTTCTCGCGGCGCTGGCGGCGCTAGTCGCCCCGGCCGGCTCCGCGGCCCAGCAGACGGCGCGGAGCGGCGCCGTCGTGGGTCACGTCACGACCGCCGGCACCGGGCGACCCCTCCCGGGAGCGGCCGTACGGCTGCGCGGGACCGAGCTCGGGGCTCTGGCCGATTCCACCGGTGACTTCCGCATCGGCCGCATCGAGCCGGGCGCCTACGAGATCGTGGCCACTTATCCGGGCTACGGCGCCGAAGTGGCGAAGGTGAGCATCCGGGCCGGCCAGACGGCCCGGGTCGAGCTCGAGCTGGAGTCGCGACCGCTCGAGATGCAGGGCATCCGGGTCTCCGTGCTGGGCCCCGACCTCCAGCCCACCTCCAGGCTGGAGGAGCGCGAGGTGCGGGAGGCGAACCCGCTCGACTCCGGGGAGCTCCTGCGGAACGTGAGCGGCGTGGACGCGGTCCGCCGCGGACCGCTGGGCCTCGACCCGGTAGTGAGAGGGCTCCGGGAGACCGAGGTCGGCACGTACATGGATGGAGCCCGCTGGTTCCCGGCCGGCCCGGCCCGCATGGACTCGCCCCTCACGCACCTCGACCCGAGCGCCATCTCGAGCATCGATGTGGTCAAGGGCCCCTACGCTCTCACGTGGGGCGCCGGCAACCTGGCCGCCGTCCGGGTCGAGACGCGCGACCTGCCCCCGTCGGGCCAGGACGCCGCGCACCTGCGCCTGGAGACCGGCTACGACACCAACGTGAACGGGGCGGAGACCACCGGCTCCGTATCCGGAAGGAGCGGAGCCGTGGGGTGGTCGGCCAACGGCGCGTGGCGCCAGGGCGATGACTACACGTCGGGCGACGGGACCGAGATCCCCGGCTTCTACCGCTCCTGGGAGGGACGCGGAAAGGTCGGGGTGGACCTGGCTCCCGGCTCCCGCCTCGAGCTCTCCGGCGGCTACCAGGACCAGGGTCCAATGGACTACCCGGGGCGGCTACTGAACGCGAAGCTGTTTCATACCGTGAACGCGACCGGGCGCTGGACCGTGCACCACGACGCTGGCACGCTGCGCGGCCTCGAGGCGCTGGCGTACGTCAACGACATCCATCACGAGATGGACAACGGCGGCAAGCCCACCTCCCTGCCGATGCCGGCCCGCGTCCCCCCCTTCGCCCTGGACGTGGGGGTGAAGGCCCACATGAACGTGGAGGGCGGGCGGCTGGCGGCGGACCTGGCCGGGCCGGAAGGATGGAGCTTCCGGGTCGGGGGCGACCTGTACAGTGCCGGTCGCTACGCGCTTCGGACCATCGACCGCGCCGATAACGGCATGCTCCTGTTCCAGGACCTCATGTGGCCCGACGACCGCATCACGGACGGGGCCCTGTTTACCCAGGCGTCGCGCCAGCTCTCGAGCCGGGTGCACGCCGACGCCACGGTGCGCCTGGACCTGGTCCGGGCCACGGCGGACTCGGTGAGCGACTTCTTCCGCGACAACGTCGGAACCGACCTGGACCACACAGAGGCCAACTTCAGCGCCGCCGGGACGCTCCGCTTCGACGTGACCAGCGACCTGGACGCCTCGTTCGGCCTCGGAACGGCCGTGCGCACCGCCGACGCGACCGAGCGCTACTCGGATCGTGTCCCCGCTTCGAAGGCGCAGACGAGCGCCGAGTTCGTTGGGAATCCGAACCTCTCCCCGGAGCGCAGCGTACAGGGGGATGCGTGGCTCACATACCACCCTTCGGGGCTGCGGCTCGAGGGAAACCTGTTCGTGCGGAAGATGGTGGACTACATCACGATCGAGGCGACGAGCCTGCCCAAGCGGCTGCCGCTCAGCCCGGACATCGTCTACCGGTACGTGAACGGTAACGCCATATTCTGGGGCTTCGAGGCCACGGGCGACGTGGCCGTAACCCGCGCCCTCACCGTGGAGCTGGGCTCGAGCTACCTGTGGGGGCGCGACCAGACGCTGGACGAGCCGGCCCTCGGCGTGCCCCCTCTGTCGGGCAGCCTGGGCCTGCGCTGGGACGACCCGAAGGGTCGCTTCTTCGCGGAGGGCCGGGTCCGGGGCGTCACCCGGCAGAGCCGCGTCGCGGCGCAGAAGGGGGAGACACCGACGAACGGCTACGCCACCATCCGCCTGCGTGGCGGGATCGACTTGACCCACGGCCTGAGCCTGAGGCTCGGGGTCGACAATCTCACCGACACGCAGTACGTCGACCACCTGAACGCGAAGAATCCGTTCACGGGCATGCCGATCCCGGAGCCGGGCCGGGTCTTCTTCGGCAAGGTCATCTATGCGCTGTGAGGGGCCCCGGGTCCGGGCGCGCGGCGGGGCCGGCGGCGTGCCGGTCCGCGCCGCGCTGCTCCTCCTGGCGGTCGCGGCGGCCGGGCTCGCGGGCTGGGCGCTCGGGCTCGCCACGGCGCAGAGGGCCCGGTCGCCGGCGGGCGTCGCAGCCGGGCACGGGGAGCGAGCCGCCACTGGCGGCGCGCTCCAGGACCTCGGCCCGGCGCCGAGCTGGACCCTCACCGACCAGAACGGCCGGACGGTGTCTTCGGACTCGCTGCGCGGGAAAGTGCTGGTCGTCACCTTCCTGTTTCCGTACTGCCGCACCTACTGCCCGCTCATCGCGGCGCACCTGCGGGGCTTCGATAGCACGCTCCGGAGCTCGGGGCTGGCGGACCGCGTCCGGTTCGTGGCGTTCGACGTGGACCCGGGACACACGCGCCCGGCCGACCTGCGGACCTTTCTGCGCCAGTACGGCTGGGATCCCGCGGGCCACCGCTTCCTGTTCGTCACCGGGAGCGAGGCCGAGATCCGCCGGGTGGTCAGGGATGGGTTCCACGTCGATTACCGCCGGGTCCAGGCGTCGGAGGAAGGCCGCGGGAACGCGTCCGCCGGCCCCGACACCCTGTCGTCTCCACAACCGGAAGTGGAGAATCCGCTTGCCGACAGCGCCGCCGTGACGTACGACGTGGTACACAACGATGCGCTCGAGCTCGTCGGCCCGGACGGGAAGATCCGCCGGTATTACGGCGAAGCCGACCGGATCTCCGATGAGCGCCTCCTCGAGGACATCGGCGCACTTCTCGGGCGAACGGAGCCCGGGGGGGACGGGTAGCACGCACACGGGTGGCGAGACGCGCTCGTCTCGCACCGCCCTTGCGGGACGCATCGACCACGACCGAGCCGCGCCCCGGGCGCGTCGGGAATCCAGCCCCATAGAGCGAGGAAGAAGCCATGGCCGCCACGGAAGCACCCGCGACGACCCGCCGACCCACCCTCGACGACCTGAACCTCGCGCCGGGTAAGAAGGCCCGGCTCTACGACCTGCTCTACAACCACGGGGTCGGGAACGGCACGCTGCTCATCCTGCCGATCGACCATGGCCTGGAGCACGGGCCACGGGACTTCCTCTCGAACCCCGGCGCCGCCGACCCCACCTTCCAGTTCGAGCTGGCCCTGCAGGGAGGCTACAATGCCATCGCCTGCCAGATCGGCTTCGCCGAAAAGTACTTTCCGGGCTACGCGGGCCGAGTGCCGCTGGTCCTCAAGATCAACGGGAAGACCAACGTCCCGTCCGACGACGACGCGCACTCGCCGCTCAACGCCTCGGTCGAGGACGCGGTCCGCCTCGGCGCGCACGCGATCGGCTACACGATGTACGTGGGCTCCCCGCAGCAGTCCCGGCACTTCGAGGACTTTCGCCGCGTGCGCCAGGACGCGGAGCGCTACGGCATCCCGATCCTGATGTGGTCCTATCCCCGTGGCTCGGCTATCGAGGTCAAGGGCGGCAGAGACTGCCTGTACGCGGTAGATTACGCAGCGCGCGTAGCGATGGAGCTCGGCGCCGACATCGTGAAGCTCAACGTCCCCGAAAAGGGCGAAAAGGACGCGCTCATGCCCCAGAAGTACCGGGACCTGGAGTGGGATTACGCCGACGGGGCGCGGCGGGTGACGCGCTCGGCGCAGAACACGCTCGTCCTGTTCTCGGGCGGCAGCAAGGTGAGCGACGAGGACCTGCTCGAGAAGGGGCGTCTGGTGATGGAGGGCGGCGCCACCGGCCTCATCTTCGGCCGTAACATGTGGCAGCGTCCCATGGACGAGGCCCTGCAAGTCACGGCGAAGGTCAAGTCCCTGTTCGAGGACTACGGTGTCTGAGGGCACCTCTCCCGGCCGGGCGGGCGCCGACGGAGCAGCGCGCGGGCGTCGCCCGATGCCCCAGGGGGTGGTGATCGCCCCCTCCATCCTGGCCGCCGACTACGCGCGGCTGGGCGAGCAGGTGGCCGAGGCCGAGGAGGCGGGCGCCCGCTGGTTCCAGGTGGACGTCATGGATGGCCACTTCGTGCCCAACCTCAGCATCGGCCTGCCGGTCCTCGAGTCGCTGCGCCGGGTGAGCGACTCGTTCATCGACGTCCACCTCATGATCGACAACCCGGCGGTGTTCCTGCAGGCGTTCGCGGAGGCGGGCGCCGACCTCATCACCGTGCACCAGGAGGTCACGCCGCACCTGCACCGGGACGTGCACGAGATCCGGCTCCTGGGCTGCAAGGCCGGGGTGGCGATCGACCCGTCCACGCCGGCCGAGACGCTCACGGAGATCCTCCCCTTCGTGGACCTGGTGCTGGTGATGACCGTGAACCCCGGGTTCGGTGGCCAGTCCTTCATTCACGCGGCCCTGCGCAAGGTGGAGAGAGTGCGGGAGATGGCGGCCCGGCGCTCCATCCCGGGACTCCGCGTGCAGGTCGACGGCGGGATCGAGCCCGAGACCGCCACCCTCTCCGTCGACGCGGGAGCGGACGTGCTCGTGGCGGGCTCCTCGGTCTTTCGCGGGCCGGGCTCGATCGGCGAGAACTACGCGGCCCTGCGCCGGGCGGTGGCGGTCGAGGTATGAGCGACGCCGGGGCCCTCGGCGCCGATCCGCCGGAGCGGAGCGCGACTCAGGCCCTCGACCGGATGGCGGCCGAGGCCCCCGATCGCTGGCACCTTCCCGGCCCCGCCCGGCGCTCCTCATCGGTGGCGCTCGGACCCGACGAGATTCGGCGCTACGTGCGTCACATCTCGATCCCGGACCTGGGAGAGGAGGGCCAGCGCCGGCTGAAGAGCGCCCGCGTCCTGCTGATCGGGGCCGGAGGGCTCGGCTCTCCGGCGGCCCTCTACCTGGCTGCGGCGGGCGTGGGCCGGATCGGGCTCGTCGACTTCGACGACGTCGACATCACGAACCTGCACCGACAGGTCCTCCACGGGATGGCGGGCCTGGGCCGCTCCAAGCTGGCCTCGGCCCGCGAGCGGCTCGAGGACCTGAACCCCGAGATCGAGATCGAGACGTTCGAGGCCCGGCTGGACCGCGAGAACGCTCTCGACCTCCTGGAGGGATGGGACGTGGTGGTGGACGGGAGCGACAATTTCCCGACCCGCTACCTGGTGAGCGACGCCTGCATCCTGCTGGGAATCCCCGACGTGTGGGGCGCGATCTTCCGCTTCGAGGGCCAGGCCTCCGTGTTCGGGGTGCCGGGCGGCCCCTGCTACCGGTGCCTGTTCCCCGAACCCCCGCCGCCCGGGTCGGTGCCGAATTGCGCCGAGGCCGGCGTGCTGGGAGTCCTGCCGGGCATCCTGGGCACCATCCAGGCCACCGAGGCACTCAAGCTCATCCTCGGCCGGGGCCGAACCCTGGCCGGCCGGCTCCTCCTGGTGGACGCGCTCGAGATGCGCTTCCGCGAGCTTTCGATCCCGGCTGATCCCGCCTGCCCGGTGTGCGGCGAGCATCGGACGCAGACCGAGCTGGTGGACTACGAGGCGTTCTGCGAGGGTGCGCCGGCCCCGGACGGCGTCCCCGCTCCGGTGGAGGACGGCGCCGAGACCCCTCCGGTGATCTCGGTCGGCGAGCTCAACGAGCGCATCGAAGCGGGCGACGTGCCGGCGCTCCTGGACGTGCGCGAGCCCTTCGAGTGGCGGATCTGCAGCCTCGAGGAGCAGGGCGCGCGGCTCGTCCCCCTGGCGCGCCTGCCCGGGAGCCTGGAGGAGCTCGACCCCGAGCGCGAGCTCGTCGTCTACTGCCACACGGGAAGCCGGAGCGGCATGGCGGTGCGCTTTCTCCGGCAGGCCGGCTTCCCCCGCGCCCGCAACCTGGCGGGCGGGATCCAGGCGTGGGCCGAGGAGATCGACCCCGCCATGCCCACCTACTGAAGCGGCGTGCCGGGGCCGCTCCCGTGAGGATCGTCTCGCTCCTGGCCAGCGCCACCGAGATCGTGTGCGCGCTCGGGCTCGAGGATTCCCTGGTGGGGATCTCGCACGAGTGCGACTGGCCGCATCGCGTCCTGGACCGCCCACGGGTGAGCCGCACGCGCTTCGACCCGGAGGAGCTCACCTCGGGCGAGATCGACGCGGCCGTCCGCCAGGCGATGGCCGAGCACGGCAGCGTATACGAGGTCGACGCCGAGCAGCTCGAGGCGCTGGCTCCGGACCTGGTGCTCACCCAGGCCGTGTGCGAGGTGTGCGCGGTCCCCACGCCCGGCGTCCGGCAGGTGGTCGAGAGCCGCGGGCTGGACGCCGAGGTGCTGTCGCTGGACGCGCACACGCTCGAGGACATCCTGGACTCGGTCGAAGCCGTGGGCCGGGCGGCCGGGGTCGCGGAGCGGGCCCGCGAAGCGCGGGAAGGACTCCGGGAGCGGCTCGACGAGGTGAGGGCCGCGGTAGCGGGCGCCCCACCGGTGCGGGTCCTGGCCATCGAGTGGCTCGATCCGCCCTTCGTGCCGGGGCACTGGGTGCCGGAGATGGTGCGGTCGGCCGGCGGCGTGAACCTGGCCGGCGAGGTCGGGGTCCCCTCGCGCGAGGTCGAGTGGGAGGCGCTGGAGGGCCTCGACCCGGATGCGCTGGTGGTGATGCCGTGCGGCTACGGCCTCCGCGCGTCGCGCCGGGAAGCCGAGGAGCACGCCGAGCGGCTGGCCCGGCTCGCGCCCCGCGCGCTGGAGGAAGGGAGGGCCTTCGTCGTGGACGGCTCCTCCTACTTCAACCGCTCCGGTCCGCGCGCGGTCGACGGCGTCGAGATCCTGGCCGGGCTCTTCCATCCCGGCCGCGTTTCGACCCCGCCGGAGGAAGTCGCCGCACGCTGGGCGCCCGCCGCGGCCGAGCTCTGAGGCCCGGGCTGCCGGGCGCGGCAGGACCCGCCCGCCGGACGTGATGCCGGCGCCCGAACGGCCTACAGGTTGAGCGCCGGCCCCAGGTCTCGCCGCAGGAGAACGTCCCGGACGGAGATCGCCACCTCCCGCGCCACGGCCGCCTTCGCCTCGTCGGTGGCCCCCCCGAGGTGGGGCGTCATGACCAGGTTCGGGGCCTCCCGGAGCGGGCTGTCCTGCGGGAGCGGCTCCCGGGGGTAGACGTCCAGCCCCGCGCCGGCCAGCCGACCTTCCGAGAGCGCGCGGGCTACCGCGACCTCGTCCACCACCTCACCCCGCGACGCGTTCAACAGGAAGGCGCTCGGCTTCATCCGCGCCAGCTCGGCCTCGCCGATCATGCCCCGCGTCTCCTCGGTCAGCGGCACGTGCAGGCTCACCACGTCCGCCCGCTCGAGGAGCCGTCCGAGCTCCAGGAACTCGGCTCCGATCTCGGACCGGCGCTCGGCCGTCAGGTAGGGGTCGCAAGCCAGGAGGCCCATCCCGAACGCCCGGCCGAGCCCGAGGACGGCCGAGCCGATGCGCCCGGCGCCGATGACGCCCAGGGCGCGCCCGTGGAGCTGCGCGCCGCGCAGCTCCTTCCGGATCCAGGCGCCCTCGCGGATCGAGCGGTCGGCCCGGGCGATGTGACGGGCCGCGGCCAGGAGGAGGCCGATGGTCAGCTCGGCGGTGGAGAGGGTGTTGCCGCTCGGGGCGTTCACGACGGCCACGCCGCGGCGTGCGGCGCCCTCGAGGTCGATGTGATCCACGCCGACCCCGGCGCGGCCCACCACGCGGAGGCCGGGGGCGGCGGCGAGGAGCGCCTCGTCCACGGTGGTGGCGCCGCGCACGATCAGGCCGGCCGCACCGTCCAGCGCCTCGAGGAGGGCGGCCGGGTCGGCGCCCGACACATCGACCACCTCGAGCCCCGGCTCGGCCCCCAGGATCTCCAGCCCCTCGGGCTCCAGCGTCTCGGCGACCACCACCCGCAGCCGGGCCCCGGCGCCGGCGTGCACTCGCGGCGCGCCGCCTCGGGCCGTTCCCGTCCTGGCCGGGCCCGTGTCCGTGCCGCCCTCCGGAGCGCTCAGCGGGCCAGCTCCTCCTGGATCACCCGGTCCAGGACGGCGAGCAGATCCTCGAGCTCGTCGGGCGTGTGCTCGCCCATGTGGCCGATGCGGACCGTGCTCTCCCGGAGCTTCCCGTAGCCGGCCCCGATGACCCACCCTCGGCGCGCCAGCTCGTCGACCAGGTCGGGCCCGGGCAGCCGGTCCGGGAGGCGGAGCGCCGTCACGGTGGGGGAGCGGTAGCCCTCGGGCGCCAGCACCCCGAGCTCGCCTCCTGTGCGATCGGCCAGCGCGGCGGCCCACTCCGCCATCCGGTGGGCCATCGCGGCGTGCCGCGCGATGCGCGCATCGAGCCCCTCCTGGTCGATGCGGAGGAGCTGCCGCTCGAGGGCGAACAGGAGGGTGACGGCCGGCGTGTTGGTCGTCTCGTGCTGCCGTGCGCGGCGCTCGAAGTCCACCAGGTCGAAGTAGTAGCTCCGGGGCGTCACCGACTGCGCCCGGGCCAGCGCCCGCTCGGAGACCACCCCGAGCGCCAGTCCCGGAGGGAGGGCCAGGGCCTTCTGGGATCCGGTGAGCGCGAAGTCGAGGTCCCAGTCATCGAACCGGAACTCCGCCCCCGCCACGGAGGAGACGCCGTCCACGGCCAGGAGGACGTCCTCGTGGCGTCGCACGACCTCGGCGAGATCCGCCACCGGGTTCAGCACGCCGGTCGACGTCTCCGAGTGGACGACGGTCACGAGGTCGTAGCGGCCGGGTGTCCTTTCGAGCTCGACGGCGAGCCGCTCCGGGAGATTGGGCGAGCCCCACTCGACCTCGAGCCGATCCGCCGACCGCCCCGTGAGCTCCGCGATGTCGTGGAAGCGGTCCCCGAACGCGCCGCACACCAGGCAGAGGATGCGCCGCCGGCTCAGGCTCGTGACGGCCGCCTCCATGAGACCGGTCGAGGAGGAGGTCGACAGGATCACCGGCCGGCCGGTGGTCCCGAACAGCCGCCGGAGCCCCGGCTGC
Organism: uncultured Gemmatimonadota bacterium; assembly: GCA_964465015.1. Taxonomy (GTDB): domain Bacteria; phylum Gemmatimonadota; class Gemmatimonadetes; order Palauibacterales; family Palauibacteraceae; genus Humimonas. The sequence continues at coordinate 23,409 of CAYXHP010000059.1, forward strand.
AGGCCCGCGAACAGCTCCCGCATGGCCGGCCCGCGGTGCGGGATCACCGGGCGCGCCTGCGCCTCGAGCACCTCGGGCCGGACCTCGGTGGGACCGGGCAGGAAGAAGCGGCCGAACGGGGCGGCCTCCCGGCCCGCGCCGCTCACGCGCGCCTCCGGGCCACCGTGAGCCCGTCGCGGATGGGGAGGATGAGGGCGTCGAAGCGATCGTCCTCGGCCACGGCGCCGTTGAAGGCCCGCATGGCCACGTTGGCGGGCGCATCGTCGCTCGGGTCCGTCACCCTCCCCCGCCACAGCGTGTTGTCGGCGAGGAGGAGGCCGCCCGGGCGCACGAGCCCGGACGTGGTCTCGAAATAGAACGGATAGCTCTCCTTGTCGGCGTCGATGAAGACGACGTCGAAGGACGCCCGGTCCGCGAGGTCCTCCAGGGTCTCGCGCGCATCTCCGAGGCGCACCTCGGCCCGTGACGTCTCCCCGGCCCGGGTCATGGCCTCGCGCGCCAGGTCGGCGTGCTCTGGCTCCTTCTCGAGGGTCACCAGCCGGGCATCCGAGGGGAGGAGCGACAGGAGCCACAGCCCCGAATAGCCGCCCAACGTCCCGATCTCGAGCAACCTGTGGGCCTCGGCCATGGCGGCCAGGAGGGCCAGGAGCCGGCCCTCGAGCGCCGAGACCTGGATCAGTGGCAGTCCGCGCGCCTCGAGCTCCTCCCGGACCCACCGCATCGTCTCCGTCTCGGGCGCATACAGAGCTTCGACGTAGCTGGAGCAGCGCTCGAGCTTCTTCCCGTCCATCATCTCCCGCCGTCCTTTCTCTCGCGTTCGGTGTCGCGGCCATCCTCGGCCCGGCCCTCGGGACCGCGAGCCGCGTCGACGCGGCTCCCCAGGGCGGCGGCGCATCTCTCGGTCGCCGCCCGGAGCCACACTCGGACGCGCGCGGGCTTTCCGGCCCGGGCGCCGATGCGGGGAGCTCCGCCGGGTGTCCCCCCCGCCGGCCGGGTCCGCACCAGCGCGGAGACCCGCTCCCGCGACGCCGCGGCCAGATCGCACACGCTCCGGATCCCCCCGCGCCACAGGGCCGATGCGTTTCGCGTGCCGATGCCGCGCAGCGCGGCCAGCCGGGCGGCCCGGACGAGAGCGCCGGCGCGTGCCGGCGTCACGCCCGCGCGCGCCGCCACCACGTCCGAGTCCACCGCCGCCAGGCCGCGGACCGAGCCGAGACCGGCGGAGCGCAGGAGGGCCGGATCCCCGGCCTCGAGCCCCGGGAGCCGCTCCAGTCGCGGCGCCACCGAGTCCACCGTCCACCGGTCGAGCCCCACCTGCACCGCGGCGCAGAACAGGAGCGCCAGCGCGGCGGCGAACGCGACGCGCGCCGGCCGGAGCGGGATCCTCTTCTCTCCTCGGGCACCCGACCCCGGGACTGTCCCGCTCCACCCCGGCAGCGCCACGTCCAGGTGGACGAGCGCATGGTAGATCACGAAGCAGTCGAGGGCGAACACCGGGAATCCCAGGAAGCCCGGGAGGGGCATCTCGAACAGCTTGAGGTGCTCGAGCCCGGGGACCGTGTAGATCCAGCGGGCGCCGGCCAGGCGGTTGAAGCCCTCCCACAGGAGGCCGATCCCCGCGCCGCCCGCCAGGAGCCGCACGATCCGGGTCCAGCTGCCCCTGGCCAGGTCGCCCAGGAGCGAGGTGGACGGATCGCGGGAGTGGTTGAACGGCTCCAGGAGCAGGGTCGAGGCGCCCCACACGAGCGGGAAGAATGCGAGCGGCCACGCCAGCGCCAGCACGACGAAGGCCGCTCCGAGCGTCAGGCAGACGGCGTAGTGCCGCCTGCCCACGCGGAACGGGGGCCGGCCCCACCCGCGGGCCACGCCCAGCTGGTCCATCCAGTGGTGGGCCAGGAGGATGGCCGGAAGCACGGTGGCGAACGCGATGAAGGTTCCGGGCCACCGGAGCGCGGCCCGCTCCGGAACGAACACGTAGTACCAGTCCGTCATCCTGAGATTCAGGAGCTCGAACAGGTACCAGGTGGGCCCCGACCAGAACCACACGGACAGGGCGAGCCGCGGGCGGGCGGCCAGCGGAGCGCTCCCGGTGCGGAGCGCCAGGCCGCCGTCCAGGAGGAGGAGCGTCGGAACCCAGGCGAACTGGAAGTACCAGTCGCGGACCGGCTGCACGCCGGCCGCGGCGAGCGCCGTGGACGCAGCCAGAGCGGCCGCCCCGAGCGCGGTCTCCACCCTCCCGTGCGGCCGGCGGCCGCCCTTCGCCTGGTCCGTCGCGCCCCCCCGTTCGGAGTCCCCCGTGCTCCCCGGCCCGGAGTCCCCGGGAGGATACGCCGGCGCGAGCGCACGCGAAAACGCCGGGTTGACGACCCTCCGCGGGCGGGCGAGTTTCACGCCCCATGCGTTACGTGACGATGACCCGGATGCCGCCCACGGAAGTGCTCGACCGGGCGCGGCGCTTCTTCGCTCGCAATACGAGCATGGAGCTGGTGGTGGACGAGCCGGAGCATCTCGTGTTCGAGGGCGAGATCGGCCGGGCGGAACTCCGGCTGGACCGGGAGCACGGCCGGACCAACGTCTACGCGACCACGGACCGCGTGGTGGGTCTCGACGTGACCGACATCACCAAGCGCTTCCTGTACACGCTCCGGGTCGAGGGAGAGAAGGTATGACCGCCGACGCGCCCACGGGCGGCAGGCGTTCCCCCGGCGGGTCGTGGCGGGAGGCGGCCGAGAGCGACTCCGTCGTCCTCCGCCTCATCATGCCCGACCGCTGGCTGGAGCACGCGATGCGGCTCCCGCTCTCGACCACGGTCGCGGAGGCCAAGGAGGAAGGGCTCCGGATCCTCCTCCAGCGCGACACGGACCGACCGGAGGACTTCTACGTCGAGTACGCCGAGCGCGAGGTTCCCGACGAGTCCGTCACCCTCGCCTCCCTCGGCGCGCAGGACGGCGAGATCCTCTCCATCCGGGCCTACGACCTGGGGCACTACCCGAGATTCGCGGGCTGACGTCGCCGCGGGGCTCCGCCTCCCTCCCTCCCCTCACTCGTCCGGGTGGCGCTGGAAGTAGCTCCTCGTCTCCCGAAACACGATCCCGGACAGGAGCAGCAGTCCGATCAGGTTCGGGAACGCCATGAGCCCGTTCATGATGTCGGACAGGAGCCACACGACCTGGATCGGCCGCGCCGCCGCGATCGCGATGACGACCACGAACACGAGTCGGTAGGGCACGACCACCTTCTCGCCGAACAGGTACTCGAGGTTGCGCTCGCCATAGTAGGACCAGCCCAGCATGGTGCTGAAGGCGAAGATGGCCAGGCTGAAGGCCACGATGTAGCCGCCCCACTCGCCCGGGAGGCCGGTGCGGAAGGCGTGCTGGGTGAGGTTGGCACCGTTGAGCCCGGGCTCCTGCCACGCCCCGGTCGAGAGGATCACGATCCCGGTGAAGGTGCACACCACGATCGTGTCGATGAAGGTCTGGGTCATCGACACGAGCGCCTGGCGCACGGGCTCGTCGGTCTGCGCCGCGGCCGCGGCGATCCCGCCGGTGCCGAGGCCCGACTCGTTGGAGAAGATCCCCCGCGCCACCCCGAAGCGCATGGCCTGGAGCACGCTGTAGCCGAGCGCCCCTCCCGCCACGGCCACCGGCTCGAAGGCGCCGGCGAACACGAGCGCGAACGCGTGGGCCACGCCGTGACGGTTGATGAAGATGATCGTCCCGGCGCCGAGCATGTAGGCGACGATCATGATGGGCACGAACACGCCGGTGAAGCGGCCGATCGACTTGATCCCGCCCAGGATCACGGCGGCGGCCAGGGCCGCCACCACGATGCCGGTCACGACCTGCGGCACGTGGAAGGACTGGCGCACCGCGTCGGCCACCGCCTGGGACTGGACGCCGTTGCCGATCCCGAACGCGGCGATGGAGGCGAACAGGGCGAAGGCGATGGACAGCGTCTTGCCGAGGTAGCCCCAGCGGATCCCGTGCTCCAGGTAGTACATGGGGCCGCCGGCCTTCTCGCCCCGGGCGTCGGTCTCCCGGAAGTGGACGCCGAGGACGGCCTCGGAGTACTTGGTG
>CAYXHP010000060.1:0-42609 GCA_964465015.1 uncultured Gemmatimonadota bacterium
GCTACTTCCAGCAGCTCCTGCGCGGGTTCGGCCTGGCCCTGCCGGAGTGGATGGCCACCGACCCGATCACGGCCACCAAGGCGGCGCACACGGTCGCGCAGGCCACCCGGGCCGACACGCTCTCGTCGGTCGCCCCCCACATCGTGCGGGCCGCGCAGTCGCTTTCCGAGGCGCCACACGTCCTGGGAATTCCGATCGTGGTGAACGTACCGGCCGTGGTGATCGTGGCGCTCATCACCTGGATCCTGGTCGTCGGCATCCGGGAGAGCTCGTGGCTCAACGTGGTGATGGTGGTCATCAAGCTCCTCATCCTGGGCTTCTTCATCGTGGCGGGACTCCGCTACGTGCGCCCCGCGAACTGGACGCCCTTCGCCCCGAACGGGCTAAAGGGAATCTGGACCGGCGCGGCGCTGATCTTTTTCGCCTACATCGGCTTCGATGCCGTCTCGACCGCCGCCGAGGAGACGAAGGAGCCCCAGAAGGACATGCCGTTCGCGATGATCGCCTCCCTGATCATCACCTCCATCCTCTACATCGCGGTGACGCTGGTGCTCACGGGCCTGGTCCCGTGGAACCACCTGGGGACCGCCGAACCGCTGGCCACGGCGTTCAGCGAGCGCGGCCTCAACATGGCCGCCGGCATCATCGCCGTCGGTGCGCTCACGGCCACCACCTCGGTGCTGCTCGTGTTCCAGCTCGGACAGCCGCGCATCCTGTTCTCGATGGCCCGGGACGGCCTCCTGCCGCCCGTGGTGGCCAAGGTCCACCCCAGGCACCGCACCCCCCACGTCGCCACGATCATGACCGGCGTGTTCGTCGCCTTCTTCGCGGCCTTCATGCCGATCGCGGAGATCATCGAGCTCACGAACATCGGGACGCTGTTCGCCTTCGTGCTGGTGGCGATCGGGATCATCGTGCTCCGACGCCTGGAGCCAGACCGGGAGCGGCCGTTCCGCACGCCGCTCGTCCCGGTCGTGCCGGCCATCGCGATCCTCGCCTGCCTGGGGCTGATGCTCGGACTCCCGGTCCTCACCTGGATCCGCTTCGGCCTCTGGCTGCTGGTCGGCCTCGCCTTCTACTGGTTCTACGGTCGCCGCCACTCGGTCCTGCGGAGAGGGGGACGGGAGGCGGCCGGCGCGCCGGGAAGCCGCTAGGCCCGCCGGGCCGGAGGCCGGGGCGCGTGTCGTCGTCCGGGGCACACCGCCTCGACGCCGCGTGCCGCCGGGCCCGCGCGTCCCGGGGAACGGCGTGAGGGGGCATCGCGCATGAACGGCTCGCCCGACTACGACCTCGAAGCGGTCAGGAACCGCATCCCGCTCCTCGGCCACCGGATCCTCCTCAACGCCTGCTCCCACTCCCCCGCGGCCGTCCCCACCCGTGCGGCCGCCGAGGCCTACCTGGACTCGTGGGAGCGGCGAGGAATGGACTGGGACCGGTGGATGGAGGCGGTCGAGCTCGCCCGCGACGCCTTCGCGCGCCTGGTGGGCGGCCAGCCGGAAGATGTGGCGGTGGCCACCTCCGTCTCGCAGGCCACGTCGAGCGTGGCCAGCGGCCTCGACTGGTCGGGCGAGCGACGCCGCGTCGTGGTGAGCGGCGCCGAGTTTCCGACGGTAGCCCATGCCTGGCGAGCCCAGGTCCGTTTCGGCGCCGAGATCGCGCCCGTTCCGGTCCGGGACGGGGTCGTGGCGCTGGAGGACTACGAGGCGGCCATCGACGAGCGCACGCTGGTGGTCTCGGCGTGCCACGGCTACTACCAGACCGGCTTCCGCCAGGACGTCGGGGCGATCGCCCGGCTGGCGCACTCTCGGGGAGCGCTCCTCTACGTCGACGCCTACCAGACGCTGGGCACGACTCCGTTCGACGGGCCCTCCAGCGGCGCCGACTTCGTGGCGTCCGGGTGCCTGAAGTACCTCATGGGGATTCCGGGAATCGCGTTCCTGTGGGTGAGGCCCGGTCTGGCCCATCGGCTGCGACCCGCGATCACGGGGTGGTTCGGTCGCGAGGAGCCGTTCGCGTTCGATGCCGGTCGGCTGGACTGGGCGCCGGGCGCGCGCCGCCTGGACCTCGGAACGCCGCCGATCCTTGAGGCGTACGTGGCGCGCGCCGGGATCGAGTGGCTGCTCGAGGTCGGCCTCGAGGCGATCGGGGCGTGGACGCGCGCGCTCGGGGCCCGGCTCGTCGAGGGCGGCCGGGAGCGCGGCCTGCGGCTCCTCGGGAGCTCCGACCCCGACCGCAAGGCGCCCTCCACGGCCTTCGCGTGCGACGACGGTCACGCGGTGGAGATCGCGCTTCGCGGGCGCGGGATCCTGGCCTCGGCGCGCGGTCCGGCCATCCGGCTGGCGCCCCACTTCTATTCGACCCTCGAGGAGGTGGACCTCGGCCTCGATGCGCTGGCGGAGGTGCTGGAGGCCGACCCGGCGTGAGCGGGCCGGCGCGCGAGACCTTCGCCAGCCGGCTCGGGATGCTGGCCACCATGATCGGCGTGGCCGTCGGGCTCGGAAACGTCTGGCGCTTCCCCTACATGGTGGGTCGCCACGGCGGGGCGGCCTTCGTGCTCCTCTACCTGCTGCTGGCGGCCTGCGTGGGCGTCCCGGGCGTCATGGCCGAGTGGTCCCTGGGCCGAGCCACCCGACGCGGCCCGCTCGGGGCGTTCGAGCAGGCGGGACTGCCCGGCGGGCGCCTGGTGGGCTGGCTCCTCTTCCTGGTCGTCCTCACCGCGCTCGGCTACTACACCAACGCGATCGGCTGGGTGGCGTGCTACGCGCTGGGCCAGCTCCTCGTCCCTCTGGGCCGGCCCCTGGACCCCTCCTCCATTCTGCCCCCGGAGACGGGCTTCTCGGGCCGGGCATTCGCGCTCCAGGTCCTGTTCACCGCGGTTCTGCTCCTGGCCCAGGGAGCCGTGATTCGCAAGGGACTGCGTGCCGGAATCGAAAAGGCGAGTCGCGTGCTCACCCCGCTCGTCTTCGTGTCGCTCGTGGTCCTCCTCGTCCGGTCCCTGACCCTGCCGGGAGCGGGAGCCGGGCTCAGGTGGTACCTCGCCTTCCATCCGGCGGACGTGACGCCGTCGGTCGTGGTGGCGGCCCTGGGGCAGGTCGTCTTCTCCCTGGCCCTGGGCGGCACCATGATGGTCGTATACGGCTCCTACCTGGGCGAGCGGGAGCCGATCAAGGCCGACGCCGCGCTCACGGTGCTCGGCGACACGGCCGCCGGGTTCCTGGCCGGCCTGGCCATCTTCCCGGCCGTGTTCGCGCTCGGTCTCCGGCCCGGGAGCGGACCCGGACTCCTGTTCGACACACTGCCCCGCGTGTTCGCCGGCATCCCGGGAGGATGGATGTTCGGCGTGCTGTTCTTCGGCGGCCTCCTGGGGGCGGCGTTCCTGTCCGGGATCGCGGCCTTCGAGGTCCTGGCCGCCGGCCTCGGCGACGCGCTCGGGATGCCGAGGTCGCGGGCGGTCACCATGGTGCTCGGCCTTTGCATGCTGCTCGCGCTCCCCCCCATGGTGAACCTGAGGGTTTTCGTGCCGTGGGACCTCACCTTCGGGTCGGGTGGGCAAACCGTCGGTGCTCTCCTCGCGGCGCTCACGGTGGCGTGGGCCATGCGTCGCGGCGTCCTCCTCGAGCAGATCGGCGGCGACGAGCCGGGCCGGCTGGACCGCTTCCTGGTCGGATGGCTACGCTGGGTCCTGCCCGCCGCGATCCTGGCGGCGGGCCTGTGGTGGCTGGTATCCGATGTCCTGGGACTGACGGCGGCCTGATGCCGCGCTTTCGACCGGGAGGTGCCCCGATGCTGCGAACGCTCCTGCTCCTCGCCCCGCTCCTCGCGTCCGGCGTGCCGGGGCCCTCCCTGCCCGGTCTACGGGCCTCCGTGCCGGGCCGACCGGCGTCGGCGCCTTCCCCGAGCGGTGACTCGGTGGTGGTGTTCCTGGTCCGTCACGCCGAGAAATCCGATGACGGCTCGAAGGACCCACCGCTCACGGCGGCGGGACGGGCGCGGGCGGCGCGCCTGGCCCGCGTGCTCGCGGACGTGGGGCTCACCGCCGTGTACTCGACCGACTACCGGCGGACGCGCGCGACGGCCGAACCTGCGGCCCGCGCGGCGGCCCTCGACGTCCGGACGTACGACCCGAAGCGGCCGGCCGATCTCGCCTCCCGCCTGCGCTCGACGGCCGGTCGCTACCTGGTGGTGGGGCACAGCAACACGGTCCCGGAGCTGGTGCGAGCGCTGGGCGGGGATCCCGGTCCCGACATGTCCGAGGCCGAGTACGATCGCCTGTACGTGGTCTCGATCGGCGGGACGGGCGTGACGACCCTCCGGCTTCACTACGGCGAGCGCTCCGGGGGCGGGACCATGGGCCACCCGGCCGGAGCCGGGGCGCGTGCCCAGGCGACCCAGGGGTGACGCCGTGACGGGGCGCCTCCGATCCGCTCACCCCACCGGCGTGAGCGGCGGCCTCCCCTCCAGCACCCGGCGGACGTTCACCGCCGCGAGCTCCCACATGCCGCGCCTCGCCTCGCGGGTGGCGCTTCCCAGGTGCGGTAGGACGAACGCGTTCGGCAGCTCCCGCAGCTCGGCGGGAATGGCCGGCTCGTCCGGATAGACGTCGAGCCCCGCCGCCCCCAGCCGCCCCTGCCGGAGCGCCGCGGCGAGCGCCTCCGTGTCCACGATCTCGCCGCGCGCCGTGTTGACCAGCACCGCACCGGGCCGTAGCCGCACCAGCTCGGCCTCCCCCAGGAGCCCGTCGGTGTCCGCGGTGAGCGGAAGGTGGACCGAGAGGACGTCGCAGACCGACAGCACCTCCCCGAGCGTGTCCGCCCGGCGTGCGCCGATCTCCCGCTCCAGGATCTCGTTCGGGGCCAGGTTCCAGTACACGACCCGCATCCCGAACCCGGGGGCCCTGCGCGCTACGGCGCTCCCAATGCGGCCGGCGCCGAGGATTCCGAGCGTCTTCTCCTCGAGTCCCATGCCGAGGAGCTCGTCCGGGCGCCACCCCGCCCAATCGCCGGATCGGGCCAGGTCGAGACCCTCCCGGAGGCGGCGCGCCGCCGCCAGGATCAGGGCCCACGTGAGGTCGGCGGTGGCGGATGTGAGCACGTCGGGCGTGTTGCAGACCACGATGCCACGCTCGGCGGCCGCCGCCACGTCCACGTTGTCGTAGCCCACCGCATAGTTGGACACGATCCGGAGCCCGGGCAGGGCGTCGAGCTCCGCCGCGCCGATGGGGCGGGAGAGAAGCGGGATGATCGCCTCGACTCGCCGGGCCAGGTACCCGCCCGGGAGCGGCTCGTCCGCGGCCACGAACCGGGTCTCACGCCCGCCGGGCCAACGCGGCGCGTCGCCGCACAGCGGGACCAGCTCGCGTGCCACGACCACGAGACCCGGGGACGAGCCGCCGGGGGGCTCCGCTCCGTGGGCGGACCCGGCCGCGGGGGCCGACCGGCTCATGGCTCCCCGCCCCCACGACGGGCCCGGAAGAAGGTCCTCAGGAGTTCCGAGGCCTCTTCTTCCATGAGACCTACATCCAGCTCTACCATGTGGTTGAGCCTATCATCCTGAACTAGATTCTCGAGAGATCCGCACATCCCCGACTTCGGGTCGCGGGCGGCGTATACGAGCCGGGGCACGCGGGCCAGCACGATGGCGCCCGCACACATGGCGCAGGGCTCCAGGGTGACGTACAGGGTGTGGCCCAGGAGCCGCCAGTCGCCTCGCCGTCGGGCACCCTCCTGGAGCACGGTCATCTCGGCGTGGGCGGTCGGATCGGCGGCCTCGCGGGTCCGGTTGTGGGCTTCGGCCACGAGGCCTTCCGGTCCCACCAGCACCGCGCCCACCGGGACCTCCTCCCGCTCGGCGGCCAGCCGCGCCTGGTCCAGGGCCCGGGCCATCCATCGCGCGTCCAGGGCCCCGGGACCGGCCGTCCCGGTCTCCAGCCGGCCGCCCCCGGACGCCGAGCCCGACCGACCCGGGACGGGCTCCCTGCCCTTCGATTCCGGCCCCCCGTTCACTCCGCGGGCGCCCCGGTCTCCAGCCGATCGAGCGCCGCGTCGATTCGTCGCAGGGTACGCTCCCGTCCCATGAGGGCGAGCGTGACGAAGATCCCGGGGCCCACCCCCACGCCCATCAGCGCCACGCGGAGCGGGTGGATCACCTTTCCGGCTCCCTCCCCGCGCGTCTCGGCCAGCCCCCGGACGATCTCCTCGAGACGACCGGGCTCGAAGGAGGCGTCGTCCAGCTCCGCCAACCGCTCGCGGAGCGCTTCCAGGCGCTCGCGCGTGGCCTTCGCGTCCTTCCACCAGTGGCGGGCCGTCGCCTCCTGGTCGTACTCGATCTCGGCCACGAAGAACGGCGCGGCCTGGCGCGCCAGCTCGCCCAGCGTCCGGGCCCGGTCCCGCGCGACCTCGAGGACGCGCAGGAGCCGCTCCCGATCTCTCTCCAGCGCGGCAGGCGTCACGCCCGCCTCCAGGAGGAACGGCGCCGCGGCCACGGCCAGCCGCTCGGGCGTGGCACGGGTCATGTGCTGGCCGTTCATCCACAGCAGCTTGTCGGGATCGAACACGCCGCTCTTCCGGAGGATACGGTCGAGCGAGAACGCCTCGACGAGCTCCTCACGGCTCATCACCTCCCGGTCGTCGCCCGGCGACCAGCCCAGGAGGGCGAGGAAGTTCGCCATCGCCTCGGGGAGAATCCCCTGCTCGCGGTAGGCTTCCACCGAGGTCGCTCCGTGCCGCTTCGAGAGGCGCTTCCCGTCCGGCCCGAGGATCATGGGAACGTGTGCGAACGTCGGGAGCTCGGCTCCGAGGGCGCGGTAGATCAGGATCTGCTTGGGGGTGTTGGAGAGGTGGTCGTCCCCCCGGATCACGTGCGTGATGCGCATGTCGATGTCATCGGAGACGACGGCCATGTTGTAGACCGGCGTCCCATCGCGACGCAGCAGGATGAAGTCCTCCAGGCTGTCGTTGGGAAAGGACGTGGGGCCGTGGACCGCGTCCTCCCACGCCGTCTCGCCCTCCGGCACGCGGAAGCGAACCGCGTGGGCTTCCCCCTCCCCCGCCCGTCGGGCCGCCTCCTCCGGATCGAGGTCGCGACACCCGCCGGGACAGCCACCCACCGCATGCACCGTCTCGCCGGTCTCGCCCGGATCGCAGAAGCACCTGTAGGCGTCGCCAGCCTCGAGGACGCGCCGCACGTCGTCGGTGTGGCGCTCCAGTCCATCGGCCTGGTGGAAGGGCCCCTCGTCCAGTTCCAGCTGGAGCCACTCGATGGCCGACAGGATGGCTCGCGTCATCGCATCGCTGGAGCGCTCACGGTCGGTGTCTTCGATGCGGAGGATGAAGACGCCACCCTCGCGGTGCGCGAACAGCCAGTTGAACAGGGCCGTGCGCGCCCCGCCCACGTGCAGGTGGCCGGTGGGGCTCGGGGCGAAGCGAACGCGCGGGGCGCGGGATTCGGTCATGGGTCGGTCGTCCTCCGGTGGCATGACGCTGCGGGTGCATCGGCGCCGGAGCGCGGCGCGCGGCCCCGGGATGCACGATCCGTTCGGATCCCATCTTGCACGAGGAGCCGGCCGCTCGCCACCATGGGAGCGATCCCCGGGGCGCCGCCGCGCGGCGCGAGCGGGACCCGGAGCGTCCAGTCAGGGAGGAGCGCATGACGCCCAATCAAGCGGAGATCTTCGTCGCGCCCGGACTCCGGAGCCCGTTCTCGCGCATCGACCGGGAGCTGTCCGAGCTGGATGCGCTCCGGCTATCGACGCCCGTCGTTCAGCAGAGCGTGGTCGGCCCGCGCGGACCGGGCAGGGCCTCGGCCGTGGACCTCGTGCTGTGGGGATCCGTGATCCCGAGCCTCGAGGTGAGCAACTGGGGGCGGGAGGTGTGGCTGGAGTCGGGGCTCGAGCCGCACGTCCCCGCCCAGGGGATCGTGCAGGCCTGCGCCACGAGCCTGGCGGCTGCCACCCACGCGGCCGGCCAGGCGCAGGCCGGCCGCCTGGAGCTGGCGCTGTGCGGCGGGGTCGAGTCCATGACCTTCACACAGATCGGCCTCCCTCTGCGCTTCAGTCGTACCCTGCGCCGCACTGTGCAGGCCGGGAGCCCCATACGAGCCGCCCGCACCCTGGCCCAGCTTCACCTCTCGGACATTCGCATCCGCATCCCGACCGCCAGCGAACGCACCACCGGCATGACCATGGGCCAGCACGCCGAGGAGATGGCGAAGCGCTGGGAGATCGGCCGAGAGCCGCAGGACCGCCTCGCCCTCGAGAGCCACATGCGGGCGGTGTCCGCCCGCGAACGAGGCTTCTTCCGCCCCCTCCTCGTGACGCCCGGCACCTTCCCGACCGACGAGGACGCGGTGCCCCGCCCCGACACGTCCCTGGACGCGCTCGCCCGCCTGCGGCCGTCCTTCGACCGGGAGTCCGGGACGCTGACGGCCGGGAACTCCACCCCCCTCACCGATGGGGCTGCCGCCGTCTGGATCGGAACGCGACACGGGATCGGGCTGCTGCCGGACGACATCCCGCGCGTTCGACTGGTGGACTGGGAGGAGGCGGCCATCGACCTCCGCTCCGAGGGACTGCTCATGGCCCCGACGCTGGCCATCCCGCGCCTGCTGGCGCGACACGAATTGGGCTACGATTCGATCGACCTGTGGGAGATCCACGAGGCGTTCGCTGCCCAGGTCCTGTGCACGATCGCCGCGCTGGAAAGCCCGGAGTGGCAGGCCGAGAAGGCGGGTGTCACCCGGGAGATGGGCGCCTTCCCGAGGGACCGGATGAACCCGAACGGGGGAAGCCTGGCGTTGGGGCATCCCTTCGGCGCGACCGGCGCACGCATCCTGTCGCAGGCGGCCGTGGAGCTGTCGGAGAAACCCTCCGGGAGTCGAGCGGTGGTGAGCATCTGCGCCGCCGGCGGCCTGGGCCACGTGGCGCTTCTGGAAGCCGCCTAGCGGATCGTTTCTCGGAGTCCCTCGTCGTCCGGGCTCCGCTCGGGAGGGAGCCCCCGTCCCCGGGTACCTACCTCGAACCGGGTGGCGGCCTCAGCACGAGGTCGGTGGGTACCGCGAGGCTCGAGGTGCGGGTCGAGGAGCGGCTCCCCTCCCGCGCCATCATGCGCGCTCCGACGTTCTCGGTCAGCGGCACCGGCAGTGCCTGATCCACCAGCATGGACCCAAACAGGAGCGCCAGGTAGAGGAGCGAGTAGCGGTACAGCAGCCACGCCCGCCCCGTGCGCTCGCGCTCGCGCAGCAGAACCACCATGTGCCACAGGAAACGTCCCCCGAGGAGGATCGCCAGGCAGCCGTACACGAGCCCGAACGAGCCGGTGAGGACGGGCATGACGCTCAGGGGAACGAGGACGAGGCTGTAGAGCAGCATCTGGCGCTTGGTCTCGCGCTCGCCCCAGACGACGGGCGCCATCGGGATGCTTGCGTCGGCGTAGTCCTTCTCCTTCATCAGGGCCAGCGCCCAGAAGTGCGGCGGCGTCCAGTAGAACACGATGAGGAACAGGAAGAGCGCCGGAAGGCCCAGGTGGCCGGAGACCGCCGCCCACCCGACGAGGGGCGGGAAGGCGCCCGCAGCCCCGCCGATGACGATGTTCTGGGGCGTCGACCGCTTGAGCCACCGGGTGTACACGAACACGTAGAACAGCAGGCCCGCCAGGGCGAGGACCGCGCTGAGCAGGTTCGCCGCGAGTGCGAAGACCGCGAAGGCCACGGCGGCGAGCAGGATCCCGAACATCAGCACGCGCGACGCCGGCATGCGTCCGCTCGGGATGGGCCGGCGCCGCGTGCGGCGCATGGTGCCGTCGATGTCGCGATCCAGGTACATGTTCAGGGCGTTGGCACCGCCCGCCATCAGGTAGCCGCCGACCACCACCCACCACACGAGCCACACCGAGGGCCGCCCGGCCACGAACATGGGCACGATCGTCGTGACGAGGAGCAGCGAGATGATCCGGGGCTTGGTCAGCGCCACGTAGTCGAGCATGGCGCGCCGGACGCCCCCGGCCGGCGCGGCCTCGTGGGCACCCCTTCCGGCCGGAGCCGACCCGTCCGGTCCGGTTCCCACCCGGCCGGTGCCGAATGCCTCGCGGGCTCCGGTCCCTTCCTCCACCGGCTTGCTTGGACGTCCCACCAGGGTCGCCGCCCACACCAGGGACCCGAACACGGCCGCCCCGCCCGCCACGTGCAGCGCCCGGAGCAGCTCGGGCAAGTTCGCGAGGATCATGGCGGCCCCGATCCCGATCTGGATGGCGACGAACGCCGTCGCGGCGGCGGCCGCCCGCCGGGCCCACCGGTCCGCCGGTCGGTGCCGGCGCAGGTGGAAGGGAAGCCACACCGCCAGGAAGGCCAGCCCGTACGCCGCGAGCCGGTGCGTCCACTGGAGGTCGGTGCGCCAGCCGCCGGCGGGGACGAAGCTCCCGTTGCAGAGCGGGAAACCGCGGCACGCGGTGGACGCTCCGAGATTGGCCGTCAGCGCACCCAGCAGGACGACCACGAAGGCCAGCCCGGCCAGACCCACCGTGATCCTGGCCGTGTGGTCCCGTCGCGGGGCGCGATCATGGACCAGGGCGCGCGTCGTCCCCACGATGAGCAGGGCCAGGAGCAGCATGGCCGTCCCGAGGTGGAGGACGATCGTGGTGGGCGGGAGCTCAAGCCACACGGTGACCGCGCCGAGTAGCGCCTGGAACACCACCAGCGCGAAGGCCACGGCGCTCCACATCAGGGGGCGACGCATGTCACGGCCGCGGCGGGCGGACCACGCCGCATAGACCAGGAGGGCGGTCACCAGCGTCACTACGCTGGCCGCGGCCAGCCGGTGGCCATACTCGATGAGCGTGGGCACGTCCATCGGGGGGATGAGCCTCCCCTGGCACAGCGGCCAGTCGGGTCCGCACCCCAGGCCGCTGCCCGTGATGCGCACGATCCCACCCAGGACGACGAGGCCGTAGGTCGCGACGAGCGTGAGGGTGGCCAGCTTCCCCCACCGCCGAAGGGAGGACGCGTTCGAGGTCTCGGATCGGGATTCCATGCAGCCGCTCGAGAGAGTCTTCACGCTCCGGCCCGGCCGGAAGCCGGATCGTTTGCATCGGGTTCGAGGACCGTGCGAAGTTGCCCGCGCCCGTTCCGGGCGCGAAGATAGGCCGCGACCGGCCCCGGCGCCATGCGGAGCCGACGGAGGAGTTCGAGGCATGCAATGGAGCCACGACCGGGCGCGTCATCTCCCGGGGTGGACATGGACGTAAGCGGGACCGAAGCGGTGGAAGAGGAGCCGAAGGGGGAGAAGCGGAACGGTCCCCGGCCGGCGGACCCCGGCGACGGAGCCAACCCATCCGGAGAAGGGCCGGGTGGAGAGAAGAAGACGTCGCGCCGTCTGACGCTCTTCGCCCTGCGGAAGCTGGCCCCGCGCCTCAGGCCCCACCGGAAGGCGCTGGCCGGCGCGGTTACCTGCCTGGTCGTCTCGGCCGCCATCGGCCTGTCCTTCCCCCTCGTGGTCCGCTACCTGATGGACGCCGCGTTCATCCAGAAGAGCCTGGGCCACCTGAACGAGATCGCCCTGGTCCTCGTGGTCCTGTTCGCCGCGCAGGGCGCGCTCAACTTCACCGAGGTCTACCTGCTCGGCGCCACGGGCGAGCGTGTGGTGACCTTCCTGCGAATCGACCTGTTCTCGCACCTCCTCGACCTGTCACCCGGGTTCTTCAGCCGGCGCTCCTCGGGGGAGCTCACCAGCCGACTCACCTCCGACTGCTCCATGCTGCAGAACCTGCTGTCCCATCAGGTCGCCGAGCTCCTGCGCCAGCTCCTCTACCTCATCGGCGGGCTGTCGCTACTCGCCTTCCTGCACGCCCGGCTGATGGTCACGGTGCTCGCGGTGGCGCCCGTCGTCGTCGTGCTCGGCTTCGTGGTGGGGCGCTACCTTCGCTCGCGGAGCACGCAAGTCCAGGATCGCCTCGCCTCGGCCAACGCCACCGCGGAGGAGGCGCTCACCCAGATTCCCATCGTGCAGAGCTTCGTGCGCGAGGACTGGGAGCGGGCCCGCTACGACTCGCGGATCAAGTCGGCTCTCGACGCGGCCCTGGAGCGCGCGTGGGTGCGCGGCGCCTTCTTCGGCGCCATCACGTTCCTGGCCTTCGGCGGGATCGTCGCGGTCCTGTGGGAGGGCGGCCGCCTCATCGTGGCCGGGCAGATCACGGCCGGCGAGCTCGTCTCCTTCCTCCTCTATGCGGTGCAGGTCGCGGCCGCCATCACAGCGCTCGGCTCGATCTGGAGCAGCTACCAGGAGGCCCAGGGCGCGGCGCATCGCGTGTTCGAGCTTCTCGAGGCCGAACCCGACATCGCCGACCCGCCCGACCCGGTCCAGCTTCGCGAGAAGGGTCCCGGCCCGATCTCGTTCGAGAACGTCTGGTTCCGCTACGCTCCCGAGGACCCGTGGGCGCTTCGGGAGGTCGACGTCCGCATCGAGCCGGGCGAGATCGTGGCCCTGGTGGGGCCGAGCGGGGCCGGCAAGTCCACCTTCGCCTATCTCGTGCCACGCTACTGGGACCCCACGCGGGGCCGGATCACGCTCTCGGGCCACGACCTGAGGCGCCTCCGGCTCTCCGAGCTCCGCGAACGCGTGGGGATCGTGCCCCAGGAGCCGATGCTGTTCGCGGGCACCGTGGGAGAGAACATCGCCTACGGCCGGCCCTCGGCCGACGCCGCGGACATCGAGAGAGCGGCGCGGGCCGCGCACGCGCACGAGTTCATCGGCAGCCTCCCGAACGGGTACGATACGGCGGTCGGGGAGCGCGGCGTCCGGCTCTCGGGCGGACAGCGGCAGCGTATCGCGATCGCGAGGATCTTTCTCAAGGAGCCGGAGATCCTGATCCTGGACGAGGCGACGAGTAGCCTCGATACGGAGAGCGAGCGTCTGGTGGAGGAGGCGCTCGAGGCCGCGATGAAGGATCGCACGACCCTCATCATCGCGCACCGCTTGCGGACCGTGCGTCGCGCCGACCGGCTGCTGGTCCTGCAGCGGGGCCGCATCGTGGAGCAGGGGCCGCACGCCGACCTTCTGGCGCGGGACGGCCTGTACGCCCGCCTCTACCGCGGCCAGGTCCTGGAGCCCGAAGAGGCACCGACCGTCTGAGTCGGCTGGCGATCGGCCTCGTCCTGCTGGTCGTGGCGACCGGCGGCTCTCGAGCCCGGCGCGCCCAGGCGACGCCCGCTCCGGTCTTCCGGGCGGTCGAGCGCGCGGCGATCGTCGGAGCGGCGACCCGCGACGCCCCGGTCGTCGACACCGCCCGGGTCGACTCCACGGCCTCCGACACGCTCGCTCCCCGGCCCGCCGCTCCGCTGCACGTCATCGTGACCCGCACCTCCCGCTCGGTCCGCGATGTCCCCGCGGCGGTCGCGGTGGTCGATGCCGCTTCGCGCCTCGCGGACGGGCCACGGGTGTCCCTCCACGACGCGCTCGGCGACGTTCCCGGCGTGTTCGTGGCCGACCGGCACAACTTCTCGCTCGGAGACCGCATTCTCATCCGCGGCAGCGGAGCTCGGGCGCAGTTCGGGGTGCGGGGCGTGCAGATCGTCGCCGACGGCATCCCGCTCACCCTCCCCGACGGCCAGGCGGCACTGGGCAACCTGGACCTCGGATCGGCGGGTCGGATCGAGGTGCTGCGCGGCCCCGCCTCGGCCCTGTACGGCAACGCGGCGGGCGGCGTGATCCTGTTGGAGAGCGGCCCCTTCCCCTCCGCGCTCCTCACGCCCTCGGCCCGGGTGACGGCCGGCGCCTCCGGCTTCGGGCAGGAGGAGCTCCGGGCGGGCGGGGCCGATGGGAGCGTGTCGTGGCTCTTCCACGGCGCGCACCTCTCGACCGATGGATGGCGCGCGCACGCCGCGGCCGAATCGTGGCGCGCCAACCTGGTGGCGCGGGACACGCTCGCCGGCGGGGGCGAGCTCCGAGCCGTGCTGAACCTCTACCAGCTCCCGCTGGCCCAGAACCCCGGATCCCTGGATCGGCAGACCGCGGAAACGGCTCCGCGCTCGGTGCGGGAGCTCCAGGTCACCCAGGGCACGGGTGAGCGCTCGGGCCAGCTTCAGGCGGGCTTGTCGGCCGTGCTCCCCTTCGGGTCGGCCGTGCTCCGGACCTCGGCCTGGGGGCTCGGCCGCAGCGTGTGGAACCCGATCCCCGACCGGATCATCCGCCTGGGGCGGAGCGCTGGCGGCATCCGGAGCCTGATCACGGTGGGCCCCGGGGTGCTGCGAGCCACGGCCGGCCTGGATGCGGGACTCCAGGCCGACGACCGCCGGGAGCTGGCCAATCTGGGGCTCGCGCCGGGAGCTCCGGCGGGCTCCGACCCGCGGGAGGGCGCGCGACTCCTGGACCAGGTCGAGACGGTCCTCCAGGTCGCCCCTTTCGCCCGGCTCGAGGCGCGCCCGGCCGCGGACGTGACCCTCTCCGCCGGGCTGCGCTGGGACGCGTATCGCTTCTCCGTACGGGACCGACTCCTGGCCAACGGGAACGACTCCGATGCGCGCTGGATGACGCACGTCAGCCCGTCGGCCGGGGCCACGTGGAACCCCCTTCCGTGGCTCGGCGGCTACGCGCGCGTGGGCACCTCCTTCGAGACGCCGACCACCAGCGAGCTCTCGAATCGCCCCGATGGACGGGGCGGCTTCGATCCCTCCCTGGGGCCTCAGAGCACGGTCGGAGTGGAGGCGGGCGTGCGCGGGTCGGCGGGCTCCGGGCGACTCTCATGGCAGTCGGACGTGTTCGGGGACCGGGTCACCGGGGCGCTCGTACCGCGCGAGGGCGCCGGCGGAGAAGTCTACTTCCGAAACGCCGGCCGGCTGTCGCGGCGGGGGATCGAGCTCCGGGTCCGGGGTCGTCCGACGGGATGGCTGGAGCTCACCGGGGCGTGGACCATGGAGCGGAGTCGTTACCTGGAATTCGTCACGGCGGACGGGAGCTACTCGGGGAAGCTCGAGCCGGGCGTGCCCGGAAAGCGCGCCTATCTGGCGGCCCGGGCGCGGCCGCTCGCGTGGGCGGCCGCCGAGGCGCGGCTCACCTGGGTGGACGCGTACCCGGTGGACGACGCCAACGATGCGAGGACGGACGCCTACCGCGTCCTCGACCTCCGTCTCGAGGCGGAGCGGGGGGCGGGGGCCTGGAGGGTCCGTCCGTTCCTGGCGGTGGACAACCTGTTCGGCGAGCGCTACGCGGGTTCGGTGGTCCCGAACGGCTTCGGGGGCCGCTACTACGAGCCCGCGCCGGGGCGCTCGCTCTACGTGGGGTTGGAAGCCGGCGGCTGAGGTGCGTGGCCCGGGACGGAGGAGGCCCCCGGCCCCGAGGTCGCCGACGCGGCGCCCGCGCGAGGCCGAACCCCGAGATGCGCGAGGTCGCGGAGGAGGCCTGCCCGTGTCTGCGGTCCCAGGTACCGGCGCCGGATGACTCCCTTCCGGTCCACCAGGAGCGTGGTCGGAAAGCCCATCGTCTGGTAGTAGCGGACGGCCGTGTCCGTGTCCCCCAGCCAGATCGGGTACGACATCGCGTGCGCCTCGGCCCAGTCGCGGACCCGGGCTCGCGTCCCCGAGTCGATCGCGATCCCTACCACGGTGGCGTCGCTCCCCCGCAGCGAGCGCTGCAGCTCCTCGAGCTCGGGGATCTCCCGCCGGCAGGGCGGGCACCAGGTGCCCCAGAAGTTCAGCACCACGACCTTCCCCCGGTAGTCCGCCAGGGAAACCGTGTCGCCGTCCAGAGCGCGGAACGAGACGACCGGCGCGGGGATCTCGAGCCAGTCGGACGCCGACGCCTCGCCCCGCCGCGCCGCGGGCGTGCGCGCCTCCGGCGGCAATCCTGCCATGGCCGCGCTGTCCCGGGCGCTGAGCGCGGGCGGGCTGGCCGAGCTTCGCCGGGTCAGCAAGCCCCAGGCGACCAGCAGCGACACGCCCAGGAGGCCCGCCGCGACGCCCGCTACGAGCCAGCGCCGCCGACTCATGAGCCCTCCGTCCTCGCGGCGCCCGCCGAACCATGCGGAGGCGCGCCCGGGTCCCCGTATCGCGGGTCCGGCCCGACCGGCGCCTCGCCCCAGCCGCCGCCGCCCGGGGTCTCCACGCGCACCCGGTCACCGGGCTCGACCTCGAGGGAGACCTTTCCCGGGAGCTCCCGCTCCGCGCCGTGCCGGACGAGGACATTTCGGCCCGCCGCCCCGGGCTCGCCGCCGGCCAGACCGTACGGCCGCCGGCGCCGCCGCTCGGTGAGCAGTGTCACGCGGGCCGGGGCCTCGATCTCGATCTCGCGCACCATTCCGTCCCCGCCCCGGAAGCGGCCCGCACCCCCCGAGCCCCGGCGTACCTCGCAGCGCGTCACCCGGAACGGGTAGGCGTACTCCAGCGCCTCGACCGGCGTGTTCAGCGTGTTCGTCATGTGCGTGTGGATCGCGCTCGCTCCCGGGACCGACGGTCCGGCCCCCGCTCCTCCGGCCACCGTCTCGTAGTAGGTATACGCTTCCCCCCGCGCGGGGTCCCTTCCACCCACCAGGAGGTTGTTCATCGTCCCCTGGCTGGCCGCCGGTACGCGGTCGGGACACGCGGCCGACAGGGCACCGAGGAGCACGTCCACGATGCGCTGCGAGGTCTCCACGTTCCCGCCCGCTACCGGCGCCGGCCGCACCGCGTCCACCACCGACCCCGGGCGCGTGACCAGGTCGATGGGCACCAGGCAGCCGCTGTTGGACGGGAGGTCGAGCCCGACCAGGGCCCGGAAGACGTAGTAGACGGCCGAGAGGGTGATGGCCCGCACGGCGTTGATGCTGGCCTCGCGCTGGTCGTCGCTGCCGGTGAAGTCCACGGTCACCCGGTCGCCCGAGATCGTGAGCGCGACCTCGATGGCCACCTCGCCGCCGCCCCGCCCGTCGTCTTCGAGCACGTCCCGGAAGGCGTAAGTGCCGTCCGGGATCGAGGCCAGCAGCCGCCGCGTGGTCCGCTCGGCGTAGGCCAGGAGTGCGTTCATCGTCTCGGCGAGCTCGTCCGGCCCGTACCGCGCCGCCAGGTCCCGGAGCCGGGACGCTCCGCGGCGGACCGAGGCCACCTGCGCCTCCAGGTCTCCGGCGCGCTCTTCGGGCGTGCGCACGTTGGCCAGGAGAAGCTCGCGCACCGCACGGACGGGCCGGCCGGCCTCGACCAGCTTGACCGGCGGGATCACCAGCCCCTCCTGATAGAGCTCCGAGGCCAGGGGCATCGAGCCCGGGGTCATGCCGCCGACATCCGCGTGATGGGCGCGAGCGGCCACGAAGCCGAGGAGGGGGCCCGGCCGCTCGGCCACCGTCCCTCCGCCGGTCGGGGCCGTCATCCCGCCAGCCGACCCGGCGGCGGGCGAGGCGCGACCCGGGTCCGCGAACACGGGGGCCACCAGCGTGATGTCGGGAAGGTGGGTGCCGCCGCGGAATGGGTCGTTCAGGATGGCCACGTCCCCCGGACCCAGCTCCAGCTCCTCCACGCAGGCCCGCACCGAGAGCGGCATGGAGCCCAGGTGCACGGGGATGTGCTCGGCCTGCGCCACCATGTCTCCCGCACTACTGAAGATCGCGCAAGAAAAGTCCTTTCTCTCCTTTATGTTGGGAGAGTACGACGAACGCCTCAGAACCTCGCCCATCTCCTCGGCGACCGAAACGAACAGATGCTTGAAGATCTCGAGCCGTATCGGATCGACGCTCATCGCCCCACCTCCACGACGAGCTCCAGGCGGCGTCCCACCCGCGCCCGGTCGGTCGGGCCGAGGAAGATCGTGGTGTCGTCCCGCGACACGACCGCCGGACCCGCGATGCGGTGCCCCGGCCGCAGACCGGCCGCCCGGTACGAAGGAACAGTCGCCACCCCCGGCTGGCCGAGCGCATCCTCCAGCACGATCTCCACCTCGCCCACCCGAGCCTCGGCCGGGTCGGGACCGGCCTCCTCGTCCTCGGGAAGCGCCGGTGGGCGGACGG
Organism: uncultured Gemmatimonadota bacterium; assembly: GCA_964465015.1. Classification (GTDB taxonomy): domain Bacteria; phylum Gemmatimonadota; class Gemmatimonadetes; order Palauibacterales; family Palauibacteraceae; genus Humimonas. The sequence goes on from CAYXHP010000060.1 coordinate 17,955, forward strand.
GGCGTATGGCCCTCAGGCGCAGCCCGACGATCTCGGTGGCCGCTCCCGGGTCGGCGTGCCCGTACGCCTGCGCGTGCAGGCGATGAAAGGCGTCCTCGGGATGCCGGGCCTGCTCGGCGCGGCGATCCCCTTCCCCGCCCGCCAGCGGCACGTCCAGCTCCCAGGACTGCCCGCGGTAGCGCATGGCCACGCTGCGCTCGAGATGGAGCGTGCCCCCTCCGGCCTCCCCGGCCATCTCCCGGCGGGCCCGCTCCTCGAGCGCGACGAATCGGGCCTCCAGCTCCGAGGGCCGGGCCGAGCCGGGCAACATCACCGTGAGGCCGTAGTCCCGGGTCACGTCGGCCGCCAGCATCCCGTGCGCCGACAGCACCGAGGCCGTGGGCGGCACGAGCACCCGGCCGATGCCGAGCGCGCGGGCCAGCGCGGCGGCGTGAAGTCCCCCGGCCCCGCCGAAAGCGACCAGCGTGAAGTCGGCCGGATCATGCCCGCGCTGTACCGAGATCACGCGGAGGGCCCGCTCCATGTGAGCGTTGGCGACCCTCACGACGCCCAGCGCGGCGGCCCGCTCGGGTGCGAGCCCGGAGGACCCCTTCAGCGCGGCCCGGCCAGCCAGCTCCCGCAGGGCCCCGCGCGCCGCCTCCACGTCCAGCGCCATCTCGCCCCCCAGGAAGCGGGTGGGGTCCAGCCGGCCCAGCACCAGGTTGGCGTCGGTGACCGTGGGCCGCGTGCCGCCCCGGCCGTAGCAGGCCGGCCCCGGGTCCGCGCCCGCGCTCTCGGGCCCCACCCGCAGGGCACCCCCTTCGTCCAGCCGCGCCACCGAGCCGCCGCCCGAGCCCACCGTGTGGATGTCCACCACGGGCACCCCGATCGGGAGCCCGTCGATCGTTCCCTCGCGCGTGACGCGGAGGCGGCCGTCGGCCAGCGACACATCCGTCGACGTCCCTCCCATGTCGAAGCCGATGATGCGCTCGAACCCGGCCGCGCGCGCCACATGGAGCGCCCCCACGACCCCGCCGGCGGGGCCCGAGAGCACGGTGCGCACCCCCTCGCGGCCGGCCGCCTCCAGCCCCAGGCTACCCCCGTTCGACTGCATCACCCGCCAGCGCGCGGACGGCGCCTCCGCGGCCAGCCGTTCGAGGTAGCGGCCCATCCCGGGCGACACGTAGGCGTTGAGCGCCGTGGCGCTGGCGCGCTCGTACTCCCGGAATTCGGGGAGGACCTCCGAGGAGAGGGACACCGCCAGCCCCGCGGCCCGCAGCCGCTCGCCCAGGCGGCGCTCGTGCTCCGGGTGCAGGAAGGAGAACAGGAGGCAGACGGCCACGGACCGGGCGCCGGAGCCGAGCACCGCGGCCGTCGTACGCTCGATCTCGGCCTGCTCGAGTAGCCGCAGCACGCGACCGTCCCGGTCCACCCGCTCGTCGACCTCGAAGCACAGCCCGGGAGGCACGAGCGGCGCCGGTGGGCGGGGCATGAGGTCGTACAGCTCCGGCCGGGCCTGCCGGCCGATGGACAGGAGATCCCGGAACCCGCGTGTGGCGACGAGGGCGGTCCGGGCGCCCTTCCGCTCCAGCACGGCATTGGTGGCCACGGTGGAGCCGTGCACGATCGACGGCTCCGCGGCTCCGTGCTTCGCCCCGGCCCACGGGTCGCCCGGGTCGCCGAACACGCGCCCCAGGCCCGCGAGCACGGCCCGCGCCGGATCGTCCGGCGTGGAGAGGAGCTTGAAGGTGCGTAGCGACCCGCCGCGCGCCCCGGCCACCACGAAGTCCGTGAAGGTACCGCCGATGTCGATCGCGACCCGCAGGCCCTCGGAGTCCTCCCTCGCGCCCCGGTCCGACTCGGTCCGCCCCGTATCCTCCGCCGCTCCGGTCACAGCACGCTCAGAATGGCCCGCAGGCCCAGAACGGCGGCCACCGCCACCACGAGTCCACCGGCCAGGTTGAGCCACGGGCCATTCCGCCACCGACCCATCCGCTCCCGGTCGTTGACCACCACGAGCAGGAAGGCCGCCACCGCGGGGAGCAGCAGCCCGTTGGCGACCTGCGCGAACAGGATGGCCGGGACGGGACGCACGCCGGCGGCCGTGCACACGGCGCCCGCCCCGAGCACGAGGCCCCACACCAGGCGGAAGCGTGACGAACGCAGCCCTCCCTCCCAGCCCAGGACCCCGCACGCGGCCCAGGCCGCCGCCAGGGGCGCCGTGATCGCCGAGGTGAGCCCGGCCGCCAGGAGCCCGGCCCCGAAGAAGACGCGCGCCCAGCGGCCCAGCAGCGGCTGGAGCTGCACGGCCATGTCGGCGGCGTTCCGCACCTCCGGGCTCCCCGCGCCGGCGGCGGTGACGACCACGGCCATGCTGACGATCCCCCCCAGCACGATGGCCACGGCCGAGTCCCGGCGCGCCGCCGGCAGCCCCTCCGGACCGGACCAGCGCTGGCCCACCGCCGAGGCGTGCAGGAAGAGGTTGTAGGGCACCACGGTCGTCCCCACGAGGCCGACCACCAGGAGCAGGGAGCCGTGTGGGAGGACGGGGACGAACAGGCCGCGAAGGAGCGCCGGAAGGCCGGGAAGCAGGAGGACAGCCGTGGCGCAGAACGTGAGGCCCATGACGGCCACCAGGAGAGTGAGCCCTCGCTCCAGCGCCCGGTAGCGCCCGACCCACAGGAGGAGAGCGGCGAGCCCGGCCAGCAAGAGCCCCCAGGCGCGCGGTGAGCCGCCGCCCAGCGCCTCCGCCCCGAGCGCGCCTCCCAGCAGATTTCCCGTCTCGTAGGCGGCATTCCCGACCACGATGGCCGCGACGACGAGCACCGCCGCCCCGATGCGTCCCGCACCGGAGGCGAAACGCGTGCGAATCGCCTCCCCGAGGCCGCCTCCGGTGACCAGGCCCACCCGGGCGGCCATCTCCTGCAGGGACAGCGTGGCCAGGACCGAGAAACCGAGCGCCCACAGGAGACCCACGCCGGTCGTAACTCCAGCCAGGGTGGCGGTGGTGACCGTCCCCGGCCCGAGGAAGGCCGCCGCCACCATGGCGCCCGGCCCGCCGCCCCGCCGGGACTCGCCAGCGGCCCTGCGCTCGGTCGCGGTGCTCGCCGCCCTCGCCACGATGCCTCCCTCCGCTGCCTCGGTGCGGGCCCGGTCCGGACTCCGTTCGGCCGGCCGGGGTGCCGGCTGCCGATCCCGATTCGAACCCCGAAGATGCCCGCGTTTCGGGGGATTCGCCACCGGAATGGTCCATGCAACGGTATCGAGGTGTCGTCCGGCGGACACGCGATGAGGCTCGAAGGCCTCTCGGCCCCGGACGGCGATAGATGACATTCGCTTCTTACAAGGGAGGAAGCATGAGTACGGCGCAGCCAATGGACCGAGGAGATACCGACCGGAAGGTGGTAGCCAGGGGCTCGACCCTGGAGGCGATCGCCGGGAGCGGAGCCGTGGTGCTCACGATCCTCGCCCTCATCGGGGTCGCGCCAGGCTTCCTGACGGCCATCGCCGCCATCGCGCTCGGAGCGGCCCTGCTCTCCGAAGGGGGAGCCGTCGCCGGGCGCTATTCGGATCTCCTACGCAGGGTCGCCGGCCGCAGCGCGGAGATGGGGGCCGGCATGACCGCGGAGATCGTCGGAGGAATCGCCGGCATCACGCTCGGGATCCTGGCGCTCGTGGGTGTGGCGTCGTGGACCCTGCTCGACATCGCGGCGATCGGATTCGGTGCGTCGCTGGTGGCGAGCACGTGGCTCGTCTCGGCGCTCGACCAGGCTCGTCCCTCGCCTAGCGGCGTGGCCGGCTCGGAGGCGGCGCGACAGGCCGTGAGGGCCACCGCCGCCCCCCACATCCTGGTCGGCCTGGGTGCCATGACGCTCGGCATCCTGGCGCTGACCGGCGTCATCTCGCATACCCTGACCATGATCGCCTTCCTCGGTGTGGGAGCCATGCTGCTCCTGGCCGGGTCGGCGGTGACGAGCCGTGTGCTGAGGGCGTAGACGCCGCATCCCTCACCCCGCGGCGCTCGACCCGTGCGGGTGGACGCCGCCGGTGGGCGCGTCGGAGCCGGGCTCCGGCGGGTGGGGACCCGGCCTTCGGGCCGGGTCCCGGCGCATCGGGGCTTGCCGAGCCCGGGCGACGCCCGTTAACTCTCCCCCGCGCACATACGGATGGCGTCCACCGGAAGCCGGTGAGAATCCGGCACGGCCCCGCCACTGTGAGAGGCCCGCACCCGCATCGCGGATGCGGCGCGGCACGCCGACGAGCCACTGGGAGCGTCCAGCGCCCCGGGAAGGCCGGCGTCGCTGCCTCGAGTCAGGAGACCGACTCCATCCGTGCCCGAGGATTGCCCTTCGAGGGAAGGGTTGGGCGCGGCCTCATCCGCCGCACCTCTCTCCCTCCCCCGCAGGGCGCGATGCCTTCGACGGGAGGGACATCCGATTCCAGGAGCACGCCAGGACCCGGCTCATCCGGCGGCGACCGTCGCCGGCCCTCGAGATCCGACCGACAGGACGGCGGCCGGCCGTGGACGTCGAGGCGCCGTACGGCTCGCCGCGCTCTTCCTCGCCCTGGTCCTGTGCGTGACCCTGGCCGCCATGGTGGGTGCCTCCCGCATCGCGCCGGCGAGGGTGCTCGCGGCCCTCTCGGGGGGCGGCGACGCGTCGGCCCGGGGCATCGTGCTCGGCCTGCGTCTCCCCCGGGCCGTCCAGGCCAGCCTGGTGGGCGGCGGGCTCGCGGTGGCCGGCGCCGCGTTCCAGGCGCTCCTCCGGAACCCCCTGGCAGAACCGTACGTCCTGGGAGTGTCGGGCGGCGCGGCGCTCGGGGCCGTGGCCGCCCTCGTCCTGGGCTGGGCGGCCGCCGGTCCCTGGGCCCTGCCGATCGCGGCGTTCGCCGGTGCCCTTCTGGCCATCGGCGTGGTCCTCGCCGTCGCCGCCCGCAGCGGCGCCGCGATGGACACGCGTGTCCTCCTTCTGGCCGGCGTGGTCGCGGGAGCGTTCTTCAACGCCCTGATCATGCTCTTCCTCAGTCTGGGGCGCACCGACACTTTCCGCTCCGCCATCTTCTGGATGATGGGGAGCCTCTCCGGCGCCGGTTGGTCCGGGACCACCCTCCTGGCGGCCTACGTCCTCCCCTCGACCGCTCTCCTCCTGGCGCTCGCGCGGCCCCTCAACCTGCTGGCCCTGGGCGAGGAGACGGCGCTCCACCTGGGGACCCGGGTCGAGTGGACCAAGCGCATCGTGTACCTGTCGACCTCTCTCCTCGTCGCCGCCACGGTGGCCATGGCCGGGGCCATCGGCTTCGTGGGCCTCATCGTGCCCCACGCCATCCGCATGGCCTGGGGAAGTGATCATCGGCTCCTGCTGCCGGCCTCGCTCCTGGCCGGTGGCGCCTTCCTGGTCCTGGCGGACACGGCCGCGCGCACGGCGCTGGCGCCGAACGAGCTTCCCGTGGGAGTGGTCACGGCCGTCATCGGGGTGCCGCTGTTCGTGGTGCTGCTGGTGCGCGAGACGGGCGGCCGGGGGGGGCGAATCGAGTGACGGCGCGCACGCCGGACGGGGCGCCCCGGGGGCGGACGGTGTTCGAGGTCGAGGAGCTGGGCTTCCGCTATCCCGGGGCCGACGGCCCGGCCGTGACCGGGGTCGGCTTCGTGGTGCACGCGGGCGAGCTGTTCGGCGTTCTCGGGCCTAACGGGTCGGGGAAATCCACGCTGCTCCGCCTCCTCCTAGGCGTCCTGAGGCCGGACACGGGCCGGGTGCGTGTCCTGGGCCGCACACCGGCCGACTGGGGACCGCGCGAGATGGCCCGCCGCATCGGGGTCGTGCCGCAGCACGAGGAGATCGCGTTCCCGCTCTCGGTCCGGGAGATGGTGGCCATGGGGCGCTATCCTCATCTGGGGGCGTGGAGGGCCGAGGGACCCGAGGACCGGCGAGCGATCCGTGCGGCCCTGGAGCGCTGCGATCTCCTCGAGGTGGCCGGCCGTCGGCTGTCGACGCTCTCGGGCGGCGAGCTCCAGCTCGCGCGCCTGGCGCGGGCTCTGGCGCAGGTCCCCGAGGTGCTCGTCCTGGACGAGCCCACGGCCTCGCTGGACATCCGCCACCGCATGGAGCTGTTCGGGCTCCTGAGGGACCTGGCCGGCCCCGGAAAAACCACGGTCATCGTCGTGACGCACGACCTGAACGCCGCCTCCCGGTTCGCGGACCGACTGCTCCTCCTGGACCACGGCAGGGCGGCGGCCCGCGGCGAGCCCTCCGAAGTGCTGGTGCGCTCGACGGTCGAGCGCGTGTACGGCTGGCCGGTGCGGGTCACCAGCCACCCGGGCCCGGGTCCCGACACCGGCGCGCCACAGGTCGTGCCCCTCGCCGCGGGCGTCCGCCCCGTCACCGCTCCTCCGCCCCGTGAGACAGGAGCTTCGACATGAGCCCTACGTACCGCGGCGTTCGGAACCTCCCGACCCGGACTCCCTGCCGCGCGCCTTCCCGTCGCCTGGCCGCCACCCCCCTGGCGCTCTCGCTGCTGCTCGCCTCGCCGGGCGTGGTCCTCGCGGGGGCGCCCCGGCCACCGGGGCCGCCCGGGATCGGCCGCGCCCATGGCGGCGCCGCCGGGGTGAGCCTCGGACGCATCCGCATCGACCCCCACCGGAAGACCACGGGGGCCTCCCGCGACACGGCGGACGCCGCTTCGGACACCGTCCACCTGCCGGAGATCGTCGTCACCGCGTACCGGATGGCGACCCCGCGCTCCGCCGTCGTGAGCGACCTCACGGTGCTGGACTCGGCCGAGATCCGCCGGAGCGGAACGACGCACGTCCTCGACCTCCTGCGCCGGGTCCCCGGTGCGGCGGTCGTGCAGACCGGCTCCTGGGGAGCCCCGGCCTCGCTCTTCCTGCGCGGGGGCGAGAGCAACTACGTCAAAGTGCTCGTGGACGGCGTCCCGGTGAATGATGCCGGCGGGGACTTCGACTTCTCGACGCTCACGACGGACGGGATCGAGCGCATCGAGGTCCTCCGGGGCCCGGCCAGCGTGCTGTACGGGTCGGACGCCATGACCGGCGTGATCCAGATCTTCACGCGGCGTGGCGACGGCCCGCCCCGGGTGAGTGCCGGCGTGCGGGGCGGGAGCTTCGGGAGCCTGGACGCCTCGGTCCGGATGGGCGGTGGCACGTCGGCCGTCGGCTACGGCGGATCCGTGGACCGGTTCACGACCGACGGCACCCTCCCCTTCAACGACGCGTACGGCAATACGACCGCCACGGGCAGCGTCCGCCTCGAGCCCGACGCGCGGACGCGCGCCACGGTGACCGCCCGCTATACGGACTTCACGGCCCACTTCCCCACCGACGGCTCGGGACGGCTCGTGGACCACAACCAGTTCCGGGACGGCCGCAGCCTGGTCCTCGGCCTTCAGGCGGAGCGCCGGCTGGGCGACCGCGTCACCGTGCACCTGCAGGCCGGCACCCACGAGGCGCGGTCGGCCTTGCGTGATCCCCCCGACGGCCCGGCCGACACGACCGGCTTCTACGCTGGCCGGAGCGGCGGCGACCAGAGCCGGCGGGACGTGGACGTCCGGCTCGACTTCCGCCCCGTGCCCGAGGCCACCCTGACTGTGGGCGGGTCCTGGGAGCACGAGGCGGGCACCGATTCCACCGTCTCCTTCTCGTCCTTCGGACCGTACCGGAGCCGGACGAGCGCCACGCGCCACGATGTATCGGGCTACCTGCAGCTCCTGGAACATCCCTCACCGGCATGGACGCTCACCGCCGGGGCTCGCCTGGACGACGACGCGGCGTTCGGGACGTACGCCACCTGGCGGGCCGGCGCGGCCTGGCGGCTTCCGACCGGGACGCGACTGCGCGCCGCTGCGGGGACCGGGTTCAAGGAGCCGAGCTTCTTCGAGCAGGTGGGCGGAGGCGGCGTGGTCGGAAACCCGGCCCTGTCTCCCGAGCACAGCCGGAGCTGGGAGGTGGGCGCCAGCCAGATCCTGGCGGGAGGCCTCGTCGAGCTCCGGGCGACCTGGTTCGACCAGCGATTCGACAACCTGATCCAGTACGACCCCTCGTCCCTCCCCCCGGCGCCCGCCTACTTCAACGTGCCGAGCGCAGCGGCCCGCGGCGTCGAGACGAGTCTCGAGCTCCGGCCGTCGCGCGCCTTCTCGGTGGGCGCGAGCTGGAGCTGGGTACACACGGAGGCACTGGACACCGGCTTCGACGCCGGACCGGACGCCACTTTCGTGCGTGGAAGCCCGCTACTCCGCCGGCCGGTGCACTCGGGCGAGCTGACCCTGGACTGGGCACCCACCGACCGGGGCTCGCTCGAGCTCGCGATCACGGCGGTGGGACCTCGGTGGGACCGTGACTTCTCATCCTTCCCGGCCACCCGGGTGAGGCTGCCCGGCTACGTGCGGGCCGATCTGTCGGGGAGCTGGACCGTGCTTCGGGAGGGACGCGGACGCCCCGGCGTGGACGCGACGCTGAGCATCGACAACCTGACGGACCATTCCTACGTGGACGTGGTGGGCTTCCCGGCCCGGGGGCGGACGATCCTGGTCGGGGCGCGCGGACGCTTGCCTTTCTGAGCCCGGTCCGCGCTCAGCCCGACACCCGCCCCAGACACTGGCGCGCCACCCCGGCCGGCTCGGAGTCGGGGCCGAGCGCGGCCTCGAAGATGGCCAGAGCCCGCTCGTAGGCCTGGCGAGCCTCCTCGGCCCGCCCCATCTCCTCGAGGTGGAGGCCGAGCCCGAGGGTCTTCTGGCCCACGCCCGTGTGGCCCTCACCGTACCGGCGGGTGTCCAGGGCCAGGCTGCGGCGGTAGAACTCGGTCGCGCGCTCGGGCTCGCCCGCCTCCCGGAGGGCGTCGGCCCGGATCCAGGCGGCACGCGCGGCCAGGGCGGGCTCGGCTTCCTCGTCGGCCCCCGCCAGCACTTCGGCGGCCGCCCGCTCGGCCTCCGCCGCGTCCCCCGCAGCGAGGGCCAGCTCGGCCAGGGCCAGCCGGGCCTCCACCTCCAGGGGACGGGCCGCCGGCGAGTGGGTCTCCTCGGTCCGCTCCAGCGCGGCGGCCACCGCGGCCCGCGCCCCGTCCAGATCGCCCGCCGTCCGCAGGGTCCGGCCCACGTTGAGCAGGAAGACCGGGAGTTGCGGGGAGTCCCCGGGAAGGAAGCTCTCGGCCAGCTCGAGAGCCCTCGAGGCTTCCCGTCGGGCCTCTTCGCCGTGCTCGAGCTCGGCCAGCACGGCGGCGTGCTCATCGGCCAGGACGGCCCGCAGCGTACCCTCCAGAGGCTCGCCGCCCGCCTCGCCCTCCGCCAACCGGATGCCGAGGGCCAGCGCCCGGCGCGCGTCCTCGGGCCGACCGGAGAGGGCGTGGAAGGAGCCGACCCGACCCAGCAGGTGCGCGGCCCGGGCCGTGGACGCGCCGCCCCCGGACACGTGAGCCGCGGCCGCCTCCACGGCGGGCCCCAGCGTCTCGCTCCGGCCGATGTCCTCCTGCCGCCCCACGCGCTCGGGAAAGCCGCGGTCCAGGAGCGCCACGGCCAGTCCGGCGAACCGGCTGCGCTCGACCCCGGACATCGAGTCCCGCACGACCGCCGACGTGGCGGCGGGGACCCTCATCCCGTCCTCCTCCTCCGCAGCGAAGCCGAGCTCGACCAGCTCCCGTAGCGGCGCGGACAGCGCGCCCGCCCCGGCCGCCGCCACCGATCCGAGCGGGGGCGGCAGGAGATCGTGTCCTTCCGCGAACAGCCACAGCGGCACCCCCTGCGCCCCGAGGAAGACAGCCACCGCCAGGAGCTGTCCGGCCTCGTCGGAGGCTCCCTCCGGCGGCGCGCTCGGTCGCGACGGCCCCTCCACACGCACCTCGTCCGGCTGCTCAGTCATGGCTCTCCCGTTCGTTCGGTGCGGCTCCATCCTCGCACGACGCGGCCGTCCCCACTAGTGTGCCTCTGCGGGCGAGCTCCGGCTCGGCGCCCGCCCGACCGCCCGTCGCGCCGCCGACCTTCCACCGAGGACGCATGAACGATCGTCTGCTGAGGGCGCTCCGGCGCCAGCCCGTCGACCGCACGCCCGTGTGGTTCATGCGCCAGGCCGGGCGCTCTCTTCCCCGGTACCGCGAGCTGCGACGCGACCGGAGCATGGCCGAAATCCTGCTGGATCCTGCCACGGCCGCCGATGTCACGGCCATGCCCCTGGACTACTATCCGGTGGACGCGGCCGTCCTGTTCGCCGACCTCTCGACACCGTTCGAGGCGGCGGGCCTCGAGGTCTCGATGGTCGAAGGCGTGGGGCCGGTGGTGGCGGACCCGATCGCGTCACCCTCGGACGTGGACCGACTCCGACCCTTCGACGCGCGCGAGGCGCTCCCCCACATCCTGGAGCAGCTCCGGATCCTGCGGAGCCGTCTCGAAGTGCCCGTCATCGGCTTCGTGGGCGCGCCCCTCACCCTGTGCTCCTACCTGATCCGCGGGCCCCGATCGCGCAACCTTGAGGAGACGAAGGCCTTCCTGTGGAGCGAACCGGGCGCGGCGGATCGACTGCTCGGCTTCTGGGCCGAGCAGCTGGCAGGCTTCGCCGTGGCCCAGCACGAGGCCGGGGCCGCAGCCATCCAGGTGTTCGACTCCTGGGCCGGTGCGCTCGAGCCCGAACTGTACGCGGAGCGAGTCCTGCCTCACTCCCGCGCCCTCCTGGAGCACCTGCTCGGCGCAGGCGTCCCCACCATCCATTTCACGACGGGGAACCCGCGACTCCTGCCGCTCGTGGCCGCGGCCGGCGGCGATGCCCTCGGCGTCGACTGGCGGCTCCCGATCGATGAGGCGTTCGCCGTCGCGGGGCCCGACCGGGCCGTGCAGGGAAACCTCGATCCGGCCGCGCTCCTGGCCGGGGAGGAGATCGCCCGCGCTCGAGCGCGCGCGCTCCTGGAGCGCGTGGCGCGACGTCCCGGGCACGTCTTCAACCTCGGTCACGGAATGCTCCCCGGCACCGACCCCGCCGTGGCCCGCGCCGTGGTCGCGGAGGTCCACGCGTACGAAGCCACCTGATGCATCACAGGAGAATATGTTGCGAACTGCCGTACTGGTACTGAACTTCGGCGAGCCGTCAAGGCCCGAAGAAGACGAGGTCGTTCCGTACCTCGAGCGCATCTTCATGGCCAACGCCTCGCTCGAGCACGAGGACGAGGACCGGGCCCGGCGCCGGTCGGCCGAGCTGGCCCGACGTCGGGCGCCGGGCCTCATCGCCGAGTACCGGGCCATCGGTGGATCGCCCCTCGGTGCCCAGGCCCGGGCCCAGGCCGAGGCGCTCGGAGAGGAGCTGCGCCGGCGGGGCCGCGACGCGGTGACGATCCTCGGCATGCAGTTCACCTCCCCGTCGATCGCCGATGCGGTGGCGCAGGCGGCGGCGGCGGGGGCGGAGCGGCTCGTGGGCCTGCCCGTCTATCCGCTCTGCGGCCGCTCGACCACCATGGCCGCCCTGGACGACGTGGCGGAGGCCGCCTCCGTGCTCGGCTGGGAAGGCCCGCGCCACGAGATCACCGGCTGGCACCGGCACCCGGCCTACCTGCAGCTCCGGGCCGACGCCGTGCGCCGCTGCGCCGACGAGGCAGGGGTGAGCCTGTCGGACGACTCGGCCCGGCTCGTGTTCTCCGCGCACGGGACGCCGGTGCGCTACCTGCAGGTGGGACCGCGCTACGAGGCCTACGTGGAGGACTACTGCCGCTCCGTGGCCACGCGGCTCGGCGCCGGCGCGTGGTCGCTCGGATACCAGAACCACGGCAACCGTTCGATCCCGTGGACCGAGCCCGAGATCCACGAGGTGATCCGCGGCATGGATGCGCCGGCGGTGGTGGTGGATGCGGCGAGCTTCATCCACGAGCAGTCGGAGACGCTCTCGGAGCTCGATCTCGAGCTCCGGGAGGTGGCCCGGGAGGCGGGGATCGAGTTTCACCGCGTCCCGGTGCCGCACGACGACGAGCGGCTTCCCGTCCTCCTAGCCGACCTGGTGGAGGGCGCGATCGGTGCGGAGCCCGGGGAGCCCGCGGAGCGGGATTGGCCGGACGGTAAGCCGCGGCCCATGCCACCCCTGCGTCCGTGTGCGTGCCGCGGGCGGCCGGGCGCCCTCTGTCTCAACGCCGAGGCCTAGCTGCGGCCTCCGCGAGGCTTCCCAGGACGCGACGCGCGGTGTCCGCCGCATCGGCCAGTCGGCCCGGGATGCCGGGCCGCTCCGACCACGCCGCGCACACGGAGAGCCCCCGGGGGAGCTCCAGCCGCTCCAGGTCCTTCCAGGTCCGGTCCCAGGCCGGCATGCGCAGGCGCGTGACCAGGATGGGGCGGCCGGACGCACCGGTGATGCGCGCGAACTCCGCCGCCGCGAGCGCCGCCACCGCTTCGTCGTCGAGCTCCGCCGCCTCCTCGCGGCCCGCACCGCCCAGGAACGCGGTGTGTACGCCCTCCCGCGCCGCGCGCGCCTCGGCTTCCCCGGCCGGAGCTCCGTCGAGTGGCCCGAAGGCGGCGGCGTTCCAGGTGAGACCCCGCGTGGCCATTCCCTTCTCGGCCAGGGAGACCTGGCATCCGAGACCCGGCAGCGTCCGCTCCGCCAGAAGGTGCACGACCACGAGCGGATTGTAGGTCAGCTCGGCCACGCGGCGGGCCGCGTCCGGTGCCACGTCGCGCAGAAGGGGGGCGGCCGCCGGTGCGGGCAGCGTGACCACCACCCGACCGGCGCGTAGCTCCGTGCCCCCCCGCGCGCCCAGGGTGAGCCGCCACCCCTCCCCGTCCCGGGCGAGCCCCGTGACGGGGGCCCCGAAGCGAACCCGATCGCCCAGGGAGCGGGCCATGGCCGCCGGGAGCGCGGCCATTCCCTCCCGGAAGGTGGCCGGTGGTGCCACCCGGCCGCGCCGGCGCGCCAGCCTCAGCACCGCCAGCCCGAGGCTCCGCCCCACGCCGAAGCGGCGCAGGACGTGGCCGAGCGACGCCTCGACCAGCATGTTCGCCGGGTCCGAGCCGTACAGGCCCCCGTACAGCGGTCCGACGAGGTGCTCGTACGCCTCGCGGCCCAGCTTCCGCACCAGGTAGTCGGCCACGGTCTCGTCCGGTCGCACGGGCCCGGTGAGTGGCTCGACCAGGAGGCGGAGCTTGCCGGCCGGCGACAGGAGATCGGTGCGCAGCAGCTCGCCCGCCGAGAACGGGACCTGCCCCAGGCGGCCGTCCCGGTAGACGTACAGCGGCAGTTCGCCCGGCGCGACCAGGAGCTCGGGCTCGAGCTCGAGCTCGCGGACCAGCTCCCCCACCGCTCCCGAGGCCCGGATCCGCTGCGGCCCCAGCTCCAGCAGCCGCCCTTCGGCCCGCGCGGTCCAGGTCACCCCGCCCGGCCGCTCCGACGCCTCCAGCACCCGCACGTCGAGCCCTCGCGCCGACAGGTCGCGTGCCACGGCCAGGCCGCTCAGCCCGGCACCCACCACCGCCACGTCCGCCCGCCCCTCAGTCATGCGCCCTCCCTCCCACCGTCTCCGGCGCCCACCGGTACACGACCCAGGTGGCAGCCAGCGTCAGCCCGCCCCCGACCAGGAACGGAATCTCGAACCCCACGATCGCCAGGATGCCGGCCAGGAGCGGCCCCAGCGCGATGCCCAGGCCGAAGCCCATCGTGAGCACGCCGAGCTGTCGGCCCTCGCCCCCCTTCGTGGACAGGTCGGCCGCGAGGGCGAACGCCGGGGCGGCCACTGCACCCGATCCGATCCCCTGCACCAACCGCACGAGCGTGAGCTGCAGCGTGGAGTGCACGAGCCCCAGCAGCGCCGTGGTCGGAGCCAGGAGCAGCAGCCCGGCGATCACGATGGGCCGCCGCCCGATCCGGTCGGAGAGCGCCCCGAGCGGCACCTGGGAGAACAGCCGGCTGACGGTGAGGGCGCTGAAGGCGATCCCGAAGCCGACCGCGGTCTGCTGCAGGCGCTGATTGAAGGCGTTTTCCAGGGTGGACATCATCGCGATGGCCGCCGCCATCACGAACATGGCCCCTCCCAGAGCCAGCAAGCCACCCGACAGGAGCTCCCGGTCGAAGATCTTCGGGCGACCGCCGGCCGACACCTCCTCGTCCGCGGGCGGGTCCTCGACGAAGAAGTGGACCGCCACCATCCCGACGACGAGGAAGCCTGTCCCCGTCAGGAACGACGCCGTGAATCCCACGTGCACCAGGACGAATCCCCCGATGAGCGGCCCGGCCGCGAAGCCCATCATGCGGAAGGTCGTGAACACGCCCATCGCCCCGCCTCTCGATTCGCGCTCGGTGACGGCGGCGAGGATCGCCATGGTAGCGGGGATCGTGAGGGCGAAGCCGATGCCCTGTCCGGCGCGGATGAACAGCAGATCCAGGTAGCGGCCCGCGAAGATGAAGGAGGTCGTAGCCGCCGCCATGACCAGCAGCCCGACCTGGATGAAGATCTTCCGCCTCCCCAACCGGTCGCTGAGTCCGCCCGTGAAGGGCTGGGCCGCCGCGTTCACGAGTCCGTAGATGGCGATCAGGATGCCCACCAGGAGCGATCGCGGCAGCCCGAGCAGGGGATGCGGCAGGCGCGCCACGTAAAGCGGGATGACGATGATCAGGATGCTGTTCCCGACCCCGTCCCCCAGCCGGGCCACCGACAGGGCCAGGACGGCCCGGTTCACGCCCAGGCGCTGTCGGAGCCAATCTCGGATCCGGCTCAATCGCGACACGGGCACGGCCCGGCGCAAGGAGTCTGCCGCGGGTACGGTGCGACGGCGCGGGACCTAGGTGGTGTCCGGCGTGGCTTCCGCGGCGGCGGACGGCGCGGCGTACTCGATCCGGCCCCCGACGATCGTGTACAGGACGGGCGTCGAGGCGATGGAATCGGACGGCTCCGTCATGAGGTCGCGTCCGAATACCGTGATGTCTGCGTACTTGCCCGGCGTGATCGAACCCTTCTCGTTCTCCTCGAAAGCCGCGTACGCCCCGTTCAGCGTGTAGCTCCGGAGCGCCTCCGCTCGCGTGAGCTTCTCCTCCGGGAAGAAGAGCGACCCGTCGGCGAGCTTTCGGGACACGCTGCACGCGAAGCTGGGGCGCGGGTCCACGTCCTCCACGGGCGCGTCGGTGCCGTTGGTGACGATGGCGCCCGTGTCCCACAGCTTCCGCCACGCGTACGCCCCCTCACGCGCCCGCTTCTCGCCCAGGCGCTTGACCACGTAGGGCCCGTCCGAGCAGGCATGGATGCCCTGCATGGAGGCGATCACACCCAGCTTCGCGAAGCGGGGTATGTCGGCCGGGCTCAGGTGCTGGGCGTGCTCGATCCGCCACCGGAGCGCCGCCCCTCCCCCGATGCTGTCGAACAGGGACGCGAAAGTGTCCAGCGTCTCCCGGTTGGCCCGGTCCCCGATCGCGTGCACGGAGACCTGGAGGTCCTCCTTCAGGGCGATGCGCCCGATCTCGGCGATCCGGCCCATCGGGGTCACGTTGAGGCCCGTGTTTCCGGGCTCGTCGGCGTAGGGCTCGAGGAACCAGGCACTGTGGGAACCGAGCGCCCCATCCGACGTGACCTCCCCGATGGCCCGCACCGTGAGGTGGCCGTCGGCGTAGTCGACCATGCGGTGGGCGGCCAGCGCCGCTTCGTTGGCCCGGGTGGCCTCGGCCTGGCTCACCAGGACGTAGAGCCGGAGCGGGAGCTTCCCCTGGTCGGCCAGCCCCTTGAGGAAGTCGATCGTCGCCAGGCTCTCGCCCTGGTCCTGCAAGCTCGTGATCCCCTTGGAGAGAGCGTCATGGGCGGCCAGCGCCACTTCGTGCTCGCGGTCGCTCCGCACCTGCTCGGGCGAGCGCCGCGCCCGGGCGCTGTCGAGCGCCGCCTCCACCAGCCCCTCGGCGTTGTCGAGCAGCACGCCCGTGGCGCGACCGCTCGCATCGCGCACGATCTCGCCGCCGCTCGGGCTCGGCGTCCGCGCGCCGATGCCGGCGGCGCGGAGGGCGGCCCCGTTCGCGATCACGGCGTGTCCGCTGGCGTGCACGAGGAGCACCGGGTTCTCGGGCGCCGCGGCGTCGAGGGCCGCGCGGGTCGGGAAGCCCTCCACGTCGGGCGAGAACGGCCGGTCCCACTTCTCCTGGTGCCAGCCCTGGCCCACGATCCACTCGCCGGGTTTCCGGCCCGCCGCCTCGGCGCGCACGCTGTCCACGATCTCGGACCACGTGTGCGCGTGCATGAGATCCAGCTCGGTGAGCGCCTCGCCCATGGCCATGAAGTGGGCGTGCGAGTCGATGAAGCCGGGCACGGCCAGGTGTCCGGCGAGGTCGATCGTGCGCGTGCTCGGTCCGGCGTAGGGCTCGATCTCCTCGTCGCTGCCCACCGCCACGATGTGGCCGTCCCGGACCGCGATCGCCTGCGCCTCCGGTCGGGCCGAGTCCACCGTCACGACCTTGCCGTGCAGGAGCACGAGGTCGGCGGGCGCCGGGCCGTGGCCGCAGGCGGCCGTCCAGGCGGCGGCCACGACCGCGAGGATGGCCAGCCGTCCGGCCGCCGCGCGCTCGCGCTCTCCGCCCGGAGCGCCGGATCCGGGCCGCCCGCCGGCGGCCGCCTCCCCGTGGCGGACCGCGCCGCTCACTCGCCCTCCTCCTCTCCGGCGGGCGTCTCGGGCTCGGCCACCCCGCGGCGCGCGCGCCCGGCCAGCTCCTCCTTGTCGATCCGGCGCTCGATCTCCTCGGCCGACCCCTCGCCTTCCCCGAGGCGGCGCGTCACGTCCCGCTCTCCCGACTCGAGCTCGGCCGCCTGGCGCTCGGCCAGCGCCTTCAGGTCCCTCTCCTCGTCCTCCGGCCTCTTCCCGGCGCCGCGCGCTCCGCCGGTGCGGCTCCCGAAGAGGCCCTGGAGCGGCCCCGAGAACAGGTCGATCGGGAGCGGAAACAGCGTCGTGGAGTTGTTCTCCGCCGCAATCTCGGAAGCGGTCTGGAGGAAGCGGAGCTGCAGGGAGGCCGGCTCCTCGCTCAGGAGCGCTGCCGCATCCCGGAGCTTGACGGCCGCCTGGAACTCGCCCGCGGCGCTGATCACCTTGGCGCGGCGCTCGCGCTCCGCCTCCGCCTGCCGGGCCATGGCCCGCTTCATCTCCTGGGGGAGGTCGACGTCCTTCACCTCCACGCCCGTGACCTCGATGCCCCACGGGTCGGTCCCCTCGTCGATGATCTCCCGCAGGATCTCGTTGAACTTCTCGCGCTCGGCCAGCAGGTGATCCAGGTCGGCCTGCCCGATGACCGAGCGCAGCGTGGTCTGCGCCAGCTGCGAGGTGGCGAACAGGTAGTCCTCGATCTCGAGCACGGCCTTGAGCGGGTCGGTCACCCGGAAATACAGTACGGCGTTCACCTTCACGGACACGTTGTCCCGGGTGATCACGTCCTGGGGCGGAATGTCCATGGCGATGACCCGGAGGCTCACCCGCTCCATGCGCTCGACGGCGAAGGGGACGAGGAAGATGAGGCCCGGGCCCCGCACCGGCCGTACGCGGCCGAGCCGGAAGACGACCGCCCGCTCGTACTCCTTGAGGATCCGCAGGCTGGTGGCCACGGCGAGGGTCCCGCCGAAGGCAATGATGGCGTACAGGAGCTCCATGACGTCACCCCACCGTTCTTCTGCAAGGTTCTTCTGCAAGGTCGAACGAGGATCCAGAAACGCCTCTAGAGTAGCACGAGCGAGCCCGGACCGACAAAGTGACATCGGTGGCGAGCCGGCCGAACATTCGGCAAGCTTGGCCCACCACGAACGGGACGCGAGCGTGCGGACGGGGAGAGAGCGAGAGTGATCGGAGTCCGGAGGGGGAACCGGGAGCCCGAGGGCCGTCCGGACGACGGGGCGCAACCGGCGGGAGGTCGACATCTCCTCCACCGGATGAAGCCGCTCCTCGGCCTCGGCCTGTTCGCGCTCGCGCTGTGGATTCTGTATCGACAGCTCCGGCACTATCGTCCGGGTGACATCGCCCGGAGCCTGGCCGCCCTACCCTCCGACCGTGTGCTCCTGGCCATCGGGTTCACGGCCCTCAACTTCCTCCTCCTGAGCGTCTACGACTTTCTGGGGGTCCGGTACGCAGGTCGCACGCTTCGCTACCGGAGGGTCGCGGCCGCGTCCTTCGTGGGCTTCGCCTTCAGCCAGAGCCTCGGTTTCCCGCTCCTCACGGGCGCCCCGGCGCGCTATCGACTCTACTCGGCCTGGGGGCTGTCCGCGGTCGAGATCTCGCAGGTCATCGCCTTCTACTCGGTCACCTTCTGGATCGGGGTCGGCCTCATCGCGGGCACGCTCCTCCTGGCCGGCCCGGCCCTGCTCCCTCCGCCGCTCGGCGGGCCGCTGGGCCGGGCCGCCGGCGCGCTCGTGATCGTGGTGGTGGGCATCTACTTCGCATGGACGGTCCGGGGCCGGCCGGTGCTCCGGGTGCGCGACTGGGAGTTCCCACCGCCCTCGACCGGCCTGTCCATCGCCCAGCTCGTGGTCTCCCCCCTGGACTGGTCGCTGGCCGCGGCCGTGCTGTGGATCCTCCTCCCCCCGGGGCTCGGGCTGTCCTACCCGGCGTTCCTGGCCATCTTCGTGGCCGCGCAGGTGGTGGGTCTGGTCAGCCACGTGCCGGGAGGCCTCGGCGTGTTCGAGGCGGCCCTGTTCCTCCTGCTGCCGGGCCATGGACCCCGAAACGCCCTGCTCGGGGCGCTCGTGGCCTTCCGGGGCATCTACTACCTGCTGCCGCTCGTGGTCGCGGCGGTCGCGTACGGCTCCCTGGAGTTGCGCACCCATCGCGCCAACGTCGCGCGCATCGGGGGCCTGGTGGGTCGGTGGACGCTGTCGCTCGCCCCATACGTCCTGGCGGTGGCCACCTTCCTGGGCGGCACGGTCCTGCTCCTGTCGGGCGCCACCCCGCCGGTCGTGGCACGCATCGCCATCCTCGGGAAGCTGCTGCCCCTGCCGCTCATCGAGGCCTCGCACTTTCTGGCCAGCGTGGCCGGCGCCGCTCTCCTCGTCCTCGGGTGGGGGCTGTGGCGACGCCTGGACTCGGCCTGGCATCTCACGGTCCCGCTGCTGGTGGCCGGGATCGTCTTCTCGCTCCTCAAGGGCCTGGACTGGGAGGAGGCCATCTTCCTCTTCCTGCTCCTCCTCCTGCTGGTGCCGGCCCGTGGCCGGTTCTACCGGGAGGGGTCCCTGATCGGCGAGGCGTTCTCACCGGCCTGGATCGCCGCGGTCGGGATCGTCCTCCTCACCTCCGTGTGGCTGGGCCTGTTCTCCTACCGGCACGTCGAGCTCAGCTCCAGCCTGTGGTGGCGATTCGCCCTGCGGGGCGATGCCCCGCGCTTCCTGCGAGCCACGGTGGGAGCGGTGGGCGTGACGCTCGTCGTGGCGGTGCTGCGGCTGGTGCGGCCGGCCGGCGCGGAGCCGCGCTCGCCGGGAACCGACGAGATGGCGCGCGCCGCGGCCATCGTGGGCACCTCGCCGGTGGCGGCCGCGAACCTGGCCTTCCTGGGCGACAAGTCGTTCCTGTTCAGCGAGGCCGGCGACGCCTTCCTCATGTACGGCGCGGAGGGCAGGAGCTGGGTGTCGCTCGGGGACCCCGTGGGAGCGCTCGAGCGCTGGCCCGAGCTGGTGTGGCGCTTCCGCGAGCTGGCCGACCGCTACGACGACTGGCCGGTCTTCTACCAGGTGTCGGCCCGGCGCCTGCCGCTCTACCTGGACATGGGCCTCACCCTGTTCAAGCTCGGAGAGGAGGCGCGCGTCCCCCTGGCCGAGTTCACGCTGGAGGGTAGCTCACGGCGAGGTCTGCGCCGCACCCTGGGCCGGCTCGAGAAGGAAGGTTGCTCGTTCGAGTGGGTGCCGGCTGGCGGCGTGCCGGGGCTGCTGCCCGAGCTGCGCGCCGTGTCGAACGCGTGGCTGGAGGGGAAGGCGACCCGCGAGAAGCGCTTCTCGATGGGACGCTTCGACGAGGCCTACCTGTCGCGGTTCAGCACCGGGCTGGTGCGCCGAGACGGCCGGGTCGTGGCGTTCGCCAACCTGTGGACCGCGGCCAACCGGGCGGAGATCTCGCCCGATCTCATGCGGCACCTGCCGGATGCGCCCCAGGGCGTGATGGAGTACCTCTTTCTTCGGCTCATCCTGCGGAGCCGCGAGGAGGGCTACCGCTGGTTCAACCTGGGCATGGCCCCACTGTCGGGGCTGGAGAACCGGCCGCTGGCGACCGCCTGGAGCCGGATCGGCTCCCTCGTGTACCGTTTCGGGGAGCACTTCTACAGCTTCCAGGGGCTTCGGCAGTACAAGGAAAAGTTCGGGCCGGTGTGGGAGCCACGCTACCTGGCCTCGCCCGGGGGGTTCGCCCTTCCCCGCATCCTGACCAACATATCGAGCCTCATCTCGGGCGGACTGGCCGGGACCTTCACCCGCTAGCCCCCGGGCCGCCCGACACCGCCTCCGGGCCCGCCGGGCGCCCTATTTCTCGATCACGTCCAGGATCCCGCTGCGCAGGGCCCTCCACAGATAGGCCCAGAAGGTCTCGTGCGGACCGCGCAGGTGGCCCACCCGGCCCACGCGTGGCTCGCCCCCCGGCTCCTCGGGGTTCGAGTGCCGGATGCGCCGGTCCATGACGGAGGTGGCGATCCGCTGCAGGAGCCCGGGGCTCGTTTCCCCCGGGCGGACCCTCTGGACCCCGAGGCTGTCGTACAGGAGCCGCACGGTCCCGGTGGCGGCGCTGTCCCCCATGCGGTAGTCGAACGCCACCGTGTCGATCCTGCCGCTCGTGATGTGGATGCCCGCCAGCGGGACCGTGGCCGAGTCGAGGGCGGCCGCCGACATGGCGCCGAGCCCGCCGCGGAGGTGAAGCGACAGCGAGTGGCCGGTGAGGTCGCCGCTCACGGTGACGCGCATCGGGCTCTTCCCGAGCAGCCGGGCCGAAGCGTCGAGCACGGTCGGGCCCGGCGACGCCGCCGAGTCCGCGCCGGCGGCCCGGCGCAGCGCCCCGGCGCGACCATTCAGCAGGTGGAGGACGGTTCCGTGCACCTGCCCGAACGAGACGCTTCCGAACGAATCGCCGCCCTCGGGCGTCTCCTGGTAGGTGATCGACCCGCTCTCCATGACCACGGTATCGAGGGCGAGGGGCGGGCCGACCGAGCGTAGCCAGCCGTCGGGCAGCCGGTGATGGGCCGTGTCGGGCCCGGCCGGGAGGCTCTTGTCGTCCCACACGAGCACCCTCACCTTCGCCGCCCGCACGAGCCCGGCCTGGATCCCGTGTTCGGAGGAGACGAGGCTGGCGAAGTCGACGTGACGTGCGGCCAGACTGTCCGCGGACAGGTCCAGGTAGTCCCGGCGACGCGAGAGCCGCCGGGCGTACTCCGCCTGGCTCACCGTCGGCCCCCAGCGCGCGCGGACCACTCGCAGGGTCGAGTCGCCCGTCGCCAGCCGGAGGCTGTCCACGTCGAGGGCGTACAGACCGTCCGCCGTCTCGTGATGGATGGTGGGCACCCGGAGCTGGACATCGCGACTGAACAGGACCCGTCCGTCCTGAATCCGCCCGGATGAGCCGGTGCGCACGTCCGAGAACCGGCCCGACAGGCCCGAGACCGAGTCGAGCGCCGAGCCATCGTCACGCGCCAGCACGAGCCGCGCCCGGCGCAGGACGACCTCGCCGATCTCGACCCGGGGAAGCGAGCGTCCGAGGCGCTCCTGGGGCGGCATGCGGGAGCGGGTGGATCGGGTGAGCGCATGGGCCCGTACGAGCAGCGAGGCGTCGTCGAGCTCGAGGCGCGACATCGAAAGCGAGTGGCCCAGCAGAAGGGCCATGCGATCGAGTCCCCGCATGTCGAGATGAGCGACCCGGAGGCGTGGACCGACGCCGGCGGGGCTCGACGCCGTATCGGCCCGACGCACGTCCAGTCCGCGCAGGTCCAGCGAGCCGCGGACCAGACTGAAGCCGACGCTGCGGACCCGCACCGCGAAGCGCGGACCCAGGCGGCTCCCCAGGCGCTCCTGGATGAAGCCGGAGTTCACGATGGCGTGCGCCGCGATCTCCGCCCCGATCGTCAGCGCCACGAGGGCGACCACGCCCCACGTCAGCGACTTCTGCCAGCCTCCGACTCCCCGCCGACGTCTCGATCTCATCCCGTCTCCCCACTCCACACGCGCACCGGCACGACCACCACGCCGCCGGCCTCCACCACGATCCCGCCCAGATCGATCGTGCGGGGTCGGATGCGTCCCGGTTCGGTGACCTCGAGACGCAGCCGGTGATGACCGGCCGGGAGCCTGAGACGCAGGACCCGCACCTGCGCCGGGAGAAGGTCCAGGCCGCGGGTATCCGCCTGCTCCAGGAGCGCGGTGGCGAGGTTGGCGGCCAGGCCGAGCGCCTCGCCCAGTTGCTCGTCCTTCTTGGAGGCCGTCTTCTTGACGGCTTCGACCAGCGCCCTCTTGGCCACCGCCCGGACCAGCGCCTGGGCGAGAATCCCCGGCGCGTCCCGGTCGAATTGGCGGCGGACCGCGGCCGAGATATCGGCTTCCTCGTCATCGACGACCGGGACCGGGTCGCCGCCCGAGCCCGAGTCGAGGACGCGCAGGCGTGCATCCGGGACTCGCCCTCCGGCATAGGCCGGCCACGCGACCCGGAGGAGATACGGGTCGCCGTCGCCGTGGCGTCGGCCGGAAGGCCCGTCCGAGACCGGCACCAGCCCGAGCCCGCGGCGAGCCACCAGGTCGGCCACCACCTCGCCCTGGCGCGCGTCCCTCGCGTCTCCCGAGCCGGCCGCCCGCAAGGCATCGAGCTCGCCCGGCCACAGGAGGAGCGTGATGGACCGGGGCACGCGATGGGCCACGAAGCCACGTTCGACCGCCAGCACCACGATGCCCGCGTCTCCAGGCAGACCCGCCGCCGCGCCCGCCGGTTCCACGACGCCGCCGCCGGCTGCCGCGACGGGGAGTCTTCCTGCGGTGTCCGAGCCGGTGGGGAATCCGGCCTCGGAGTCGGACGCCACCCCGGGTTCGAGGGCGGCACCGGAATCGGCCGCCGCGCCCTCCCCACGTCCCGCCGCGCGCCGGGCGAGCCGGTAGGAGACGGCCGCCTCGTCGGGCCGACCGGCCGCCTCGAACACGCCACCCGCGAAATCGTGCAGGGTGGCGGCCAGGCGGCGCTCGTCACCCTGCCGCTGGTCCATGCCCGAGAGCGCCAGGCGCTGCTCCAGCAGACGCGCCTCCACGGCGGCGTCCTCGCTGTCGGCCGTCGCCAGGTAATCGAGAGCCGCGTAGTAGTGGAGGAACAGCCGGTCGACCGCCGGCGGGTCGTACGCACGCGTA
Organism: uncultured Gemmatimonadota bacterium; assembly: GCA_964465015.1. Classification (GTDB taxonomy): domain Bacteria; phylum Gemmatimonadota; class Gemmatimonadetes; order Palauibacterales; family Palauibacteraceae; genus Humimonas. Next base: position 41,201 of record CAYXHP010000060.1, read on the forward strand.
CGGTCGCCGGTGAAGAACGAGAACAGCGTGCGCGTCAGGCTCCGCGTGTAGCGATCGTCGGCCACCTGGTCCGCGGTCGCCAGCGCCACGCGGCTCCGCTCCGGGAAGCCCGCGTAGTGCGCGAGGATGCCCTCGTACTCCAGGCGCAGGAGGTCGTCCCCGGCGTCCGCGTGCTGGGGCGCCGACAGCGCGAGCGCCGAGTCGAAGCGCCCGGCCCGGAGGAGGTCCCGCAGGCTCTGGTCCCAGCTCGACAGGCCCGAGGGCGACCGGTCGAAGGGGCGCAGGAAGGTGGCGCACCCCGACAACGCGACGGAGACCAGGAGCGCCGCGAGCCCGAGGCGGCGGCGCACGAGACCCCTACTGGGTCTGCTTCTCGAGGACGATCACACGCTGGCGCGCCTGCGGGATCGCGTCGGCCATCTTCGCCGCGGCGTCCCCGCGCGCCTCGATGTTCTCGAGCTCCATCTGGTGCAGGAAGAGTTGATACTGGATCAGGGCCTCTACGGGGCGCAGCTCCTTGTCCAGAACGGTGGCGATCCGATAGCCGATCATGGGATCGTCCGGCCGCAGGACGTCCGCCCGGTCGTACCGGTTGAGCGCCCCCTCGAAATCGCCGCGCGCGACCAGGTCGTCGCCCTCGCGCAGGAGCTGCTCGGCCAGCGCCGACGCGCGACCGCTGGTGGTGGCGTCCTCCGGACGGCTCACCAGGCGGAGCCCGGTGGGCTCGCGGTACGCGTAGCTCGCCACGGCTCCGCCGTCGAGGCGGACCATGGCGATCTCGCCCACCCCGTCGGACGGTCCGCCGACGACGGTGCGCGGCATGAACACGACCGCCGGCCCGGATCGCCGAATCCGCCACGACCCGGCCGTGGTGCGCGTGGCGGCCAGCACCTGGGTCTCGTCCATGCCCAGCGCCAGCTCGCCGCGGACCACGGACTCGCACACGTCGCCCGTGCACGAGGCCAGCGCCTCGGCCCGGATCGAGTCGGCCCGTTCGCGCTCCCGGGCCATGTCCTCCGCGACCTGCGGATCGGCCGCCTCGGAGCCGGAGGGGACTTCCACCCGGTCCCCGTTCTCCATGATCGGCTGTTCGTGGATCCGGTGCGTGGCGCAACCGGTCACCCCCAGGCAGAGCACGGCCCCGCCCAGCGCCATCCGGCGCGGGAGTCGACCGTCCAGGGCGCCGCGCGGTCCCACGAGCCTTCCGAGTCCCACGTCCATGATGCCCCCCCGCATCAGAAGCCGAACCGCTTGCGCTCGATGTACTTCTTGATCCGGTGCTGCCCGGTCCAGACCTTCACGTTGGACTCGAGGTCGATGAGGGTGGCGTCCACCTGGTAGTAGACGATCTTCTCGCCTCCCTCCTCGTCCTCGATGGACTGGATCTGCCCCTGGAGCATGTAGTTGGC
>CAYXHP010000061.1:0-11975 GCA_964465015.1 uncultured Gemmatimonadota bacterium
CGCCGCCAGCGTTCGTCCTGAGCCAGGATCAAACTCTCCAATAAGAGAAGTCTGGAGCGTCCGCACCGGCAGGCCGGCACGAGCCGCTTCATCCTGGTGAACGCAGAATCCCGGACCGCGAGGCCCGGGGCGCGTTCGGAATACATCCACTTTGGTTCCTCATGGGGACGCGGGAAGTGGTGCCCACCCCCCCGTACGAGGTCCCACACGCCACTCACGTCTTCTTGTCAAACAACGCTCGCGCGAAGGGAAATCCATCGCGCGAGGGATCCTTATCATATGGCCGAGCACGGCGCGTGTCAACCGCTTGCGCCGTGCGCGCCGCCCGCGGGTACGAACCTCGCGGCAGCCCACCATAATAGGGTTCGGTGTCCGAGTGTCAAGTGGAGCCGCGATCCCGCGATTCGTGGAAGCCGTTCGGGGCGCGGAACGCCCGCGGAGGCTCTGCCACCCTGCACGTATCCAACTCCCGTGCTCGGCAGCGAAACCGGATACACACGGCTTCAGCTCGAGGTTCCGCTCCCTTCCACCTCGAGGATCTCGCCGAGCTCGGCCGCGCGGGCCGACCACCCGAGACGGTCCTGGATCTCCCGCCGGAGGTCGTCCGCGGAGGTCGGCTCGCCATGGACCAGCAGGACCTCGCGGGGCGGTTTCGGCGCGGAGCCGAGCCACGCCAGCAGCCCGTCCCGGTCCGCGTGGGCGGAGAACATGCCCAGCGAGACGACCTCGCAACGGATCGGCACCCGCGAGCCGTGGACCTTCACGTGGTCGGCCCCACGCTCGAGCGCGGCGCCCCGGGTCCCGGCCGCCTGATAGCCCACCAGGAGGACGGTGCTCTTCGGGTCGGGCCCCACCGCCTTCAGGTGGTGCAGGACGCGGCCGCCGGTGAGCATGCCGCTGGCCGAGATCACCACCATGGGTCCCCGACGCGCCACCAGCGCCTTCGACTCGTCCACCGAGCGCACGAAATGGACCTCGCGGAACAGTGCGGCGATCTGGTCTCGGGTGAGGCGGTGCCAGTCCGCGTGGCGGACGTAGAGATCCGACACGTCGGTGGCCATCGGGCTGTTCAGGTACACGGGGACCTTCGGCGCCTTTCCCCGGCGGGTCGCCTCGACGATGCAATAGAGGAGCAGCTGGGACCGACCGACCGCGAACGCCGGGACGAGGAGCGTGCCTCCCCTTTCGACGGTGCGAGACAGGACGTCCGCCACCGCGTCCACGGGGTCGCCCGGCTCGTGCAGCCGGTCGCCGTAGGTCGACTCCATGAGGATGCGCTCCGCCTCGGCCGGGGGCGCCGGGGCGGGCATGATCGGATCGGACTTCCGACCCAGATCGCCGGAGAAGAGCACCCTTTCGCCCCCGGCCGTCAGCCGCAGGCTCACCGCTCCCAGGATGTGCCCCGCCGGCCTGGCATCCACCCGGATCCCCTCCAGGTCGAGAGGCTCGTCCAGCGACAGGGGCCGGAAATGCGGCAGGACGCGCCGCGCGTCCTCCTCCGTGTAGAGAGGCAGCGCCGGGTGGTGCTTGCTGAACCCCTTCCGGTTGGCGTACTCGGCGTCCTCCTCCTGCAGCCGTCCAGCGTCGGGGAGGAGAATACCACACAGGTCGATCGTCGGGGGCGTGGCCCAGATGGGTCCGCCGAACCCGTCTCGCACCAGCGCCGGGAGATAGCCGCTGTGGTCGATGTGCGCGTGCGTCAGGAGCACGGCGTCGAGCGAGGCCGGATGAACGGGAGGGGGCGTCCAGTTTCGGCGCCGCAGGACCTTGAGGCCCTGGAACAGGCCGCAATCGACCATCACCCGCCGGCCGCCGGCCTCCACCAGGTAGCGGGAGCCGGTGACGGTGCCGGCGGCCCCGAGGAAGGCGACCCGGTAGGTCATGCGCCGGTGCCTCTGTCGCCGTGTACGGGGCGCACGAGGCCGGCGGCCTCCCGGCGGAGGCGCCGGAGCATCAGCGGTAGGTTCCGAGCCAACGCCGGCCCGCGTACGCCCCCGCGCCCGTTCCGACGCTGGAGAGCAGCAGGCCGACGGACAGCGAGAGCCGATCGCCCAAGGCCCGGCCGATCCCGCCGCCGGGCGTCATGCTCGGGACATCCACCATGTGTCCCCTGCGCACCTCCCGCGCGGCCTTCGTGCATCAGCCGTCGGTCGCCAGCTCCGAGAAGGAGGCGGCGACCTCCCGTGCCAGCGCCGCCACCCGGTGCTGCCGCTTTCGGGTCAGGAGGAGCGCGGCCAGCACGCGCCAGCGCGGTCGATCGCGCACGCCGGAGAGCCGTTCCAGCAGCTCCCGGCTCCCGGACTCCAACCGGGTCGCCGATTGGCCCACGGCACGACACCGCGCCACGCGCGCCCCGTCGCCCCGCTCCCCGGCCTCGGCCTCGAGGCCGTCGCAGGTGGACCGGACCTTCGACGCGAGCTCCACGAAAGTGTGAAGGCGCTCCGCGAGTCTGTCGAGGATCTCGGTGGGTTCGGCCACGTGTCCGGTCTCCCGGGCGCCCCACGCGGCGCCCCGCTCCGACGTCCGGGCTCCAGGGTGAGCGACGGGATTCGAACCCGCGACCTCCAGGGCCACAACCTGGCGCTCTAACCGAACTGAGCTACGCTCACCACGGACTGCGGCGGGACGGGTCCCGCCGGGGCGGCAATGTACGCGGAGGGGCGGTCACCGCAAAGCTCCCGGAACCCGCGGAGGCCCACCGGGGTGAACGTACCCGCGGCATCGCTCTCCGGGTCCCCCGGCCCGGTCATCGAGACTCGAGCCCCGGCATCCATGTCCAGTCTCTCCATCGGCATCGTCGGACTGCCCAACGTCGGCAAGTCGACCCTGTTCCGGGCCCTCACCGCCGTGGCGGTACCGGCCGACAACTACCCGTTCTGCACGATCGACCCCAACGTCGGAGTCGTGGAGGTTCCCGATGCTCGGCTGGACGCCCTCGCCCGGCTGGTCGAGCCCCGCAAGGTGACCCCGGCCGTCGTCGAGTTCGTGGACATCGCGGGCCTGGTCGAGGGAGCCTCCCGGGGCGAGGGCCTCGGGAACCGTTTTCTGCAGCACATCCGTGAGGTCGACGCGATCGCGCACGTCGTGCGCTGCTTCGAGGACGAGAGCGTGGCGCGAGTCGGCGCCGAGGCCGACCCGGTCCGTGACCTCGAGGTGATCGAGACCGAGCTCGCGCTCGCCGATCTCGAGACGCTGACGCGGCGCATCGAGAAGCTCGAAAAGAAGGCCCGCTCGGGCGAGAAGGGCGCGGCCGAGGAGCTGGCGTTACTCCGGCGCCTGGAGGCGAGGGTGGCTGCGGGCGAGCCTCTCCGGCGCGAGCCGCTCACCGGAGAGGAGCGGGCGATGCTGCGGGGGTATGGACTCCTCACGCTCAAGCCCACCCTCTTCGTGGCCAACGTGGGGGAAGAGGACGTGGCCGGAGAGGGACCGCCCGGACTGGCCCGCCTGCGCGAGTACGTCGCCGCCCGCGAGCCGGACGCGCTCGTCCTTCCCCTGTGTGCGCGCCTGGAGGCGGAGATCGCCGGACTGCCCGCGGACGAGCGCCAGGAATACCTGGAGGCGCTGGGGATGGAGGCGAGCGGACTCGACCGCCTGATCCGCGCGGGCTATCGCCTCCTGGGCCTCCACACCTTCTTCACGGCGGGCGAGAAGGAAGTGCGCGCCTGGACGATCCCTGTGGGCGCCACGGCGCCCGAGGCGGCCGGGACCGTGCACTCGGACTTCCAGCGCGCTTTCATCCGTGCCGAGACCGTGGGCTACGAGCACTTCCTCGGAGCCGGCTCGCTCAAGGACGCCCGAGATCGTGGCCTGGTGCGGTCCGAGGGCAAGGAGTACGTGGTCCGGGACGGAGACGTCCTGCTGTTTCGGGCCGGCGTCTGACGATCAGGCCGGCCGGTCGCGGCGGGCTCCCCGGCTCACAGACCGAAACCCCGCGACCTCCACCGACGTACGGAGAGGCGTCGGAGCCCGGGAGCGAACCGGGAGCGTGGGACGCGCGCAGGGAGAGACGACGATGTACAGGGACGGTCCGGCATACGCCCTCTGGTGCCTGTTCTTCGTGGGCCTGGCCGGCCTGCACCGCATCTACATGGGCAAGTACGGCACCGGCATCCTGTGGCTCCTGACCTTCGGCCTGTTCGGGGTGGGTCAGTTCATCGACCTGTTCCGGATGCGCGGCCTGGTGCTCGACTCCAACGTCCGCGAGGGCTTCCTCCCCCATCCACGCTACGCCCACCTGGTCCAGTCGACCGCTCCGGCCGTGGCGCCCGCACCCGCCGCCGACCCGAAGGAGGAGGCGGCCGACCTCATGCGCACGCTCCTCCGGTCGGCGAGAGAGCACGGCGGAAGGCTCACGGTCACCGAAGGCGTCGCGGCGACCGGACTCCCCTTCACCGAGATCGAGGAGACGCTTCGGGACATGGTGGCCTCGGGCTACGTGGACGTGGACAACGCGCCCGACACCGGCGTGGTGATCTACCGGTTCCTCGAATTCGAGTAGAGCCTCCCCCCGAGCGTGCGGCGCACCCCCTCGCATCGGTCCCACCCGAACCCCCGTCCACGTTGCCGCATCCCCCTCTCCGCGTCACCTTCTCCCCGTCCGATTCGGTCACGGAATACGGGGGAGGTCCATGACGGGCTCGCAGATCGCGCCGCTCACGCTCGAAGGTTGGTACGTCCTCCACCAGTTCTTCCGCGTGGCCTGGCCGGCCCTGAAGACGATCCCGGGCGAGGAGCGGGGCCGCATGGCCACGGAGCTCTCCGGGCTCCTCGAAGCGTGGGCGGATCTCGGTGACGACGGCTGGTCGGGCGCCTACCGGATCGTGGGGGGCGGCGCCGACCTCCATCTTCTCCACTTCCGGCCCGACCTCGAGGGGCTCGCCGATGCCGAGGGGGCCGTGGCCTGGACCGAAGTGGCCGACTTCCTCGACCCGGTCTACGACTTCCTCTCGGTGGTCGAGCTGGGATTCTATCGGCTGACGGCGCAGACGGTCGCCCGGCTCGAGGAGGAGGGGATCGACCCCTCGAGCCAGGAGGGCCGGGAGCGGCTCCGGGAGGCGGTGGAGGGTGAGCGCGACAAGGGATACGTGCGGGGGCGGCTGTATCCTCGCCAGCCCGATGACATGCCCTACCTGTGCTTCTATCCGATGGATAAACGCCGCGCACCCGGGCAGAACTGGTACACCCTGGATCTCGAGACCCGGAACCAGATGATGGCGGACCACGGGGGGACGGGCCGAATGTACGCGGGACGGGTGTCCCAGGTGATCACGGGCTCCACGGGCCTGGACGACTGGGAGTGGGGCGTCACCCTCTACGCGGGCGACCCTCTCGCCTTCAAGCATCTCGTCACCGAAATGCGTTTCGACGAGGTCAGCGCCGACTACGCCGACTTCGGCCCCTTCTACGTCGGGCGACGGATCGCTCCCGCCGGGCTCGCCGGGGTCCTCGGGGCCGAGCGGTCCTGATCCGTCCGCGGGGACTACGGGTGCCGAGCGATGCCCTAGGCCGCCTCTACCCCGGCCAGGCGGCGCAGAACCATCTGCAGGATGCCGCCGTGCCGCCAGTAGTCGACCTCGACCCGCGTGTCGAGTCGAACCCGAGCCCGGAACTCGATCGGCCCGGCGCCCTCGCGGCGCGCGCGCACGCTCACGAGGGTGCCGGGCTCCACCCCGCCCGCGATCCCCTCGATGTCGTACTGCTCGGTGCCATCCAGCCCCAGTTCCTCGGCCCCCTCGCCCTCCCGGAACTGGAGCGGCAGGACGCCCATGCCGATCAGATTGCTCCGGTGGATGCGCTCGTAGCTCCGGGCGACGACGGCGCGCACGCCGAGGAGCGCGGGCCCCTTGGCCGCCCAGTCGCGGCTCGAGCCGGTCCCGTACTGTTCCCCCGCGATCACGAGGAGCGGCACGCCCTCGGAGCGGTAGCGCTCGGCGGCATCGAAGATCGTCATGCGCTCACCACCCGGCAGGTGGACGGTCCAGCCCCCCTCGACGCCCGGCACCATGCGGTTCCGCAGCCGGATGTTGGCGAAGGTGCCACGCATCATGACCTCGTGGTTGCCGCGCCGTGACCCGTAGGAGTTGAACTCGGCCAGCGGCACGCCTCGCTCGCGGAGGTAGTCCGCGGCCGGCGAGTCTTTGGCGATGGACCCGGCGGGCGAGATGTGGTCGGTCGTCACCGAGTCGCCCAGCACGGCCAGCGCTCGCAGGCCGGTCAGGTCCTCGGGCGCACGAGGCTCGGGCGGCAGTCCCTCGAAGAAGGGCGGCTGGCGCACGTACGTCGAGTCCGGATCCCAGGCGAAGCGCTCACCCTCCGGAACCTCGAGCGCCCGCCACGCCTCGCTGCCCGCGAACACGTCCGAATAGCTCTCGCGAAACATCTCGCTCCGGACCGACGAGCGGATCGTGTCGCGGATCTCCTGCTGTGAGGGCCACAGGTCCCTGAGGTAGACCGGCTCTCCCGACGCGTCCTCCGCGATCGGGTCCCGGGTGAGGTCCAGGTCCATGCGTCCGGCCAGCGCATAGGCGACAACCAGGGGAGGCGAAGCCAGGTAGTTGGCCCTCGTGTCCGGGTTGATGCGGCCCTCGAAATTGCGGTTCCCCGATAGGACCGAGCACACCACGAGGCCGTGCTCGCGCACCGCCCCCGAGATCTCGGTCGGAAGCGGTCCACTGTTGCCGATGCAGGTCGTGCAGCCGTAGCCCACCAGGTTGAAGCCCAGGTCCTCCAGGGGCCGCATCAGCCCGGCTTCCTCCAGGTACTCCGTGACGACCTTGGAGCCGGGCGCCAGGCTCGTCTTGACCCACGGACGGCTCCGCAGCCCTCGCCGGGAGGCGTTCCGGGCCAGGAGCCCCGCCGCCACCATCACGGACGGGTTGGAGGTGTTGGTGCAGCTGGTGATGGCCGCGATGACCACCGCCCCATCCTCCAGGTCGAAGGACTCCGTGCCCCGCCCGGTCTCGACCGTGACGCGGGCCCCGCGGCGCACCATCGTCCCGGCCCCGGTCGGGCGCACCTCCCCGTCGCCGCCCTCCCACTCCCACGAGGAGACCCGGGAGTCGGAGCCGGACTCGCTGTCGGGAGCCAGCTCGGCGCGTGCGGCCGCGAACGCCTCCCCGGCGGACGAGAGCGGGATCCGCTCCTGCGGGAGCCGCGGACCGGCCAGGCTGGGCTCGACCGTCGACAGGTCCAGCTCCAGGGTGTCCGAGTATGCGGGCTCCTCCGTCGCGGTGTCGTGGAAGAGTCCCTGTGCCCGGGCGTAGGCCTCCACCAGCGCCACCCGCCGATCCGACCGGGCCGTGAAGCGGAGATAGGCCAGCGTCTCGGCGTCGATGGGGGAGAGCGCACAGGTGGCTCCGTATTCCGGGGCCATGTTCCCGAGCGTGGCGCGGTCGGCCAGCGACAGGGTCTCCAGCCCGGAGCCGAAGAACTCCACGAACTTGCCGACCACGCCCTTGTGTCGGAGCATCTCCGTGACGCGGAGGACGAGGTCCGTGGCCGTCGCCCCATCGGCGAGGCGGCCGTGGAGGCGGAAGCCCACCACGTCGGGCACCAGGAGGCTGATCGGCTGTCCGAGCATGGCGGCCTCGGCCTCGATCCCCCCTACGCCCCAGCCCAGGACGCCCAGGCCGTTGATCATGGTCGTGTGGCTGTCGGTGCCGACCAGGGTGTCGGGATAGGCCACCCGGTCGGGACCGTCCTCGGGGCCGAACACGACGCGGGCCAGGTACTCCAGGTTCACCTGGTGGACGATCCCGGTGTCCGGGGGTACGACCCGGAAATTGCCGAACGCCCGCTGGCCCCAGCGCAAGAAGGCGTAGCGCTCGCGGTTCCGCTCGAACTCCTTCTCGGCGTTGATCTGGAACGAGACGGGACGGCCGAAGGAATCCACCTGCACCGAGTGGTCGATGACGAGCTCGGAGGGGAGGAGCGGGTTGATCCGGCCGGGCTCGCCGTCCAGCTCGGCCATGGCGTCACGCATCGCGGCCAGGTCCACCACGGCGGGCACTCCGGTGAAGTCCTGGAGCAGCACGCGCGCCGGGCGGAAGGCGATCTCCCGCTCCGAGTCCCCGCGGTCGGGCCATCCCGCCACGGCCCGGATGTCCTCGGCCGTGACGGTGTCGCCGTCCTCGTGGCGCAGCAGGTTCTCGAGCAGGATGCGGATCGAGAACGGCAGGCGCGCGATACGGACCTCCCCGGCTCGCTCGAGCGCGTGGAGGTCGTAGAAGGTGATCGCCTCGTCCCCCACGTCCAGGGTGCGCCTGGCCCCGAAGCTGTCCAGGCTCGCGGACGTCCCGCTCGCGATGTCGTCGTTCGTCATGGCCTCTTCCTCTCTCTGTTCCGCCCCTGCTCGTCGCTCCCGCGGCCGCCGTGACACCCGGCCTCAACCGCCCCGCGCCAGTCGCACGGCCAGCAGCACCACGACGACGCCCAGGCCGGCGTTCACGCGCGCCAGCCAGGCCGCCCAGCTCCGCAGCCGATCGGCCTCGGGCGAGGCGGACCGGGCGGCGCGTCCCGCGGCCGGCCCGATCACGAAGTCGTGCACCGCGCTCACGGCGAGCATGGCGGCCACGGCGATCAGCTTGCCGGCCAGCGCGTCGCCGAACGGCGTCGTCCAGAACCTGGCCGACGTCAACGTGGCCACCGACAGGACGCCCCGGAACGCCAGGTTGGCGACTCCCGTGAGGACGAGCACGAGGATGGACCACCAGCCCACGCGGCGAAAGGCCCCCCCGAGGTCGCGGTAGAGCCGTGCCCGCAGGGACGCGTCCTCCAGGCGGCGGAGGACCGGCCCGCCCACGACGGCGAGGAAGAACATGCCGCCCAGCCACAGCATCGCGGCCAGGACGTGCAGAGTCACGTTGAGGAGGTAGAGCGTTCGCATCGGCGCGCCGGCTCGGGTCGATGGCTGTCGGGGGCTCGAATCACACGCTACGAGGCGCGGCGGCCGGCGGCTGTCGGGCGGGCACGGAGGCGCGCGTCGGGAGATCGGGACGCCCCGCGTGGGGAGATCTCCCGGGGCCCGGACAAAGGGCGCCCCGCGCGCGGCGCGGGCCGCGCGACGGAGGTGGGTTCATGCCGGTCGGACGGCAGGGTTCGGGGGCCGACTTCGACCGCGGAGGAACCGGGCCGACCGTCGGGTACGGCCCGGCGGACTCAGCTCCTCGGCGCCCCGGCCGCGCCCGTACCGGTGGGCGGCTCCCGGTGGATCCCGGTCCAGCGCAGGATGTCCTCCATCAGGCACCATCTCGTGAGGGAGGACTGGAGGAGGTTCACGCCCACGAAGGCGGTGAACAGGAACCAGTACGGGCTCACCCACCAACCCAACGCGAGGCTGGCCAGGATGAACGTTCCCGCGATCATCCGGATCTTGCGCTCCATCGTCATGTGGTCCTCCCTCCGCACGTGGCGGCTGCGATGTCGGGACTAACCCGGGCCACCGCCCGGGACTTCCTGTGCACCCCGCTCAAGTCGTCTCCCCGGCCTTGGCGGCTCCGCCGCCGCACACCGCCTGGCGCTCCACATCGAGCTGGAGAGCGTGGATCGGGTGGCGCGAGTCCTTGAGCCCCGTCCCCCGCGCCACCGCTTCGAGGATCTCGTCCGCCAGGCCCGGCTCAACCAGCGCGATGACCATTCGGGAACGGTAGGGCGCCGCCGTGCCGTACCAGCCCGGAGCCCCCGGTCCGATGCCCTCGACGGAAGTCCGACTGAACACCGCCACGTCGTGCTTCCCGAGCAGGCCGTTCACGCAGGCCTCGTCGTCTTCGAGGTACAGCAGCACGATGAGCTTCACGCGACCTCCTCCCCGTCCGCGGCCGGACGGCGCATCAGGTAGTAGATCCCGGGCACGACCACGAGCGACAGGAGGGTCGAGGCCACGGCCCCTGCGATCAGCGCCACGGCGAGGCCCTGGAAGATCGGGTCGAACAGGATCACGGTGGCCCCGATTACGACGGCGGCCGCGGTCAGGACGATGGGCCGCGTCCGGACGGCCCCCGCCTCGAGGATCGCTTCCCGCAGCGGGATGCCAGCCTCCGTACGGGCTTCCAGGTAGTCGATGAGGAGGATCCCGTTGCGCACCATGATGCCCGCCAGGGCGATCATCCCGATCATCGAGGTGGCCGTGAAGAAGGCCCCGAACAGGACGTGGCCCGGCGCGATCCCGATCAGGGTGAGGGGAATGGCCACCATCATGACCAGCGGCGTCGTCAGGGACCCGAACCACCCCACGATGAGCAGGTAGATCAGGACGAGCGCCCCGGCGAAGGCCACGCCCAGGTCGCGGAACACCTCGTAGGTGATCTGCCATTCCCCGTCCCACTTCAGCACCGGTTGCTCCACGTTCCGGGGCTCCCGCGTGTACAGCTGGCCCAGGTGGGCCCCCGACGGGAGGCGGATCTCGTCCACCTGCTTCTTGAGGTCGAGGATCGCATACACGGGGCTCTCCTCGGCGCCCGCCACGTCCGCCGTGACGTACACGACGCGCAGCCCATTCTTCCGGTCGATCACCTGCGGCGTCGTGGTCTCGCGCGTTCGAACTACTTCGCCCAGCGGCACCAGCGAGCCCGTCCGCGAGGCGATGTGCAGGCCCTCGAGGCGATCGAGCCCCGAGCGAGCCGGCTCCTGCACCTGGACCTGGACCGGCACCGGATCGCGGGACGCCGGGGCCGAGATTCGGGTGGCCTGCTCGCCCGAGAGGGCGATGCGAAGGTCCCGCGCCACGCTCGCGCGCGCCACGCCGCTCAGGGCGGCCTTCTCGCCGTCCACGTCGAACCGGATCTCGCGCTGGGGCGCCCGCATCGACCAGTCGACGTCGACCACCGAGGGATGCTTCTCGAACAGTCCGAGGACCTTCCGGGCCACAGCCATCTGCTGGTCCGGATTCTCACCATACACCTCAGCGACCAGGGTCGAGAGGACGGGCGGGCCGGGCGGCACCTCCACGACCTTGACGCGGGCGCCGGTGCCCGAGGCCGCCGCAACGCTGTCCACGAGCGGACGGAGCCGCAGGGCCACGTCGTGGCTCTCGGCGCTCCGCTTCGACTTGTCGATGAGGTTGACCTGCAGGTCCGCCACGGTGGGCCCGCGCCGCAGGTAGTAGTGTCGGATGAGCCCGTTGAAGTTGAAGGGGGCCGCCGTCCCCGCGTAGGTCTGCACGTCCTCGACCTCGGGGAGGGTCAGCGTGACCCGCTGCAGCTGGTCGGCCAGCGCGGTGGTCGTCTCCAGCGTCGTGCCCTCCGGCATGTCCACGATGACCTGCATCTCGTTCTTGTCGTCGAACGGCAGCATCTTCACGGACACGACCCGCAGCAGGAAGAGTCCCGCCGCCCCCATCAGGAGCACGACCACGCCGGCGAGCATGAGCACGATACGCCTGCGGCTGGCGAGCAGGGGATTCATCACCCGCCGGTAGAGCGCGTACATGCGCGTCCCCCGGACGGCCTCCGCCGGTCCGACCGAACCGGACGATCCGGTCCCGCCGGGAACCGCGTCGTGTCCGTCGACGGACGCCTCGTGTCCGAGGAGCCGGTAGGCGAGCCACGGCGCTCCCACGAGGGCGACCATGAGCGAGAAGATCATGGCCAGCGAGGCCCCGATGGGCATGGGGCTCATGTAAGGACCCATGAGACCCGAGACGAACAGCATGGGGAGCACGGCCGCGATCACCGTGAGCGTCGCCAGGATCGTCGGGTTACCGACCTCGTCCACGGCCGCCCGGGCCGCCGCGCGCAGCGGACGGTCGCGCATGGCGAAGTGGCGGTGGATGTTCTCGACGATGATGATCGAGTCGTCGACCACGATGCCGGTCACGAAGATGAGGGCGAACAGGGTCACCCGGTTCAGCGTGTAGCCGAACAGCTTGTAGACCAGCAGCGTGAGCGCGAAGGTGATCGGCACCGCCGTCATCACGACCAGCGCGCTCCGCCACCCCATCGACAGGAGGACCACGAGCCCGACCGCCCCGATGGCCAGGA
>CAYXHP010000062.1:0-2739 GCA_964465015.1 uncultured Gemmatimonadota bacterium
CACGTGGGCGATCTGCCCGGCCGCGAAGCGCGCCTCGCCAGCCAGCTGCGGGTAGCCGGAGAGCGTCTCCCCGACCCGCTGCAGCGAGGCGCGGGAGCGCTCCGAAATGTCGTCCCATCCCCCGGTCCACACCGAGAGCGCCTTGAGGAAGTCGAGCGGGGTCGGATAGGACTCCCGGGGCCGCTGGTGCCCCGCGAGCCGGCCGTGGAAGGGCTCCAGCTCGGGCCGGCGCGCATAGGGCTCCACGCTCAGGAAGCCGCGCTCATCCGCGGCGAACACCAGGTCGAGCCGCCGCGCTCGGCACCGGCGCCGGATCTCGTACTTGAGCTCCAGGCCGTCGCATTCCTCGACCAGGAGGTCGAGCTCCTCCAGGAAGGCGTCCATGTTGGCCTCGGTGACGCCTTCCTCGAGCACCTCGACCGACAGGTAGGGGTCGAGGCGGACGATCCTGCGCGCCACGATCACGGCCTTGTTGACGCCCAGCTCGTCGAACCCGGCTCCGAGCCGGTTCAGGTTGGAGAGGTCGAGGGTGTCGAAGTCTGCGAGCACGATGCGGCCGCACAGGTGCTCCTGCGCGAGCGTGACGGCGGCCTCGCCCCCCACGGAGAGCCCCAGCACGCCGACCGTCTTCGTGCGGAGGAGGCGCTGCTCCTCGCGCGTGACCTTGTCGCGGTTGCGGTCGGTGATGACGTCGAAGTAGTCCTCGCGATCGAGCAGGTGGCCGACCGTCCGCGCCCATGGCAGGTGGACCCAGACGCCGACCGCCTCCGTCCCGCCCGCCTCTTCGACCCGCGCGGCCGCGAGCGCGGCGCGCTCCTCCGGAGCGCCGGCAGGCCGGCGCACCGCGGCCAGGTCGGCCAGCTGCCGCTCGATCGTGTCGACGAGCGCCAGGCCGCGCTCCGCGCACAGCGACGCGAGCCGCCCGCGCTCCCCCGGCCGGAGCCGCACGAGCCACGGACGCCAGCTCCTCGCCGGCGGGGCCGGAGCCGCGCCGAGTCGCTCCACGAAGCCGTCGAGGCCGGTGACGTCCGGCGTCCCGGCGCTCTCCCCGGCCCCGCGCGCTCCCCAGGCGGGTGGACCAGGGCCCGCTCCCGGCCGGCCGGGGCGGTAGCTCACAGCTCCAGCTCCCACGTCTCCCCCACCAGGTCGTGGCCGAAGCTGTGGTGGGACTCGGAGCGCACCAGGCGGTAGCCCTCCGCCTCGTAGATCCGCCGTGCCGCCAGGAGACAGCTGTTGGTCCACAGGGTGATGGCGTGGTAGCCGGCCTGCCTCGCAAAGCGGCCGCACTCCTGGACCAGGCGCGTGCCGATGCCCAGCCCGCGGGCCGACGGCTCCACCAGGAGCAGCCGCAGCTTGGCCACGCCGTCCCGCTCGGGATGCCGGACCAGGAAGACCGAGCCCACGTTCTGTCCCTCGCGCTCGGCGATCCAGCAGCGGTCGCACCGGCGGTCGAACTCGAGGATGAACCGCGCCACGATCTCGGCCACCAGCGCCTCGAACGTCTCATCCCATCCGTACTCCTGGTTGTAGAGGAGCCCGTGGCGCTGGACGACCCAGCCCATGTCGCCGGTCTGGTGCGGTCGCAGGAGGTAGGGGACGCGCTGCTCCGGACCCGCGCCGAGCAGATCCTCGATCGTCTCCATGGCGTGGACCAGGCGTCCCTGGTCGGTGTCGTCGAGCCTGGACAGCATGGCGACGATCTCGCGGCGCGAGGCGGCGTTGAGCGCGGCGAAGGCGTCCTGTCCCCCGTCGGTGAGCGACAGGAGCTGCCGGCGCCTGTCCTCGGGAGAGACTCGCTTCCGCACCACGCCTCGCTTCTCGAGCCCGGCCAGGAGGCGGCTCAGGTAGCCGGCGTCCATGTCCAGCTCCGCGCTCAGGTCGCTCGCCGTAGTCTCCTCGTGGTGGGCCAGCTCGTAGATGACGCGGCCCTCGCCCAGCGTGTACGGGCTCTCGAGGAACGCCTCGCGCAGGAGGCCGATCTGCCGCGTGTAGAAGCGGCTGAAGCGCCGGACGGCCTCGCTCCGGCGCAGGAGGACGGAGTCGATCATCGCGGCTCCCGTGTGGGGGCGCTTCCGGGAAGAGGACCGGAACCGTGCTTGGCATCCATTGCCAGTGTATATCGTTTTCGTTGCTAGTGTCAACTAATGAGCCGCGGAAGGCTCTCGTCTGTCACGCGCTGCTTCGGAGGATCGTCTTCGCCAGCGACAGGGACGAGGACTGGAAGACCTTCGCGCGGAATGACGCCGCGGCGGGCTTGGGCCTCCCTAGCCCTCCACGTCCGTACGCGGGACCGCCCGCTCCATGAGCTCGGCGAAGTGCTCGGCCGACTTCATCCGGGACAGGTCGAGCTCGAAGTCGGGCCGCTCGGCGGGCCGCAGCTTCCCGAGCAGCTCGCGGACCTCGCGCTTCGAAAGGCCGAGCTCGCGCAGAGCCTGGCCGGACAGGCCCGGATACCCTCCCGCTCCGTCCTGCCCACCGGCGCTCGACCCGGAGGTGTCGCCCATGGCGGCCCGCACCCGCAGGCCCTCCTCCTCGTCGACGGGCTCGAGGAGGAGGCGAAGCGCCTCCAGCTCCGCGCGCGACAGCACCGTCCCGGCGACCTGGTAGTCGATCCACGCCTCGTAGGAGAGGGGGGCCACCCGTTTCAGCATGCCCGCCATCACCTCGCCGTAGGCGCGGATCTCGTACTGGGCGTGCGGGTCCACGCGCAGGGTGAGGAAGTGGAGGAGGTTGTGGAGG
>CAYXHP010000063.1:0-13725 GCA_964465015.1 uncultured Gemmatimonadota bacterium
GTGCGGGGGTCGGTGAGCCCGATCGGCTTCATGGGACCGAAGCGGAGGGTCTCCCGGCCCCGCGCGGCCATCACCTCGATGGGGAGACAGCCCTCGAAGTAGGGGATGCCCTCCCAGTCGTGACCCGGGTAGAGGTCGGCCGCCATCAGCGCGTCGATGAACCGCTCGTAGGCTTCCCGGTCCATGGGACAGTTCAGGTAGTCGTCCGACTCGCCGTAGCGCCCGGCGGTGAACGCCACGGATTCGTCCACCGAGTCACGGGCCACGATCGGGGCGATCGCGTCGAAGAACGCGAGTCCCTCGTCCCCGAGGAGCCCCCGGATCGCCTCCGAGAGCGTGTCGGAGGTGAGGGGGCCGGTCGCGAGGATGGCCGGGCCCCCGGGAAGTTCCCTCTGCTCGGACCGGACGACCTCGATCCGGGGGTGCGACTCGATCGCGTCGGTCAGCGCGCGGGCGAAGCGGTCCCGGTCCACCGCGAGGGCGGACCCCGCCGCCACACGGGCGCTCTCGGCGCATGCCAGGAACAGGGATCCCAGGGCCCGCATCTCCCGCTTGAGCTCCCCGTGCGCGTGGGCCGGCTCGTCGCTCTTGAAGGAGTTGGAGCATACCAGCTCGCCCAGGAGCGCGGTCCGGTGCGCCGGCGTGCCGTGCTCCGGACGCATCTCCACCAGCCGGACCCGGTGGCCCCGCTCGGCCAGGCTCCACGCCGCCTCGGGGCCGGCCAGGCCGCCCCCGACGACGGTGACCGGCTCGCTCACGGTGCCCGGGAAGCTCCCGGACCGCCGTCGCCCCGGACCGGGGCGACCGGCCGTCGCGTCGGGCTCATCCGCCGGAGTCGGCGCCGGAAGCGCCGCCGCGGTAGCGCTGGAACCAGCCCAGGATGTAGGCGGTCTTGGCGATCAGATTGCTGGGCTTGCCCGCGATCTCGTGCGTGGCGTCGGGGATCCGCACCATGACCGACGGGACCTTCTGCAGCTTGAGCGCCTGGTAGAACTGCTCCGCCTCGCCGTCGGGCGTACGGAGATCCTCTCCGCCCGTCATGATCATGGTCGGCGTCTTCACGTGACCGGCGTAGGTGATCGGAGAGTGCTCCATGTAGTTCTGGAGGTTGTCCCAGGGATACCCGGCGAACCAGTACTTGAGCCCGAACACGGACATGTCCGCGGTGAGCACCCAGCTGTACCAGTTGATCACCGGCTTGGCCACGACCGCCGCCCGGAAGCGTGTCGTGTGACCCACGGTCCACGCAGTGAGGACGCCGCCGCCCGAGCCGCCGGTGACGTACAGGCTGTCCGGGCTCACGTACCCCTTCTGGACCACCGCGTCGACGCCGGACATGAGGTCCTCGAAGTCGTGGTCCGGGTAGTCCAGGTGGATCGCGTTGCCGAACTTGGCGCCGTAGCTCGTCGAGCCCCTCGGATTCAGGTACAGCACCACGTAGCCGCGTGCGGCGTAGAGCTGGTCCTCCGCGGCGAAGCGGTCCCCGTAGTTCAGGTAGGGTCCGCCGTGGATCTCGAGGATGAGGGGGTACTCGCGCGAGGCGTCGAAGCCGGGCGGCTTGAGGATCCAGCCCTGGATCTCCTGGCCGTCGTAGGAGGACTTGAAGTCGATCTCCTCGCCCGTGGCCAGGGACCGGTGGCCCAGGAGGTCATCGTTGAGGCGCGTGAGCCGGCGTACCGCACCCGGCCCGCCCCTGCGACTTCCGACGGCCACGTCCGCGGGGTGATCGAAGCTCGACTGCGTGAAGGCGAAGCGCCCGGTCGCGGGCGAGACGCTGAACGAGCCACCCGGGTAGGGGCGGCCGATCGACAGCCCCCCCACGTGCTCCGCGAGGACGGTCACCTTCCCGTCCAGGGCCACGAATCCGACTTTCGTGTCGCCGTGGTCGTCGTACTGTACGAACAAGCCGCTGCCGTCCTTCGCCCACGTGGGGTTCCCGACGCTCCGGTCGAAGTCACCGGTCACCAGGTGGGAGCCCGTTCCGTCCGCGTCCATCACGTACAGCCGTCTGACCTGGTAGCCCTGGTAGCGCTCGTCGTAGCCCACGTAGGCGATCTTCGAGCCATCGGGCGAAACGGCCGGCGCCGCGTCCGGTCCGTGACGGCTGGTGAGGGCGCGGACGGGGCCGCCGTCCACCGGCACCGAGTAGATGTCCGAGTTGCCGGGGTCGTAGGCCGCGTCCTCGTGCCGGTCGCCCGAGAAGACGAGCGAGCGGCCATCGGGCGTCCACTCCGGCGCCCCGTCGTCGTAGGGCCCGTCGGTCACCTGGCGGGGCGTCCCCCCCTCGGCCGGGAGGACGAACACGTGCGTGTGCCCGCGGGGCAGGAGTCCCCGGCCGTTGAGGCGCCAGGTCACCCGGTCGATGACGTGGATCTCGGGCCCCCAGTCGGCGCCCTTCGGAGGTGAGGGCATGTCGGCCGCTATGTTCGGCGCCGGCTCGCCCGGTACGAACATGGCGAAGGCCAGGCGGCTCCCGTCCGGTGACCAGGCCAGCCCCCGCGGTGCGTGCTGCAAGCGGGCCAGCACCGCCTCCTGTCCGGTGTCCATCCACCGCACCCGGATTTCGGCTTCCTCCTCGTCATGGGCCACGTAGGCCAGCTGCGAGCCATCCGGAGACCAGGCGGGGGCGGACGCGTCCCGCGAGCCGTCCGTGAGGGCCCGCAGGCCCGAGCCGTCCGATCCCACCACCCACAGGCTCGAGCGCTCCCGGTCCTTCATGACGTCGAAGCCGGTTCGCACGAAGGCGATCGTGGAGCCGTCGGGGGAGATCTGCGGGTCGCCGGCCCACTCCAGGTCGAACACATCCATGTAGGCGAAGCGCTGGGTGTCGGCCGGCGCGGCCCGGAGGTGCGCCGACGGCGCTGCGGCCATGGCGCGCGCGGCCGGAGCGGTCACGCCAGGCGCGGCCGGAGAGGAGACGACCAGCGCGAAGGTGGCGATGAGCGTGGTGAGGCTCATGGTGTCTCTCCTTGCGGGATCACGGAACCGTCGAGCGCCCGGACGCCGGGGCCGGCGGTCGGGGTGGCGCACGCGAGCTCGAACCGTGCGCGGGCCCCCTGCCGGGCTTCGTAGTAGCGGGTGGGTCGGCGCCCGTGCAAGGTCGGGGGCCGCCCCGATCCTGACCGGCGGGCCGCCGGATCAGCGCAGCACGACTTCCATACCGTCGTGCGCGAACCGGGCTGCCACGCCCCGCTCGGTGGCCATCTTCCGGAGCCGGGCCCCGAGCGTCCGCTCGTCGCCCTTCACGATCTGGGATCCGCAGTGCGTGAAGATCGCGCGCGGGACGCCCTCCTTCTGGCACCAGGTGAGCTGCGTGCGGACCGGGGCGTGGCCGATGAGCCGCTCGCCGCGGCGGCGCACCATGGGACGCTCGAGCGTGGCGCCGTCGCCCACGTAGACTTTCGCGCCCGCCAGCGCCGCCGGTCGGTCGTGGATGTAGACCAGGTCGGGGGCGTAGAAGAGGGTGACCCGGCCGGCGCTGATTCGGTAGCCGACGGCCGGGCACCGTGTGGAGTGCTCGACCGGGAACGCCTCGAACGTGAGGCCACGGACGGTGAACGGTCGGCGCGGCTCCACCCGGCGCGGCTCCCGGAGGCCCCAGCCCTCCATGGTGGCCCACGACTCGTCCGTCGCCCACACCGGGCAGGGTGCACCGTCCTCGAGTCCGAACGCGTGGTCGGGATGCGCGTGTGTGATCACGATGGCCCGCGGCGCGAGCTCGTCCAGGTGCCCGCGCCAATCCTCGCCGCAATCCACCAGCACGGAGCGCCCTTCATAGGCGACCTGCAGGCACGAGTGGCGGTGGTGCCGGCGCGTCGAAGCGTCGATGTAGCCGCGGGTGCCAGGAAACGTGAGTTTCACCACGGGGCCGGGACTGGAGGGGACACGCGGGTGGCCGTCCGACCGGAGCCGACGGCGGCAGCCGCATCCCGCAGCGTGGCCCGGCCCGCGACTCGGATCCCGCTTTCCGGGGGACAGACATGAGCGAAGCCGAGACCCGAACCGTTCTCATTACGGGCGCCAACGCGGGGATCGGGCGCTCGGCCGCCGGGATCCTGGCGGCCGGGGGCGCCCGCGTGCTCCTCCTGTGTCGCGACTCCGGCCGGGGCGAGGAAGCGCGTGAGGCCATCGCGGAGCTGGCCGCCGGACCCGAGCCCGAGCTGTTCGTGGCCGACCTGGCGCGCCCGGCGGAAGTGCGACGTGCCGCGGAGCAGGTGCTGGAGCGCCACGCCGGCCTGAACGCGGTCGTGGCCAACGCGGGCATCTACCGGGCCCGACGGTCGAAGACCGAGGCCGGCATCGAGCGCACCCTGGCTGTCAACCACCTGGGCCACTTCCTGCTCGTGGGCCTCCTGTGGGGCGGTTTGGCCGACGATGGCCGCGTGGTCGTGGTGAGCTCCGAGTCCCACCGCGCCGGACGGCTCGAGCGCCGGCCACTGGAAGAGATCTTCCGGGCCGAAGGCGACTACTCGGGCTGGCAGGCCTACGCCGATTCCAAGCTCGCCAATTTGCTGTTCGCCTTCGAGCTCGGTCGGCGGGCCGGGCGTCCCGGGATCGGCGTCCTGGCCCTCCACCCTGGCATGCTCGCGACGCGCATCTGGAACCGGAACCACGACCTGGGCAGCCTGGCGGCCCGCCTCATCAAGCCGTGGATGGGCTCGCCGGACGAGGGCGGCCGTCGCGTCGCCAGGCTCGTGATGGATCCGGAGCTGGCCGGCGCCCGCGACATCTACTTCAAGGGAGACAAGCCCTCCCGCGCCTCCGAGATGGCCTACGAGCGGGACCTCGCGACCCGCCTCTGGGAGCTCAGCGAGATGCTGCTGGACGCGGGCTGAACAGCGTCGCCGGACGCGGGCCGAACCTCTCGGATGCAGGGGCGCCGGGTGACGCCGCCGGACGGTGTCCCGGGGACGCCGGGCGGTCCGGGCCCTACGAACCGTCGGACGGACCCCCGGCCCGGCCTTCGCTCCGGTCGGACGCCGACAGGTCGGCGCCCTCCAGCCAGGCGGAAAGGGAGGCCGCTCCGTGTCGCCAGTGCTCCTCGAGCAGGCATGCGGCCTCCTCGAGCCGTTCGGCCTCCAGCGCGTCCAGGATGCGGCGGTGCTGCTCGAGCCCGGTCGTTCCGACTCGCTCGAACTCGGAGGCGTGGACGTACTCGTATCGGAACACCCGGCGGCGGGCCACCTGGAGTAGTTCGGCCAGCGGGAGGTTGGGACAGGCGGCCACGAGTCGCCGGTGCCACGCCATGTCGACGTCGACCTTCCGGGCCCCGTCGTAGCCTCGAGCCTGGCGCGGTCGGCGCTCATCCAGGGAGCGTAGAGCACGCAGCGTCTCCACGTCGGGCACCCCCGTGCGGCGGAGCGCCAGGGCCTCGAGCGTCCCGACCACCAGGTACAGGTCCCGGGCCGTATCGGGGTCCATGCCGGCCACGAAGAACCCGCGACCCGGACGCGCCTCCACCAGCCCATCGGAGGCGAGCTGCAGGAGCGCTTCGCGGAGCGGCGTGCGGCTGATGCCGAACTCCGCCGCCAGCTGCGACTCGTTGAGGCGCTCGCCCGGGGCGAGCTCTCGCGCCAGCAGGCGATCGAGAAGGAGTCGTCGGACTTCCTCGCGGACGGGCTCGTGTGACGTGTAGCTCACGGCTCGATCCTCCGCGTCGGACAGAATCGCTCTCCCGCGCGGCATCCGGCTCCCTCCGCGGCTCCGGTCTACCGAGAGTCTAGACGGAACGGGCCATGCGCCGCCACCTCGGTCTGTCTTCGCACCCGAAGGGAGGGGGCCCTGGGCCGGAGGTGCGCGAGGGCTGGGGGCGTGCCGCCGAAGCGCGGGCACGAAAACGAAGAGGGGGGCCACAGCCACGGCCCCCCTCGCATCGTCGGCTCCGCGTCGACGCGGGGCCGGCGGGCCGCCTACTTCTTGGCGGCCTTGACCTCGATCCGGCGCGGCTTGGCCTCCGCCGCCTTCGGGAGCGTCACGTACAGGACGCCGTTCGCGAAACTGGCGTCCACGCGATCGGGCTCGACCGAGCGGGGCAGGCTGTAGCTGCGGGTAAAGCGCTCCATCGAGCGCTCGCGCAGGTGGTAGGTCCTGCCGACGCCGTTCTCCTTCTCCTCCTCGACCTTCCGCTCGCCGGTGACCGTGATGACGCCCTTCTCCATCGTGAGCTCGATGTCATCCAGGTCGAAGCCCGGCAGCTCCATCTCGAGCACGAAGGCTTCGGGCGTCTCGTACAGGTCAGCCACGGGCGTCCAGGCGCTCCACGTGCTCATCGGCTGTCCGAAGAACTCATCGAACAGGTTCCCGAGATCGGGCCGCAGGGTTCCGACCCAGGGACGACGAGCCAGCACGCGCTCCCTTCTGGTGGTCTCCGGTACCATGGTGCACCTCCTTCAACGTGCATCGTTCCACGAGTGGTCTTCCCGGTGGCGTTCCGGCCGGGAACGCCGGTACCGAAGAGGAGCAATCCGCGTGCCGGGTTCCGGGCCCCGAAATCGGCCATTATTGCGGACTCCGCGAGCGTGAAGCGTCGTCCCGGCAGGAGGTCTGCCGTGCCGACAGCGGCGGCGCCGGCGGGATGGCCAGAAGCGCTCCCGGGCAGGGCGCGGCGAGCCTCGAACGCGAGCGCGGCGCCGCCGCGATCGACCGCCTCCCTGCCGCTCTCCGGAGCCTATCCGTCCGCCCGCTCGAGATGGGCGTAGGCCAGAATGAGCTCGCGCGTGCGGCCGTCCTCGAAGACGACGGCCACCCGCGGATCGCCTCGTCCCGGGTCCACCTCCACCACGCGACCGGGCCCGAACCGGGGATGACGGACCGGATCCCCGACCTCGAACGGACAGGGCACGGGGGCGCCGGGCCCGCTCGCTCCAGCGCCGGCTCGAACCTCCCGGACGAGCTCGGCGGGCAGCTCGCGCAGGAACGACGAAGGCGCGGCCCAGCTCCGCCGCCCGAAGCGGTGGCGGGACGCGGCGTGGGTGAGGGCCACCCGCTCGCGGGCCCGCGTGAGGCCGACGTAGAACAGACGCCGCTCCTCCTCGAGGTCCCGTTCGGAGCCCAGCGAGCGCGAGTGGGGGCACAGCCCTTCCTCCATCCCCGCCAGGATCACCCGGGGGAACTCGAGCCCCTTGCTGTTGTGGAGTGTCATGAGGAGCACCGCGTCCGCCTGCGCATCGTGCCGGTCCACCTCGGCCACGAGCGCGACCTCCTGGAGAAATCGGTCCAGCGACGTGAGCCCGGCCTCCGGCGTGTCGGGGACGGCCGCGCCGCTCGGCCCTGGCTCCCGCTCGTCGATCTCCGCCGCCGCGTCCACGAGCTCGGACACGTTCTCGGCGCGTTCTTCGCCCTCGGGGCCCTCCTCCCGCAGCTCGCGCAGCAGGTCGAGCTCCTCGATCAGCCGGCGGAGGAGGTCGGCCGCGCGGAGCCCGCGGGACAGCTCCCGGTACCGCTCGAGGAGCCGTCCGAACGCCTCCAGGCCCCGCGCGCCCACGGGAGGAAGACCGTCCGCCTCGCCGGCGCGGGCGGCCGCCTCCACCGGGGAGAGGTCGGTCTCGCGGGCCCAGGCCAGTAGCCGCGCGCGGGTGATCTCGCCCACCCCGCGGCGTGGCCAGCGCACCGCCCGCTCGAACGCGGCCGCGTCGCGCGGGTTGGCCATCAGGCGCAGGTAGGAGAGGACGTCCCGGATCTCGCGCCGCTCGTAGAAGCGCAGGCCGCCCACGATCTGATAGGGCATGCCGCGCCGGCGGATCGCGTCCTCCAGGGCGCGCGACTGCGCGTTGGTACGATAGAGGACCGCGAAGTCCCGGTAGTGTCCACCGCTCCCCGACCGGACGTGCTCCTCGATCGTGTCGGCGACCCACGCCGCTTCGGCTCGCTCGTCCTCCGCCCGGACCACCACCAGCCTCTCGCCCTCCCGTCCCTCGGTGTAGAGGGTCTTCTCCCTGCGCTGGCGGTTGTGCCGGATGACCGCGTTGGCCGCGGCCAGGATGCGCGCCGTCGACCGGTAGTTGCGCTCCAGCCGGACGGTCGTGCAGCCCTGGAAGTCCTCTTCGAACTCCAGGATGTTGCGCACGTCGGCGCCCCTCCAGCCGTAGATCGACTGGTCGTCGTCGCCGACCACCATGAGGTTGCGGTGGCCGGCGGCCAGGAGCTGCACCAGGCGGTACTGGGCGTGGTTGGTGTCCTGGTACTCGTCGACGAGGACGAAGGCGAATCGGCTCCGGTACCGCTCGAGCACGTCGGGCTCGTCCCGGAGCAGCTCCACCGCCTTCATGATCAGGTCCTCGAAATCGAAAGCGTCCTGCCGCGCGAGGGCGGGCTGGTAGGCGGCGTAGACGTCCCGGACCACGCGCTCGAAGGGCTTCGGATCGGCTCCCAGCATGACCGCGTACGCGTCCGGCGTCAGCAGCCAGTTCTTGGCGTCCGCGATGTGCGCCCTCACGGCCCGCGGTCGCCACCGCTGCCGGTCCAGCTCCAGGTGATCCATCACCCGCGTGATCTCGGCCAGCGTCTCGTCGGCGTCGTGGATCGAGAACCGGCGCGAGGCGCCGATGAGAGGCGCGTGACGCCGCAGCAGCCAGGCTCCGAAGGCGTGGAACGTCCCCGCCCACAGCCCCGCCGGCGGCTCGCCCAGGAGATGCTCGATCCGCTCGCGCATCTCGGCGGCCGCCCGGTTGGTGAAGGTCACCGCGAGGATGCGCTCGGGCGGCACTCCGTGCTCGTCGATCAGGCGGGCGACGCGCGTGGTGAGGACCCGGGTCTTGCCGCTCCCCGCTCCGGCCAGGACGAGCAGGGGGCCCTCGACGTGCTCGGCGGCTCGCCGCTGCTCCGGGTTCAGGCTGTCCAGACGGTCGATGGCGGCCATGGCGTCGGGTCCGGGGTCACGCTCGGTCCGGGTCTACCGAAACTACACCGAAACGGTCCGAACGGCGTGTCGGAGCCGGAGGCGCCCAGCTATCTTGGGGCGGCCGCTGGTATGCCGTCGACTGACAGCCGGAGACGAATGCCCGTGCCCACGTCCGAACCGATCTCGGCCGCCGGCAGACACCGCGAGGCTCCGGCCGACCTCGCGATCTGCCGGGCCGTGACCACGCGGGTCCAGCACCCGGATCTCCCCGTGGTGGCGGAGGGGGTCGAGAACGGGAGACGGCACGAGGCGCTCCGCTCGGTGGGCTACCCGTGCGGCCAGGGCATCTTCCCCGACGCGCCGCTTCCGCCCGAGCGGCTGGCGGGGCGACGGGAGGTCCGTCGGGCCGTCTGAGGCCCGGCGGTCCCCGGCGTGCGTTTCCTGGTCACCGGAGCCACGGGCTACATCGGTGGGCGCCTGGTCCCACGCCTGCTGGCGCGAGGGCACCGCGTCCGGGTGCTGGCGCGCGACCCGGACCGGGCGGCGGGAGCCCCCTGGGCCGACGCCGCCGATCTCGTTCGGGGGGACGTGCTCGATCCGTCCTCCCTCGGGCCGGCGCTCGCCGGCGTCGATGTCGCCTACTACCTGGTGCACTCCATGGGCTCCGGGGGGGACTTCGCGGAACGCGACCGCCGCGCCGCCCGAGCTTTCGCCGAGGCCGCGCGCGAGGCCTCCTGCCACGTGATCTACCTCGGGGGCCTGGTTCCGGTCGGCCGGGTCGCCTCCGAGCACCTGGCCAGCCGGGCCGAGGTGGGGAAGCTGCTGCGCGAGGGTTGCGACGCCACGGAGCTCAGGGCCGGTCCGGTCATCGGCTCCGGGTCGGCCTCCTTCGAGATGGTGCGCTACCTGACCGAGCGCCTCCCACTCATGGTCGCACCCCGCTGGATCCGGAACCCGGTCCAGCCGATCGCGGTCGACGACGTGCTGGCCTACCTGGTGGAAGCGGGGGAGGGGCGGCCGGGGAGCGTCCTGGACGTCGGCGCCGACGTCCTCACCTTCCGCCGCATGATGGAGGTGTACGCCGAAGTGCGCGGGCTCCGGCGCGTCATCCTCCCGGTCCCGGTGCTGGCGCCCCGGCTGGCCGCGCGCTGGGTGGGGCTCGTCACGCCCATCCCCAATCGACTGGCCGTCCCCCTCATCGAGGGCGTTCTCCAGCCGGTGACCGCGGACACGGAGCGTGCGCGCCGTCTCTATCCCGCCATCCAGCCTCTCCCGTACCGTGAGGCCGTCCGCAGGGCACTGGAGGAGACCGCATCGGGCGCCGTCATCACCCGCTGGTCGGGCGCGCTGGGCCGCGCGGAGTCGCGCGTGCTCGAGGAGCGGGAAGGACTCGTCCGGGAGGCGCGCACGGTGCGCGTGGCGGCCCCTCCCGAAGTCGTCTACCGGGTGTTCTCGGGACTGGGGGGAGACCGGGGCTGGCCCGCGTGGTCGTGGGCCTGGCGGCTCCGTGGATTCCTGGACCGCGTGGCGGGAGGGCCGGGGCTGCGGCGCGGCCGCCGGCACCCCGACGAGCTGCGCGTGGGCGAGGCGGTCGACTTCTGGCGCGCCGAGGTCGTGGAGTCGCCGAAGCGGCTCAGGCTGCGGGCGGAGATGCGGCTCCCGGGCCGGGCGTGGCTCGAGTGGCAGGCGCACGAAGAGGGCGACGGGACGAGGCTCGTCCAGACCGCCTACTTCGCGCCGCGGGGCCTGTCGGGGCTCCTGTACTGGTACGGGCTCTATCCGGCCCACGCCGTCATCTTCGGCGGATTGGTACGCGCCATCGCGCGGCGCGCGGCGCGCCTTGCCGGGGAGGGTGGGCCCCTCTAGCGTGGGTCCGGCCCGGCCGGTCCACCGGCCACCCGGGCCGCGCGCAAGACCACCCGCGCCAAGGAGCCCCTGATGGACGTCCGCGGTTCGCTGACCTTCTCCGCCGCCCTGCTCGTGGCCGCTGCCGTGTCCGCGGTCGGCCCCGCGCCCGGCATCGCCGCCACGACGCCGGTCGACACCACCGGCCCCGGTTACTACCGCTATCCCGCCCTCCACGACACCACGATCGTATTCACGGCCGAGGGCGACCTGTGGAGCGTTGGGATTCATGGCGGCGCGGCGCGCCGGCTCACGACGGGACTCCGGGAGGAGCGCGATGCCGCCTTCTCGCCGGACGGACGGACGCTGGCCTTCACCGCCTCGTACGAGGGGCCCGACGAGGTCTACACGATGCCGCTCGAGGGCGGCGTTCCGGAGCGCCGGAGCTGGGACGGGGGCGGCGCCACCGTGGTGGGCTGGACTCCCGACGGCCGCGTCCTCTACTCCACCCGGGACTACTCTACCCTCCCGAACGCGCAGCTCGTGGCGCTCGACACGGCTACCCACCAGAGCACGGTCCTCCCCCTCGCCCAGGCGTCGGATGGCACTTACGACGCCTCCGGGAAGGTCCTCTACTTCACGCGCCTGCCCTTCCAGGGGAGCCACACGGACCGCTACCAGGGCGGGAGCGTGCAGCAGCTGTGGAAGTACGCTTCCGGATCACCGGAGGCCGTGCCCCTCACGACGGACTACGCCGGGACGAGCAAGGACCCGATGCTGTGGAAGGGACGGGTGGTGTTCGCCTCCGACCGCGACGGCATCATGAACCTGTGGTCGATGGACGAGGGAGGCGGCGACCTGAAGCAGCTCACCCACCACAGAGTCTTCAACCTCGAGTCGCCCGCCCTCTCGGACGGCCGCGTCGTGTACCAGTACGGCGCCGACCTGCGCGTCCTGGACCTGTCGACGGGGGAAGACCACGTCGTGCCGATCGAGCTCGCCTCCGACCTGGGGCAGCTCCGGCCGCACTGGGTGCACGATCCGATGGACTACCTGACCGATGCGCATCTCTCTCCCAACGGCGACCGGGTGGTGCTCACGGCCCGCGGGCAGCTGTTCGTGGCTCCGGCCCGGCAGGGGCGCCTGGTGGAGGCGACGCGCGTGCACTCGGTGCGCTACCGCCGCGCCCGCTTCCTGCCCGGGGGCGACTCGCTCGTGGCGCTCTCCGATTCCACGGGCGAGGTCGAGATCTGGAAGCTGCCGGCCAACGGGGTCGGGTCGCCCCGCCAGCTCACCAGCGACGGGAGCACCATGCGCTGGGACGCCGTCCCCTCGCCGGACGGACGCTGGATCGCTCACTACGACAGGGACCACCGGCTGTTCGTACTGGACACGCGGACCGGCCGCTCCCGGGAGATCGCCCACTCCGACTACGGCGACCTCTCCGACCCCACCTGGTCTCCGGACTCGCGCTGGCTGGCCTACGAGGAACCGCTGGAGGACGGCTTTACGCGCATCGACCTGTACGGCGTGGACGATGGCTCCACGACGCCGGTGACCACGGACCGCTACGACAGCTACGCGCCGGCCTGGAGCCGGGACGGGAAGTGGCTCTATCTCCTCTCGGACCGGCACTTCGTCTCCTCGGTCAACTCCCCGTGGGGCGACCGGCAGCCGGAGCCGTACTTCGACCGCACCACGAAGATCTACGCGCTGGCGCTACGGCCGGGACTGCGCTCGCCGTTCCGGCCGGACGACGAGCTCCAGGCCCCGGCGGACAGCGGCACCGGGGCGAAGGCCGCTCCCGGCAAGGGCGCCGGAGGGAGGGGGAAGACCGCGTCCGACTCGGCGTCCGGGCCGCCGAGGGTCGACATCCAGCTCGCCGGCCTCGAGGGCCGCCTCGAGCAGGTCCCGGTCCCACCGGGCAACTACCGGGACCTCTCCGCCGGCGAGGGGACACTGTTCTGGCTCTCGGCCACCGACGGCCCGGACCGGAAGGCCTCCCTGGAGGCGCTCGAGATCACCAACCACGACCCGAAGGCCGCCACCCTCGTCGAGGACATCCGCTCCTACGAGCTCTCGGCCGACGCGAAGAAGATCCTGGTCCGGAAGCACGACGACCTGTACGTGATCGACGCGGGATCGAAGGCCCCGTCGAAGCTCGCCGACCAGAAGGTCGACCTGGGCGACTGGATGCTCCGGGTCGACCCGCGCCGGGAGTACATGGAGATGTTCCGGGAGGCATGGCGCCTCCACCGGGACTACTTCTACGACCCGGGCATGCACGGGGTGGACTGGCCGGCCATGAAGGCCAAGTACCTCCCGCTGGCCCGGAGGGTGACCGACCGGCAGGAGCTCTCCGACGTGATCGGCCAGATGGTGGCCGAGCTCTCCGCCCTGCACACGTTCGTGGTGGGAGGTGAGATGCGGCCCGGTGCGGACACGGTGCAGGTCGGGAGCCTGGGGGCGCGGCTCGAGCGCGACCCGAAGGCGGGCGGCTACCGGATCGACCACATCTACCGGGCCGACCCCGACCAGCCCGACGAGCTCTCGCCGCTGGCCAGACCGGGGGTCGAGGCCCACGACGGGGACATCCTCGTGGCCATCGACGGCGTCCCGACGCTGTCGGTCGATGACTATCGCTCGCTCCTGCGTCGCAAGGCGGGCAAACAGACGCTGCTCACCCTGAAGCCGTCCTCCGGGGGCCCGGGGCGCGCCGTGATCGCGACGCCGATCAGCGGCCGGGAGGCCTCCAGCCTGCGCTACGACGAGTGGGAGTACACGCGGCGGCTCGAGGTCGACAGCCTGAGCCACGACTCGATCGGCTACGTGCACCTGCGCGCCATGGGCTCCTCGGACATCGCCGCGTGGGAGCGGCAGTTCTACCCGGTGTTCGACCGCCAGGCCCTCATCATCGACGTGCGCAACAACCGGGGCGGCAACATCGACAGCTGGATCCTGGAGAAGCTCATGCGGCGCGCCTGGATGTATTTCAAGTCCCGGAAGGAGGCGCAGAGATGGAACATGCAGGAGGCCTTCCG
>CAYXHP010000064.1:0-9160 GCA_964465015.1 uncultured Gemmatimonadota bacterium
AGCACGGTGAAGCAGGGTCCGAGGTATCGTGAGCCTTCCAGGAAGCCGGGCATGCCATCCGGCCACTCGGGGAGCACGCGACCGCCGAACACCGTCTGATGAGGCCAGCGTGCGGCTCCGTCCCACGTCTCGCGCAGCCACGCCGCTGGGGCCAGAATGTCGTCGTCCGTGAACACGAAGAGCTCGCCGCGGGCCTCTCCGATCGCCCGGTTCAGGGCGTGACTCTTGCCGCGCCTGGGCTCGACCAGGTACCGGACCCGCATCGCGGCGGCACGGGCTTCGCACACGCGGCGCGTGTCGGGGTCGTCCGCGTTGTCGCACACGATGACCTCGAACCGCCCGGTCCCCAGAGCGGAGCGCGCCATGTCCGCCAGCGCCGCATCCAGGCATGCGGGTCGCCGGTATGTGGCCAGCAGCACCGAGATGTAGGGATCGGAGTCCATGTCGCCGGTTCACGAGGAGCGGCCGCGTGGCCGGGAGCGCCCGCGGCCGAAGCGCCGGCGGGCCCAACGTGTATGGCATTGGGTAGCGCGTACCGGCAAGATGAGCGCCGCACGCCCGTCCGGTCCAGTTTCGCGCGCGACGGGATCGGCCGGGCGGTGCGCGGGCCGATTCGGCGCTCCGATCGGGCCGTACGGGGCCGAGCCGTGTGCCGGCGCGGGGCCCGGACGTCCCCCGGGTGCTATACTGGCGCCACGCCGGCCCGGCCGATGTGTAGTACGCACGCCACAGATCGGGGCCCGTGTCGCGGCGGGCCGGCCAGCGGCGCTGGGAGAAGGCTCCACCGGCCCGGACTTCCCCCGCCCGAGACACCACGACTCCGCGGCACGAGCGCTGCAAGTCGAGACAGGCTCGATTCGACTCCGCGCCGGGCTCCGGCGGGGACGCGAACGAATAGAACGCGAGGGTACCTGAGAACGTGACTCCGAACATCGACGAGGTCGCCGTCCAGGTCGAGGGAACGGCGCCGGGCGGGACCGAACTGGCCGAAGCACCGTTGGAGGCGGGAGCAGCGAGCCCAAGGACCAGGGTCCCATCCGTGCCGTCGCCGCGGGCGCACATCCGGAAGCCCTCGCGCCCCTGGCCCGGCGTCAACGTCCGGGAGCTGTGGCGCTACCGGGAGCTGTTCTTCTTCCTGGTGTGGCGGGACATCAAGGTCCGTTATGCGCAGACCGTGCTCGGGGCGGGCTGGGCCATTCTCCAGCCCGTGCTCAACATGGTCGTGTTCACGCTCATCTTCGGCAGCTTCGCCAAGGTCCCCTCCGAGGGGGTGCCGTATCCGGTCTTCTCCCTGACCGCGCTCGTGCCGTGGACCTACTTCTCGACGGCGCTCAATCTGTCGGGTCAGAGCCTCGTGGGGAACCCGAATCTGATCACCAAGGTGTACTTCCCGCGGCTGGTGATCCCGTTCTCGCCCGTCCTGGCCGGCCTCGTGGACTTCTGCATCGCCTTCGTGATCCTGCTGGCCATGATGGGCTTCTACCACCGCGTTCCGGTCCCGCTGGCCCTGGGGGTCGTGCCGCTCCTGGTGCTGGTCACCGTGATGACAGCGGCCGGGGTGGGGAGCTGGCTCGCCGCGCTCAACATCCGCTACCGGGACATCAAGCACGTGAGCCCCTTCCTGGTCCAGGCGTGGATGTACCTGTCGCCGGTGGTCTACCCGATGTCATCGGTGCCTGCTCGCTACCGGCCCATCTACGCGCTCAATCCCATGTCGGGCGTGATCGAGGGCTTTCGAAGCGTACTGCTCCAGTCGCGTCCCATCGATTGGGGCATGCAGGCCATCTCGATCGGGGCCGCGCTGGTCCTCTTCGTCACCGGGCTTCTCTACTTCCGCCACACAGAGAAGGTGTTCGCCGATGTGGCTTGAGGGGACCCGGGCCGGCGACCCTGGCGACGAGCGGTCGGCGCCGGCACGTCCGGTGAGTCCGGTCGGGAGGCGCACGTGACGGACATCGCCATCCGGGCCGAGGGCCTGGGCAAGCGGTATCGGATCGGGGTGGCCGAGGACCGCCACGACACGCTCCGCGAGGCCATCATGTACGCGGCCAGGTCGCCCTTCCGAAACCTCCGGCGGCTCCGGCGCCTCACGCACTTCAGCGAGTCGGAGAACGACGACGACGTGGTGTGGGCCCTCCGGGACGTCTCCTTCGAGGTTCCGCGAGGGCAGGTCCTGGGCATCATCGGGAAGAACGGCGCGGGCAAAAGCACGCTCCTCAAGATCATGTCCGGGGTCACAGAGCCGAGCACGGGCCGGGCCGTCCTGGAGGGGGAAGCGGGAGCGCTCCTCGAGGTGGGCACGGGCTTCCACCCCGAGCTCACTGGGCGGGAGAACATCTACCTGAATGGAGCCATCCTCGGGATGGACCGCGACCACATCGACGACCACC
The DNA here is from genome assembly GCA_964465015.1 of uncultured Gemmatimonadota bacterium. Classification (GTDB taxonomy): domain Bacteria; phylum Gemmatimonadota; class Gemmatimonadetes; order Palauibacterales; family Palauibacteraceae; genus Humimonas. The sequence continues at coordinate 2,391 of CAYXHP010000064.1, forward strand.
TGGACGAGATCATCGAGTTCGCCGACCTGGCCCAGTTCATCGATACTCCGATCAAGCGCTATTCGAGCGGCATGAAGGTGCGCCTGGCGTTCGCGGTGGCCGCCCACCTGGACCCAGAGATCCTCATCATCGACGAGGTCCTGGCCGTCGGAGACGTGGGCTTCCAGAAGAAGTGCCTGGGCAAGATGGAGAGCGTGGCCCGGAGTGGACGTACGATCCTCTTCGTGAGCCACGACATGGGCGCCATCACCGCCCTGTGCGAACGCTGCGTGCTCATCGAGGATGGGCGCCTGGTGGACGACGGGCCGGCCGACGAGGTCGTGGACCACTACGTGGCGAGGTTCGAGGACGAACTTCGCACGGAAGACGACGGGGCGATCCCGGCCGATCCGAATCCCGGCTGGATGCTCGGGAGCGGCGAGGGCTACTTCCTCCACCCACGCCGTAGCCGGAGCCTTTCGGTGCGCTGCGGCGAGCCGGTGGCCTGGCAGTTCGACGTAGAGGCACCCGAGTCGCTGAAGGAACTCACGGTGGGGCTCTCCTTCTCGCTCGTGGCGGGCGGAAGGGTCGTCACCATGAGCAGCAAGGTGCAGAACGTTGCGAGCGCTCCCGGGTCTTCGCGCTTCTGGGACGTGCGCTGCGACCTGGGCAAGATCCCGCTCAACGCCGGGCAGTACGTCGCCACGGTCCACATCGGCAATGGTGAACGGGATATCGCGCGGTTCGGGGACGTTCTCCACCTGGAGGTGCGTCCCCACGACGTCTTCGGATGGGGGAACAGCATTCCGGAGCGCCGGCACTGGGGGCCGATGTACTGGGCGCCCGAATGGCGCATCGAGCCCAAGTCCGGGTCGTGAGCCCCTCCGACCGGCGGCCTCCCTCCGCCGGCCTGCGCGTGGCGATGGTCGTGCGCACCTTTCCCACCGTGTCGGAGACCTTCATCCTCCGCCAGGTGACCGGCCTGATGGACCTGGGCCACGAGGTGACCGTGATGTCCGATCGGCGGCCTGAGCCGGGGCCGGTGCACGGCGACTTCGAGCGCTACGACCTGGTCCGCCGCGTGGTGTACGTGCACGGCTCCCGCTCCCCTTCGCGCACCGGGGCGGAGTGGAAGGAGGGTGTCGCGGCGGCGGTCCGGGTCCTGCTGCGGGACCCCGGGTCCCTGCGCTGGCTGGCCCGAAACCGGAGCGCGCCCTACGGCGGCCGCCGGAACATCCTGCCACGGCTCGCCGCCCTCGGCCGCGGCCGGCACGACGTGGTGCACTGCCACTTCGGCGATGTGGGCCTGGAGTACGCCTTCCTCGGCGAAGCTTGGGATGCGCCGCTCGTCGTCACCTTCCATGGCTACGACTTCTCGCGCTATCCGGACCAGCACGGCCCGGCGGTCTATCGAAGTCTGTTCGAGCGCGCCGCCTGCGTCACGGTGAACAGCGAGTATGCCCGCCGCCGCCTGCTGGAGCTGGGCTGCCCGGAGCGCCTGCTCCGCATCCTCCACGTGGGCATGGATCCGGCCGAGTTCACCTTCCGAGAGCGCGGGCCGAAGCCGGAGAGAGAGCCGGTGCGGATCCTCACGGTGGCGCGGCTGGTCGAGAAGAAGGGGGTGGAGTACGGGCTCGAGGCGGTCGCCCGCGCCGTGGAGGCCGGGCTGGCGCTCCGCTACGAGGTCATCGGGGACGGCCCTCGGCGGGAGAGCCTCGAGCGCCGGGCGCGCGAGCTGCGGCTGGAGGGCGTGGTGACCTTCCGCGGCGCCCGGCCCCAGGTCGAGGTGCGCGAGGCAATGCGCCGCGCCGACCTCTTCCTGCTCCCCAGCATCACGGCGGCGAGTGGAGACCAGGAGGGAACGCCCACGGTGCTGATGGAGGCCTCTAGCTGCGGCCTTCCGATTCTGAGCACGCGCCACAGCGGGATCCCCGAGGTCGTCCTCGACGGCCGGAGTGGCTACCTGGTCCCGGAGCGCGACGTGGAGGCGCTGGCCGATGTCCTGCTCGAGCTCCTCGCGGCGCCCGGATCCTGGGCCGAGCTCGGGCGCGCCGGACGCCGCCACGTCGAGCGACACTTCGACATCGGCGTCCTCAACCGCGAGCTGGAGGAGATCTACCGCGACGTGTTGTCCGCGGGCCCCGCTGCGGCGCCACGCTCGTAGACCTTCACCGGATATCTGGAGCCCTCCACCGTTCGTCGCAGGACGTAGCGGTCCGAGAGCGCCGACTGGATGGTCGGAACGTCGTCGACGTACAGGGCTCGAGTGTAGCCGTCGAGCACGATGAACTTCGGGGGGGAGTGCGCGAAATATCGACCGATGTCGTCCGACTCGGCCGGCGTCATCCCGCCCAGGAACTGGAGAGGGTGCGAGATGTCGTAGAATGGATCTCGGTCGGCCTGGAGGGCCCAGATGACGGCGCCCGACATCACCTCGTCTCCGGGAGCCGAATGCTCCCGGACGTAGGTCGAGACCTCCTGCACCGTAGACGGAGCCCACACGCAATCGTAGCCCAGATCGAGGATGTCGCGGTCGACGAGGGCGGTCATCACCACGGCCGCAAGCAGGGGCGGGTAGAGGGCGAGAGCCAGGGCCCGTTCCACCCGCGGGGGCGGTCCTGGCGACGCGGCCACGAGCACTCCCCCGACGGCCCCGCCCCACAGGAGCAGATAGAGGGCCGCGCGCACCGGTCCCGGCAGGGAAGGGCCAATGAGTAGCGTGGCGGCCGTGCCCGCTACGATGCCCAGGCCGCATGCGGCCCAGCGGACCGCGGTGCCATGGCGTCCCAGGTACCAGGCACCGACGGTGAGGATGCTGGCGCTCAGGTACACGGGACGGTTGAGGTCCCTCAGGCCGAAGGCCAGCGGGACCAGCCACAGCGCGAGGACCGTTCCCAGGGCGGGGACGAGATCCGACCAGCCCTCCGAGCCGTCCCGCAGGAAGCGCACGCAGGAGACGACCAGGGCGGCCGATAGGAGCGCCATGGGCGGTATGAGCTCGAGGAGATAAGCCTGGAAGAAGCCACGATGGAGCGCCCAGAAGGCATAGGCGGCCGCGACGCACACCAGCCACAGGTAGGGGGTCGCGTAGGAAAGGGCACCCTGGACCGCCGACCCCTTCCCGCGCCTCCGTACCAGCGTCCACAAGGCGATCGGTGCTGCCAGCAAGCTCCCTGCTGCGAGGACCAGCACCAGCTCGACCGACTGGGTCAGATTGTGGAGGGTCCGGGTCGGATGGAGGAAGTTGCGCCCGGCGTGCACCTGGGCCGCCGCCGGGGATGCCGGCAGGGAGAGTCCGAGCCCCGGGGACAGGGCATCCGCCGAGTGATGGCCGACCAGGGGAGCGAGGAAGTCGATGGACCGAGCGTTGTCCAGCAGGAATATCAACGGGTTGACGCTCGGGTTCCTCAACATGAGAGTTCCGGCCGCCAGGCCGTAATAGACGGACACGACAGCCCAGACCGACACGGCGCCGAGCATGGTCCAGCCCAACCCGGCAGCCGCGCGCTTCCAGCTACCCCGGTACCCGATCAGCAGCGTGAGGACCAGCGCCAGTCCGATTCCCATGGCAGACTGGCGGACGTAGAAGGCGGCGGACAGGAAGGTCCCGGCGGCCACGAGCCGGCGCCGGGCCTCGCCGCGGTCGGCACGCCGGAGGGCATCGATGGCGAAGTAGACGGCACCAGCCGCGAAGAAGATAGAGACGGGCTCTGTCTTGGCGTTCATCGACAGGATGAACGAGAACGGGAGGAACAGGTAGAGGATCGAAGCGAGGAGCCCGACCGTGCGATCGAACAGCTCGCGGCCGATCAGATACAGGAACCAGCCACCGCCGACCGTGGCGGCCACGGCCAGGAGACGGGCGTGGACGTAGTCGATGCCGAGCAACTTGAGGGTGGCGGCCTCCAGCCAGACGTAGACGATTTGTCGCGCGACGAAATCGACCCCGGGGACCAGGCCCTGAAGGGCGAGCCGGCCGTCCATAAGGTGAGCGCCTTCGTCCGGGTTGACCCAGCGCTGGCCCAGCAGCCACCAGCGGGCCACGAAGGCCACGAGGAGAACGAGGGCGAGCACGAGCTGCTCGCGGCGTCGGTCGCGCGCTTCGTCCATGTCCTGCCGCCTCGGGGTGAGGGAGGGAGCGCCAGGCTCGGCAAGCCAGTCGGTCGGCCGGCAGCGGCAAATGACGTACCGATTTCCAGCCGGTTCGCGGTCGCGGCCGCACATGGCGCCGGACCGCTCCATCCTAGCATGTTCGCGGCCGCGAGAGCAGGGCCACGCTTCCGCCGGAGGCGCCCCGATGTCGCATGACCGCCACACCGTACTCCACCTCATCGCCCCCGGCCCCGTGGGCGGCGCGGAATCCATGGTCGAGAGACTGGCGTACGGACAGCAGTGTGCGGACCAGCGGCCCGTGGTCGTCACCGTCCTCACGGAAGCGGGCGCACCCCCATCGCTGGTGACAGCGCTCGAACGAGACGGGGTGGACGTACGCCGTGTCCGCGCCGTCGGTCGCGCCTATGTACGTGAGGCGCGCATGGTCACTCGCATAATCCGGGATGTGCAGCCGGGAGTCGTGCACACGCACGGGTATCGCGCGGACCTTCTCGGGGGCCTGGCGGCGGGATGGGCTGGCGTCCCGAGGGTGACCACGGTGCACGGGTTCACGGGCGGAGGCCGCAAGAATCTCGCGTACGAATGGTTGCAGCGGCGAATGTTGCGGCGCTTCGAGGCCGTGGTCGCGGTTTCGGTCCCGCTCGGCCGGGAGCTCGAGGCCTTCGTCACGGACCCCACGCGGCTGCACGTGCTTCCGAACGCCTGGTCGAGCCCCGCGGAGCTCCTCGCGCGCGCGGAGGCTCGGGATCGACTGGGAGCGCCTCCCGATGAAATCGTCCTGGGCTGGGTCGGCCGTCTTACCGGGGAGAAGGGCCTCGACGTGGCGCTTGAGGCAGTCGCCGCAGTGGCCGAGCCGACGCCGGTGTTGCATGTGCTGGGCGATGGGCGGCTGCGGTCCGAGCTCGAGGAGCGGGCCCGAGAGCTCGGGATCGCGGACCGGGTCCGCTGGCACGGTATCGTACCGGAAGCCGCCAGGCTCTTCCGCGCTTTCGACGGACTGCTGCTGAGCTCGAGGACGGAGGGGACTCCGATGGTGCTGTTCGAGGCCATGCACGCCGGTGTCCCGATCGTCGCCGCGCGGGTCGGCGGCGTCCCGGACGTGCTCTCCCCCAGCGAGGGGTGGCTGGTCTCGCCGGAGGACCCGGCGGCGCTGGCAGCCGCCGTGAGGAGCATGCTCGGAGAGCCACGGGAGGCGAAGCGCCGCGCCGCTGCCGCCCGGACCCACCTGGACGAGGCGTTCGGCGTCGAGGACTGGGTGCGTCGCTATGAGGCGGTGTACCGGGCGGCCGCGAGCGTGCGCCCGTGACGGTGCTCGGCGTCTGCCTCGTCGCGCTGCCGCTGGTTCTCGGGATCTACGCCTACGCCGCCTATCCGGCCCTGCTCACGCTGCTGGCCCGGCTGGTCCGGTCCCGCGCCCTTCCAGCGGGGGACCCGGCCGAGTGGCCTACCGTCAGCATCTCCCTTCCGGTATACAACGAGGAAGAGGTCGTGCGCGGCACCCTGGAGGCCCTCCTCGACCTGGACTATCCTCGGGACCGCCTCCAGGTCCTCGTAGTCTCGGACGCCTCGAGCGATGGGACGGACGCCATTGTGCTGGAGTTCGCCGACCGGGGCGTGGAGCTCCTCCGGCTCCCGGAGCGCGGCGGGAAGACGGCGGCCGAGAACGCGGCCGTGCCGCACCTGCGGGGCGAGATCATCGTGAACACGGACGCCACGACGCGCATCCTCCCCGAGGCCCTCAAGCCGCTCCTGCGGGTCTTCCAGGACGACACGATCGGTGTGGCTTCGGGCCGCGACGTCAGCGTGGGGGCCCAGGGCAGCGAGCGGAACGTCGGGGAGACCGGCTACGTCGGCTACGAGATGGCGGTCCGCGACCTGGAGACACGCTTCGGGTCCATCGTAGGGGCGAGCGGCTGCTTTTACGCCATCCGGAGGGAGCTCCATGACCGGCCCGTTCCGCTGCGCGCGAGCCGCGACTTCGCGGCCGCGCTCGCGGGGCGGGAGGCGCGCCTGAGGTCCGTGTCGGTGCCCTCGGCCGTGTGTATGGTCCCGCGGGCCGGATCCATCGAGGCGGAGCTCCGCCGGAAGCGGCGTACCATGGCCCAGGGCCTCGAGACGCTATGGCTACACCGGGCGCTTCTCGACCCGTTCCGGTACGGCCGCTTCGCGTTCATGCTGTTCAGTCACAAGCTGTGCCGCTGGCTCGTTCCGCCAGCGGGGGTGCTGGCCCTGCCGGGGTGTGCGCTCCTGGTTGCGGGAGGAGGCCCACTCGGGACGCTGGGCTGGGCGGGGCTGGCGGCGATCGCCGCCGGCGCGATGTCCATGGAGTGGTCGGAGCGCGGACGGGCGCCGCGCGCGGTTCGGCTGGCGGGCTACGCGTTCGCCGGACTGCGCGCCGGAGTCCAGGCGTGGCGACTGGCCCTGGGAGGTGACCAGACCCTCACGTGGGAGCCGACGCGTCGAGAGCACGTGCCTCGGGACTGAGGCGTCGGGGCCCCGGACCGGGCCGTCGACGGATGCGACCCGAGCGGTGCCCTAGCCGGCCGCCGAGCCGGTCCCGCTTGCGGCGGCCGAAGCCTCCTCCTCGCGCGTCTCGCGGTACCACTCCACGAAGCGCCGCAGCCCCGTGGAGAGGTCGAGATCCGGTGCGAAGTCCAGCAGCTCCTTGGACTTCCGTG